>DASTWY010000060.1:0-21748 GCA_035765735.1 Baekduia sp. | reverse complement strand
CGCGCGGACGGGGAGGGGGTGGGCCCGGGTGCGGACCGGGCCGAACAGGCCCGAGCGCTAGCGTTCGGCGCCTTGCGCACCGAGAACGGGACCTTCATGAAGATCATCTACACCCACACCGACGAGGCGCCGGCGCTGGCGACGAAGTCGCTGCTGCCCATCGTCGAGGCGTTCGCGGCGACGGCCGGCGTCGAGCTCGAGCTCCGCGACATCTCGCTGGCCGGCCGGATCCTGGCCCACTTCCCGGACCGCCTCACGCCCGAGCAGCGCGTGCCGGACGCGCTCGCCGAGCTCGGCGAGCTGGCCAAGACGCCCGACGCCAACATCATCAAGCTGCCCAACGTCAGCGCCTCGGTGCCGCAGCTCAAGGCGGCGATCAAGGAGCTGCAGGAGCAGGGCTACGCGATCCCCGGCTACCCGGACGAGCCCGCCACCGACGAGGAGCGCGACATCCGCGCGCGCTACGACGCCGTCAAGGGCAGCGCCGTCAACCCGGTGCTGCGCGAGGGCAACTCCGACCGCCGGGCGCCCGCCTCGGTGAAGGCCTTCGCCCGCAAGCACCCGCACTCGATGGGCGCGTGGTCGTCGGACTCCAGGACGCACGTGGCGACCATGGACGAGGGCGACTTCCGCTCGACCGAGCGCTCGACCACCGTCGCGGAGGCGACGACCGTCCGGATCGAGCACGTCGCCCAGGACGGCACCACGACGGTCCTCAAGGACGGGCTGGGGCTGCAGGCCGGGGAGGTGCTCGACGCCGCGGTCATGCGCCGCGCCGCGCTGGACGCCTTCTTCGCGCGCGAGATCGCCGACGCCAAGCAGCAGGGCGTGCTCTTCTCGGTGCACCTGAAGGCCACCATGATGAAGGTCTCCGACCCCATCATCTTCGGCCACGCCGTCCGCGCGTTCGTCGGCGACGAGCCGTACGCCGGCGTCGACGACGTCAGCCCCAACGACGGCCTCGGCTCCCTGCTCGGCGCGCACCCCGAGGCCAAGGAGGCGGTCGACCGCGCCCTGGCCGCCGGCCCCGACCTCTACATGGTGGACTCGGACCGCGGCATCACCAACCTCCACGTCCCCAGCGACGTGATCATCGACGCCTCGATGCCCGCGCTCATCCGGGCGTCCGGCCAGGGGTGGAAGGCCGACGGGGTCCAGCAGGACACCAAGTGCGTGATCCCGGACTCCAGCTACGCCGCGCTGTACGCCGAGACGATCGAGCACTGCAGGGAGCACGGCGCCTTCGACCCCTCCACCATGGGCACGACCCCCAACGTCGGCCTGATGGCGCAGAAGGCCGAGGAGTACGGCTCGCACGACAAGACCTTCGAGATCGCTGCGGCGGGCACCGTGCGCGTCGTCGACGCCGGCGGCACCACGCTGCTCGAGCACGAGGTCGAGGCCGGCGACATCTGGCGCGCGTGCCAGACCAAGGACGCGCCGATCCAGGACTGGGTCCGCCTCGCGGTCGGCCGCGCCCGCGCCACCGGCGCGCCCGCCGTGCTCTGGCTCGACGAGACCCGCCCGCACGACGCCGAGCTGCTGAAGAAGGTGCGCCCGGCCCTGGAGGCGCTGGACACCGACGGCCTGCAGATCGAGATCCTGCCCGTCGCCGAGGCGGCCCGCTTCACCCTCGAGCGCGCCCGCCGCGGCGAGGACACCATCTCGGTGACCGGCAACGTCCTGCGCGACTACCTCACGGACCTGTTCCCGATCCTCGAGCTGGGCACCAGCGCGAAGATGCTCTCGATCGTGCCGCTCATGCACGGCGGCGGCCTGTTCGAGACCGGCGCCGGCGGCTCGGCGCCCAAGCACGTCCAGCAGTTCCTGCAGGAGAACCACCTGCGCTGGGACTCGCTCGGCGAGTTCCTGGCCCTGGCCGTCTCGTTCGAGATGCTCGCTGAGAAGACCGGCAACGCGCGCGCCAAGCTGCTGGCCGACACGCTGGACCGGGCGACCGGCAGCCTGCTGGAGGAGGGGCGTTCGCCGTCGCGGAAGGCGGGCGAGCTCGACAACCGCGGCAGCCACTTCTACCTGGCGCTCCACTGGGCGCGCGAGCTGGCGCAGCAGGAGGAGGACGCCGAGCTGGCCGCGACGTTCGCGCCGCTGGCCCAGCGCCTGGCCGACGAGGAGCGCGCGATCGTCGCCGAGCTCAACGGCGTCCAGGGCTCGCCCGTGGACATCGGCGGGTACTACCAGCCGGATCCCGAGCGGGCCGCCGCCGCCATGCGCCCGAGCACGACCTTCAACGAGGCGCTCGCCTCCCTGCCCCGATAACCCACCACCGATAGGTTTCGACCATGTCCAAGACAGTCACCGTGACCGGTGCCGCCGGCGCCATCGGATACGCCATCCTCTTCCGCATCGCGTCCGGGCAGCTGCTCGGCCCCGACGAGAAGATCCGCCTGCGGCTGCTGGAGATCGAGCCCGCGCTGAAGGCGGCCGAGGGCACCGCGATGGAGCTCATCGACTGCGCCTTCCCGCTGCTGGAGGCCATCGACATCACCGCCGACGTCAACGAGGCCTTCGACGGCACCAACGTCGGCCTGCTCATCGGCGCGCGGCCGCGCACCAAGGGCATGGAGCGCGCCGACCTGCTCGAGGCCAACGGCCAGATCTTCCGCCCGCAGGGCAAGGCCATCAACGACCACGCCGCGGACGACGTCAAGATCCTCGTCGTCGGCAACCCGGCCAACACCAACGCGTTGATCGCCATGAACAACGCGCCGGACGTCCCGCGCGAGCGCTTCACGGCCATGACGCGCCTCGACGAGAACCGCGCCGTCGCCCAGCTGGCCAACAAGCTCGCGGTGGGCGTCGAGGACGTCCAGGACCTCGTCGTGTGGGGCAATCACTCGCCGACGATGTTCCCCGACCTGTTCAACGCCAAGGTCAACGGCCAGAAGGCCGTCGACGCCGTCGACGACATGGCCTGGTACGAGAACGAGTACCTGCCGCGCGTCGGCAAGCGCGGCGCCGAGATCATCGAGGCGCGCGGCGCCTCCTCGGCCGCCAGCGCGGCGAACGCGGCCATCGACCACGTCCGCGACTGGGCGCTGGGCGCCGACGGCCTGCGCTCGATGGCCGTCGTCTCGCACGGCGAGTACGGCGTCGAGGAGGGCCTGATCTCGAGCTTCCCCGTCCGCTGCAGCGGCGGCGACTACGAGATCGTCGAGGGCCTCGAGGTCGGCGACTTCGCCCAGTCCAAGATCGACATCACGGTCAACGAGCTCAAGGGCGAGCGGGACGGCGTCAAGTCGCTGGGCCTCATCGGTTGATCGCCCAGAGGGCGCTCGCCCTCTGAGGCCTTGCGGGAGATGGCCCAGGGGGCCATTCCCGCGGCGTCCGCGGTCTCCGTCGCCCGTTCGGGTCGACGGAGGTCGCGGTCGCTCGGTTCCACCGGTGCATGCGGGAACGGCTCTCTGGGCCGTCTCCCGCGACCGAGTCGACGCCCCCTGGGCGGCGTCCTCGGCCTACGCCGCGTCCATCGCGTGCCAGCCGCGCCCCTCCTTGCGGACCATGCCCTCCTTCTGCAGGGTCGGGAGGACGCGGTAGAGGTAGTTCTGCTGGATCCCCATCCGCTCGGCCATCTCCGGGATGCTGATGCCCGGGTTCTCGCGCACGAGCTCCAGCGCCTGCTTGCCGCGCGTGCCGCTGCCGCGCGGCCGGCCGCGCCGCCCGCCGCTCTCGCCGCCACCGCCGCGACGGCGGCCCCCCGCGCCACGCGCGGGCGCCGGCTCGGCGCCGACGCCGTCGAGCGCGCGCACCGCCGCCTCCAGCCGGTGGTACTCGTCCACCAGCGGCTTGAGCTCCTTGAGGCGCTCTTGCATCTCGCGCCGCTTCTCGTCGAGGAAATCCGCCATGTCGTCAGTACCCCTGATAAAAGTTAGTGTTAGTGGAAGAGTGTCACAGGAACGACGCTGACGGTCAACGCACCGCAGGACAACCTGCGAAGCGGCCGCGCATCACCCTGTGAGCTGACCGTCAGCGGCCGTTCTCGAGCAGCGCCTTGAGGCGCCGCAGGGAGGCGTCGGCCTCCTTGGCGGGCAGGCCGCCGACCAGCGCGCGGCTGGCGATCGCGCCGAGGGGCCCGAGCGGGGCGCGGAACTCGTTGCGGTAGTCGAAGTGCGTGCCGCCGCGCCCGTTGTCGCGGAGCCGGTACTCGGTCTCCGCGTGCGAGCGCGCGGGTCCGCGGCCCTGCCACTCGGCGCGGTGCGGGGCGTCGTTGACGGTGAGGTGCCAGTGCACCTTGAAGTTGGCGCCGCGCAGGCACAGCACCTGCTCCATCTCGTCATCGGAGTGCGAGAGGAGCTTGCGGTGGATGGTCACCCACTGCCCGAGGCGCGCGGGATCCATCACCGTGCGCCAGACCTCGTCCAGCGGGGCGTCGATGTCGATGCTCGTCACGACCTCGCTCACACGTCCAGACCCTAACGGCCGCGCAGCGGCTCCACCGCCTCCCAGTCGCGCAGCGCCCGCTCGATCGCCGCGTCGAGGCGGTGCAGCCGCACGCCGAGCAGGCCCGGCGCGGAGTCGTCGCGCGGCAGGAGGTCGCCCTCCAGGCCCTCCATCAGGGGGCCGATGAGCCCATGGTCCTCGCCGGCGATCGCCGCGGCCACGCGGCTGGCGACCGGTGTGAGGTTGAAGCCGAGCCGCAGCCGGGCCCGTCCGACGAGCAGCGCGTCGCGGATTCGCTCGACGAGCTCGCCGTAGGTGACGACGTCCGGCCCTGCGATGTCGAGCGACATCGGCCCGCGGACCGCATCGGAGGAGCCACCCGCCTCGAGGAACGCCAGCACGTCACGTCCGTCGATCGGCTGCGTGCGGTGGTCACGCCAGGCCGGCAGCGGCATGACGGGCACGCGCTCGACGAGGCGGACCAGGAACCGGAACGACCGCGAGCGGGCGCCGATGACGATCGACGCGCGCAGGGCCAGCACCTCCGGGGCGGCGCCGAGCAGGGTCTCCTCGACGGCCAGCCGGCTGGCCAGGTGCGCCGAGGCGCGCCCCCGGGACGGCACGAGCCCGCCGAGGTAGACGACGCGCCGCAGCCCGGCGGCGCGGGCGGCACGGGCGAAGTTGTCGGCGGCCCGGAGCTCGCGGGCCGCGAAGCCGTCGCCGGCCGCCGCCTCCATGGAGTGGATGAGGAAGTAGGCGACGTCGATGCCGGCGAGCGCCTCGTCGAGGCCGTCTCCGGTGACCGCGTCGCCGGTGACGACGTCGACGCCCTGGACCCCGGCGGCGGCGATCCGCGCGCGATCGCGCCCGAACGCGCGGATGGCCAGGCCGGTGGCGTGCAGGCGGGGCACGAGAGCGGCGCCGACATACCCGCTGGCGCCCGTGACGAGGACCGTCATGCGCAGCATCATGCCCGGGCCCGCCGTCGTAGGATCCCGGTGTGGCGCCCGACGACCCCACCGGCGAGTGCGACGTCGCCGTCGTCGGCGGCGGGATCGTCGGGCTGGCCACCGCGCGGGAGCTGCAGCGCCGGCGGCCCGCCGACCGCGTCGTCGTCCTGGAGCGCGAGCAGCGGGTGGGGCGCCACCAGACCGGGTCGAGCTCCGGCGTCGTCCACGCGGGCATCTACTACGCCCCGGGATCGCTGAAGGCGCGGCTGTGCGTGGAGGGGATGCGCGAGCTGTACGCGTTCTGCGAGCAGCACGGCGTGGCGCACGAGCGCTGCGGCAAGGTCATCGTCGCCACCGACGCGTCGGAGCTGCCGCGCCTCGACGAGCTGGAGGCGCGCGGGCGGGCGAACGGCGTGCCGGGCCTGCGCCGCATCGAAGCCGACGAGCTGATGGCCATCGAGCCGCACGCCACCGGCATCGCAGCGCTGCACTCGCCCGAGACCGGGATCGCCGACTTCCCCGGCGTCGCCGAGGCGCTCGCGCGGCAGCTGCGGGCCGACGGGGCGGTCGTGGCCACCGGCTGCCCGGTCTCGGGCATGGAGCGCCGCGACGGGCGCACCGTGCTGACGCACGCGCGCGGCGAGCTGCGCGCCCGCCGGGCGGTGACGTGCGCGGGGGCGTGGTCCGACCGGCTCGCCGTCGCCGCCGGCGCCGACCCCGATCCGCGGATCGTGCCGTTCCGCGGCGCCTACCTGCGGCTGCGGCCGGAGGCCCGGCACCTGGTGCGCGGGCTCATCTACCCGGTGCCGGACCCCGACCTGCCGTTCCTCGGCGTCCACCTCACCAAGCGCATCGACGGCGAGGTGCTGCTCGGACCCACGGCGCTGCTGGTCGCCGCCCGCGATGCCTACCGCCTGTCGACCGTCCGGCCGCGGGACCTGGGCGAGACGCTGCGCTGGCCGGGCACGTGGCGGATGATGCGGCACTGGTGGCGCACCGGCATCTCGGAGCTCCGCCTGGCGTCGAGCCGGCGCGCCTTCGTCGCGGCCTGCGCGCGGTACGTGCCGGCGCTCACCGCGGCGGACGTCGTCTCGGGGCCCGCGGGCGTCCGCGCCCAGGCCGTCGGGCGCGACGGGTCGCTGGTCGACGACTTCGTCGTGGCCGAGGCAGCCGGCGCGCTGCACGTCCGCAACGCGCCGTCGCCGGCGGCGACGTCCTCGCTGGCGCTCGCCCGCCTGATCGCCGACCGCGTCGAGGCGGCGGCATAGCAGGTCGGCGCCCCGTCGGCGCCTGACAGCTGCATCCTGCCCGCAAAGAGCGTCAAACGGCGCCCGATTCCCGCTATTTCCAGCGATTTCGACGCTTTCTACGGCATTTGCGGGAAGCGCATCGGACGCCGTTCACGAGATGTTTGCGATTTGCGAGAAGCGGCGTTGCGGCGCGTCGCGAAGACGTGCTTCGATGCGCGCCGTCGTGAATGCGCTGTTGCAAGAGGAAGGAGTCCAGAGCCGGATGTCGAGGGGGCGTGCCAAGGGGCGGAAGCCGAGCTGCGAGGACTGCTACTTCCGCTGCAACCTGCTCTGCGCCCTGACCCTCGACGAGCCCTGCGCCACCTTCCGGCCGGACCATCCCGACGGCCTGCGCCCGCCGCGCCAGCTGCGCTTCCACTTCCGCCAGCCGGGGCGCACGACGGCGGCCTGGGCGTTCCCCAACGCCTCCGAGCAGGCCGCCCTCCACGGCTAGACGCCCGGCGCGCTCGGGCCGGCCACCGGCGCTAGGGTCGAGCGCACCATGAAGATCCGCGCTGCCGTCCTGGAGGAGTTCGCCCAGCCGCTCGTCGTCCAGGAGGTGGACCTCGACGGCCCGGGCCCGGGCGAGGTGCTCGTGCGGCTGGCCGCCTGCGGCGTCTGCCACACCGACCTGTACACCGCCTCGGGCGCCGACCCGTCGGGCTACGCGCCCACCGTCCTCGGGCACGAGGGCGCTGGCGTCGTCGAGGCGGTCGGCGAGGGCGTGACCTCGCTCCAGCCGGGCGACCACGTCGTCACGCTGTTCTCGCCCCAGTGCCGCGAGTGCCTGCACTGCCGCAGCGACAAGACGAACCTCTGCCTCGCCATCCGCGACCAGCAGAACCTCGGCTACCTGCCCGACGGCACGACGCGGCTGCACCGCGGCGACGAGCGCATCCGCCACTTCATGGGCACCTCGACGTTCGCCGAGGCGACCGTCATGCCCGAGATCGCGCTGGCCAAGGTCGATCCCGCCGCGCCGCTGGACGTCGTCTGCACCCTGGCCTGCGGCGCGACCACCGGCATCGGCGCCGCGCTGTACGTCGGCAAGGTCGAGCCCGGGTCGACGGTCGCCGTCTTCGGCGCGGGCCTCGTCGGCCTCGGCGCGGTCGCCGGCGCCAAGCTCGCCGGCGCCGAGCGGATCATCTGCGTCGACCTCGACGAGGGACGGCTGGCGCAGGCCCGTGCCCATGGCGCGACCGACACCTTCACCGGCGGCCCCGACGCCGTGCAGCGCATCCTCGACATGACCGGTGGCTTCGGCGCCGACTTCACCATCGAGGCGACCGGGAACGTGCAGGTCATGCGCCAGGCCGTCGAGGCCGCGCGGATGGGGTGGGGGCAGTGCGTCATCGCCGGCGTCGCCGGCAAGGGCGAGGTGCTCGAGGTCGTCCCGCGCTACCTCATCACCGGCCGGCGGATCGCCGGCGCGTCGTTCGGCGGCGCGAAGGGCCGCGACCGCGTGCCGGAGCTCGTCGACCTGTACCTCGAGGGCAAGCTCGACCTCGACGCCTTCGTGACGCGGCGCATCGCGCTCGACGAGGTCAACGACGCCTTCGCGGCGATGGACCGCCACGAGGGCGTGCGCACGGTCATCACCAGCTTCTAGGCGGGCGCCGGCTCGCGGGCGGCGCGCTCGTCGGCCTCCGCGCGCCGGGCCATCCACTCCGAGCCGGGGTGGTCGGTCAGCCCGTGCAGGAGCACCGAGCAGACGACGACCAGCGCCGCCAGGTCGAAGATCTCGCGGCCGGCGCCGATGCCCTCGGCGAGCACGAGCAGCGAGAACGTCATCGTCGCCACGCCCTTGGGGCCGAACCAGGCCATGAACCCGGCGGTGGCGACGTCGGTCTTGGTGCCCGCCAGCGCGGCGAACACCGCGACCGGGCGGGCGAGCAGCAGCGTCACGGCGACCACGCCGACGGCGGCCCAGCCATCGGAGAACAGGTGGTCGAAGGTCAGCAGCGACCCGAAGACGACGAAGATCCCGAGCTTGACGATCTCGACGAGGTCGTCGGCGCGATGCTCGAAGCACGTCCGCACGTCCGGGCGCCGGATCCCCACCGTGATCGCGCAGACGAAGACCGCGATGAAGCCGTTGCCGCTGGGCTCCAGCACGGTCAGCCCGTAGGTCAGGAACGCCACGCCGAGCGCGTAGAGCGAGCGCTGGTGCTCGGGGATCGCGGTGCCCAGGCCGCGCTCGCGCGGCAGGACGTAGGAGGCCGCGAACCCGATCGCGACGCCGAAGACGAGGCCGAGCCCGACGTCCTGCAGGACGAACGTCGGCCATGAGAAGTCGCTGTCGACGGTGAGCGCCGCCGTCAGCGCGAGCACCGGCGGCAGCGCGAGCCCGTCGTTGAGGCCGGACTCGAGGTTCAGCGAGTGGCGGACGAGGCGCGGCACGCGCGGGTTGGTGACGACGCTCGAGGACAGCACCGGGTCGGTGGGCGACAGCAGCGCGCCGAGCAGGAACGACTCGGTCCAGCTCAGGCCCGTGAACGCGTGGGCCGCGACGGCGACGATCCCCGCGGTCAGGGGCATCGCGAGCACGAGCTTGCGCAGCGGCAGGTGCCAGGCCTTCTGGAGCATCTCCGCCTCGACCTCGAGCCCGTCGCGGAAGAGGATCACCACCAGCGCCACGACCGCGAGGTCGTGCACGAAGCTCGACGTCGCGTCGAACTGCAGCACGCCCGCGCCCCCGTCGCCGAGGGCGATCCCCGCGAGCACGAACAGCGCGGTGAGGGAGAGGAAGCTCCGCTTGGCGACGCCCGACAGGAGGGCGCCGACGATGAGGGCGGCGCCGAAGACCAGCGCGACGGTGTCGAACGACATGCCGTCCCAGTGTCCCAGCCCGCGCGGCTGCGGGTCGGGACGCTGCGCCGGTCAGCCGGTGGTGCGCGACGGCCGCGGCGTCGCGCGCACGACGCGATCGCGGCCCGTGTCCTTGGCCGTGTAGAGCGCCCGGTCGGCGGCCAGGAGCATGCTCTCGGCGGTGCCGTCGCCGTCGTCCAGCGCGGCGACGCCGATGCTCACGGTGAACGACGTGGCGGGGTCGTCCCCGAGCGCCGCGAGCGCCGTGCGGACGTCTTCGCCGAAGCGGGCGGCGCCGGCCGCGTCGGCGCTGTGGAGCAGCACCGCGAACTCCTCGCCGCCCATGCGCCCGACGACGTCCGCGCCGCGGGTTCGCTCGGTCACCACGGTGGTCAGGTGGCGGAGCGCACGGTCGCCTTCGGCGTGGCCGAAGCGGTCGTTGATGCTCTTGAAGCGGTCGATGTCCAGCACGGCCACCGCGCACGGCTGCTCGCCGCGGCGCACGCGCGCGACGGCGGCGTCGATGGCCTCGGCGAACGCCCGCCGGTTCAGCGCCCCCGTCAGCGGATCGCGCGCGGCGAGCTCGCGCAGGCCCACCAGCGCCACGGCGAGACGGTCCTTCAGGGCGACGATCAGGCCGGTGAGCACGGCGCCGACCACGACGATGCTCACCCACTGGATCATGCGCGCGTCCGGCACGACCCACCAGCGCAGGACGACCGCGAAGCTCACGGCCACGAGCACGAACGTCAGGGCGACCTCGCGCCGCTGGAGGAAGTACGCGGCCAGGACGCACGGCCAGACGTAGAAGATCGGGATCAGCGCGATCGGCTCGGCGACGGCCACCAGCGCGGCGATCAGCCCGATGCCGAGGGGGTAGGTGGCCAGCACCACGGCATCGGGCGACGTCCGCCAGACGCGCAGCGTCGCCGACACCGAGAGCATGAGCAGCCCGATGATGGCGATCCCGCCGTGGTCGGAGGTGTTGCTGTCCGGCGTGATCAGGGTCACGGCAAGGGTCGCGGCGCCCATGAGGTACAGGGCCATGAGCGCCTGCCGGGCCCGGTTGCGATGGGCCTCGGGCGGTGCGCCGTCCGCCGCCCCGAGGGGGTCGGTGAACGGATAGGAGAAGCCGGTCCCCAACGCCATGTCGCACTCTGGATCGAGTCCTGAGCCAGGACCTTGAGCGCCGCGGACAGCCGTCGGACCTCCGGCAGCCGTTAGGGTCTGCGCGCGAGAGGATCGGTTCGGCCGACGTGCGCATCACCGTGCTGGGCAAGTCGCCCTCCTGGCAGGACGCCGGCGGGGCCTGCAGCGGCTACCTCGTCGAGGAGGCCGGGAGCTGCGTGCTGCTCGACTGCGGCAACGGCGTGTTCTCCAAGCTGCGGCAGCTCCGCGACTACGTGGCGGTCGACGCGGTGGTGGTCTCGCACCTGCACGCCGACCACTTCCTCGACCTCGTCCCGTACGCGTACGCGCTCACCTATGCGCCGCGCCAGCAGCCGGTGCCGGTCGACCGCTGGCCCGGCACCGACCGGCCGGCGCGCCCGGTGCTCCACGCGCCGCGCGGGGCGGCCCAGACGTTCCGGCGCGTCGTCGGCGCCTGGGGCAGCGAGGACCTCATCGAGCGGGCCTTCGAGCTGCACGAGTACGGGCCGGACGACGAGCTCGCCGCCGGCCAGCTGCGCCTGCGCTTCTGCGAGGTCCCGCACTTCCTGCCGACCTGCGCCGTCGACGTGCGGTCCGTCGACGACGACCCGCCGCGGCGCTTCACCTACGGGGCCGACAGCGCGCCGACCGACGAGCTCGTGCGGTTCGCGGCGGGCACGGACCTGCTCATGATCGAGGCCACGCTGCCGCGACCCGAGCAGGGCGGCGTGCGCGGCCACCTGACTCCGGCCGAGGCCGGCGAGCACGGCGCGCGCGCCAACGCGGGCCGCCTGGTGCTCACCCACTTCTCCGACGAGCTGGACGAGCAGTGGGTGCGCCGCGAGGCGGAGCGGACGTTCGCGGGCCCGGTGACGCTCGCGCGCGAGGGCGCCGTCTACGAGATCTGAGCGCCGCCTACGAGATCGGCGGCAGGCGGGTACATTCGGGCACGTGCCTGCGGAGCGCGACCTCTTCGCCAACTTCGAGCGGATGCGCCGCGAGATGGACGAGCTGTTCGGCGACGTCTTCGGCGGCGGCGTCCTGGGGCCCCGCCACCGCGGGGGCTTCTCGCCCGCCGTCGACGTCTTCTACGAGACGCCGTCGGAGTCGGACCCGCCCCGGGCGGTGGTCCACGCCGAGCTGGCGGGCATCGACCCTGACGAGATCGGCCTGGAGATCGAGGGCCGCGAGCTGGTCATCGCCGGCCACCGCCGGGCCGCGGAGGCCGAGGGACGCGTCTACCAGCAGCTGGAGATCGACTTCGGGCCGTTTCGCCGCGTCATCCCGCTGGGCGCCGATGTGATCGCCGACCAGGCCCGCGCGACGTACCGCGACGGCATCCTGCGCGTCGAGCTGCCGCTGGCCCGCCCGGAGCGCAGCTCGCGGCGCGTGCCGATCGAGGTCCCGGATCCGGACGCCGAGTCGTGATCGAGATCAGCGCGGAGGGCGCCGGACGCCCCGTCGAGGTGGGCACGCGCAGCCGCGTGCCGGAGGCGCTCCCGGTGCTGCCGCTGCGCGAGAGCGTGCCGCTGCCCGACACGCTCACGCCGCTGGCCATCGGCCAGGAGCGCTCCATCCAGCTGGTCAACGACGTGCTGGCCGGCGACCGCCTGCTGGTCATGGTCGCCTCCCGCAACCCGGAGCTCGAGACGCCGGGGCCCGGCGACTTGCACGAGGTGGGGGTCGTGGGCGCCGTCGCGCGGATGCTCAAGGTGCCCGACGGGACGCTGCGGATCCTCGTCCAGGGCGCGCAGCGCGTGCGGATCACCGGCTGGGAGCGCGAGGTGCCGTACCTCGCGGCGCGCGTCGAGGAGCTGCCGGACGTGGTGCGCGAGTCGCCCGAGCTGACGGCGCTGATGCGCAACGTGCAGGAGACGTTCAGCCGCATCGTCGAGCAGGTGCCGTACCTGCCGGAGGAGCTGCAGCTCGCCGTCGCCAACATCGACGACCCGTCGGCGCTCAGCCACCTCATCGCGGGCTCGCTGCGCATGCGCGCCGAGGAGAAGCAGGAGCTGCTCGAGGAGGTCGACGTCGGCCGGCGGCTGCGCCGGCTCGCGGAGGTCCTCGCGCGCGAGCTCGAGGTCATCTCGATCGGCTCGGAGATCCAGTCGCAGGTCCAGTCGGAGATCGACAAGGGCCAGCGCGAGTACGTCCTGCGCCAGCAGCTCAAGGCCATCCAGGAGGAGCTGGGGGAGTTCGACGAGTCGGCGGCCGAGGCGCGCGAGCTGCGCGACCAGCTGGCGGCCGTCGAGCTGCCGGAGGAGGTGCGCAAGCAGGCCGACCGCGAGCTGCGGCGCCTCGAGCAGCTCCCGGCGCAGGCCGCCGAGCACGGCGTCATCCGCACCTACCTCGAGTGGATCGCGTCGCTGCCGTGGAGCATCGTCACCGAGGACGACCTCGACCTCGCGCACGCGCGCGAGGTGCTCGACGCCGACCACTACGACATCGAGGCGGTCAAGGAACGCATCCTCGAGTTCCTCGCCGTGCGGCGGCTGAAGCCGGACGCGCGTGGCTCGATCCTGTGCTTCGCGGGCCCGCCCGGCGTCGGCAAGACCTCGCTGGGGCGATCCATCGCCCGCGCGCTCGGCCGCCGCTTCGAGCGCATCAGCGTCGGCGGCGTGCGCGACGAGGCCGAGATCCGCGGCCACCGGCGCACCTACATCGGCGCGATGCCGGGCACGATTCTCCGCGCGCTGCGCGACGCCGGCACGAGCAACCCGCTGTTCATGATCGACGAGATCGACAAGATGGGCGCCGACTTCCGCGGCGACCCGTCGAGCGCGATGCTCGAGGTGCTCGACCCCGAGCAGAACGCCACGTTCCGCGACCACTACCTCGACGTGCCGTTCGACCTCTCGAAGGTCATGTTCGTGTGCACGGCCAACGACCTCGACCGCGTGCCCGGTCCGCTGCGCGACCGCATGGAGGTCATCCAGCTGGCCGGCTACACCGAGGACGAGAAGCTGCAGATCGCCAAGCGCTACCTCGTGCCGCGCCAGATCGAGCGCAACGGCCTGCGCAAGTCGTGGATCTCCTTCGGCGACAAGGCGCTGCGGCGCGTGATCGCCGACTACACGCGCGAGGCCGGCGTGCGCGGGCTCGAACGCGAGATCGGCACGATCTGCCGCAAGGTCGCCCGGCAGGTGGCCGAGTCGGAGGACGGCGCCAGGCCCACGCGCACGTCGATCACGCCGGAGCTCGTCCGCGAGCTGCTCGGCCGCCCGCGCTTCCATCCCGACGTCCAGCGGCGCACCGCCGGGCCGGGCGTCGCGACCGGCCTGGCGTGGACGCCGGTCGGCGGGGACGTGCTGTTCATCGAGGCCAGCGCGACGCCGGGAACGGGCAAGCTGCTGCTCACCGGCCAGCTGGGCGACGTCATGAAGGAGTCGGCGCAGGCCGCGCTCACGTGGGTCAAGGCGCACGCCGACGAGGTCGCCCCCGAGCTCGAGGACGCGTGGTTCGGCGACCACGACCTGCACGTCCACGTCCCGGCCGGCGCCATCCCGAAGGACGGCCCGAGCGCCGGGATCACCATGGCCACGGCGCTGTCGTCCCTGGTCAGCGGCCGGCCCGTGCGCGACGACGTGGCGATGACCGGCGAGATCACGCTCAGCGGGCAGGTGCTCCCGATCGGCGGCCTGAAGGAGAAGGCGCTGGCGGCGCAGCGCAGCGGCATCAAGACCGTCGTCGCCCCGGCGCTCAACGAGGCCGACGCCGAGGACGTGCCCGAGCACCTCCGGCGGCGCCTGCGCTTCGTCTGGGTCAGCGAGATCGCGGACGTGCTCCGGACGGCGCTGCAGCAGCCCGCGTGACAACCCCATGGTGCCGGGTATGCTCGCGCGAGAGGCACGACCCCCGAACGACAAGAGGGAAGCTGCATGGCCAAGAAGAAGAAGGCGGCCGCTGCCGCCGGCGCCGTCACCGCGGCGCGCCAGAACCCGTACGTCCAGCGGGTCATCGAGGACGACGACCTGCGCGACAACGTGCGCGTCGCCTTCGAGGCCGCCCGTGACGCCTACGAGCGCCTGAGCAACGGCAAGGCGCCGGCGAAGGTCATCTCCGACGACAAGAAGTTCCACAAGGACGTGCAGACCGCGGCCGAGGCCCTCAAGGAGGCCGGCACCGCGCTGCGCGAGGGACCCAAGAAGCGGCGGAAGCGCAAGGGCGGCATGGGGCGCAAGCTGCTGCTGCTCATGGTGGCCGGCGGCCTGGCGGTCGCGCTGAGCCCCGACCTGCGCTCGAAGGTCCTCGACATGCTCTTCGGGGCCGAGGAGGAGTTCGACTACACGTCGACGACCGCTCCGGCTCCCGCGCCGGCCGGCACCGCCGCGTAGCCGTCGCACGACGACGCACCAGCTGCCAAGGGCGCCCCGAGGGGCGCCCTTCGTCGTTCTCGGGGCGTAGGATCGGCCCGCCCGCGCCCTTGCTGGGCTTGGGCTGGCCGGCCAGCTAGGATCGGCCGCATGGACGCCGCCGCCGCCGACCGCACGCAGCTCAGCGGGGAGAAGGCGCAGCGGATCGTCGACGCGATGCGGTCGTCGGTCGCGCTCCGGGGCGTGGCCGGCTCGACGTTCGACCACGTCGCGCGCGACGCGGGCGTCTCGCGCGGGCTGCTGCACTACTACTTCGGCTCCAAGGAGCGGCTGCTGGCCGAGGTGGTGCGGCGGGACCTGGAGCTGCGCATGGCGGCGCTCGACGAGCAGCTGGTGGCGGCGGCGAGCGCGGGGGACTTCCTCGGCCTGCTGCGCGGCACGCTCGAGGACATGCTGCGCGACGACACCGAGTTCCTCACGCTCTCCTTCGAGCTGTTCACGCTGTCGCGGCGCAACGACGAGATCGCCGCCGAGTTCGCCGAGCTCGTGCGCCGGACCCGCCGGCTGGTCGCCGGCGTCCTGCGCGCCAAGCGCGACGAGGGCGTGCTGGAGCTGCTGGCCGACCCGGAGGCGATCGCCGAGGTGATCTTCGGCCTCGGCGACGGCCTCGCGCTGCGCATCCTCGGCGATCCGGACCACGACCACCGCGCGACCGTCGAGGCCGCGACGGCGGCCGTCTCCGCGCTCGTCCGGTAGCGCCGGGGCGCGCCCTCGTCCGTGCACGGACGGGACCGTCCAGCGCCAAACCTGCGCGATCCGGCGCGGAAGCTGCAGCGAAGGCTGCCGAAGTCGTGCAGATGCGCGCAGCTCATGGACACGCGGACGGCGCCCGGCGAGATTGCGCGCCGCGATGTCCACCGCCCCCACGATCGTTCCCGTCGAGCCCGCGCCTCCGGTCGTCCGCGCCGATCCGTACCGCAGCGTCGCCCGCGAGGTGCTGTGCGTGCTGGCGGAGGAGGATCGGCCGATGAGCCTGCGCGAGCTGCAGGGCACGGGCCGCCTCAGCGTCGAGGACGCGGCGCTCCAGCTGTCGGTCGCGCGCGTCGCGGGCTTCGTGCGCAGCGTCCCGGCGGCCGTCTCGGCGACCGAGCCGTCCTACCGGCCGACGCCGCTGGGCATGGCCATCGCCCGCCGCTCGCGCGCGGGCGCCGCCGCGCGGGAGCTGCGGCGCCTGCCGCTTGCCGCCTGAACCCCTCGCGCCGTTGAGCGCCCACGGCCGCGGGTTCGGGCTGACCCGAGCGCCCTGCGCGAGCGGTCAGCCCAGCTTCGGGGACGTCCAGGGCGCGGCGAGCTTCGCCGAGAGGCGCTCGCCGAGCTCGTCGATCGCCACGCGCTCCTGCTCGAGCGTGTCGCGGTCGCGCACGGTGACGGTGCGGTCCTCGAGCGACTGGTGGTCGACCGTCACGCACCACGGCGTGCCGATCTCGTCCTGGCGGCGGTAGCGCTTGCCGATCGAGCCGCCCTCGTCGTACTCGGTCTGCATCCGCGACTTCAGCTGGGCCTGGACCTCCTGCGCGAGCTCCGGCTGGCCGTCCTTGCGCACGAGCGGCAGGACGGCGGCCTTCACGGGCGCCAGCCGCGGGTGGAGCTTGAGGACGGTCCGCGTGTCGCCCTCGACCTCCTCCTCGTCGTAGGCGTCGACGAGGAAGGCGAGGACCGAGCGGCCGACGCCGGCGGCGGGCTCGATGACGTGGGGGACGTAGCGGCGGCCGTCGGGCTCGACGACCTCGATGTCCTTGCCCGAGCCATTGGCGTGGGCGGTCAGGTCGTAGTCGCCGCGGTTGGCGACGCCCTCGAGCTCGGACCAGCCGATGGGGAAGAGGTACTCCACGTCGGCGGTGCCCGACGAGTAGTGGCTGAGCTCGTCGGGCTCGTGGTCGCGCAGGCGCAGGTGGTCGGGGCGCAGGCCGAGGCGCACGTACCAGTCGAAGCGCTCCTGCTTCCAGTGCTCGTACCACTGCGGCGCCTGCTCCGGCGGGACGAAGAACTCCATCTCCATCTGCTCGAACTCGAGCGTGCGGAAGATGAAGTTGCCGGGCGTGATCTCGTTGCGGAACGACTTGCCGACCTGGGCGATGCCGAACGGGGGCCGGCGGCGAGCGAAGGTCAGGACGGTCTTGAAGTCCAGGAAGATGCCCTGCGCGGTCTCCGGGCGCAGGAAGACGCGCTGGCCGCCGCCCTGGACCGGGCCGATGGCGGTCTCGAACATGAGGTTGAACTCGCGCGGCTCGGTGAGCTCGCAGTCGTCGGTGCCGCCCGGCAGCTGCGAGGGCTTGCGCCCGCAGCGGATGTCCGGATGCGACGACGGATCGGCGTGCGCCTCGGCCAGGTGGTCGGCGCGGAAGCGCCGCTGGCAGGTCTTGCAGTCGACGAGCGGGTCGGTGAAGCCGGCCAGATGGCCCGAGGACTCCCACGTCTTGGGGTGCTGGATGATCGCCGAGTCCAGCGCGACGACGTCGTCGCGCTCCTGGAGCATCGCGTCCCACCACGCATCGACGACGTTGCGCTTGAGCAGGACGCCGTAGTGACCGTAGTCGTACGTGTTCGCGATCCCCCCGTAGATCTCCGAGGCGGGGAAGATCAACCCGCGGCGCTTGCACAGCGCCACGATCTTGTCCATCGTCACGACGTCCTGAGTCGGCACGAGCGGGACTCTACCGGCGGTGGCGAAGCCACCCGTCCACGAGCCGCCCAAGCGCCGAAGCCCGCCAACCGCCGCGCCGGCGGCGGGCTGAAAGCCGCCAGCCACCGCGGGAACGAGCCTCTAGGCGAGTTCCCGCCAAGCGAGGCGAGCCCCCTGGGCGAGACTCGCCTGGCACTCGTATACTGCGAGTGCCAATGCCGATCTACGAGTACCGACGCCCAGACGGAACGACGTTCGAGATCCTGCAGAGCATGTCGGAGGATCCGCTGACGAAGGATCCCGAGACCGGCGTGCCGGTGGAGCGCGTGCTGCACGCGCCGGCGATCCACTTCAAGGGCAAGGGCTTCTACAACACCGATTACGGCACGAAGCGCCGCAATCGCGAGCTTCGCGACTCCGCCGAGAAGGGCGCGGACAAGCACGAGGCCAAGCAGGCCGAGAAGAAGGCCGAGAAGGCCAAGGAGTCCAAGCCCAGCGCGAACGGCGGCTCCGCCGCCAAGGCGGACAAGAAGCCGGCGAGCAAGAAGTCCTAGCGGGGAGCGCGGCTCGCGCCGCGCTCCCGCTCAGCCTCGCAGGAAGCGCTGGACGGCGTGCTGCTTCTCGGCGTCCGAGACGTGCAGCCCGATGCCGCCGCCCGGCGACGCCTCGGCGCCGTCGGGCTTGAGGATCTCGGTCGGCGGCGAGCCGGCCGTGGCCATCGCCGCGAGGACGCCCAGGAGCGTCGGGCCGCTCATGTCGGAGCGCAGCGCCTTGGGCGTGTTCCAGGCGATCAGCGGCCAGCGCGGGAACGCCCACGGCGAGATCAGCCGGGACTTCATCGCCGCCAGGATCTTCTGCTGGCGCCGCGCCCGGGTCAGGTCGGACTCGCTCGGGTTGCAGTCGTTGTGCCGCGTGCGCGCGAGCGCCAGCGCCTGCTTGCCGTCGAGGTGCGACGTGCCGGCCGGCAGGCGCAGCGTGTAGCCGCCGTTGGAGTACCCGCCGTTGATGCGCGAGACGACGCAGGCG
Organism: Baekduia sp.; assembly: GCA_035765735.1. Classification (GTDB taxonomy): domain Bacteria; phylum Actinomycetota; class Thermoleophilia; order Solirubrobacterales; family Solirubrobacteraceae; genus Baekduia. The sequence continues at coordinate 3,132 of DASTWY010000060.1, read as the reverse complement.
CCCCGGTAGTCGATCCCGCCCATCGCGTCGATCAGATCGGGGAAGTTCTGGAAGTTCACCTCGATCAGGTGGTTGATCGTCAGGCCGAGGTACTGCTCGATCGTCTGGACCGCCAGCGCAGGACCGCCGTAGGCGTAGGCGGCGTTGATCTTGTCGCGCCCGTGGCCGGGGATGTCGACCACGGTGTCGCGCGGGATGGACAGGCGCGCGTTCTTGCCGCCGCCGATCCGCAGCAGCAGGATCGAGTCCGAGCGCCCGGTGCCGCTGGTCTGCGCGCCGGGCTCCTTGCTGTCGGGCGGGCGCACGTCGGAGCCCAGCACGAGGATCGTGTTCGGGCTGGTCAGCGGGAAGCCGGCCCCGCCGAGGTCCACCTTGCCGCTCAAGTCGCCCTGCTGGATCTGCGCGCTGACGAGGAAGACGACGAGCGACAGCGCGGTCCAGCCGATGACGGCCAGCGCGAGCCACTTGACGACGCGCCAGATGGTGATCCGGGCCAGCCAGCGCCCCGGGCGCGGGCGCGGGACGCCACGGCGGCCGGGCAGCCCGCCCCAGCCGCGGCGCCCGCCGCCGTAGACGCGCCGGTCACCGACCGGCGGGGACCCGTCGCCGGCGCCGCCCGGCGGCGGCTCGGCGCCCGGTCGCAGCGCGCGCAGGTCGTCCAGCGCCGGCCCGTCGCCGCCGCGGCTGCGGCGCAGGAAGCGGGGGGCTGCGCGGTACTTCGTGTAGTCGGGAGGAGGCTCGGGGGACTGCGGCATGCACCGGGTAGGGTGACGCGCATGTCCGCGGGCTGCGTCATCGGCGTCGACCTGGGGGGCACGAAGCTCCTCGCCGGGGTCGTCGACGAGCGCCTCGACGTCCACCATCGCGCCTTCCGCCGCTCGTGCGAGGGGCGCGACAGCGACGCGCTCCTGCGATCGATCGTCGACGCCGTGGAGGAGGCCCGTCAGGCCGCCGGCGGCGAGGTCCTCGCCGTGGGCTTCGGGATCCCGTCGCTGGTGGACCATCGGCGTGGGTTCGCGGCGCACACGGTCCACCTGCCGCTGCGCGACGTGGCCTTCCGCGACCTCATGGCCGAGCGACTCGGGCTCCCGGTCGTCGTCGACAACGACGCCAACGCCGCCCTGGTCGCCGAGCACCGGCGCGGGGCGGCGCGGGGCGCCGGGACCGCGGCGCTGCTGACGCTCGGCACCGGCATCGGCGGAGCCATCGTCGCCGACGGCCGGCTCGTCCACGGTGCCCACGGCGGCGCCGGCGAGTGGGGGCACATGGTCGTCGACATCGACGGCCCCGCGTGCACGTGCGGCAACGTCGGCTGCCTCGAGATGCTCGTCTCCGGCTCGGCCATCGCCCGCGACGCGTTGCGCGTGGCCTCGACGGCGCCCGACTCGGCGCTCGGACGCGCGCTCGCGGCGGGCCAGGAGATCACCGGCATGTTGACCACGGAGCTCGCGCACGACGGCGACGCCGCCGCCCGTGACGTGATCGCGCTCGCCGGCACGCGCCTCGGTGTGGGGATCGCGAACGTCGTCAACATCCTGAACCCCGAGGTCGTGGCGGTCGGCGGGGGCGTCGTCGCCGCGGGAGACCTCCTCCTCGAGCCGGCCCGGCGCGTCGTCGCGGAGCGGGCCCTGCGCCCCTCGCGGGACCAGGTCCGGATCGTGCCCACGCGCTTCGGCGACGCCTCCGGGATGATCGGCGCCGCGCTGCTGGCGATGGAGCTCGTCGGCCTGGGTGGAGAGCAGGCCGCGGCGTGAGCGGGCGGCTGGTGGTGTGCCCGACGCCGATCGGGAACCTCGAGGACGTGACGCTGCGCGTGCTCAGCGCGCTCCGCGACGCCGACATGGTCGCGTGCGAGGACACGCGGCGCACGCGCGTGCTGCTCGACCGCTACGGCGTGAAGGCGCGCACGGTCAGCTACCACGAGCACAACGAGCGCGAGCGGTCGGCCGAGCTCGTGCAGCGGATGCGCGACGGCGCGACGGTGGCGCTGGTCAGCGACGCCGGGATGCCGCTGGTCAGCGACCCGGGGTTCGTGCTCGTGCAGGCGTGCGTGGCGGCGGGCATCGGCGTGGAGGTCCTGCCGGGCCCATCGGCGGCGCTGGCCGCCCTGGTCGTCAGCGGGCTGCCGGCCCAGACCTGGCGCTTCGCCGGCTTCCTGCCGCGCAAGCGCGGCGAGCTGGAGGCGCTCTTCCGGGGCGCACGCGAGACGCTGGTGGCGTTCGAGTCGCCCCGCCGCGTGGGCGCCGCGCTCGCCGTGCTGGCCGCGGTCGACGCGGAGCGACCCGTGGCCGTCTGCCGCGAGCTCACGAAGCTCCACGAGGAGGTGGCGCGCGGGAGCGCGGCGGAGCTGGCCGAGCGCTACGCCCGCGAGGAGCCCAGGGGCGAGGTCGTGGTGGTCGTCGGCGCGGCCGACGCCGAGGAGGCCGACGCGGGGCCGGCGCTCGACGCGCTGGCGCGGCTGGTCGACGCCGGGGCGAAGGCCCGCCCTGCCGCGGCGGTCGTCTCGGAGCTGACCGGCATGAGCGCCAACGCGCTCTACCGCGCGCTGATGGAGCGCTGAGCACGCGAGCTGCGGCGCCCGGCGCGCGCCGGTGCGTCGTCTCTGCGACGGCCCGCGCCGCATCCGGTGCGTGCGCCTAGCGTCGCGCGGGTGCCCCGGCTCGCGACCGTGATCCTCGCCGCGCTGGCCCTCGTCCTTCCGGCCGGCGCGGGGGCGGCATCCCCGGATCGTGGTCGCTGGCGCCGGCCGCTGCCCGGGCCGGTGGTCGGGTCGTTCTCGTTCGATCCGTCCAGCCCGTACGAGCGCGGCCGGCGCCGGGGCATCGATCTCGCCGGCGAGCCCGGGACCCCGGTCCTGGCGTCGTGCGCGGGCGTCGTGACGCACGCGGGGACGGTGCCGCGCTGGGGCGTGGGCGTGACGCTGCGGTGCGGCGACCTCGTCGCCACGGAGCTGGGGCTGACCCGGACGGCCGTCGCCCGTGGCGCCGCGGTGGCGCGGGCGACGCCCGTGGCGCCGCGGTGGCGCGGGGCCAGGTCGTCGGTCGCCTCTGGGCGCGGGGCACGCTGCGCCTCGGCGCCCGCCGGGCGGGTGACGAGCAGGGCTACGTCGATCCGGCGGCGCTGCTGGGCGAC
>DASTWY010000059.1:0-7216 GCA_035765735.1 Baekduia sp. | reverse complement strand
CGATGCGCGGGAAGGCCAGCTTGCGAAGCAGCACGTAGGTGAGACCGAACGCGATCAGCGTCCAGATCATCAGCCCGATGTTCGGCGTGACGAGGAAGTTGCCCCCGCCGCCTCCGCCGCTGCTGGCTGCCAGAAGCGCGTGCATCTACGAGAGGAAGAACGCGATGAGGCCGAACACGAAGGCGTAGAACACGATGGCTTCCGTGAGGGCGAAGCCCAGCCACTGGATGCTCGTGATCTCCTGGCGCATCTCCGGCTGGCGGGTGATCGACTCTATCACCTTTCCGAAGATGTAGCCCACGCCGATGCCCGGGCCGATGGTGCCGAGGCCGGCGCCGATGCCGAGCGCGATCGCCTTGCCGGCCTTGCGGCCGTACTCCTGCGGATCGGCGGCCTGGGCGAGGGTGGTGACCTCGTTGAGGACGTTCAGGTCCACGGTGCTTTGCTCCTTGGTTAGTGCTCCTCGGCGACGGCGCCGCCGAGGTAGATCGCGGTGAGGGTGGCGAAGATGAAGGCCTGCAGGGTCGCGACCAGGCCCACCTCGAAGAGGAAGAAGGCCACGGCCATGACGCCGGTCAGGAGGCCGAGGATGATCGAGCCGCCGATGGCCAGGTTGAGCAGGACCACCAGGCCGCCGCCCATGAAGAGGATGAGGAGGTGGCCCGCCAGCATGTTGGCGAACAGACGGACGGAGAGGCTGACGAGCCGCACGAAGTGCGAGATGACCTCGATGAAGAAGATCGGCACGGTCGCGGGCCCCTCGACGCCGGCGGGGACCCAGGACTTCAGGTAGCCGATCGGGCCCTTGGCGCGGAGGCCCTCGACGTGGTAGCTGATCCACACGATGACCGTGAGCACGAGGGGGACCGAGATGTTCGCCGTCGCCGCGTAGAGCGCGAAGCTCGGGATCTGCGCGCCGAAGATGTCGACCTTGTGCTCGGTGTTGGTCGGCAGCGGCAGGTAGCCGAGCATGTTCGAGAACCAGATGAACAGGAAGAGCGCCCCGATGAACGGGAACCACTTCCGGGCCATCGCGTCGTCCATGTTGCCGCGCGTGATGTTGTCGCGCATGAGCAGGAAGGCCTGCTCGACGGCGGTCTGGACCTTGTTCGGCCGCTGCTGCATGCGGCGGGCGACGTAGAGCATCGTCCCGACCATCAGCGCGGTGCCGACGAACAGGTAGAAGACCGCCTTGTTGATCGACATGAAGCCCAGGTCGATCCACGGGTCGAGCTTGAACTCGTTCTGCGGCTTGTAGCTCTCGTTGACGTTCAGCGCGAACGCGCCGGCCGGCGAGGCCAGGGCGGCGATGAGGGGCGTTGCGAAGATGGCCAGGCGCTTGGTCACTGGGGCAGCTCTCGGTGGTTGCTGTCGAACGGTCGCAGGATGAGGGACACGGTGAAGTACGCCGTGAAGAGCACGACGACGAGCACGGCGGCGGCGAGCCCGACGTCGTCATCGCTCCCAGCGACGAGGTACGCGCCGAAGATCGTAAGGGCTACGAGCCATCCGCGTCCGATCATCGATCCGGCGGTCAGGCCGACCACGGTCTTGGGGTCGTCGGAGGCCGCCGCCTTGCGGGCGAGCAGGCCGGCGATCACCCGCTGCGCGATCCACGCGATCGCACCCGCGGCGTAGCCGCCGAGCGGCCATCCGGCGAGCAGGAAGACGGGGAGCGCGACCACGAGGATCACGAGGTCGAGGTGGCGGACCAGCGTCATGACCAGGTTCCGCCGGAGGACGCGGGACCGCCTGCGCCCCGGCAGGGGACGAACTCGCGCCGGCCGGGCCGCAGCCGCAGCCGCGCGGCGAACGCGACGCGGCACGCGGGGCGCCGGCGCGCGCGCACCAGCCCGCGGCCGTCTCGGCGCAGGCGGGTACGACGACGGGCGTCGTCGGCGAAGTCGCGGTTCTCGTGGGGCTCGTCCATGGCGTCAGGGCGCGGTCTCGGGCCCTGCTCGATGATCTGGCGCCCGTTGCGGACCGGTGCGACGGGCGACCCTTCCGGAGGCTGGGACACTGCCTCCTTGGCGGCAATTGCAGGGTATCGAAGTCGCGGACTTTGTAACAACTTCGTGACAGTCGGCGCGAGGCAGCCCGCGCGGCGGCGGGCGAGGGCGCCGGGCGGTTCGAGTCCGGCTCGCCGCGCTCACACGCACGCGGCGGTCCGGCGCCCATACCCCTTGGGGGTTGCCTGCACGTACCCCCCTGGGGTATAGTTGCGGGCATGGACACGATCTACACCGTCGAAGGCATGACCTGCCAGCACTGCGTCGCCTCGGTCACCGAGGAGGTCGGCGAGGTCGCCGGCGTCGAGCGCGTGGACGTCGACCTGGCCAGCGGACGCATGGTCGTCCACGGCGAGGGCTTCGAGGAGGCGGCGGTGCGCGCCGCCGTCGACGAGGCCGGGTACCGGGTCGCGGCATGAGCGCGCCGGCGCGACTGGCCGCGTTCGCCGCGGCGATCGCCGTCCTCTTCGGGGGCACGGTGGCGGCCGGTCGCGCCATCGGCGGCGGCTCCGACGACGCCCGCCCGGCGTCGGCTCGCGGCTCCTCGGCCGGCATGACCGGGATGGACACCGGGCACGGAGCCGAGGCCGCCGGCGACCACGACGGCGACGAGCCGTCCACGGCGGTCGCGCCCGGACTCGCCGTCGCGCAGGGCGGCCTGCGCCTCGAGGCGCCGTCGCGCGCCCGCGCCGGCCGGACCACCACCTTCGCCTTCCGCATCGTCGACGCGCACGGCGCGCCGGTGCGGCGCTTCGCCGTCGAGCACGCCCGGCGCCTGCACCTGATCGTCGTCCGCCGCGACCTCACCGGCTTCCAGCACCTCCACCCGCGCATGGACCCATCCGGCCGCTGGACCACCCAGCTCCGGCTCCCGACCGCCGGTGCCTACCGCGTCTTCGCGGACGTGCGGCCCGTGGGCAGCGAGAAGGTCACGCTGGCCAGCGACGTCCTGGTCGGCGGCCGCTTCTCCCCGCGTGCGCTGCCGGCTCCCAGCACCACCGCCATGACGGCCGACGGCTACCAGGTGAGCCTCGACGGCACGGCCGGCGCCGGCCGCGAGGGCGAGCTGCGCTTCACCGTGCGGCGCGACGGCCGGCCCGTGGCCGTGCAGCCCTACCTCGGCGCCGACGGCCACCTGGTGGCGCTGCGCGACGGCGACCTCGCCTACCTCCACGTCCATCCCACGGACGGCCGCGCGCCGGGCCGCATCGGCTTCATGGCCGAGTACCCCTCCGCCGGCCGGTACCGCCTCTTCCTCCAGTTCCGCCATGCCGGCCGCGTCCACACCGCGGCCTTCACCCAGGAGGTGCCGGCCGCATGAGCGCCGCGCCGCAGCACGAGCACGTCGAGCTCCCGATCACCGGGATGACGTGCGCGTCGTGCGCCAACCGCATCGAGCGCAAGCTCAACAAGCTCGACGGCGTCACGGCCTCGGTCAACTACGCGACCGAGCGGGCCAGCGTCGACTTCGACGCGGCCGCCGTGCCGCCCGAGCAGCTGGTGGCGACCGTGGAGGAGGCCGGCTACGGCGCGGTCCTCCCCACCGCCGAGCCAGCCGGCGGCCCGGCGGAGGCGGCCGACGAGCTCGCCCCGCTGCGCCTGCGGCTGATCCTCTCCGCGCTGCTGACCGTCCCCGTCCTGGCGCTCTCGATGATCCCGCCGCTGCAGTTCGACGCGTGGCAGTGGCTGGCGCTCCAGCTGGCCACGCCCGTCGTCGTCTGGGGCGCCTGGCCGTTCCACCGCGCCATGTGGGTCAACCTCCGCCACGGCACCGCGACCATGGACACGCTGGTCAGCGTCGGGGTCCTGGCCGCCTACGGGTGGTCCCTCTACGCGCTCTTCCTCGGCGACGCCGGCATGCCGGGCATGCGCATGCACCTGTCGTTCACGGCCTCCGGCGGCGACGAGCTGTACCTGGAGGCCGCCGCCGCGGTCACGACGTTCCTGCTCGCCGGCCGGTACTTCGAGGCGCGCGCCAAGCGCCGCGCCGGCGCGGCCCTGGAGGCGCTGCTCGCCCTCGGCGCCAAGGACGTCGCGGTGCTCGATCCCGACGGCACCGAACGGCGGATCCCGGTCGAGCAGCTCGCCGCCGGCGACCGCTTCGTCGTGCGTCCCGGCGAGAAGGTCGCGACGGACGGCGTCGTCGAGGAGGGCCGCAGCGCCGTCGACCAGTCGCTGCTCACCGGCGAGTCGGTCCCGGTCGAGAAGGGCCCGGGCGACGAGGTCGCCGGGGCCACGGTCAACGCCGGCGGGCGGCTCGTCGTGCGCGCGACGAAGGTGGGCGCCGACACGGCGCTGGCGCAGATCGCCCGTCTGGTGACCGACGCCCAGACCGGCAAGGCGCCGGTCCAGCGCCTGGCGGACCGGATCTCCGGCGTCTTCGTGCCCGTCGTGATCGCGCTGGCCGTCGCGACGCTCGGCTTCCGCCTGGGCGCCGGCGACGCCACCAACGAGGCCTTCACGGCGGCGGTCGCGGTGCTCATCATCGCCTGCCCCTGCGCGCTGGGCCTGGCGACGCCGACGGCGCTGCTCGTCGGCACGGGGCGTGGCGCGCAGCTCGGGCTGCTGATCAAGGGCCCGGAGATCCTCGAGGCCACGCGGCGCGTCGACACGATCGTCCTCGACAAGACGGGCACGGTCACGACCGGGCGCATGAGCCTCGTCGACGTCGTGACCGCCCCGGGCGTCCGCCGCGACGAGGCACTCGCGCTGGCCGGCGGGCTCGAGCACGCCTCCGAGCATCCGATCGCCCGGGCGATCGCCGCCGCTGCGGAGGCCGAGCACGGCACGCTGCCCGCGGTCGAGGCCTTCGCCAGCCGCGACGGCCTCGGCGTTCAGGGCACGGTCGACGGGCACGCCGTGCTGGCCGGGCGCCCGGCGCTGCTCGCCGAGCACGGCGCGGCGCTGGGCACCGACCTGGACGCGGCCCGGCGCGCCGCCGAGGCGCAGGGGCGCACGGCGATCGCCGTCGCGTGGGACGGCGCGGCGCGCGCGGTCCTCGTCGTCGCCGACACGGTCAAGCCGACCAGCGCCGAGGCGATCGCTCGCCTGCGCACCCTCGGCCTGCGCCCCGTGCTGCTGACCGGCGACAACGCCGAGACTGCCCGCGCCGTGGCGGCCGAGGTCGGCATCGACGAGGTCATCGCCGAGGTGCTGCCGGCCGACAAGGCGGACGTCGTGCGGCGGCTGCAGGCCGACGACCGCGTCGTGGCCATGGTCGGCGACGGCGTCAACGACGCGCCCGCCCTGGCCCAGGCCGACCTCGGGCTGGCCATCGGCACCGGCACCGACGTGGCGATCGAGGCGTCCGACCTGACGCTCGTCTCCGGCGACCTGCGTGCCGCCGCCGACGCGATCCGCCTCTCGCGCGCCACCCTGCGCACCATCCGGCAGAACCTCGCCTGGGCCTTCGGCTACAACATCGCGGCGATCCCGCTGGCCATGGCCGGCCTGCTCAACCCGCTGATCGCCGGCGCCGCGATGGCCCTGTCGAGCGTCTCGGTCGTCGGCAACGCGCTGCGCCTGCGTCGCTTCCGCTCCGGCGTCGCCGAGCGGCCGGCGCCCACCGCCTAGCCGAGGTCCACGTGGGCGAAGGCCACGGACGCGCCGGCGACCGTGGCCTCCCCCATGGTGTGCGTCGGCTGGCGCCGGCGGTCGGTCGGGCTGCCGGGGTTGAAGATCTGGAAGCCGTCGCCGGCGACCTCGTGCAGCGGGATGTGGCTGTGGCCGAAGACGACCGCGGCGCAGCCCGGGAACCGGGCTCGGAGGCGCTCGAGGCGGCCGCGGGCCGGCCCCGCGTCGTGGACCATGCCGAGCCGCACGCGCTCGACCTCGACGACCCGCTCAGCGGGCAGGCGCGTGTGGAGGGCGGCCACGTCGACGTTGCCGCGGACGGCGGCCACCGGCGGGCCGAGCGCCTCGAGCTCGTCGAGCACCGCCGGGGCGACCAGGTCGCCGGCGTGGAGGATGAGGTCGGCCTCGCGCAGCCGCCGCAGGCACTCCTCCGGGAGCCGGCGGGCGCCGCGCGGCAGGTGCGTGTCGGAGATGATCGCGACGCGCGCCATGCCCGGACCCGCAGCCGGCCTCAGCGGTGGGCGGCGGCCAGGCGCCGCGCCTTGCGCGCCTCACGCGCCTTCGCGCGGCGCAGCGCGGCGGCGTGGGCCTGGCGGCGCACGACGCGGAAGGCGGGGCGCGGATGCCCGTGCGGGCTGACGAGCCCCGAGTCCCAGCTCTCGTCGATCCCGGCGTTCCAGTGGTACAGGTACACCCGCGTGATCCGCCGGCTCAGCGGGACGAGCCGGTGGAAGAGCCAGCGCGTCGCCCTGGCGGCGTGCCGGGCGGACTCCGGGAAGGTGATGGTGCTGCGGTTCTGGCGCTTGACGATGCCGCCGGTCTCGGTGAACCAGATCCTGCTGCCGCGGACGCGCCTGCGCCCGTGCCCCTTCTTGTGGCCGCGCGTGAGGCGGATCAGCTTCTTGGTGCCGCTGGTCGTCAGGCGGTTGACGTCGAGATAGTTGTGCAGGCCCCAGAGCTTCGGCTTGACCTTCAGGAAGTGCTGGAAGCGCCGCACCCACCAGGCCATGTTGGGCATGTCGATGACCTCGGCGGCCAGCAGCGTGCAGCTGCCGCACTCCTGGCGCATCGCGCGGTAGTACGCGGCGACGAGCTTGGGCCGGTGGCAGGTCGGCTCGCCGCAGTGGTTGGCCTCGTTCCAGGTGGCGAACGTCGTGACCCACGGGTAGCGGGCGCGAAACCGCCGGAACTCGTACTTGAAGCGCGACGGCGTCGGCAGGACGCGGTGGTCGTCGCCCCGCGAGTGGTCCCAGCCGATCAGCGGCTGGACGCCGGCGGCCCGCGCGGCGTTGAGCCACTGGTCGAGCTCGGCGACCTGCCAGTCGCGTGTCATCGCGTCCCACGACACCGACAGCCGCGCGTACTTGACGTGCAGCTGGGAGAACAGCGGGTCGGTGAACATCTCCGGCTTCTGGTCGGCGATGCCCACCACCATCGCGTTCGCCGGAGCGGCGGCGGCAGCGACGAGCGACGCCGCCGCGATGAGGGCGGCCAGGAGGGGACGGAGGCGCATGCGGCAGGACACGGTAACCACACGATCGGCGTGGGCCCCGTGGAGTTGCGGACGGCGCACCCGAATCTGACATCCGCGCCCGGCCCCGGAGGCGTCCGTTGCCCCTTCCGTACCGCCTGTC
>DASTWY010000058.1:0-133383 GCA_035765735.1 Baekduia sp. | reverse complement strand
CATGCGCGCGATGCCGCTGCCGTCGACCGGCAGCACGTCGTACTTGCCCGCCTCGACGTACCAGGTGGCGATCAGCGCGATCAGGCGGTCGCGGTGGTCGGCGGCGAGGTCGTGGCACTCGGCGGGGTCCTCGGCGACGTGGTAGAGCTCCCAGCCCGTGGCGTCGAGCTCGGCGAGCTTGGCGGCGGAGATCGGCTCGCCGAACCCCTTGCCGGCCTCGGCGAACGACGGCCCCGGCCATGGGCACACCGCGCGCCAGCCGTCGTGGTAGATCGAGCGGTGGCCCATCATCTCGAAGTACTGCGTCGTCCGGCCACTGGCGGCCGACGCGTCGTCGAACGTGTGCGCGAAGCTCGTTCCGTGCAGCGGCGACTGCGGCACGCCGCGGATCGTCGCCGGCGGCTCGATGCCCAGCACGTCGAGCACCGTGGGGACCATGTCGATGATGTGGGCGTACTGCTCGCGCACCTCGCCCTGCGCCGCGATCCGCCTCGGCCAGCACACGATGAACGGATCCGACGAGCCGCCGCGGTAGGTCTCGCGCTTCCAGCGCCGGAACGGCGTGTTGCCGGCGAACGTCCAGCCCCACGGGTAGTGGTTGAAGTACTTGGGGCCGCCGATCTCGTCGATGGCCGCGAGGGTGTCCTCGAACGGCTCCGGGGCGTTGTTGAAGAACTGCGCCTCGTTCGTCGTCCCCGTCGGGCCGCCCTCGGCGCTCGCGCCGTTGTCGGAGATCACCATGATCAGCGTGTTGTCGAGCTCGCCGAGGCCCTCGAGGAAGTCCAGCAGCCGTCCGATGTGGTGATCGGTGTGCGACAGGAAGCCGGCGAACACCTCCATCATGCGCGCGTACAGCCGCCGCTGGCCGTCACTCAGCGACTCCCACGCCGGCACATCCGGGTCGTGGCGCGACAGCTCGGCGTGCGCGGGGACGATCCCCAGCTCCTTCTGGCGCGCGAAGACCTTCTCGCGGTAGGCGTCCCAGCCGTCGTCGAACGCACCCGCGTACCGGTCCGCCCACTCCTTGGGCACGTGGTGCGGCGCGTGCGTCGCCCCCGTGCAGAAGTGCAGGTAGAACGGCTTGTCGGGATCGACCTGCTTGGCGTCGGCGATGAACTCGATCGCCCGATCGGTCAGGTCCTCCGTCAGGTGATAGCCCTCCTCCACCGTGCGGGGCGGCTCGACCTGATGGTTGTCGTAGACCAGGTCGGGGTCCCACTGGCTCGTGTCACCGCCCAGGAACCCGTAGAAGCGCTCAAAGCCACGACCGAGCGGCCAGCGGTCATACGGGCCCGCGGCGGTCTCCTGGCTGGACGGGATCAGATGCCACTTGCCGACCATGTAGGTGCTGTAGCCCCGCGCGAGCAGCATCTCCGACAGGAACCCGTTCTCGAACGGGATCAGGCCGTTGTAGCCCGGATAGCCGGTCGCCATCTCGGTGATGCACGCCATCGCGTTGCTGTGATGGTTGCGCCCGGTGATCACGCACGCCCGGCTCGGCGAGCACAGCGCCGTGGTGTGCATGTTGTTGTAGCGCAACCCCCGCTCGGCCAGGCGGTCCAGGTTCGGCGTCGCGATCGGGCTGCCGTAACAGCCGAGCTGGCCGAAGCCCGTGTCGTCGAGCACGACGAACAGGACGTTGGGGGCGTCCTTCGGCGCGCGCACCGGCGCCGGCCACGCCGGCGTCGACTCATCGGCCGTCCGGCCGACGACGCCGGGGAAGGCCTTGTCGGAGGGATACTCGTTCAACGGCATGTGGGCTCCTCTGACTTGCGCAGATCGATGTCGCGATCGTGCCGTCGCCGCGCCGACGGCACATCACCCCGACCGGGTGACGCGCACGCGCGGCGCGACTGCGAGGGTCGGCGTCGTCCGAGAAAGGAGGCAGCCATGCGAGGCATCCGTGACCGGCACCGCGACGTGGGTGGTGTGCAGTACCAGCTGCGCGAGAAGGTCTTCTCGATCGGCGACGACTTCTGGATCGAGACCGCGGGCGGTGAGCGTGCGTTCAAGGTCGACGGCAAGGCGCTGCGCCTGCGCGACACGCTCGAGCTGCAGTCGGCGTCGGGCGAGACGCTCCTGAAGATCCAGGAGAAGAAGCTGAGCGTCCGCGACAAGATGGAGATCGAGCACGACGGCCACACGGTCGCGACCGTCAAGAAGGCGCTCGTCGGGCTGCGCGACCGCTTCACGATCGACCTCGAGTCCGGCGGGGAGCTCAAGGCGACGGGCAATATCGTCGACCACGAGTACACGTTCGAGCGCGACGGCCACAAGGTGGCCGAGGTCTCCAAGCGCTGGTTCCGCGTGCGCGACACCTACGGCATCGAGGTGGCGGCCGGCGAGGACCAGGCGCTGATCCTGGCCGCCGCCGTCTGCATCGACCGCATGAGCCACGACTGAGGGACCTCACGCGGGCGTGGCACGCGTCTGGCTGCAGCTCGATCCTGCGGGAACTGCCGTGTCGCTGCTGCTCCCCATGCCGGAGCGCGCGGCACGCGGTGGCACGGGAACGCCTCCGCCCGGACCCTCGGACGCCGAGTCCATGCTCGGCGCCCGAGGCCGCGTTCAGGCCGTGGTGCCCTCCGGCACCAGGCGGCCGAACACCTTGTAGACGTCGATCTCGGTCTCCTGCGGGGGTGTGGCGAACCCGCCCTCGATGCCGGCCCGCAGGCGCGGCATCAGGATGTCGTCGCGGAAGCGCTCCCAGCTCTCCCGCGACTCGTGCACCGCCACGATCGTCCACCCGTCCGGCACCGGGCCGGCGACGTGGAACATCTGCCCCTCGGGCAGCTGATTGCCCGCAGGGTGCACGGCGGCGATCGACGCCTCGTACTGCTCCTGCGTGCCGCCCGGGAAGTGGTGGATCACTCCGAAGGCCATCGAGCCTCCTTTCATCGGCAGCGAGACGCCGATGCTCTCACGGGTCCCGTACGGCGCGCAACCCATCGCCGACGACGGGTCGGCGACCGCGTTCGTTCCGTTACGCGTGTGCAGGCTCCTCGGCGACGACCTCGCCGGGGGCCACCTCCGCGACCGACCGGTCGCTATACCCGCAGGTGGCTCAGACCCGGGCGGCGTCGAGCTCCTCGAGCCGCGCGACGGCCGGGCGCACGTTCCGGACGAACCGCTCGGCCGCGGACTGCACCGCCGGCTCCGCGAGGTGCTCGGGGAGCGCGCGGAGGAGGTTGAGGCGGCTGGCCGCGATCCAGCCGGCGACGTCGGGCTCGCGCAACCACCGCTGCTCCGTCCGCCACGTGCAGCTCATCAACCGCGGCCAGTCCTCGACGCTGCTCGCGTAGGGGTTCGGCGGGCAGAGCCGGTTCTTGTCGGCGTCGTCGTCGCGGTGCGCCTCGACGAAGCCCGCGAGCGCCGCGTTGAAGCACGGCGAGTTCTGCCGCACCTGCTGCAGCACGATCCGGCCCGGCTGGAACATCGGCGTCGCCGGGGCGTTGCGCAGCCCGAGCGCGGTGCAGTCGATGTGCAGGACGTCCGGGCCGGTCGCCACCTCGCCACGCTCGAGGACGATCCGGTCGGCCTCGATCCGCCGCACGTGCCCCAGCCTGACCACGTGCTCGATCTGCCGTAGGGCGCGGAGCTCTCCGCCGCTGAGCATCGTGCTCCGGTACATCGTCGCGGGCGCCGACGGGTCGATGCGGAAGACCCGCCCGGAGGCCTCCAGCCTCGCGAAGAGGTCGCCGACGTCGGTGGCCTCCGCGCCGGCCTCGACATCCAGCGCGAGGCCTTCCATGATCGCGCCGACCTGGTCGAGCGGCTGGAACGCCGCGCGGTCCAGGAACCACGCGTCCCGCGGGCGGACCCACCTGATCCGGTCGGGCTCGACGCCGTGGTCGAGGAGCCACACGCAGGCGTCGACCGCGGTCTTCCCGGAGCCCAGCACGGTGTAGGAGGAGGCCGACTCCGCCGCCACGGGCAGGTCGTTGACCGGCACGAAGCGGGCGGCGGCCGAGACCTCGAACGAGGGCGTGTGCGTCGCCGGCACCGACGCCTCCAGGTACCGCGCGTCGACCACCTTGCGCCGGACCGCGACCTCGTGGACCGTCCCCGACCGAAGGTCTCGCACCTGCCCGGCCCCGAGGCACTCGTGCTCGGTGAGAATCCGGACCCTGCCCGTCGCCTCCAGACGTGCGGCCGCCTCGGCGAAGTGCGCGAGGACCTCCTCACCGGTCGCGCGCTCGTAGTAGCCGGCGTTCTCGCCCTCCTGGTCGACGCGATCCTCGCCGAGCGACATCCCGTTCACCCCGTAGTACGCCGACGGGATGTGCAGGCGGACGAACGGATAGGCGTCCGACCAATGGCCGCCGACGGCCGGCCGCCGGTCGACGAGCGTGACCTCGACATCCGCCTCGGCGACGAGCGTGTCGGCGAAGGCCAAGCCGGTCGCACCGGCTCCGACGACGAGGTAATCGGTGGTGACGTTCATGGCTCCTCCGTTGTCAGGGCGACACTACCGCCCCGCGCTCGTCTCGCTCCACGCTCGGCCGAGCGCCGGTGGGAGACCCGCGCTGCTGACTGACCCCTACTGCGCCGAGGCCGCCAGCCGGTCCGCCCGCTCCACGATGCGCGCCACCTCGACGCGGGAGTCGGCGCCGAGCTTGGCGAAGATGTTGCGGATGTGGGTCTCGACCGTCTTGGGGCTGAGGAACAGCTCCTCGGCGATCTGGCGGTTCGTGCGTCGATCGACGATCAGGCGGGCGATCTCGAGCTCGCGCTGCGTCAGCCCCTCGACGCCGTCGCCCCCGGCGGCTGCCGGCTGCGCACGGCGTCGCACGCGGTGGCCGAGCTGGCGCAGCTCGCGCTCGGCGGCATCGCGGAAGCGCTCCGCGCCGACCTCGGCGAGCACGGTCGCGGCGCGCTGCAGCTCCTCGATGGCGCGCTCCCGGTCGCCGGCCTCAGCCAGGGCGCGCCCCGCCAGCGTGCGCGAGAGCGCCGCCTCGATCCTGCCGCCGGCGGCATCGGCGACATCAGCGGACCCGAGCGCCAGCTGGGCGGCCCGCGCAGCGTCGCCGGCGTCGAGGGCCAGCGCGGCCGCGGCACGGTCGGCCCACGAGCGGGCCAGCGGCAGGCCGACCGCCGCGGCGCTGCCGTCCGCCAGCTCGGCGGCGCGCTGCGCCGCGGCCCGGTCGCCGAGCGCCAGGTGGCAGCGCGTGAGCAGCTCGAGGTAGTAGGCGCGCCAGCTGTCGGCGATCAGCGGCATGTCGAGCCCGCCCGCGGCGCGCTCCAGCTGCGGCAGGCCGCGGTCCGGCTTGCCGGTGAGCAGGTGCGCCTCGGCCAGCGTCAGCGCGGCATAGGCCACGTGATGGCTGGGCTTGCCGTCGTCGGCGACGTCGACCGCCTCCTGCGCCGCGGACATGCCGCGCTCGATGTCGCCGGCGGCGATCGCGACCTTCGAGAGCCCGTACAGGCTCCAGGAGATGGTCTGGGCGTTGCCCGACAGCCGCGCGGCCTCGACGTTGCCCTCGAGCGGGTCGAGCGCCTCCTGCAGGGTGCCGAGGAACATCCACGTCATCCCGAGGATCGCGAACGCGACGGGGAACTGCTGGTGCTGGCCGGTGGCCCGCCCGATCGCCAGCGCGCGCTCGGCATGGCGCAGGGCGTCCGCGAAGCGGTGCAGGTACAGCTCGCCGCCGGCAAGGTCGACGATCGCGTCGAGGCGGCGGGCGAGCTCGGCGTCGGAGAGCTCGTCGACGAGCGCGGCGGCGCGATCGCACACCGGCCCCGCCTCGACCGCGGCGCCGGAGAACGCCAGGCCGCGTGCGGCGGCCGCCGTCCCGGCGGCCTGCAGCAGCGGGTCGCCGTGGCGGTCGGCGACCGCGATCGCGCGCTGCGCCCAGCCGCGCATCGACTTGTAGTCCATTCGGTGGAGGCCGTCGAGCGCCAGCTCGATGAGCACCGTCAGGCCTTCGTCGGAGTCCTCGTCGGGCACGGCTTCGAGCGTGGCGAGCAGCCGCGCGTGAGCCTCCTCGTGGCGGCCGATCAGGTGCTCGACCCGGGCGCACCACGTCGAGACCTCGACCCACTGCGCCGCCCCGTCGGGCGGGACGGCCTCGAGGATCTCCAGCAGCGTGGCGTGGCTCTGGTCGAAGTGGCCCGTGGCGGCCTGCGCCTGCGCCATCGGCAGCAGCAGCCCGACGCGCTCCTCCACCGGCGCGTCGGCCGGCAGCAGCCGCAGCGCCGCGGCGAACCAGCGGGCGGCCGTGACCGGCGCGCGATGGCGCGCCTGCTCCCCGGCCTCGCGCAGCGCGGCGACGGCGGCGAGGTCGCCGTGCCGGCCGGAGCGCTCGACGTGGTGGGCGCGGGCCGTCGCCGGCGCGCCGCGGCGGGCCAGCGCCTCGGCCACGCGCGCGTGCGCGCCGATGCGCCATCCCCCGGGCGTCGTCTCGTAGAGCGCCCGGCGCACGATCGGATGGCGGAAGCGGAAGCGCCGCGGCAGGTCCGTCGCCCGGACGAGATCCAGCCGCACCAGCTCGTCGAGCGCCTCGAGGACCGCCGGCTCGGGCTGCTCGGCGGCGACCGCCGCCAGGTCGATCTCGAACGGGTCGCCGGCGACGGCCGCGCCGTCGAGCACGCGACGCACCGGCGCGTCGAGCAGCGCCAGCTCGTCGGCCAGCGCCGCGACGACCATCGGCGGCACGTGGACGTCGGTCAGCGCCAGGCCCTCGCCGCCCGCCGCACCCGGTGCGCGCGCGAGCTGCTCGAGGTAGAAGGGGTTGCCGCCGCTGTCGGCGTAGATGCGGTCGGCCTCGGCGCCGACCAGCGCGCGGGCCTCGTCGGCCGTCAGCGCCTCCAGCTCCATCCGCGCGAGCGCCCCGCCGCGGTGGGCGCGGTCCAGGGCCGTCGCCAGCCGCGGCGCCAGCTGCCGCGGACGGGCCGCCACAGCGACCAGGACGCCGGCCGCCGGCGGGCGGTGCAGCAGCGCGACGAGCAGGTCGATCGATGCGGCGTCGGCCCAGTGGAGGTCGTCGAGGATGAGCACGAGCGGCTTGGTCGCCGCCAGCTGCTCGAGCAGCTCGCGTATCGCCCGGTGGATCCGGTAGCGCTCGTGGATCGCCGCGTCGCCGGCCGGGGTGTCGCCGGCCAGCGACGGCAGGACCTGGGCCAGCTCCGAGCGGACGCGGTCGTCCAGCCGCTCGAGCCGCCGTGGGTCGAGGCCCTCGACGTAGTCGTCGAGCGCGTCGACGAAGACCCAGAACGGCAGATCCTGCTCCAGCTCGGCGCCCGTGCCGGCGAGCACGACGTGGCCGCGCGCCTCCGCGCGAGCCGCGAGCTCGGCCAGCAGGCGGCTCTTGCCGATCCCGGCCGGGCCGGCGACCTCGATCGCGCGCGGCTCGCCCTGGTCGAGGCCGCCCAACGCCGCATCGAGCGCATCCACCTCGCTCCGGCGTCCGACGAGTGGTGAGGCGGGAGGGACGGCCACGGGACGCCCGTACGGTATCCGCGGCACTGCCGCTGGGACAGTACGGGCACCACCCTGACACGGCTCAGGGTGCGATCTCCGGGTGCCGTCCTGATGTCAGGGTGCCGTGCGGCGAGGAGGCTTCGGCCATGCTCTCCTCCCCCGCCAGCCGCCTCGCCGCCTTCGCCGCCGGCCTGTGCCTGCTCGGTGGCGGCGCTGCCGCCGTGGGCGCCGCCACCGACCCCACCCCGCCGTTCCAGGACTGCCTCGCGGTCGCCGCCGACCGCGCCGGCGTCGAGGCCGACGGCATGGTCGGCGACAGCCAGGGCGGCGAGCCGATGATCCCGGCCGTCCCCGGCGCCGACGGCCGCCGTGCCGAGCTCGCCGGCCTGACGCTCGCCCCGCAGTCCAGCCGACTGGCGCCGGGCGCGACGACGACGTGGCGCTTCCGGGTCGTCGGCTGCGACGGCGAGCCGGTCCGCTCCTTCGATCCCGAGCAGGGCAAGCTGCTGCACCTGATCGTCGTCCGCTCGGACCTGACGGGCTACCAGCATCTGCATCCGCGGCTGCGCCCGGACGGCACGTTCGAGGTCGACATCCCCACCACGCGCCCCGGCCGCTACCGCGCCATCGCCGACTTCGTCGTCGACGGACGCAAGTACGTGCTGGGCACCACGCTCGTCGCCCCCGGGCGCAGCGCCGACACGCCGCTGCCGCGGCCGGCCCTCCACGCCCGCGCCGACGGCTACGACGTCGAGCTGCAGCGCCCGGCGGTCCTGAAGGCCGGCGCCGAGGCCCAGCTGACCTTCCGCATCACGCGCGACGGCCGCCCCGTCCGGGACCTGCAGCCCTACCTCGGCGCCTACGGCCACCTGGTGGCGCTGCACACGCCCGACCTCTCCTACTCGCACGTCCACCCCAACGGCGAGGACCGCCGCGGCGGCGTCATCACCTTCGACACCGAGCTGCACGCCCGCGGCGCCTTCCGGCTGTTCCTGCAGTTCCGGACCGGCGGCCGCGTCCACACCGCCGCCTTCACCCAGACCGTCTCCTAGACCCCTCGACCCACCGAAAGGACTCACCGCCATGACCACCACCTACTCCGTCCCCGGCATCTCCTGCGGCCACTGCCGCAGCGCGATCAGCGGCGAGGTCGGCCAGGTCGCCGGCGTCGACGCCGTGACCGTGGACCTCGACAGCAAGCGCGTCTCCGTGACCGGCGACTTCGACGACGCCGCCGTCCGCGAGGCCATCGACACCGCCGGCTACGACATCGCCGCCTGACCCATGACCGCCACCGCCTCCACCGCCCACCTCGAGCTGCCCATCACGGGCATGACCTGCGCCTCGTGCGCCAACCGCATCGAGCGCCGGCTCAACAAGCTCGACGGCGTCGCCGCCACGGTCAACTACGCGACCGAGACGGCGGCCGTCGACTACGACCCCGCGACCGTGGCGCCCGACACGCTCGTCGGCGCGGTGGAGGCGGCCGGCTACCACGCCGCGCTGCCCTCGGACGACGCGAAAGCCTCCGCGGGCGACGCCGCCGAGGACGACGACCCCACGCGCCCGCTGCTGCACCGCCTGATCATCAGCGCGCTGCTGGCGGTCCCCGTCCTCGCGCTGTCGATGATCTCGCCGCTGCAGTTCGACAACTGGCAGTGGCTGTCGCTGACGATGAGCACGCCCGTGGTCGTCTGGGGCGCCTGGCCGTTCCATCGCGCGGCGTGGACGAACCTCAAGCACGCCACGGCCACGATGGACACGCTCATCAGCCTCGGCACGCTCGCCGCGTGGCTGTGGTCGCTGTACGCCCTGTTCCTCGGCGACGCCGGGATGAACACCATGCGCATGGAGTTCGACCTCGTGCCGTCGTCGGGCGGCGGCGCCAACGAGATCTACCTCGAGACCGCCGCGATCGTCACCACCTTCATCCTGGCCGGGCGGTACTTCGAGGCGCGCGCCAAGCGCCGCGCCGGGGCCGCGCTCAAGGCGCTGCTCGAGCTCGGCGCCAAGGACGTGGCGATCCTCGACGGCGACGACACCGAGCGCCGCGTCCCGATCGAGCATCTGCAGCCCGGCGACCGCTTCGTCGTGCGGCCCGGCGAGAAGATCGCCACCGACGGCGTCGTCGAGCAGGGCCACTCGGCCATCGACATGAGCATGCTGACCGGCGAGTCCGTCCCGGTCGAGGTCGGCCCCGGCGACGACGTCGTGGGCGCGACGGTCAACGCCGGCGGGCGCCTCGTCGTCCGCGCGGCGCGCGTCGGCAACGACACCGCCCTGGCGCAGATCGCGCGGCTGGTCACCGAGGCCCAGACCGGCAAGGCGCCCGCCCAGCGGCTGGCCGACCGCATCTCCGGCGTCTTCGTGCCCGTGGTCATCGGCCTGGCCGTCTCCACGCTCTGCTTCTGGCTGGGCAGCGGCCAGGACCCGACCTTCGCCTTCACCAGCGCGGTCGCGGTGCTCATCATCGCCTGCCCGTGCGCGCTCGGCCTGGCGACGCCGACGGCGCTGATGGTCGGCACCGGGCGGGGCGCGCAGCTCGGCCTGCTGATCAAGGGCGCCGAGGTGCTGGAGTCCACCCGCCGCGTCGACACGATCGTCCTGGACAAGACCGGCACGGTGACCACCGGCGAGATGCGCCTCGCCGGGATCACGACGGCCGACGGCGTCGACGAGGACGAGGCGCTGGCCCTCGCCGGAGCCCTGGAGCACAGCTCCGAGCACCCGATCGCGCGGGCGATCGCGCAGGCGGCGGCCGATCGCGCCCCGCTCGCGCCGGCGGGCGACTTCGTCAACCACGAGGGGCTGGGCGTCGAGGGCGCCGTCGGCGACCGGCGGGTCCTCGTGGGCCGCCCGGCGCTGCTGGCCGCCGCCGGGATCGAGCTGCCCGTCGCGCTCGACGTCGCGCGGCGCGCGGCCGAGGCCCAGGGCCGCACGGCGGTCGCCGCCGCCTGCGACGGCCGCGCGATCGCCGTCCTCGTGGTGGCAGACACGGTCAAGCCGACCTCCGCCGAGGCGATCGCCGAGCTGCACGCGCTCGGCCTGCGCACCGTGCTGCTGACCGGCGACAACGCCACGACCGCTCGCGCGGTGGCCGACGAGGTCGGCATCGACGAGGTGATCGCCGAGGTGCTTCCGGCCGACAAGGCGGCCGTCGTCCGCCGCCTGCAGGCCGAAGGCCGTGTGGTCGCGATGGCCGGCGACGGCGTCAACGACGCGCCGGCGCTCGCCCAGGCCGACCTCGGCCTGGCGATCGGCACCGGCACCGACGTCGCGATCGAGGCCTCCGACCTCACGCTCGTCAGCGGCGACCTCCGCGCCGCCGGCCGCGCGATCCGCCTCAGCCGCGCGACCCTGCGCACGATCAAGCAGAACCTCGGCTGGGCGTTCGGCTACAACCTCGCCGCGCTGCCGCTGGCGGCGATCGGGCTGCTGAACCCGGTGATCGCCTCGGCGGCGATGGCGTTCTCCAGCGTCAGCGTCGTGGCCAACGCCCTCCGCCTGCGGCGGTTCGGAGCCTGAGATGGCCCGCTTCCTCCTGCACCACCGCCACGAGCCCGACGAGTGCGGCGTCGCGTTCGCCGCCTGGAAGGGCCACGCCAGCCCGCTGCGCCACCAGCAGACGTTCGGCACCTGCCGCGCCGGCGGCCACGAGATCTGGTGGCTCGTCGACGCCGACAGCGCCGAGGAGGCGCTCGAGCAGCTCCCGTACTTCCTCGCGCAGCGCACCACGGCCGCAGAGATCGCGGCGATCACCATCCCCTAGCCCATCATCAGGAGCCCCCTCATGTCCACGCACGTCGACGTCCTGGTGATCGACGGCGGCCAGGCCGGCCTGGCCATCGGCCACCACCTCACCCGCCGCGACCGCAGCTTCCGGATCCTCGAAGCCGCCGCCACGCCCGCCGCCGCCTGGCGGTCGCGGTGGGACTCGCTGCGGCTGTTCACCCCGGCGCGCCGCAGCAGCCTGCCGGGCCTGCCGTTCCCCGGCGACCCCGACCGCTACCCCACGCGCGACGAGGTGGTCGCCTACCTCACGGACTATGCGCGCCACTTCGACCTCCCGGTCGAGCTGTCGACGCGGGTCACCCGGCTGTCGCGCCAGCACGACGCCTACGTCGCGGAGGCGGACGGCCGCACGTACACCGCCGACCAGGTCGTGGTCGCGACCGGCCCGTTCCAGACCCCGCGCACGCCGGCGTTCGCCAGCGCGCTGAGCCCGCACGTGCACCAGCTGCACAGCGCCGCCTACCGCACCCCGGCCCAGCTGCCCGACGGCCCCGTCCTCGTCGTCGGCGGCGGCAACACCGGGTTCCAGATCGCGCAGGAGCTGAGCGCCACGCACGAGACCCACCTCGCGATCGGGTCGCGCCAGACGCCGCTGCCGCAGCGCGCGCTCGGCCGCGACATCTTCGACCACCTCACCCGCGCCGGGATGATGCGGGTCACGGTGGACTCGCCGCTCGGACGGCGGCTGCGCCACCGGGAGACCCTGATCGGCTCCACGCCGGCCGCGCTGCGCCGCCACGGCGTGCGGCTCCACCCGCGCGCCGCCGACGCCGGCGGCACCGCCGTGCGCTTCGCGGACGGCGACCTGCTGCGTCCCACGACGGTGCTGTGGGCGACGGGCTTCGGCCGCGACCACGGCTGGATCGACGTGCCGGTCCTCGACGACGCCGGCACGCCGATCCACCGCCGTGGCGTCACCGCCAGCCCCGGGCTGCACTTCCTCGGCCTGCCGTGGCAGCACACCCGCGGCTCGGCGCTGCTCGGCTGGGTCGGGGGCGACGCCGCCCACGTCGCCGCGCAGATCGCCGCCACCCCGAGGCGTGCCAGCACCCTGACCGCGACCTGATCTCAGGGAGCCATCTCAGGGACCTCGCCCGATGTCAGAGACCCCGCCGAGCTCGATCCTCCAACCCATGACCACCACCACGCACAACCACACCAACCACCGCTCCGCCTGGCGCTTCACGCGCCACTACCTCGAGATGGTCATCGCCATGTTCGCCGGCATGATCGTGCTGGGCCTGCCGCTGGAGGGCGCCCTGCGCGTCTTCGGCACCAGCAGCGGCGCCATCGAGGACTCGGCCCCGGCGCTCATGCTGCTGGAGATGGCCATCATCATGACCATCCCGATGGTCGCCTGGATGCGCCATCACGGCCACGCCTGGCGTCCCTGCAACGAGATGGCCGCGTCGATGTTCCTTCCGACGTTCGCCGCGATGATCCTCATGGGGACCGGCGCCGTCGGCTTCGGCACCGCCATGGTGCTCGAGCACGCGATCATGCTTCCGGCGATGCTCGTCGCGATGCTGCTGCGCGTCGACGAGTACGCCTGCGACCACGGCCACCACGCCCACCGGCACGCCGATCCGGCGCTGGCCGTCGCGGAGGCCTAGGTCATGAAGATCGCCTTCGTCGTCTACCCCGACTTCACGGCGCTGGACCTCACGGGCCCGTACGAGGTCATCAGCCGCTGGCCCGACGCCGACGTGCACTTCGTCGCGAGCTCGATGGGCCCCGTGCGCTGCGACCGCGGCCTCACGATCCTGCCGACCGACACCCCGGACACCATCGGCCAGCCCGACCTGATCGTCGTGCCCGGCAGCGAGCATCCGCTGCCGGTGCTCGACGACCGCAAGCTGGTCGACTGGCTCGCCGCAGCCGCTCCCGGCTGCCAGTGGACGGCGTCGGTGTGCACCGGGGCGGGCCTGTACGCCGCGGCCGGCCTGCTCGACGGCAGGACCGTCACGACGCACTGGGGCTTCCGCGACAACCTGCGCGCCATGGGCGTGACGGTCTCGGCCGACCGCGTCGTGTGGGCGGGCCGGCACATCAGCGGGGCCGGCGTGTCGGCGGGGATCGACATGGCCCTCGCGCTCACCGATCGGGTGCATGGCCGGCAGCTGGCCGAGAGCCTGCAGCTCGCCATCGAGTACGACCCGCAGCCGCCGTTCGACGCCGGCGCTCCCGAGAAGGCCGATGCCAGCACGCTGCGCCTGGCGCTGCGCGTCCTGCTCGGCGACCGGCCCTTCCGCGCCGCCGCGCGCATGCAGCGCCACGCGGTCACCTCCCGGCTCGCGCGCATGCGCCGCGCATGACCGCGCGCGGGACCGCTCACTCGGCCAGCAGCGCGACCTCCAGCGCGCCGTCGAGCCCGGCGGACCCGCGTGCGCTGCCGCCGGCGGCCTCCGCGCGCAGCGCGGAGGCCAGCTCCGCGGTCGCCGTGTCCCCCGCGCGGCGCGCGGCGCGCTCGAGCAGGTCGTAGGTCGCGACCTCGAGCTCGTCGGAGGCGACGACGTCCCGCACGTCACGCGCCAGCTTGTAGGCGCGGACGTGCTCGGACAGCGCCGTCGCCCGAGCGGCGGCGAAGGTCTCCCACGCATGCAGCCGCGACCGCCGGTGGCCCAGCTCGCGCATGCGCGCGTCGATGCGGCGAAGGTGCTCGCCGGCCTCACCGCTCTCCCGGTCGATCGTGTCGAGGATCCGCCGGATGCCGGCGTCCTCGGCTCCGGACGCGAAGGCGGCCTCCCGGCCCTGCGCCGCGGTGACCGCCAGCAGGCGCTCGCGCATCTGCTCCATGCAGGCGGCCTCGTCGAGCAGCTCGTGCGTCGCGCGGCGGCCGTCCTCGCCGCTCTGGGTGGCGAAGGCGTCGAGGATGACGTCCCACGCCGCGGTCCAGCCCTCGGCCAGGGCCTCGGCGTCGGCCCGCTCGGCGGCCGCCAGCTGCCGGCTCTCCTCATCGCCGGCCGCGGCGGCCAGGTGCTCGACGATCGCGTAGGACATCTCCGCCAGACGCGCCAGCCCGTAGCCGTGCCGGGCGTTGGTGAGGACGCTGTGCGCCAGCAGCCGCTCGTAGAGCCATTCGCCGACCAGCAGCTCGTCGTCGGCCAGCCGCTTGCGCCTCCGCCCGAGCGCCCGGAGCCGCTCCAGCGTGCGCTGCTCGGCCGCGGCCGCTCGCGCGCGCTGGCGCTCGAACAGGTCGGCGGCCGCGCGGGCGGCAGCGTCCCGGCCTTGCACGTCGCGCAGCTGCCGCACCGCACCCTCGGCGAACCGGCGCCCGCCGCGCTCGAGCGCGTGGGCGTCGCGCAGCGCGGCCACGACCGCCGCCCGGCGCCGGTCCTCGGTGATGCGCTCACCCAGGCCGAGCGTGCGGTCGGCCGCGGCGGGCGCGACCGCTCCGGCCTCGAGGGTCCGCGTCAGCAGGCGGTAGATGACGGCCAGCAGGCCGGCCACCACGAGCACCTCGATGACCAGGGCCACGGCCCGGAGCGCGTCCGAGTCGGTGACGACGAACAGGACGATCGCCCCGACGACGACGAGCACGGCGGCGCCGAAGCCGAGCAGCAGCCGGACGCCGACGTCCGCAGGGCGCATGGGTGATCCAGGGTTGGCAGACACGGTGACCGCTCCTTGTCGCGTGCCCGACCGACTCAAGCAGCGACCCGCCGACGGCGCATCGGTGGCGCTCCCCGTGCCGCGTCCGCAGCTTGCCGCAGCCGCGGGGCCCGGTTGCCGCGGCTCGATCGGTGCCCCGCTCGCGGCTATCCCGTGATGCTCAGCTTCACCGCGACGGCCGCGCCCACGGAGACCGGGTAGCCGACCGGCGGCATGTTGCACCGGCTCGTCGGCGAGCCGGGGTCGAGGCACACGGCGGCGGTGAGCTTCGCCGGGGCGTCCGTCGTGAGCAGGACCTTGTTGAGGCCGGCGGTCGTGACGTCGCCGTGCAGCTTCAGCGTGAACGGGGTCGTGGCGTAGCCCATCGAGACCAGCCCCGCATCGCACCGGGGCAGCACGCGCGACCCCACGGCGAGGCGCAGCACCAGGTGCACGGTCGCCGTGATGATGCCCTTGGGCGTGATGCGCGCGGTGCTGGGCGCCGACCGGTCGAGCGTCACGGCGGACGCCGGATCCAGCCGCAGCACGGACGCGCCGCCACAGTCCGCGTCGGCCAACAGGTCGGCGGCCCCGAGGTCGACACGCCCGGAGCGCAGGGCGACCTTGTTGGTCTTGCTGAGGAGGAAGCCTCCGGCGATCGCCCCGGAGAATCCGCCGCTCAACGGCACGGTGCGCGGATTCGTGTCCTCGGTGCCCATCACGAACGCGCCGCCCGGCAGCGGGATCGCCGGGATGCTGACGGACGCCGTGCTCTCCGGCAGCAGCTCGACGGCGACGCGCGTGGGCAGCGCCCGCCCGTGGCGCTTGGCGCCGGCGGTGGCCGGCAGGACGAGGATGATGACGGCGCCGAGCAGGGCGACGGCGGCGCGAGGAAGACCGCGGTGGGACATCGCGCGACCATATCCGCGTCCGTCGCGCCGCGGGCAGGAATTCAGCCGAATGGCGAGCGTGGGCGATGTCCAGGGTGTTCAGCCCCAGGACGGCACGCTCGGGCGCGGCCCGCCGCGCCACCGCAGGGGCGTGCCCGCCAGCGTGCCGGGCGGCCGGATGACCTCGACCATCGCGCCGTCGCGCTCGTAGCTGTCGCGGTAGGGCGCGTCGTCGACGTCGCCGGCCTCTCCGGCGGCCGGCCGCGGCGCGCGCATGAGCGCCGCCGCGGTCGCCGCCAGGGCGAGCCGGCTCGACGACCACGGGCGCCCGGCAGCGCGATCGGCCGCCGCCCGCAGCACCGCGGCGGCGATCAGGTAGCCGGTGGCGTGGTCGAGCGCCTGCGCGGGCAGCACGCCGGGCTGCCCGTCGCGGGCCTCGACGTCGGCGATCCCGGACGCCGCCTGCACCAGCGAGTCGAAGCCGCGCCGCGCCGCCCACGGCCCGACCCGCCCCCAGGCGGACAGCGACGTCACGACCAGGTGCGGATGGCGGTGGGCCAGCTCGTCGTCGCCGAGGCCGAACGCCGCCAGCGCGCCGGGCCGGTAGCCGTGGACGAGCACGTCGGCGCCGTTTAGCAGCCGGTGCAGCACCGCGGCGTCGTGGCGGAGGTCGAGGTCGACGAGCCGCTTCCCGGGGCAGGTGTCGAGCATCGCCACCGGGTCCTCGGGCATCTGCGGCGGGTCGATGCGGAGGACGTCCGCGCCGAGGGCCGCGAGGACCCTGGTCGCCACGGGCCCGGCGATGACGCGGGTGAGGTCGACGACGCGCAGCCCGTCGGCGGGGCGCGCGGGGTCGCGGGGCGCCCGCGGATCGGCGACCACGTGCTCGGGCGCGGGCCGGCGCTCGACGAGCGGCAGCGCCTCCGCGGCGGCGCCCTGCGGATGCGCCCGCCACGCGGCGGACGTCCGCACCGCGGCGGCCACCCCGCCCGCGGCGACGATCGCATCCTCCAGCTCGGCTCCGTCGCGCCGCGCGATCGCGGCCAGCGCGTCGCCGGCCTCCGCGTCGAGCGCGCGCAGCAGGGCCCGCCGGTGATGGTCGTAGTTGGCGTGCAGGCGGATCCAGCCGTCCGCCGTGCGAGCGAACCGCGACAGCGGCGCGAACGTCGACGGCGGCGCCTGCCCGTCGCGCCGCATCCGCCGCTCCGAGGTGAACGCCGCGGCCACGTGCCGGGCGTCGAGCGCGACCGCGGGACGCGGGAGCCCGCGTGCCTCGGCCAGCTCGGCGGCGGCCAGGAGCATGCTGCCGACGGACCCGACGGCGAGCCCGTCGACGTCGAACGCCGACGGCAGCCACCGGCCGACGTGGCGCACCTCGAGCTCTGCGAGCCGGGAGGCATCGCCGCCCAGCGCCAACCAGCACGTCTCGAGCATCAGCGCCGCCACCGACCGTCGTCCATCAGCCCGCAACCTACGACACGGCCGGCGGCGGCCGTCGCGGCCTCAGGCGCTCGGCCGCGGCTCCGGCCTTCGGAACCGCTCGGGGTCCGGCGCCGGGGCGAGGATCGCCTCGCGGACTTCGTCGGCGCGCTCCTCGCCGCTGCGCGTGCGCGCGACGTCGAGGATGGCCGCCCCCATCGCGACGGTCGGCGCCGCCACCATGGCGCCGATCACCCCGCCGAGGACCCCGCCGGCCGTGACGCCGAGCAGGACCGCCGCGGGATGCACCGAGATCGCCCGGCCCACGACGACGGGGTGGAAGACGTTGCCCTCGAGCTGCTGGACGATGAGCACCGCCACCACGACGCCGAGCGCGGTGGCGAACCCGTCGGTCACGAGCGCGACCAGCGCCGCGGCCGCGCCCGCGACCGTCGCGCCGATGATCGGGACGTAGGCCCCGAAGAACGTGATGACCGCCAGCGGCAGCACGAGCGGCACGCCGAGGACGAGCAGCGCGAGCCCGATGAAGACGGCGTCGAAGAGCGCCGTGAGCGTCTGGCCGCGCACGAAGCCGCCGAGCGCGTGCCACGAGCGGCGGCCCATCTCGTCGACGGTCTCGCGATGGCCGCGCGGCGCGAGTCCGACCAGCCACGCCCACATCCGGTCGCCGTCCTTGATGAAGAAGAACAGCAGCACGAGGGTGAGCGCCAGCCCGCCGAGGATCTCGAGCGTGACCATGGCGCCGCTGACGGCGCCGGCGGCGATCTTGTCCAGGTTCGAGTTCACGACGTCCTGGACGTGCCCGACGACGGTGTGCGCCTGCTCGTCGGTGAGCGGGCCGTCGGCCAGCCACTGCTCGACCTGCCCGAGGCCGCCGCTGAGGCTCACGTTGAGGTTGTCGAGCTCTTCGATCGTCGACGGGACGACGACGAGCCCGAGCACGCCGACGAGCACCAGGGCGCCCACGAGCGACGCCGCCGCCGAGAGCGCGTTCGGCCAGCCGTGGCGGCGCAGCCAGCGCGCGGGCGGCGTCAGGAACGTCGAGAACACGAGCGCGAACAGCACCGGGAGCACGACGAGCTTCAGCCGCCACGCGAGGTTCAGCAGCCCGATGACGACGACCGCGACGACCAGCAGCCACAGGCACGCCTCACCGACCGAGCGGAAACGCCGCAGGCCTCGGGGCTGACCGTCGCTGGTGGTGGGTGGGCTGGGCAAACGCGATCCTTTTCCCGGTGCCGTACCCAGTCCGGGCACCCCCACCCCGCACCGGCAACGGGCTGACACGCCGGCAGTCGCGCCGACCGTCCAGGCGTCCACTTCCCGGTCGCACCGCGGCCGCTGGGTACGCCGAGCACCATGGACCAGCGCCGGACTCCCCGCGCACTCGGCCGCCTGATCGCGGTCGGAGCGCTGGCCGGCGCCATCGTGGTGGGAGTCGCCTGGCTGTCCAGCGCCGTGCGCGTGCTGCCGTTCGACGGGGCGGGCACCGGCGCCACGGCACAGGCCGAGGGCATCTCGGCCGTGCCGCCGCATGCAGCGGCGGCCCGCCGGAGCCGAGGATCGCAACGGGCACCCGCCACGCGCCATGGCCCGTCGCTCACGACGCGGGACACCTGCCGCGGCTGGCTGCAGGTCCCCGCGGTCGTCCGGCGCAGGTTCACGCGCGCGATGGGCTGGCACGGCGCGCTGGCGCACGTCGGCGCCCGCGCCTACACCCAGCGCTGCCGCCGCCTGCCGCGAGGCACGCGCGCGCGCACCAGGCCTGCCACTCACCGCTTCGCGCGGCGAGCGGCGCGCTCGGCGCTGGCGGCCGGCACGCTCTCCGCGCTGGCGTCCTGCCGGCTGCCGCGCCCCGTGCGGCCGCAGCAGGCCTGCGCCCGCGCCCGCCGGCGCGCGCGCGACGAGGCACGCCGGCATCGCCTTCGCGCCCGTCGCGCTGCCCGGCTTCGCCCACGCGCCCGCCAGCAGCACCGGACCGCGACACACCGCCACCGCAAGCAGCAGCCCATGCCGCCGTCGCCGCGCGAGCGCCCGGGGCACGCGCGGCCGCGGCCCGGTCCGCCGGCCCCCCCGCCGCCCGAGCCGGACGGGGCCACGGTCGTCATCGACGCGCCCGCGCCGGACACACGGGCCCCCCAGCACGACGCCACTGCCCCGGCGGCGCCACCCGCCCGCGGCGACGATCCCGAGCCTGCGGCGGCGCCGAAGCCGGCGGCCACGACCGCGTCACCGGCGGCCGACCCCGCCACGGATCCGAGTGCCCCCGCCGCCGCCGACGAGCCGAGCACCACCACCCCGCCCGCCACCAACCAGCCCAGCACCACCACCCCGCCCGCCACCGACCAGCCCAGCACCACCACCCCGCCCGCCACGGACCAGCCCGCCGGGTGACCGCAGCGACGGCGCCCGGCTGTTGCAAAGGAACGCCCACCGAGCGCCCGGTCGCTGCGCGTCCACCGGCAGGGGAAGATCCACTCGCTACCGTCAACCAGTGGCAGCTCGCCCACACGGGCGCCTCGGTCCTCGCTGCGCCCGCCCGTCGTGCGGCGTCGCCGTCCCCGCCCGAGCGGTGTCGTCGCGTTCGGCCGGTCCACTCCTCGCCGAGGGCATCGGGCTCATGGCCGACACACGCCAACGGAGATGACCGCGCCTGCACTCATCAGCCACGCCGCCTACGCGGCGATCATGGTCGCGCCGACGGCCTACGTGGTCGGCCGGCCGGCGTGCCATGGGCCCGAGCGCGTGGCGTGGCGGATGCTCAGCGTCGGGCTGACGCTGTGGACGCTCGGCTACGTGTGGCAGATGACGGTCGACGTGCTGGATCGGCAGCTGCCCTTCCCCAGCGGCGCCGACGCGCTCTGGGTCTCCTCCTACGCCCCGACCCTCGTGGGCCTGGGGCTCCTGATCCGCTCACGCGTGCGCCGTCCGAACCTGGGCATCGCGCGCGCCGGGCTCACGCTCGGGTCGGTGCTCCTGGCGGTCGTGACGGCGCCACTGCTGCCGATCGTCGAGGACAACGCGAGCGGGCTCTCGCTCCCGGCGCAGATCACCACGTTCGTCTATCCGGTGGCCGACACGGTGATCGCCGCCATCGGCGTGACGATGGTGCTGCTGCTCGGCGTCCGGTCGGGGCGGACCTGGGTGGCCATCGCCGTCGGAGCCCTGCCGCTGGTGGTGGGCGACGTGCTGTGGACGCTGCACCTCGCCCAGGGCACGTGGGCGTCGGGCATGTGGTCGAACTGGCTGTTCGTGCTGTGGCCCGCGATGGTCGCCGTCGCCGCGCGCCCTGCGCCCGACGCCGACACCCCGCGCACGGTCGACACCAGCTCCGTGCGGCTGCTCATCGCGGTGCTCGCGGCCTCGCTGGCGGCGATCGTCCTGCTCGTCGTGAACGACGGGCTGGCGGTGCCGGCGACCTCCGTCGCCCTCGCCGCGGTGGGACTGCTGGCGGCGATCGACCGCCTGTGGGCCGCCACGGCCCGTGGGCTGCGGGCGTCGCTGACCGCCGCCCACGACCGCGCCGTCGTCGAGGACATCCGCGACGCGCTCAGCGACGGCGAGCTGGAGGTCCACCTCCAGCCGCTGGTCCACGCACGTGACGGCACGGTCGCCGGCGCGGAGGCGCTCATCCGCTGGCGCCGGCCCGACGGCCTCGTCGCCCCCGACGCCTTCCTGCCCGCCGTCGAGCGCAGCCCGCTGATCGCCGCGCTCACCGACTTCGTCGTCGATCGCGCGCTCGGCGAGCTGGTCCTCCTGCGCGCCGGGGGGCACGAGCTGACGGTGTCGGTGAACCTGGCCGTGCCCAACCTCGCCGACCCCACGCTCGCGCAGCGGGTGGCTCGCGCCCTGCACCGTCATGGGCTGCCGCCGGAGGCCCTGACGCTCGAGCTGACCGAGACCGCCACCGTGGCCGACCGGGGCACCGCCGCGCGCGTCCTGGAGAACCTGCACGCCCTCGGCATCATGCTGTCGCTCGACGACTTCGGCACCGGCCATTCGTCGCTCGTGCGGCTGGCCCGCACGCGGGTGCACGAGCTGAAGGTCGACCGCTCGTTCCTCACCGAGATGAGCGGCAACGACCGGCGGATCGTCGCCACCACGGTCGAGCTCGCCCACGCCCTCGGCCTGCGGGTCGTCGCCGAGGGCGTCGAGACGGCCGACGCGCTGCACACGGTCCGCGCGCTCGGATGCGACCTCGTCCAGGGCTGGCACGTCGGAGGGGCGATGCCCGGCGCGGCGTTCCGGACCTGGATCGAGCGCTGGGAGACCGCCGGCCGGACCGCGTGCTGGGCTTCGCCGGGCGTGGCGGCCGAGCGCGCGGGACGCGCCGCGCGACGCTGAGGAGGGTCGAGCCGGCCAGCCACGGATGTGGCGCGATGCCGCCGCGCACACCCCGCAGCGCCTCTGCGGCGATGCCGCGCCCGGCCGGCGGCCGCGCCCGGATGGCTGCGCGCCCGCCGCTGGCGATCCTGGCCGTCCGCCTCCCGCCGGACGCCTCGAAAGGCCCACCCATGCCGATCATCTCCCCCGAGGACCTCTCCGCGCTGATCGCGGCGCTGGACGACAGCGACGCCGAGAGCCGCGACGAGCTGCTCACCGACCTGCTGGTCGCCGCCTATCCGACACGCGTGACGCAGGACTGCTGACCGGGGACGGCCGCCCGGGGTGACAGGCTGCGCACACGGCGGTTTGACGTGGGCGGCGGGGCGGTGGTAGGCCTAGCTCCGACGGCTCACCGACGGGCCGTGCAGCACGTCCCACGGAGACCCCCCACAGCGTCCCGGCCGGGACGCGGGAACGACGCGGGGCCTCCACGCACACACGGAGGTACCCATGAAGCGCAGCACAGCGGTGCTCGCGATCTCCGCTGCGGTGACGGCGACGGCGCTCGGCGCCGCCCCGGCGCCCGCGGCGACACCGTCGGCGTCGGTGACGCCCGTCATCACGGGCCTCAACGCCCCGCGCGGCTTGGCCTTCGACACCCACGGCAGCCTGTACGTCGCGGAGTCCGGGCGATGGCAGGGCACGATCGGCCCGCAGGGGCCGACCGGCGAAGGCGTCACCCAGACCGGCGCGGTCACCCGGTACGCGGCGCGCCAGCGCGGCCACGGGGGATCAGCGCCGGCGTTCACGCCGATCTGGCGCACGGCGCTCACGTCGCTGTACGACAGCGAGAACGGCCCCGAGGTCCTCGGACCGGAGGGCGTCGCCGCCACAGGGCGCGACTGCCTCGCGCACCCGCGCCACCACCACGGCCACCACGCGCTGCGCCGGCTCCATCACCCCGGCCTCCACACCGGCCGCTGCTCGGCGCTGACGATCATGAGCGAGTCGCGGGACGGCTTCGCGGCCGGACATCCCGGCGAGCCGGTGCCCCAGCAGCTGGGCCAGCTGCTGGCGCTCGACGCCCGCACCGGCCGCGTGCGCGGCTCCCTCAGCGACGTCGGCGGCCAGCAGTACGCGTTCACCGGCGCGCATCCCGAGCTGGACCCGGGCGGCCAGTACCCGGACGCCAACCCCTACGGCGTGCTCGTCACGCGGCACGCGACCTACGTCGTCGACGCGGGCGCGAACACCGTCAGCGTCGTCTCGCGCAGCGGGAGGACCCGCGTCCTGGCGTACATCCCCAACGACGCCGTGAGCGACGCCGCGCCGACGTGCGTGGCGCAGGGACCCGATGGCGCGCTGTACGTCGGCGCGCTGAACTTCCTGCTCAACAGCGACCTGTCCACCACCCCGCCCGGGATCGGCGAGAACCCGGGGCACTCGGACGTGTGGCGGATCGACCCCAGGACGCACGAGGACTACCTCCACGCCGCACATCGCTGGGCCACGGGCCTGACCACCATCACGGCCTGCACGTTCGACCGCCACGGCGACTTCTGGGCGGCGGAGATGTTCCAGCCCAACGCCGGGGGGCCGCCCGGCGACCTCGCGCGCGTCCCGTTCGCCCACCCGACGACGGTCGAGCGCGTCGGTGGCGGCCAGCTGCCGCTGCCCGGTGGCGTGGCGCAGGGACGCGACGGCGCGCTCTACGTGACGACCGGGTCGGCCGACACGACGCCGGACGCCGGCGCCGTCGCCCGCGTCGCGCTGGGCGGCTGACCGGGGCGGGGGCTCGGCGCGCCGTGCGCGCCGAGCCCTGCCGCGCCGCTGCCCGCGCCGCGACCGAACACCTGTTCGCGTCCGGACCCCGACCTACGATCCGGCCGTGACCCCGCTCAGCCATCGTGCCCGGTGGCATCTGCTCCCCGGCGCCGCTCGGTGGCTGGGGTCGGCGACGGCCGCGGTCCTGCCGCCGCCGGACATCGGCTGGCAGGAGGCCGTCCGCTCCTTCCATCGGGCGCAGTTCGCCGCGATGGCCGAGCGCCACGGCCTGACGCTCGACGGCTACCTGCGCAGCGCCCAAGCCACGCTGCGCGCGTGGTCGACCACGACGACCGTGCAGATCCGGATGGCGTCCGACGCCGTCGAGGCCTTCCTCGCCGAGGGCCGGTACCGCAACCAGTTCTCGACCGGGACGTCGAGCGCGGCGCTCGCGCCGGGCCCGCGGATGCTCGTCGAGCGCACGGCCCTCGGGATCCCGACCCTCGCAGCCGGCCGCCATCGGCCGGTCTACGGCTACTGCACGGGCAGCCTCGAGGTCGAGCCCAACGTCGTCCGCTACGGCGACGCCGTGCTCCGGCTCCGCCGCGCCGTCAACGCTCGCGCCACCTTCACCTGCGGCGACAGCCTCGACGAGTGCGCGATGCTCTCCGGCCACCCGCCGTTCTGCCCGCAGCCGCTGCGCCGGCCGACGACGCTGGCGCTCGACGGCCGCTACGACGTCGTGGGCGCCGCCCCGCACCTCTGGGCCGCGACCAGCTGCGGCTACATCGAGGCGCAGGTGCATGGGACCGTCGCCCCCGCCGACGTCGCCGAGGTCGTCTTCACCCGCGGCACGAGCCCCGCTCCGGCCGTCCACCGCCGCCTGCGCGCGGCCGGCATCACGTGGCGCTCGGTCGACGGCCTCGCCCCGTGATCGGCCTCGCGGCGGCCGACCGCTGCGGCCCACATTCGCCCGATCGGGTGGGTACGATGACCTCTTGCTGTACCTCCGCGTTCGTTTGAGGCATGCTGTTCGTCGACCAGTCGCTGCCCTCTCGGGACAGAGCGCAGCGACCGTTCACGCCCTGAGCGTCGAGCGAGCTGGTCCTTCTCCAGATGGGCCGGGCGCTCCCCTGGCGCCCGGCCCATCGACCCTCACGGCGCGACGGTCGTCCTGAACTGAGCCCACGAGTGCACCGAACCCCCTGGGAAGCCGCGACCGCACGCACCGAGCCCCCGGGGCCGTCGTCGTCCGCCATCCTCGCGCTCCACTTGGTGGTCTCGCTGCTCGGCGGCGCCGACGCCGACGCCGCGGCACCGGCCAGCGCGTTCTACGACCGCCTCGCCGAGGCGGTCTGCCGCCTCGGGTCGATGCGCCGCGCGGCCGTCTACCTCGTCGACCACGTGCGGCGACGCTCCCACCTCGTCGGGACGCACGGCATCGCGGTGGACGAGCTGGCCGGGCCCTCGAGCCCCGCCCTGCCGCTTGCGCTGCGCGCGCTCGAGCACGACGAGATCCTCGAGGTGCGGGCCGGCCTCGCGCTCGAGCTGCCGACCGAGGACGTCGAGCGGCTCGGGCTCGCCGACGTGACGTGCATCCCGATGTCAGCCGGGGGCCGGCCGTTCGGAGTGGTCCTGGCCGAGCGCGGCGACCCCGACGCCGGGCTCGGCGACGACGAGCGCGAGGCGCTGTGGATGCTCGGAAAGGTCTGCGCGCTGGCCGCGTCCGCGCGCGTCGCGACGCGCCAGCAGGAGCGCGCCCGTCAGCTGAGCGACCGCCTCGAGCTGGCCCGTGACGTCCACGAGCGCGTCGTCCAGCGGCTGTTCGGCGTCTCGCTGGCGCTCGGCGGCCCCGGCGAGCTCACCCCGCCGATGCGCACGCGCTGCGCCGAGGAGCTCCAGGCCGCCACCGAGGAGCTGCGCGACGCCATCCAGCGACCGCTGACCCGACCGGCGACGCCCGAGGATGAGCCGCCGCTGCGCGAGCAGCTCCGCCGGCTCGAGGACGAGCCGCCCGGCCCGCCCGTGGCCGTCGACTGGCCCGACGACGTCGACATCCCGGCCGCCCTCGAGCCGCTGGCCTGCAGCGTCGTGGCCGAGGCGCTGCGCAACGCCGACAAGCACGCTGCCGCCACCCGCGTCGACGTCCAGGTGGCGGCCGTCGACGGCGACGTGATCGTGACGGTCGCCAACGACGGCGCCGCGGAGTCCAGCGGGCAGCCGCCGGCCGGCGTGGGGCTCCGGCTCGCCGCCTTCGAGGCGCTGAACGCCGGCGCGAGCGTCGACTTCGGCCGCACGTCACGGGATCGCTGGCAGGTGCGCCTGACCCTTCCCGCCCACGCGCACGCATGAGCCCCCGCAAGCTCCGCGTCCTCGTCGTGGACGACCACGACATCGTCCATTGGGGCCTGCGCGTCGTCCTCGTCCAGCAGGACTGGGTGGAGCGCTGCCTGCCCGCGGCCACGGGCGGCGAGGCCGAGGCGCGCACACGCCGCTATCAGCCCCACGTGGCCCTCGTCGACCTCTTCGTCGGCCGGGAGGCGGGGACGGACATCGCCCGGCGCGTCCGCGCCGCGCATCCGGCGACGCGGGTGCTGCTCATCTCCGGCGCCGGGCGCATCTCCCCCGCCGCCGCCCGCTCCGCCGGCGCCGCCGGGTTCATCACCAAGGACCGCAGCGCCGCCGAGATCGTCGACGCCATCCGCCGCGTCGGCGCCGGCGCCGACGTCTTCCCGCCGACCACCACGCGCGAGCCGCACCTCACGGCGAGGGAGCGCCAGGTGCTCCAGCTCGTCGCGGGTGGGCTGACGAACGCCGAGATCGCGGCCGAGCTCTCCCTGTCGCCGAACACCGTCAAGGAGCACGCGTCGTCGATGTTCCGCAAGCTCAGCGCCCGCAACCGCGCCGACGCCGTCCAGCGCGCCCAGCGGCTCGGCCTGCTGAGCTGAGGCCGGCGCCTACTCCCAGCGCCGCAGCTCCTGCACGGCGATCGTGCGCTTGTGCACCTCGTCCGGCCCGTCGGCGAGCCGCA
Source organism: Baekduia sp. (assembly GCA_035765735.1). GTDB lineage: Bacteria > Actinomycetota > Thermoleophilia > Solirubrobacterales > Solirubrobacteraceae > Baekduia. The sequence goes on along the minus strand of DASTWY010000058.1, from coordinate 107,129 downwards.
GCGTGCGCAGGTGGGCGTAGAAGCGCGCCAGCGGGAAGTCGTCGGACACGCCGCCGCCGCCGTGGACCTGGATCGCCCGGTCGAGCACCCGCAGCGCGATGTCCGGCGCCGCGACCTTGATCGCTGCGATCTCCACGCGCGCATGGCGATTGCCGACCGTGTCCATCAGCCAGGCGGTCTTCATCGTCAGCAGGCGCGCCATCTCGATCTCGATGCGCGACTCGGCGATCCAGTCCTGGATGTTGGCGCGCTCGCTGACCGGCTGGCCGAAGGTGACCCGCGAGCTCGCGCGCTTGCACAGCAGCTCGAGCGCGCGCTCGGCGGCGCCGATCGCGCGCATGCAGTGATGGATGCGTCCGGGGCCGAGGCGCGCCTGGCTGATCATGAAGCCGTCGCCCTCGCCGGCGAGCAGGTTCGAGGCGGGCACGCGGACGTCGGCGAAGTCGACCTCGGCGTGCCCCTCCTGGTCCTGGTAGCCGAAGACGTTGAGCCCGCGGAGGATCGTCACGCCGGGCGTGTCGATCGGCACGACGATCATCGACTGCTGGCGGTGCTTCGGACCCTCCGGGTCCGTCTTGCCCATGACGATGAGCACCTTGCAGTGCGGGTGCAGGGCGTTCGACGTCCACCACTTGCGGCCGTTGAGGACGTACTCGTCGCCGTCGCGCTCGATGCGCAGCTCGATGTTCGTCGCGTCCGAGCTGGCCACGCGCGGCTCGGTCATCGCGAACGCCGAGCGGATCTCCCCGTCCAGCAGCGGCCGCAGCCAGCGGTCCTGGAGCTCCGGCGTCCCGAAGAGCGTCAGGACCTCCATGTTGCCGGTGTCGGGCGCCGAGCAGTTGCACGCCTCCGAGGCGATGAAGCTGCGCCCCATGATCTCGGCAAGCGGGGCGTACTCGACGTTCTTCAGCGCGGGACCCCACGCTTCGTGCGGGTGGAAGAGGTTCCACAGCCCGCGCGAGCGCGCCTCCTCCTTGAGCTCCTCCATCACCGGCGGCTGGTGGTGCGGGTCGCCGGAGGCCAGCAGCTGCTCCTCGTAGACGGCCTCGGCCGGGTAGATCCGCTCGTCCATGAACGCCGTCAGGCGCTCCTGGAAGTCCTTGCACCGATCGCTGAGCTCGAAGTCCATGGCGGGGCCATCATCGCTCACCCGCCGGAGTGGCGGGTGAGCGATGGCGCGCCGGCGTGGCTAGCGCCGGGCCTTCAGGCGCAGCGTCACCTTGATCGGCCGGCCCTTGACCGGGCTCGCCGCGATCCGGAAGCGCACCTTGTGCCCGACCTTCAGGCGGCCGTGGCGCGTGAGCGCCCGCCCCCGGAGCTTCACGGCGAAGCTCCGCGACCGGTGGTGCTTGGGCGCCGCGAGGACGAGCTTGCGGTGGCCTGAGCGCCGGACCTTGGCGTGCTTGACGCGCCGGCCGCCGAGCAGCAGGTGCCCGCGCTTGCGGAGCGCCTTCGACGCGGCCGGGCGCAGCTTCTTGGGCAGCACCACGCTGACCTTCTTGAGCTTGCGCGGGGCCATGACCTTGAGCTTGAGCACGGGGTGCTTGCGCTTGACGTGGCGCAGCGAGCCCTTCACGCGCATGCCCTGCGACATCGCCTGGTCCTCGCAGCCGACGATGTCGGCGGGGATCGTCGCCGTCCGCGTCGCGCCCGAGTGCGAGGCGTACTGGGCGTCGATCGCCGGCGAGCCCTTGCAGATGTCGGTGGACGTCGTCAGCGCGCCCTTCGCCCCCCCGGTCAGGGTGAGCACGAGCTTGCGCAGCGGCACGTCGGGCACGCTGTCGAACGTGGTGGTGAGGCGGCCGTTGATGCTCACGTCGCCGACCAGCCGCACGATCCCGAGGTCGAGCGCGAGCTTCGGCAGCCCCGGCTTGTCGGGCTTGAGCAGGTAGGCGCCGCCGCTGAGCTTCATCGGCAGCAGCGGCGTGTCGGCGGACACCTCGCCGATCTTGGAGTTCGCCGGGCACTGGCCGGCGTTGAGCTGCTCGGGCGTGCAGAGCCCGCCCAGGTTCTGGAGGTCGACGCCGAGGCCCGTCGGCAGCGTGACGACGGTCTTGCTCATCGCCGCCTCGCCGTCGGCCTGCTGGATCGTCACGGTCAGCGGCGGATGGCTGCGCGCCGCGGTCTCGCCCGGAGCGCCCATCTTGGCCGTCAGCTTCGGGTTGAACGGCAGCTTCTCGCACCCCGTCGCCTGGTAGGCGCCGTCCGCGGCGGCGGTCGCCCCGCCGACGGCGGCGAAGGCGCCGTGGACGTTGAGCTTGGCGCACGACGTCGCGTTGCGCATGAACCCGGCCTTGTCGATCGTCAGCTCGATCGAGCGGTAGACGGTCGGGATGCCCTCCAGCGACTGCGGCAGCGGCTCGGTGATCACGTCGAGCCCGGTGTCGGGCCGCAGCACGATCTTGTTCATCACCACCACCTTGCCGAGGTCGATGGCCGGCAGCTTCGTGTCGACCATCACGGCCAGGCCGGCGATGGCGCCGTCGAAGCCCTGCGTGAGGAACACCTTGCCGGGCAGCTCGAGCGGCTTCGGACCCGTGCCGACGGCGACCTTGGCGGTGCCGACCTGCGAGGCGTCCGCGCACTTCGCCGCGCGGGCGTCGGCGACCGAGCAGGCCGGGACGGCGGTCAGCCGGCCGGTCAGGCCCTGCGGCATCGAGACCGTCATGTTCTGCAGCCGCTGCTGGCGGTCGGGGCGCTCGATGTGGACCGTCAACGCGGTGTCCGCGCCGGCCTGCGGGTTGCTGACCGCGGCGGAGATCGACGGCGTGAACGGCTCGGGGACGCAGTTCATGCTGCCGTCGTCGGCCACGACGTTGAAGAAGTCGGTCGGCGACTTCGGCGCGCCGCCGCCCCACGGCGTCATCGTCGCGGTGACGTCGTACTTGCCGCAGGTGACGGGCGACGTCAGCGTCGCCTTGCCGTTGTGATCGTTCGTGTAGATGAACTTGAACGAGGTGAACGGCACCTGCGGCTGGTCCTCGAAGTGGGCCGTGATCGCGGTCGTGGCGTGGTCGATCGTCGCGTAGCCGACGAGCTTCAGGCGCAGCCGCGGGTCCTCGACCGAGATGTAGTTGACGAGCGGCACGCCGGGCCTCGGCTCGCCGAAGTACACCTTCCCCGTCAGCGTCTCCCCGGGGAAGATCGGCGACTTGAACTCGACACGGCCCATCTCGGTGTTCGCCGGGCACTGCGGCGTGGCGTCCACCGTCTGCGCGAACTGCTCGGGCGTGCAGGGCACGAGGCCGTTGGCGATCGGCGGGTTGAGCGCGAGGCCGGCCGGCAGCTGCAGCGCGACGTCCTTCAGATACGCCTGGTGCAGCTGGTCGTCGGCGTTCGGCGCAGGCGGGACGATGAGCTCGGCCGACGCCTCGCCCGGCGTGTCGAACGGGACGTCCTTGCCGGCCTCCGAGGACGCGACGAACTGCGGGTCGAAGGGCAGCGCCTCGCAGCCGGTCGGCCGCCACTTGTCCGTGCCGTGCGTGACCTGGCCGCCGTAGGAGGTCACGTCGACGCTCGCGACGGCGTCGACGTCACAGCGCGACGGCATGCTCATGAAGGGCCGGTTCATCGCGCGGCCCGTCACGCCCTTCGGCCCCCACAGCGTGAGCGCCATGCTGCGGACGTGCAGCGGCTGCGTCACGATGATCGGGAGGTCCGCGGAGTTCGGGATCGGGTCGGCGGTCGTCGAGTCCAGGCCGGCGTCGGGCACGCGCACGCGGATCGGGACGACGATGCGCACGGGGCTCAGGCCTCCGGCGAGGTCCTTGTCGAGCGAGATGCCCAGGCGGGCGGGCTCGGTCGCGCTGGGCTTGAGGTTGTAGACCTCGCCGCGGACCGACATGTCGGTCGGCGTGGGCGGGGTCACCCCCGGCGCCATCGAGACGGTGGCCGTGACCTCCGACGTGACGGACCCGACCTGCTGGTCCGGCGTGCAGGTGCCCGCGCGGAACGCAGCGGTGTCGCAGCGGCTCGCCGTGGCGGTGGGATCGCCCACCACGCCGGCCGGAAGGTGGATCGTGGTCGCCTTGACGTCGTCCTGGCTCGTGTCGAAGTTGAACGACACGCACAGGTCCCGGTACGCACCGGCCTGCGTGCTCGCCGCGACGCCCGGCGCACAGGTCGCCCCGGCGGCGATCGGCCTCGCGACGACCTGCGAGACGGGGACCTCCGCGGCCCCGGCCACGCTCCCGAACGACAGCAGCGCCAACGCGCACAGCGCGACGGCGATGACGACTCCCCTCCTGCGACTCACCTGGTCTCCCTGGTTCGCTTGCCCGGTCGACAGCGCGCGTCATGCCCAAAACATGGGCGACGCGAACGCCTCTCGACGAATAACGAGGGCTGAGCCGGAAACTTGCGCCTTCTGCAGCGCAAGCGAGGGAGAGGGCCGGCGGCGGGGGCCCCGCGCGAGGGCGCGGGGCCCGCCGAAGCTGCCGGTGCTGCTACTTGCGGCCGTTGACGGCGTTCTTCAGCGCCGCGCCAGCCGTGAACTTCGGGGCCTTGGAGGCCTTGATCTGGACCTCCTCGCCGGTCTGCGGGTTACGCCCGGTGCGGGCGCCGCGCTGGGCGACGGAGAACTTGCCGAAGCCGGTCAGGGCGATCTCATCACCCTTCGTGAGGGTCGACTCGACGGTGGTGATGAACGACTCGACGGCCTTGCGGGCGTCGGCGTTCGAGAGACCGCTGTCCTGGGCGATGGCCTCGACGAGCTCGGTCTTGTTCATGCGGATTGCTCCTGAATCGACGGCAAACAGTTGGCGCAGCCTAGAACAGCCGCCGTACGGCATGTTCGGCGGCTCGCCGCGGAGTGTCGGCCGTCGCCCGGACGGAGAAGGGCTCCGGGCGCGGCCAGCGAGGTTCTAATCCTTTCCGAGGGCGTCCTTGACGGCGTCCCCGGCATCGCCCACCTTGTCCTTGACAGCGCCCGTGGCGCGGTCGACCTTGCCCTCGTTCTTGAGGTCCTGGTCGCCGGTCAGGTCGCCGCCGGCCTCCTTGAGCCGGCCCTTCACGTCATCGGTGGTCCCATCGCCCATGGTGGGGCTCCTCTCGGTCGGGTTCAGGTCGCCCGGGGGCGTACCCGATCAGCGGCCCGCCCTCGCGGACACCGCCGCGGCGACGCGGTCGAGCACCTCCGGGCGCAGGTCGAAGAACCGCAGCCGGCGGCCGCTGATCGCCTGCACCCGCAGCTGGCCGCGGCGCCGCAGGCGCCCGGCGGGGCGCGTCTCCATGTGGCGCAGGTCGCGGTAGCGCAAGTACCGCACACGCCCCATGATCGCGTCGTCGCGCAGCCACAGCAGCCGGCGGTCGGTGACGGCCAGCTGGACGTCGTGGCTGTCGCCCGTCGAGGTCAGCACGACCTCGTCGACCTCCTCTCCGGGCTCCAGCTCGCGGAGCAGCTCCCGGGCCAGCACCCGCCGCACCCGCGGCGGCAGCCAGTCGCCCGCCCGCGGGCGTTGCGGCGCGCCGTCCTCGGCCCCGTTCGACGGCGGCGCCGGCGCCTGCGACGCCGCGTCGGCGCTGAGCTGGTCGCGGAGCAGGTCGTAGGCCGCGTTGATCGAAATCATCAGCTCACCGCCACCCTCGCCCGCGCGGTCGGGGTGGAAGCGCTTGGCCAGCGCCCGGTAGGCGCGCTGGACCTCCTCCGGGGAGGCGTCCGGGGCGAGGCCGAGGACGGCGTGGGGATCCACCCCTCCATTGTCGCGAACGCGATCCGGCCTCACGCATGCGACGGCGCCCGGCTCAACCCTCGGCGCCGAGCTGCCGATACGAAGCACCGTGATCGAGACTCGGCAGGAACGCGTGTACCTGGAGACCTCCCGGCATCGGATCGCCGGCACGCTGACGCTGGCCCGCGACGGCTACCGCAGCCGGGTCTCGGACGTCCTCAACGCCTCCGAGCGCGACTTCATCCCGCTCACGGACGTGACCGTCGAGCTCGTCGGCCACGACGGTCCGGGCACGCACCACGACTTCCTGGCGGTCTCGCGGCACCACGTCGTCATCGCGATCCCCGAGCTCCCCGAGGACGGGCGGCTGGAGCGCGCGCTGACCGACGTGCCGCCGGCGGGCGCGCGCCCCAACGCGGCCTGAGGCCTAGCCGGTCAGACCGCAGACGCGGAAGCCGAAGCCCTTGGCAAGGGTGCCGGCGAAGTCCAGCGTCTGCGCCCGGGCCGCCTGGGCCCGCTGCAGCATCGCCGAGTCGTTGGCGTGGAACGCGTGCGCCTCAGCCTTGATGGTCGCGACCTGCCCATCCATGACCTTCATGAACGCGCCGAGGATCTGCTCCTCGCCCACGGGCTGGGGCAGCGTCTTCAGCTTCTCGACCTTCGCCTCATACGCCGGGATGAACTGATCGATGGCACCGGCGGCGTCCTCGCTGCTGCCCGCCGCGAGCGCCTTCTGCACCGCGGCGTTGGCGCGCTGCCCGATGGCGGAGGCGTCGCGGCAGAGCGCGTCCGCCCGGTGGACGTAGGCCGCCTTCGAGGGTGCGTGCCCGACCGGAGCGCTCGGAGCCGGCGCCTGCTTCGCCGCCTGGGTCGAGGGCTTCGCCGCCGGCTTCGCCACGTCGTCGGACGACGAGCCGCAGCCCGCGGCCAGGAGCGCGGCGGCTCCGAGAGCCCCGAGGGCGAGACGTGCGTGCGTCATGGCTGGCAGATCCTTCCCGCGTCGCGGCAGGGACGCCAGACGCTTCAGTGGTGATGCGGCCCGCGATCCATCGCGGGCGGGACCGGCCGACGGTACCCGGTCCACGCACCGGATTGCAACCGCTCGTCCGCCAGGCCTAGCGCTTGGTCCGGCGCCTGGGCTTCGCGCTCTCCTTCGCCTCGGCCTCGGCCTCGGCGCGCGGCGCCGGGTAGGAGATCATGGCCAGCCGCGCGAGCACCTCGGCGCCGCCGGACTCGCCGTCCTGGAGGCGGCCGGCGGACTCGGCCTGCTGCTCCATCGCCCAGTCCAGCAGCTCCACCATGCGGCGGTTGAGCTCCGTCCAGCCCTGCTCGTCGAGCACGAGCGGCGTGAACGACAGGTGATGGTCGGTCCGCGAGTCGAAGGACTCGGTCGTCACCGCCTTGCGCACGTCCTCGAAGACGCGCGCCAGGACCGTGTTCGACACGTCCTGCCGGACGCTCTTGGGCAGCTGGGCCCAGTCCTGCTCGTCGAGGGCCGGGCGCGTCAGCGCGCGATAGTGGTGCTCGATCGCCCCGCGGCGCGGCGTGGTGCGCACCAGCTCGATGCAGCCGAGGTCGCGCAGGATCCGCACGTGGTAGCTCAGCAGCGGCAGCGACTCGTCGAACTCGCGCGCCAGCTCGTTCGGGCTGGCGACGGTCTCGTTGAGGCGCGACAGGATGCGCATCCGCAGCGGATGCGACAGCGCCTTGACCAGGTTGGAATCCAACTCGTGGCGCCCGGTGGCGGCCGGCGGAGCCGCCTTCGTCTTGGTCTTGGCCATCAGCCGCGCGCCCCCGGCTCATCAGCCAGGACGGCCTGCAGGCGCTTCCTGATGCGGTGCAATCTCACCTTTGCGGTCCCTTCTGGAATACCCAGCTCTGCGGCGACGCCCGTCTGCGTGAGATCGTCGACGTAGCGCAATGCGATCAGCTTACGATCATCGGGCGGCAACTGGCCCACCGCTCGACGCACATCGACACGCAGCGGAATATCGTCGAGCCGCTGGAGCGCCCGATGGTCGGCTGGATCGCGCTGCTCGTCGATCGCGGTCGTCTCCGGCCGCTGCGCACGGCGGCGCAGCGCCTCGTTGCGGACGATGCGCAGCAGCCACGCCGCGGGGAACCGCGGTGCGACGCCGCGCCGGCAGCTGCGCCATGCCCGCAGCAGCGCCTCCTGCACGGCATCCGGCGCGTCGTCGGGTCCGACGATCCGCGCCGCCTCGCGGACGCAGCGGCCGAGGAGCGCGTCCCACTCCTGGCCAGACATGTCGACGTCTCCAAAGATCTGCGCGAACGTCTCCGAGCTCTGCCGTGGTCGTGACATGGAGACGACCCTGATCGAAGACGCGCAGCGCTGCTGAGCTTTCGCCAGCCTCCGGACGCCAGACGTGTCGCCGCGGCGCGTCAGCCGCGCACGCCGCGACAGCGGAGAGGGAGGGATTCGAACCCTCGGTACGAGTTGACCCCGTACACGCGATTTCCAATCGCGCCCGTTCAACCACTCCGGCACCTCTCCGGGAGGTGGGCGAGGATACCGCTCGCCCACCCTTCGGCGCACCGGCGCCGCCGGCGGGCGGCGTCAGACCTGCCACGCACCCCCGACGAGCACCGGCGTCTCGGTGCCGTCGGCCGCCACGCCCAGGACGTCGACCTCGGGGGACCCGATCATGAAGTCGACGTGGATGGCCGAGCCGTTGATGCGGTCGGCGTCCTCCTCCCCCACGCCCATCCGGTAGGCGTGGCCGAGCGCGATGTGGCTGGCCGCGTTCTCGTCGAGCAGGGTGTCGAAGAACACCGTGTCGAGGGCGCCGATGCGCCCCTGGCCGTCGACGAGCGCCACCTCGCCCAGGCGCGATGCGCCCTCGTCGCGCGCCGCGTACGAGCGCAGCACGTCGGCGCCCTCCTCGGCGTCGATCCGCACCACGCGGCCCTCGCGGAACTCGACCTCCAGCCCGCGGATGATCGACCCCCCGAGCACGAGCGGCTTGGTGGCCCGCACGACGCCGTCGGCCCGCGCGGGGTCGGGGCTGGTGAAGATCTCCTCCGAGGGCAGGTTCGGCAGGTGCACGACGCCGTCGACGGTCTCGAAGCGCGCGGCGAGGAACTTCGAGGTCGGCATCAAGCCGATCGTGAGGTCGGTGCCGGGCCCGACGTAGCGGATCGCGTCGAAGCGCCGTGCCGTGACGCGCTCGGCGGCGCTCACCAGGAGATCGGCGCGCTCGCGCCAGGCGGCGATGGGGTCGTCGGTGTCGAGGCGGCAGACGTGGAAGATCTGCTCGCTGAGGCGGCGCCAGGCCTCGTCCGGATCGACATCCGGATGGACGAGCTGCGCCCACGCGCGCGTCGGGCACGGGACCGCGACCCAGTTCGTCGTGCGCTGGTTGACGACGACGCCGACCTCGGGGATCGAGGGCAGCGAGTCGCGGCCGACCCGCTTGGGGTCGAGGTCGGCGAGCAGGCCGGGGTGGGCCGGGCCGCTCAGCCCGATGCGAGCGGCGTGCATCCGCCCCAGCTCGAGGGTCCGCTCGCCGAGCCACGGCGGGATGTAGTCCAGCGTCTCCTCGTCGGCGTGCAGCAGCCGCGCGCGCTTGACGTGGAGGTCGAAGTACAGGACGTCGACGTACTTGGCGCCGTGGCGGTACGCGCTGGCGGCCAGCGCCCGCGTGAGGGCCTCCTTGCCGATCTCGGAGCCGATGGCGACCACCTGACCGCGCTGCACGTTGGCGGCGAAGCCGATGACCAGGTCGGCGAACCGCTCGAGGACGTCGGGATCGTCGAAGGCGGCACGGGTGTCGGGACTCATGCCGGCACCTTAGACGCCGCCGGGTCAGCGCTCGTCGACGATCTCCAGGACCGCGTCGAGCCCCGAGATCTCCAGCACGCGGTGCACGGGCGAGCCCTCCGGCGTGCGCAGGAGCGTGAGCCGGCCGCCGTGCTCCTCGGCGGCGTGGTGGGCGGTGACGAGCACGCGCACGCCGGTCGAGTCCATGAACTCGAGCTGCCCCAGGTCGAGCACCGCGCGCCGGCCGGCCTCGACCGGTGGCAGCAGCGCCGCCTCGAGCTGCGGCGCGCTGGCGACGTCCAGCTCGCCGCGCAGGGCGATGAGGACATCCCCGCCGTCCTCGCGGATGGTCAGGTCGAACGGTGACGGGCCCGACAGGCTCACGGGCCAAGCCTACGCGCCGCGGAGCCACTCCCGCAGGAGCGGATCGATCCGCGGGCTGTTGAGCAGGTCGAAGTGGTCGTGCCGCCCGACGTGCCGGCAGCTGGCGGCCTCGAACCCGATCACCTGCCGCCGGCCGCGGCGACCGTGGGCGCTGGCCGACAGCACGAGCAGGTCGCCGACGACGCGCGACACGGGATGGTCCGGGTCCGCGGCCACCGTGGCCGCCACGACGTGGTGGGTCACGCCCGCCAGCAGCGGCACGTCGACGCGCCGGTGGCCCGACCACGCGTCCGGGTCGCGCCCCTCCCACTCCGCGTCGACGAGCGACCCGTGGCGCAGGTCCTTGATCCCCGCGCTGCGCGACGCCAGCACCGCGGCCACCGGCCGGGCCTCGGGGACGCGGCGCAGCCCCGCGGTGGCCAGGCTGGTCGCCTGCTCCAGCGGCGCCCCGAGGTGCGGGGTGCCGAGGCAGACCGTCGCCCTCGCGCGCCGCGGCCAGCGATGGCCGGCCTCGTCGGCGGCGTGGCCGGCGCTGCGGATCACCAGCCCGCCCATCGAGTGGCCGACGAGCGCGAGGTCGCGGACCTCGACGGGCCAGGCGGCGACCAGCGCCTCGAGCAGCGCCGACAGCCGGCGCCCGTTCTCCGCCACGCGCAGGCCGGTGTTGTAGCGGAGCAGCACCGCGGTGCCGCCGACGGCCGGGAGGACCCGCGACGCGTACGTGCCACCGTGCTCGCGGGCGTGGAGGCTCCACGCCGTGTCGCTCTCGCCCAGGCCGTGGACGAAGACGACGGGCCGAGCCGTCGCCGCGGGGAAGGCGGTGGCCAGCGCCCCCGGCTCGAGAGCGATGTCGCGCCCGCCCGCGCGCACCGCCATGCGGATCCGCAACGGGTTGGCCGCGGCCTCGAGCCGGTCGCCGATCCAGCCGTTCAGCGCGCTCTGCGCCAGGCGCCCGTGCGCGTGATCGGAGACCGGCGGCCCGCCGCCCGCCGCCCGGATCGCGCTCGCCAGCCCGGTCCCGGCCAGCCGGGCGCCGGCCTGCAGACCCGCGTAGACGCCGCTGGCGATGGTGTCGTGGACGGCGCGCGACGCCGCCGACCCGGCGACCGCCCCGAACGACCGCGCGGCGATCGCCTCGTGCAGCTCCCGCACCCGGCGGACCATTGCCGCGGCCCCCTCGCCCGCCAGCGCCGCCAGCCCCGCGAGCTCGTCGTCCCCCGTCGCCGCCGCGGCGGGCGCTGCCGGAAGCGTCGTCATGCGCGCACGGTCCCATCGCCCCGGTCCGCGGTCAAGGCGATGGCGGCCCGTAGGATGGCCACATGATCGCCCTGGTCACCGGCGCGTCGAGCGGCATCGGAGCGGCGACGGCGCGGCGCCTCGCCCGCGAGCCGGGCGCCCGCCTGGTCCTGGTCGCCCGCCGCGAGGAGCGGCTGCGCGCGCTCGCGACGGAGCTCGGCGGCGCGACGGTGCTCGCCGAGGACCTCACCGATCCGCAGGCGGCCCCGCGGATCGCCGCCGCCGTCGAGGCCGAGCACGGCCGGCTCGACCTGCTCGTCAACAACGCCGGCGCCGGCTGGCGCGGGACGTTCGCCGAGAAGGGCACCGCCAACCTGCGCCAGACGATGGAGCTCAACCTCTTCGCCCAGGCGGCGCTCACCGAGGCGCTCCTGCCGCTGCTGCGCCGCTCGGCGCCCAGCGCGATCGTCAACGTCGCCAGCACCGCCGGCCGCGTCTCGCGCAGCGCCACGGGTGCCTACTCGGCCAGCAAGGCCGCGCTCATCGCCTGGAGCGACGCGCTGCGCCTCGAGGAGGCGCCGCACGGCGTGCACGTCGGCGTCGTCAACCCGGGCTTCGTGTCGACCGAGGGCTTCCCGCAGCGCGAGCTGACCGAGAAGGCGACGACCCGCTGGATGGTGTCGTCGGTCGACACGGTCGCCGAGGCGATCGTGCAGACCGGGCCCGGCGGCCGCGCCGAGCGCTACGCGCCGCGGCCCTACGCGCTGGCGGCCGCGCTGCGGATCATCGCGCCCGGGCTCGTCCGGCGGGCGCTGGGCGACGGGCGCCTCACCACCGCGACGAACGCCGACGCCTAGCGCCCGGCGGCGCGCTCGCGCAGCAGCGGGAGGACGTCGGCGCCGAACTGCTCCAGGAAGCGGGACTGGTCGTCGCCGGGGGCGTGCAGGACGAGGTCGTCGAAGCCGAGGTCGAGGTAGGCGCCGATCTTCTCCACGACCTCCTCGGGGTCGTCGGAGACGATGAAGCGCGTGTGGGCGCGGTCGGCGTTCTCGTCGGCGACGCGCTCCATCTCGACCGGGTCCTCGATGCCCTCCTTCTGCTCGGGGGTGAGCGCGAGCGCCGCCCACCAGCGGCAGGCGTCGAAGGCGGCCTGGCGGTCGCGGTCGTAGGAGACCTTGATCTCGATCATGCGGCGCAGCGACCCCGGGTCGCGGCCCGCCTGCTCGGCGCCCTCGGCGACCTTGCCCAGCAGCTCCTCGTAGAGCTCCGGCGCCTTGCCGCTGGTGCAGATGAAGCCGTCGCCGACGCGGCCGGCGAGCTTGGCGGCCAGCGGGCCGGAGGCGGCGACGTAGATCGGGACCTCGACCTCGGGCCGGTCGTAGACGGTGGCCTTGCTGGTCCGGTAGTAGTCGCCCTCGAAGTCGACGCGCTCCTCGCGCCACAGCCGGCGGATGAGGTCGATGGCCTCGGCCAGCCGCAGCCGCCGCTCCTTGCGCCCCGGGAACGCGCCACCGGTCGCGGGCGTCTCGTTCATCGCCTCGCCCGTGCCGACCCCGAGGAAGACGCGCCCCGGCGTGAGGCAGCCCAGCGTGCCGAAGGCCTGCGCGACGATCGCCGGGTGGTAGCGCAGCGTCGGGGTCAGGACGCTGGTGCCGATCACGGCGTGCTCGGTCCGCTGCCCGGCCGCCGCCATCCACGGCATCGCCGCCGGCGAGTGGCCGCCGTGGTGGCGCCACGGCTGGAAGTGGTCGGAGGTGGCGACGATCTCCAGGCCGGCGGCCTCCGCCTCCCGTGCGTAGCGCAGCAGCGCCGCCGGGTCGAACTGCTCGGCCGAGGCCTTGTATCCGATGCGGACCGCCATGGCCCGCACCCTAGTTCAGGCCTCGAGGAAGCCGCGAACCTCGTCGAGGTACCCGGGCACGTCGAGCAGGAACGAGTCGTGGCCCCACGGCGAGGACACCACGGCCTCGCGGACCTCCGCCGCGCCCGCGGCCCGCAGCCCGGCGGCCAGGCGCACCGAGTGCTCGGTGCCGAAGCGCCAGTCGGAGTCGAACGACAGCACGAGCGCGCGCGCCGCCGGGTCCACGCGCGGGTCGCGCGCGAACGGGTCGAACGCGTCCATGACGCGTGTGAGGTACAGGTACGAGAGCGCGTCGAACCGCTCGAGGAACGTGCTGGCCTGGTACTCGAGGTAGGACTCGACGTCGTAGGCCGGGCCCAGCCAGCGCGCCCCGTCGGCGACGCGCTCCCAGCCCTCCGGCTCATCGCGCGCGAACTTGCGCGCCATCCCGTCGTCCGAGAGGTACGTGATGTGCCCGAGGCGCCGCGCGACGGCCAGCCCGTGCGCGGGGCGGACGCCATGGACGGCGTACTGACCGCCGTGGAAGTCCGGGTCGCCGAGGATGGCGTGCCGCGCCACCGCCGACAGCGCGATGTTCTGCGCCGACAGCCGCGAGCTGGCCGCGATGATCACCGCGTCGCCGATCTCGCCGGGCGCGTCGAGCATCCACTGCAGCACCTGCATGCCGCCGAGCGAGCCGCCGATCGCGGCGCGCAGCCGCTCGATCCCGAGATGCGCCAGCAGGCGCCGGTGCACAGCCACGAGGTCCGCGACGGCGATGGGCGGGAAGCCCAGCCCGTAGGGCCGCCCGGTGCGCGGGTCGATCGACGACGGCCCGGTCGTGCCCTGGCAGCCACCGAGCAGGTTCGCGCAGACGACGAAGCAGCGGTCGGTGTCGATCGGCCGCCCCGGGCCGACCATGACGTCCCACCAGGAGCCCGCCTCGGCGTCGCCCGTGAGCGCGTGGCAGACGAAGACGGCGTTGGAGCGCTCATCGTCGAGCGTGCCGTACGTGGCGTAGGCGACCTCGACCGGCGCCAGCGACCGGCCGCACGCGAGCACCAGCGGGTCGTCCTCGTCGAAGAGGACGACCCGCTGGACGCGCGATGCCGGCGCCGTCGGGCCCGTCACGCCACGGGGACCGCGCTGCGCGCCGTGGCCAGCGCCTGGTCGAGGTCGGCGATCAGGTCGTCGACGTGCTCGATGCCGATCGACAGGCGGATCGTGTCCTCGGTGACCCCCGCCGCCTCGAGCTCGTCGGCCGACAGCTGCGAGTGGGTCGTCGTCGCGTTGTGGATCGCCAGCGACTTCGCGTCGCCGATGTTCGCCAGGTGGCTGAAGAGCCCGAGCGCCTCGATGAACGCCTTGCCCGCCTCGCGCCCGCCCTCGACGCCGAAGGTGACGAGCGCGCCGGCTCCGCCGCGCAGGACGCGCGACGCCACCTCGTGGTAGCGGTCGCCCTCCAGGCCCGGGTACGCGACCCACGCGACGCCGTCGTGCGCCTGCAGCCAGCGCGCGATGGCGAGCGCGTTCTCGTTGTGACGCTCCATGCGCAGCGCCAGCGTCTCGATGCCCTGGAGGATCAGGAAGGCGTTGAACGGCGACAGCGCCGCGCCCATGTTGCGCAGCAGGACCGTGCGCGCGCGGCCCACGTAGGCCGCCGGGCCGAGGGCGTCGGACCAGACGACGCCGTGGTAGCTCGGGTCGGGCTCGGTCAGGCCGGGGAAGCGCTCGCGGTTGGCCACCCAGTCGAAGGAGCCGGCGTCGACGATCACGCCGCCGATGGACGTGCCGTGGCCCCCGAGGAACTTCGTGAGCGAGTGCACGGCGATGTCCGCGCCGAGCTCGAAGACGCGCGCGCCGAGCGGCGTGGCGACGGTGTTGTCGACGATGAGCGGCAGGCCGTGGGCATGCGCCGCCTCCGCCCACGCCGGGACGTCGAGGACGTTCAGCCGCGGGTTGCCGATCGTCTCGCCGAACACGAGCCGCGTGCGCTCGTCGGCCATCCGCGCGACAGCGCCTGGGTCGTCGCCGTCGGCGAAGCGGACCTCGATCCCGTACTGCGGCAGGGTATGGGCGAACAGGTTGTAGGTGCCGCCGTACAGCTGCGAGGTCGAGATGATGTTGTCGCCCGCGCGTGCGACGTTCAGGACGGCGTAGGTGTTGGCCGCCTGGCCGGAGGCGGTCACCAGCGCGCCGACGCCGCCCTCGAGCTGCGTCATGCGCTGCTCGAGCACGTCCCAGGTCGGGTTCATGATCCGCGTGTAGATGTTGCCCGGGGTCTTGAGCGCGAAGAGGTCCGCGGCGTGGTCGGTGTCGTCGAAGACGTACGACGTCGTCTGGTAGATCGGCACCGCGAGCGCGTTGGTGGCCGAGTCGGGCGACTGGCCGCCGTGCAGGGCGATGGTCTCGGGACGGAAGGCGGGCGGCTGGGACATGACGCTCTCGTTCGTCGGGGGCACAGGGAACGGGGCCAACCCCTAGTGCCTTTGAAGGGTTTCGGCCCGGGGCGCATCATACGAGCCCCGGGCCCGCGGTCCGCCGGTGTGCCGAAGCGGCTGTCCGAGCGCGTTGCCGCTCGCCTTCCCGGTCAACGCCGCGCCGCGACGTTGTCCGGCACGGACGAAATCTGGTTCAGATTTGGCGAGGTTGTCCGCGCAGGAGTATGAATAGCCCGGCATTGCGGCCAATGATGTGGAGGAGCGTGCGGGAATGGAGGCAGTAGGCCTCGTGGCGAGCCCGCCGTCGAACACCGTGGTGGACGTGCGTTTGGAGGGCTTGACCAAGCGCTTCGACGACGTCGTCGCGGTCGACGGGATCTCGCTGGACATCGAACACGGGCGGTTCATCGCCTTCCTCGGCCCGTCGGGCTGCGGCAAGACGACGACGCTGCGGATGATCGGCGGCTTCGAGGAGCCGACCGAGGGCAGGATCCTGCTGGGAGACCAGGACGTGAGCGGCCTGCCGTCGTACAAGCGCGACGTCAACACGGTCTTTCAGTCCTACGCGCTCTTCCCGCACCTGACCATCGGGGACAACGTCGCGTTCGGCCTGCGCCGCCGCGGCGTCAAGGGCGACGAGCTCAAGCGGCGCACGAACGAGGCGCTGGAGCTGGTGGGCCTCGGCCACGTCGGGAAGCGCAAGCCTGCGCAGCTCTCGGGTGGTCAGCAGCAGCGCGTCGCGCTCGCGCGCGCGCTCGTCAACCGCCCGCGCGTGCTGCTGCTCGACGAGCCGCTGGGCGCCCTCGACCTCAAGCTGCGCAAGCAGATGCAGCTGGAGCTCAAGAGCATCCAGCACGAGGTCGGCATCACCTTCATCCACGTCACGCACGACCAGGAGGAGGCCATGACCATGGCCGACCGGATCGTCGTGATGAACCAGGGCCGCATCGAGCAGGCCGGCACGCCGACCGAGCTCTACGAGACACCGGCGACCGCCTTCGTGGCGGGGTTCCTGGGGGTCTCGAACTTCCTGGTCGGCACCGTCACCGGTCCCGAGGCCGTGCGCCTGAGCAACGGCACCGAGGTCACCGTCCCCGCCGCGACGCTGAACGGGCGCACCGGCGAGGTCGCCATCGGCATCCGGCCGGAGAAGATCCGCCCCGACGCCGGCGAGGCCAACGTCCTGGACGCCACCGTCACCGAGAGCGCCTACATCGGCGTGTCGACGCAGTACGTCGTCGACACCCCCGCCGGCTCCGTGACGCTCTACGTCCAGAACGACCGTCCCGGCGCCCAGGGCCTCGCCCCCGGTCACCGGATGCAGCTGAGCTGGAACCCGCAGTGCACGTTCGTCGTCGATCCCCCGGAGGAGGAGCCCACCGCATGACCGACCATCTGACCCGTCAGCAGTTCCTGCGCCGTGCCGTCGCGGGCGGCGCGACCCTGACCCTGCCGAGCGTCCTCGCTGCGTGCGGCGGCGGTGGCGGCATCAAGAGCGGCGCCCGCACCAACGAGAGCACGACGCCGGTCAAGACGCAGCTCGCCAAGACGGTCACCTGGTCGAACTGGCCGCTCTACATCGACATCAACGAGAAGACCAAGAAGCACCCGAGCATCCAGCAGTTCGAGAAGAAGACCGGCGTCAACGTCACGTACAACGAGGACATCAACGACAACGACTCCTTCTTCGGCAAGATCGAGGGGCCGCTGTCGCACGGCCAGTCCGTGGGGCGCGACATCATCGTGCTGACCGACTCGTCCGGCCTGCCCGCCCGCATGATCAAGCTCGGCTGGCTCGAGAAGATCTACAAGGACGGGATGTCGAACTTCGACAACCTGCAGCCGTCGCTGCAGAACCCCAGCTGGGATCCGGGCCGCCAGTACAGCATGCCGTGGCAGTCGGGCATGACGGGCATCGGCTACGACCCCAACAAGGTCGGCGGCACGCTCGACGACGTCAACGAGCTGCTCGACAACCCGAAGTACAAGGGCAAGGTCACGCTGCTCACCGAGATGTCCGACACGATCGGCCTCGTGATGCTGGCCAACGGCGACGACCCCACCAAGATCACCGACGCCACGTTCCAGAAGGCGGTCGACCGCATCCAGAAGGCCGTCGACTCCGGCCAGGTCCGCCAGTTCACCGGCAACGACTACGCGTCGCTGCTGGCCAAGGGCGACATCTGGGCGTGCTTCGCCTGGTCGGGCGACATGGTCCAGCTGCAGGCCGATCACCCGGGCCTGAAGTGGAACCTGCCCAAGGACGGCGGGATGCTCTGGACCGACAACATGCTCATCCCGAAGGGCGGCGACATCTTCACCGCCTCGACGCTGATGAACTTCTACTACGACCCCAAGATCGCGGCCGAGGTCGAGGACTACGTCAACTACATCTGCCCGGTCGTCGGCGCCGACAAGGTGCTCGAGAAGACCGACCCGGGCGTCGCGAAGAACACGCTGATCTTCCCGACCGACCAGATGCTCGCCAACGCGCATCAGATCGACCCGAACGCCGTGCTCAACACGGACTACAAGCAGAAGTTCCAGGCCCTCCTCGGCGCCTAGCCGGCCGTGACCGCCATCCCTCGAACCGGTGGGCTCGCCGGCCTCGCACGAGGCCGGCGAAAGCGGCTCGCCCCCTACCTGCTGCTCGGGCCCGGCATCGCCTGGCTGATCGTGTTCTTCCTCGTGCCGATGTACTACCTCGGCACGACGTCGCTGCAGACCGGCTCCCTCGAGATCGGCTACACGTTCAACTGGGCGTGGTCGAACTACAGCGACGCGATCACCAACTACCACGAGCAGTTCGTGCGCTCGATCGAGTACGCGGGCCTGGCGACGATCATCGCGCTGCTCGTCAGCTACCCGCTCGCGTACTGGATCGCGTTCCGCTCCGGCCGCTGGAAGAACCTCTTCCTGCTGCTGGTCATCGCGCCGTTCTTCGTGACGTACCTGATCCGCACGCTCGCGTGGCAGACGATCCTGGCCGACAGCGGCGTGGTCGTCTCGGTGCTGCGCAGCCTGCACGTCCTGTCCTCCGACGGGCGCTTGCTGGCCACGTCGGCCGCGGTCATCGCGGGCATCACGTACAACTTCCTGCCGTTCATGGTCCTGCCGCTGTACGTGAGCCTCGAGCAGGTCGACGAGCGGCTGCTCGACGCGGCGCACGACCTGTACGCCAGCCGCGTCACGTCGTTCCTCCGCGTGACGCTGCCGCTATCGCTGCCGGGCGTGTTCGCCGGGACGCTGCTGACGTTCATCCCCGCCTGTGGCGACTTCATCAACGCCCAGCTGCTGGGGACGCCGGGCCAGTACATGATCGGCAACGTCATCCAGAGCAAGTTCCTGCAGATCACCGACTACCCGCAGGCCGCGGCGATGTCGTTCATCCTCATGGCGGCGATCCTGATCGCCGTGACGATCTACACCCGCCTCCTCGGCACCGAGAGGCTGATGGGATGAGCGCGACTGCTGAGCCCCTCGCCACCTCGGCGACGCCGGCGCGCACGAAGCGCGCACGCCGGCCCGGCCGCGGCCCGCTCGCGTGGCTGCGCCGCCATGCGCTGTCGATCTACGCCACGCTGGCGCTGATCTACCTGTTCCTGCCGATCGCGGTCGTCATCGCGTTCTCGTTCAACGAGCCCAAGGGCCGTTTCAACTACACCTGGGAGGGCTTCACCCTCCAGAACTGGCTGCACCCGTTCGACGTCCCGGGGATCCAGGACGCGATCACGACGAGCCTGGAGATCGCGGTCATCGCCAGCCTCGCGGCGACCACGATGGGCGCGCTGATCGCGCTGGCGATCGCCCGGTACCAGTTCCGCGGCCGCGGGCTGATCAACACGTTGATCTTCCTGCCGATGACGACGCCCGAGATCGTCATGGGCTCGTCGCTGCTGACGCTCTTCCTCAACCAGGGCGTCAACACCGGCTTCGGCACGATCGTCATCGCCCACATCGCGTTCAACATCAGCTACGTGGTGGTGACCGTCAAGGCGCGGCTGGCGGGCTTCGACCGCCACCTCGAGGAGGCGGCGATGGACCTCGGCGCGAACGAGTGGGTGACGTTCCGCAAGGTGACGCTGCCGCTGATCGCCCCGGGCGTCATCTCGGCCGGGCTGCTGGCGTTCGCGCTGTCGATCGACGACTTCGTCATCACGTACTTCAACTCGGGGTCGACGGTGACGTTCCCGCTGTTCGTGTGGGGCTCGGCGCGCGTCGCCACCCCGCCGCAGATCAACGTGATCGGCTCGATGATCTTCATCCTGGCCGTCGGCGGCATGCTCGTGAACGTGGCCGTGCAGTACCAGCGCGCGAAGCGCGCGAGCGCGACGGCCTAGCCGTGCGGCACTCGATCGTCGGGCATTGGATGGAGGCGCTGCCGCCGGCGCCTCCATCTCCCCCGCTGGAGGGCGACGCCACGGCCGACGTCGTCGTCGTCGGGGGCGGGTACCTCGGCCTGTGGACGGCCCATCAGCTCGCAACGCGGGACGCGTCGCTGCGCGTCGTGCTCCTGGAGGCCGAGACCTGCGGCCACGGGCCGAGCGGCCGCAACGGCGGCTTCGCCAACCACTACTGGGATCAGCTGCCGTCGATGGTGGCGCTGTTCGGGCGCGACGAGGCGATCCGGCTCGCCCGGGCGTCGGCCGACGCGCTGCAGCAGCTGGGCGCCTGGTGCGGCGAGCACGCGCCGGAGGCCGAGTTCACCTGGACGCCGCAGGTCGAGGTGGCCACCGGCCCGCTCCAGGAGGGCGAGTGGCAGGAGAGCGTCGACGCCGTCGCGGCGGCCGGGCGTGGTGACGACTATCGGGCGCTGTCCCGTGACGACGTCCAGCGCATCTGCCGGACGCCCGCGTTCGGCGGCGGGGCGGTCGAGCGCGAGGCGGCGACCGTGCAGCCGGCCGGCCTGGTGCATGCCCTGCGCCGCCGCGTGCTGGAGCTCGGGGTGGCGCTGCACGAGCACAGCCGGGTGTTGGCGCTCGACGACGGCGACGCCGGCGTCGTGGTCACCACGCCGGGCGGTCGCGTGCGCGCCCGCCGCGCCGTGCTGGCGATGAACTGGCGCACCGCGACGGTCAAGCCGCTGCGCAGCAAGCTCACGGTCGCCTCCAGCCACGTCGTGGCGACCCGGCCGATGGCGGAGACGCTGGCGAAGCTGGGCTGGGCCGGGCACTCGCTCTGCGACCTGCGCGCGATGCTGCACTACACCCGCCTGACCTCCGACAACCGGATCGTCTTCGGCTGGGGCGGCGGGCAGCCGGCGATGGGCGGGCGCCAGCCGCGCCACCTCTTCCACGACCCGGCGGTGCAGCGCCACACCGCGGCCGCGCTGTGCCGGTTCTTCCCCGGTGTGACCGAGGCGGACGTCGAGGTGGGCTGGGGCGGGCCGATCGACGTGTCGGCCGACCACCTCCCCCACTACGGCCAGCTGCGCTCGACCGTGTACGGGTTCGGCTTCACCGGCAATGGCGTCGCGCCGAGCCGGCTGGGCGGCGACATCCTCGCGGCGATGGCGCTCGACGCGCGCTCCGACGTGACGCGGCTGCCGCTCGTGGGGCGCAATCGGCCCGGGTTCCCGCCGGCGCTGCCCACCTATGTGGGTGGGTCGCTGCTGCGGGACCTGATGGTGGCGATGGACGACCGGGACGAGCGCGGCGCGCCCGTGCCTGGACCGCTGCGTCTGGCCGTGGGAGTCCCGCGGCGCCTGGGATTCCACGTCCCGCGCTGAGCCGTCGCGGTGCACGACGCGATCCCGGAGGCCTTGACGCGCAAAAAGCGTCCTGAGTGGATGAGGTTGCCAGAAACGCGGAGGAACCCATACAGTTGGCCAATGGTCACCGAACCGACCTATCGCCGCCGCAACGGGGACTCCGACGACGACGCTGTGCGCAGCCCGCGTCAGCGCGTCCTGTTGAGCATCCTGGCCGAGAGCGAGCGCCCGCTGAGCGCCACCGAGCTCGCGCAGATGACCGGTCAGACGCTCGGAGCCACGGCGCACCACGTTCGTGCGCTGGCGCGGGCCGGGCTCATCGCGTGGGCCGGCGAGCGGCGGGTCCGCGGCGCCATGCAGACCTTCTACCGGCCGACCGAGGAGGGCCTCGCGGCGCTGCGACGGCCGCGGACCGAGGCGCTCCTGACCCTGGTGGGCGTGCGCGCGTCGTACGACGACCACGCTCCGGCGATGATGCCCCTCGACGACGAGGCGCGCCGGGAGCTGGAGGCGCTCGTCGACAAGGTGCGCCCGGAGGTCCGGGCGATCATCCAGCGCGCCGCGTCGCGCAAGCGCAGCTGAGCGCGGCGGCGCGGCGGCGCCCCGCCGGGGCGCCTCAGAGGAGGTCGTCCTCGGCCGGCTGCGAGATCCGGGCGACCTGGTCGACGACGCGGAACAGCGCCCGGCGCGCCGCGTGGTCGACGGTGGCGCTGTCGAGGCCGGGCGGCCCCACCCACTCGCAGGGCAGGCCGAGCTCCTCGCCGGCGGGGGTCATCATCCACCCCGACGACGGGTCGTGCCACAGGTCGGCGACCACGAAGCCGTCGAGCTCGATGTCGCCTCGCTCGGCCCCGCACCACTCCAGCCGGACGCGGCGGCGGGCCGAGGCGAGGTAGATGGCGTCGAGCTCGTCGCGCCAGCCGGTGACCTGCTCGCGGAGCTCGTCGAGCTCCTCCCCCGCGCCCGCACCGTCCTCGAGGAGATCCTCGAAGGCGTCCACGACCAGCTCGGCGTACTCGACGCACAGCGCGTCCCGCACCGGCTGCGGCAGCGACTCGTCGGCGATCTCCGCGTTGAGCTCCTCGAGCCGGCGAAGGGTCTCGGAGGGGTCGCGGTGGTCGGACTGCGGGTCACCGTGCATGGTCGGGCCTGGCCTTTCCGTCGACGGAGTAGAGGGTGATGGTGTCGCCGTGGTGGAAGTCGTTGACGGCGATGACCCCCTGCCGGTCGGGCCGGAGGGTCACCGTGACGCCGTTGCGGGTGAGCGTGGGGTTGCGGACGCCGGTCGGGAGGACGGCGACGTATTGGTGGCCCACTGCGATGGAGATGCCAAATCGGAAGAACTCCGAGGACTGGACACATGAGAAACCGGGTCCCGCGACAGCCGCCGCGTCGGGAACGGACAGACACCAGATGGCATCGCCTGTCAGGACGGTCGCCCCGACGACCGCCGAAATCGGTCTGGCTTCGTCAAGCCTTCCTTGAGGCGCGCCTCCCGGCACCAGCGCAAAGCCTCGGGCGAGATAGCCGGGAAGCGGCACGGCCGGCGTGTCCAGGATGCGCGCGTAAGCATAGGCCCGCATCCCGCTCCCCATGGAGCCGGCGTTGAGGAGCACCGC
Organism: Baekduia sp.; assembly: GCA_035765735.1. Taxonomy (GTDB): domain Bacteria; phylum Actinomycetota; class Thermoleophilia; order Solirubrobacterales; family Solirubrobacteraceae; genus Baekduia. The sequence continues at coordinate 84,449 of DASTWY010000058.1, read as the reverse complement.
CGTGATGATGAGACCGGCGATGACGGGGATCAACGCAGGTCGCCGCCACCGGAGCCTCCGCCTGCTGACGCGGCTGGACACCAACGCCTGGCGCCGAAGCTCCAACTCCAGCACCCGAAGGTAGTCCGGCATCACGTCGAACCTGTCGTTCACCAGCTTCGCTCCAGTCGGGTTCGGAGGCGGGCGAGGCCACGACTCACACGCTTGCGAGTCGCCGCCTCAGTGAGCCCGAGGGCGGCGGCAATATCGGCGTAGCTGCGATCCTCGACGACCCGCGCCAGGATCACCTCCCGTTCAGCCTCTGGAAGGTCCGCGAGCGCGTCCAACGCGTCCGTCCGCTCAGCCATCTCGGCGTAGCTCGCCCGATCGCGCTCAGTCATGACGAGCGCGTGCTCGGCCGCCCGCAGCATCCGGCGTCGCTCCCGCTGGTCGGCCCGCCGGGCATCCGCGATCTTGTGAACGGCGATGCCGAGCAGCCAGAGACGAGCGCTCTCGTGCTTCGGCCGGTACCGGTGCCGCCGTTGCATCGCGGCGTAGAACGTCTCGGCCACCACGTCGGCTGCGGTCTCCGCGTCAGCTCCTCGACTGGCCGCGAAGCGCAGGATCGCGTCGGCATGCCTGCGGTAGAACGTCGCGAACGACTCCGCCGGGTTGGCGGAGTCGGCGAGCAGCTCGGCGTCGGTGGCCTGGGACAGGGTCACTTCTCCGGTAATCGGCGCCAGCTTCCCTCCTGTGACCGACGGAGGAAAGCTGGCTTCCGATACCGGGCGTGCTACTGCAAGTGCATGGCGCCGGGGTGGTCCGTGAATGCACTCGCTACGCCGTCATCGGAGGATGCGGCGGCGCTCGCAGAGTCGGTCGCCGTGAGGTTCGCGCCTCGGTCGGCGGAGCCGCTGCCATCTACGACGACACGCGTCCCGTCGGGAACGAGCATCGTCTCGGCGGCCTGACCGCCTGGGAGATTGCCCCACAGCGCGATGCTGACCCCCCGCTGAGCCGCGAGACTCGTCGGCATGCACGTGGTCCCATACCCATCGACGGGGTCGGGGACGGCCACGCACACGAACCCATCGCCAGGGATGACCCAACCAGTGCCCGTCACCGTGTTGATGGCCCGAGCGAGCGCTGGGTTGCGGCCGAACCGACGCGGCGACCCCACCTGCGCTGCCACAGCCTCCGGCATGCCAGAGGCCGGACGATCGCGAAACAGCGCAAAGCTTGCGCGCAGTTCGGGCTGCACCTCCGAGACGGCGGTCGTCTCGACACTCTGCGCCTCCGCTGGCGACACGACCTCTGGACTCGTGTCGTGACTCGTGGCGGCGCGGGTGGTACCCACCCCCGTCATGGCGAGGATCACGACCAGCAGCAGCAGTCGGCGGGGTCGCGGTTTCATGCGCATGCCAACTCCCACGACGGCGTCCGGATCGACGCCGGCACCGGGTACTGAGACACCGTGTGGGGGTTGAAGATAAGACCCCCGAGCGTGGTTGTCCCCGCGAAGCTGTGGCACGCATAGCCCCACGCGTCGACATAGTTGGCGTACTGGTCCCAGCTGCCGGGGTAATGCGCGCCAGCGTCAATCTTCCGGCTGTAGCTCTCGGCACTGGCCTCGCTAGCCCGCAACTCGGGATACGACGCGCCGGCATCGCGCGTCTGCGCCGCGAGGGCGACCTCATACCGCCATTGGATGAAGTCCGCAGCCGCGATCGGTGTCACAACAAGCGACGCGGCGGCGACTACTCCGACGACAAGGAGTCGTCGCATCGTTCCACCCTCCTGAGTCTCCGTCTGGACGAGAGCCTGCGGCGACCACTCCGGCCCCAGGCGGCGGGCAGCATCGCCAGGGTGTGACACCTCGTCAACCGTTTGGACAGACCAGTTAGACAAGTGAAGTGATGGTCACAAATGATGAGGTTTGGACGATCGTGTGCGGGACTCTGTGGGTCCCCCTGTCATGCGCGACTTCGCTCAGTGCCGCAAGATCGGAAGGCTTGACAGCTGGCGCGTAGCCACTCACGCTGAGTCGCGCACACAGATCGTGCCGCACCCCTCCGTACGTCGATCGACGTACAGCCGCCGCCACCCGCCGCCGCGACACTCCGGCGATGATCGACGTCTTCTGGCACGACGCTGCGCTCGAGCACGACACCGGCTCCGGACACTTCGAGCTCGACCCCAGCGACCTCCTCGACGTCCAGGAGCTCCATCCCGAGAACGCCGAGCGCATCCGGAACATGCGCAGCGTGCTGCAACGCGGCCCGATCGCCGACCGCCTGCGCTGGCACGACGGCCGCCTCGCCACCGAGGACGAGCTGCGAACCGTGCACGACGACGAGCACATCGCGCGCGTGCGCGCGTTCGCCACCGGCGCCGGCGGCCGCCTCGACGCCAACACCGTGCTCCATGCCTGGGAACCCGTCCTCGCCGCCGCGGGCACCACTCTGGCCGCCACCGACGCGGTCCTGGCCGGCGACAGCCAGACGGCCTACGCGCTCGTGCGCCCGCCCGGCCACCACGCCCAGCCGCACCAGCCCGACGGCTACTGCCTGTTCAACAACGCCGCGCTCGCCGCCGAGCGCGCGCGGCGCGCCGGCCGCCGCCGGGTCGCCATCGTCGACTGGGACGTCCACCACGGCAACGGCAACCAGGCCTGCTTCTACGAGCGCGGCGACGTGCTCACGATCTCGCTGCACATGCGCACCGGCCTGTGGGGGCCGTCGCACCCGCAGACCGGCTCGCCCGAGGAGCTCGGCGTCGGCGACGGCCAGGGCCGCAACGTCAACGTCGAGCTGCCGCTGGGCAGCGGCGACCGCGCCTACGCCGCGGCGATGACCGAGATCGTCCAGCCGATCCTGCGCCAGTTCGAGCCGAGCCTGATCATCGGCTCCTGCGGTCAGGACGCCAGCGCGTTCGATCCCAACGGACGCCAGAACGTCTCGATGGACGGCTTCCGCGCGATCGGCCGCGCCATCGGCGACAGCGCGCGCGAGCTCTGCGAGGGCCAGCTCGTCCTCGTCCAGGAAGGTGGCTACGCCCGCACCTACGCCGCGTTCTGCCTGCACGCGACGCTCGAGGGCGTCCTCGGCGTCGACGAGCCGCTGCTGCAGGAGACGCTCGCCTACATCCCCGACGACTTCGGCCGCGCCCGCGACGCGATCGAGTCGGTCCAGTCCGCCCTCTCCCGCCACTGGCGCTTCTGAGGTCGTACGTCAACTGGCCGATTGCCCACCCGCTGAGGCGGGCTTAGCGTCGCCGGCCATGAGCGCATCCCGGCTGGCCCGCGTGGGCATTGACGTCGGCGGCACCTTCACGGACGCCGTCCTCATGGACGAGGACGGCGGCCTCCACGTCGCGAAGGTCCGCAGCACTCCGCGGGACGCGGCGATCGGCTTCCTCGACGGCCTCTCGGAGCTCGCCCGCCGCTCCGGCGTCCCGGCGCAGGAGCTCGGCTACCTGGCCCACGGCACGACCGTGGCCACCAACGCGATCGTGCAGGGGCGCCTCGCCCGCGCCGCGCTGATCACCACCGCCGGGTTCCGCGACATCCTCGAGATCGGCACCCAGCAGCGCCGTGCCGTCTACGACCTCTGGGCGCCGCAGCCCGCCCCGGTGATCCCGCGCGAGCGCTGCCACGAGGTCCGCGGCCGCCTCGACGCCCAGGGCGCCGAGGTCGAGCCGCTCGACGAGGAGGACGTCCGCGCGGTCGCCGCGCAGCTGCGCGAGCAGGAGGTCGAGGCGGTCGCCGTCGTCCTGCTGTTCTCGTTCGTCGACCCCAGCCACGAGCGGCGCGTCGGCGAGATCCTGGCCGAGGAGCTGCCCGACGTCCCGGTCGCGCTCTCCAGCCAGGTCGCGCCCGAGTTCCGCGAGTACCTGCGCGCCAGCACGACGGCGCTCAACGCCGCGCTGCTGCCCGTCGCCGGCGACTACGTGCGGCGGCTGTCGAGCACGCTCGGCGACGACGGCGTCCGCACGCCGCTGCACCTCATGCAGTCCAACGGCGGCGTGGCCACCGCGCAGACCGCCGCGCGGCTGCCCGTCGGGCTCGTCGCCTCCGGGCCGGCCGCCGGCGTGATCGGCGCCGCCCGGCTCGGCGACGCGGTCGGCGAGCGCGACCTGCTGACCTTCGACATGGGCGGGACAACCGCCGACATCGCGCTCGTGACCGACGGCCTGCCCCAGCTGCGCTTCCAGGGCGACCAGGGCGGCCACCCGCTCAACCTGCCGCAGATCGACGTGCTGTCGGTCGGCGCCGGCGGCGGCTCGATCGCCGCCGTGGACGCCTTCGGCTCGCTCGCCGTCGGGCCCGACAGCGCCGGAGCCGACCCGGGGCCCGCGTGCTATGGCGGCGGCGGCGAGCGCCCCACCGTGACCGACGCCCACCTGGCGCTCGGGACGCTCGACCCCGACCGGCCGCTCGGCGGCCGCGTGGCGCTCGACGTCGACGCCGCGCGCGCCGCGGTGCAGCGCGACGTGGCCGAGCCGCTGGGCATCAGCGTCGAGGAGGCCGCCGAGGCGATCCTCCGCGTCGCCAACGCCAACATGGCCAGCGCGCTGCGCGTCGTCTCGGTCGCACGCGGCCACGACCCCCGGGGCTTCGCCCTGGTCGCCCTCGGCGGCGCCGGGCCGATGCACGCCTGCGCCATCGCCGCCGACCTCGGCATCCCGCGGGTCGTCGTCCCCCGGCACCCGGGCGTGACGGCCGCGCTCGGCCTGCTGCTCTCCGACGTGCGCCACGACCTGCGCCAGAGCTGGGTGCGCCGCACCGCCGAGGTCGACGTCGACGAGCTCGACGCGGCGGTCGCCGCGCTCGAGGACGAGGGCCGCGCGCTGCTGGCCGCCTCCGGCGACGACGGCGGCGGCGACATCGCCTACGAGCTGGACATGCGGTACCGCGGACAGGCCTACAACCTGACCGTGCCGCTGCCGCCCCGCCCCGTGACCGCCGAGACGCTGGCGGCGGCCGAGGCCGCGTTCCACGAGGCCCACGTCCAGGCCTACGACTACACGCCGGGCGTGACCGAGACCGAGATCGTCACGATCCGCGCCCGCGCGCTCGGCGCCGTCGAGCGGCGCGAGAGCCCGGCCGCCCGCGCCGCGACGGCCGGCGGCCGCCGCCCCGCCGAGGCCGTGCGCGACGTCTGGGACGACGGCGCCCCGGTCGCCTACGCGGTGCGCGAGCGCGACGCGCTGGCGCCCGGCGACACGATCGACGAGCGGACGATCGTCGAGCAGGAGGACTCCACGCTCGTCGTCCCCGCCGGCTGGAGCGGCGAGATCTCCGCCGCCGACATCCTCATCCTCACCCGGGAGCTCGCATGAGCACGACCACCGACTCCGTCACGCAGGACATCCTGGCCAACGCGTTCACGAGCATCGCCGAGGAGATGGCGGTGATCGAGTACCGCGCCTCCTTCTCGCCGATCATCCGCGAGATGCTCGACTTCAACTGCGGCGTCTTCGACGCGCAGGGGCAGATGGTCGCCCACTCCGAGCAGATCCCGGCGCAGCTCGGGCTGATGCAGTTCGCGCTGCAGGCCGCGCTCGAGCGCCACGGCGCGCTGGCGCCCGGCGACGCGGTGCTGACCAACCACCCGTACATGGGCGGCACGCACACGCCCGACCTGCAGGTCTTCGCCCCGGCCTACCACGAGGGGGAGCTCGTCGGCTACACGGGCTCGATCGCCCACCACATCGACATCGGCGGCCGCGTGCCGGGCACCGAGAGCGCGCAGAACACCGAGCTCTTCCAGGAGGGCCTGATCTTCCCGGCGATCAAGTTCGTCGAGGGCGGGGTGCGCAACACGGCGCTCTACGAGCTGATCGGCGCCAACGTGCGTGACCCCAACGCGACGGTCGGCGACCTCGACGCGCAGCTGGCGGCCTGCCGGCGCGGCGCCGAGCGCCTCGGCGCCCTGTGCGACCGGCACGGCCACGTCGCGGTCACCGACGCGATGGACACGCTCATCCGGCGCACGGCCGAGCGCGCCGAGGCGGCGTTCGCCGCGTGGCCGGAGCGCACGATCCACGTCGAGGGCTGGCTGGACGACGGCGGCTTCGAGGGCACGCCGCCGGTCGGCATCCGCGCCGCGGTGACGGTGCGCCGGGGCCAGGACGCCGGCGACGACGCCGACTGCGTGCTCGAGGTCGACCTGACGGGAACCGACGACCAGGTGCCGGCGGGCGTCAACGTGCCGATCGCCAGCGCCCACGCGGCCGTCTTCTTCGCGGTGCGCTGCTTCGTGGGGCTGCCGCAGAACGCCGGCCTGACCAGCCGCATCCGCCTGATCACGCGCAAGGGCAGCCTGCTCGATCCGATCTTCCCCGCCGCGCTCAGCGCCCGCCACCTGGCGGTCCAGCGGACGGCCGACCTCATGGTCGAGGCCCTCGGCGAGCTGCTCCCGGAGCGGTCGGTGGCCGCCAGCCACGTGTCGTTCCCCGCGTTCGTCTTCCAGGCCGTCGACCCGCGTGCCGGGCGGATGACGCTGCTGGCCGACATCCTGGGCGGCGGCGGCGGGGCCCGGCGGGATGCGCCGGGCGACCACGCGATCGACCCCTACACCTCCAACTGCGCGATCCTGCCCGCGGAGATCGCCGAGCTCGAGTACCCGTGGCGGATCGTCCGCACGGAGCTTGTCGACGGGTCCGCCGGCACGGGACGCCAGCCCGGCGGCCTGGGCCTGCGGCGCGACTACGAGCTGCTCGCCGACCATGCCGAGGGCATGTACTACGTCGAGCAGCGCGATCCGCGCTACGCGCCCAAGGGGCGCGAGGGCGGCGGCGCCGGGGCGCCGGGGCGCGCATTCGTGCGCCGCGCCGGCTCTGACGTCGAGCAGGACCTGCCCGGCAAGGGCTACATCCACCTCCACCGCGGCGACGTGATCGGCTTCATCGGCGCCGGCGGCGGCGGCTTCGGCGCGCCGGACGGGTCGGCCTAGAGCTCGCGGAACCAGGACGGCGGCCGGAACCGGCCGTCGGCGTACGGGAGCGGGTGCAGGATGCGATGGCCGCCGTCCTGCACCTGGAAGACGAGATGCGCCTGGCCCAGCGACGGGTCAGGGGTCTCGTCGGGGTAGGCGAGTGCCGTCTGGCGGTCGTCGCCGAGGAAGTAGGTGCCGTTGACGCCGCGATGGGCGATACGCCGCAGCTCGTTGCTGACGTCGCGGAACGAGCGCGGGTTGCCCACGCGCGACCACGCGCTCGTCAGCAGGTTCACCTGGTCGTAGGAGATGCCGGCCAGCGAGCGGCCCGGCGGCGTCCCGTAGGCCTCGACGTAGCGCGAGACGAAGCCGCCGGCGACCTGGTCGCTGTAGACGCCGGTGACGGTCGCCCAGATCATCCCCTCGGCGGCCGAGCCGGCCAGCGTCCGGAACTCGGGCACCGACGGCGCGTAGACGCCGTAGACGAGCGAGTCGGTGGGCTCGGCGGCAAAGGCCCGCTGGAAGGCGGCGAGCTCGGCCGGGACGAAGTGGGCGACCATGATCGCCGCGGGCTCGCTGCGGCGGATCTGCGCCAGCGCGGTGGTCCAGTCGGCGTCGTAGGTGCCGACGGTCAGCAGCGCGTCGACCGTCCATCCCGACCGCTCGGCCGCGGCGATCGCCTCCGGGCGCGCGGTGTGGCCGCCGGCGACGTTGGTCTCCAGGAACAGCAGCCGGCGGTTGGGCGGCGTCCACGTCCCCGAGGCCTCGAGCGCGTCGAGGAACCGGATGAAGCCCGGCCCGTAGTGGATCTCGGTCGGCCCGACCTGGAAGATCTGCCCGAGGCGGCGCTGCTCGGCCCGCACCCACTCGGCCTGGGCCTCGGAGGTCATCGAGTGCAGCAGCGGGCAGCCGTACTCCGAGACGGTCTGGTAGCCGCCCGGGTCCTCCGCGAAGGCGTAGCCCATGGTGATGGCGTCGACCTCGGCGTCGACCAGGCGCGCCAGCGCCTGCGCGACGCCCTCCTCGGTGGAGATGTCGACGTCGACGACCAGCTGCTCGACCGGCCGGCCGGCGATCCCGCCGCGCTCGTTGATCTCGGCGATGGCCAGGCCGGAGCCGTTGCGCATCTCGTGCCCGTCGGCGCTGGCCGGTCCGGTGATCGGGAAGGCCGAGCCGACGAGGTAGGGCCGCAGCCGCGTGGGCACGTGCGCGGCGGTCCGGTAGGCCGGCGGCCGCGCCCGCGGCGCGCTGCCCTCGACGAGCTCGTCGACCAGGCCGATCGGCAGGCCCTCGATGCAGCGCCCGCCGCCCGGGATCGGCAGCCGCAGGAGGCCCTCGGCGACCGCCAGGCCGGCGGCCCCCGCGCGCGAGACGCAGTCGAGCTTGCGCAGGATGCGCTCGACGTGCGTCGAGATCGTGCGGGGGCTGGCCCCCAGGTGCGCGGCGATCTCGGGGTTGCTGCGGCCGCCGGCCAGCAGGGTGAGGACGTCGAGCTCGCGCAGCGTCAGGCCGCACGGCGGCTCGACCTCCACGGCCTCGACGAGCACCGCCGGGACGCTGCCCACCGGGCGCGGGACATGCGCCACGCGGATGGCCATCCAGGCCGGCTGCTCGGCCCACAGGAAGCGCAGGCCGGTGATCTCGCAGGCGATGACCGCCTGCGCATAGGCGACCAGCTGCGGATGCCGCTCGAGCAGCTCGCGGCCGCGGCGGTCGTTGAGCTCCTCGACGCGCCCGGCGGCGTCGACCAGCGCGGACGGCACGATGGCGTCGGGGCCCTCGGGCCGCTGCGTGACCCGCGAGCCGTCCACGGGACGAAGCATAGGCGGCCGACCCACGGTCAGCGCCGGATGGGCGACGGCCTGCCGGTCAGCGCCGTGACGTCCAGCTCCTCCCACGGGTGCTGGCACGGGTTGCCGGCCGCCGCCCACATGCGGCGCTCGTCCGGGTCCATGATCAGCGCCGCGATCGTCGCCGACCGCTCCGGGCCGGGGAGGCGGTCGTCCGGGTGGCAGCACACGCCGAGCGGATAGGTCGCGTGGTCGGCGAGCAGCTCCCGCCAGAACGCGGCGTCCAGCGGCCCGTCGTGCTCGGCCACGCGGTCGCGCAGGCGCGCCATCCGGAACGGGCTGTCGGGCATCGCCCACGTCGAGACGTCCCGGCCGTCGAACCGCGGGTTGTCGAAGTGGTTGGTGTGCAGCAGGACGCCGTCGGACGGATACGTGACGAAGAGGCGCGAGTAGTCGCCCGGCGCGGCCTCGACGTCGATCGCGACGCCGTCCTGGGCCAGCAGGTAGTTGGCCGACGACGAGCGCTCGGAGCGCTGCAGCGCGGCGAGGCCGTCGGAGATCGTCTCGGCGTCGAGGATCGCGCGCAGCAGCACGTGGTACGGGACGCCGGGACGGCCGTGGTCGGCGTCGCTGACGAGCGCGTTGGTGCACAGCGCGACGCCGGAGGAGTTCATCCCCGCCTTGGCCAGCAGCCCGGCCTCGACGACCGTCACGAAGCTCGGGCCGTCCTCCTGGTGGCTCTCGAGCACCACGCAGGTGTCGAAGGCGTGCACCAGCCAGTCCCAGTTCTGGCCGGCGACGAGGCGGCCGCCCGCACGGCGCGGCGTGACGGCGAACGCCGAGCACTCCGGCGGCAGGCGCTTGGTGCGGTCGGCATCGCGCGCGGTGGCAGCGAACATCACCTCGGTGCGGACGTTGATCGCGAGCACGTCGACGTCGTCGACGCCCGCGCCCTCGGCGATGCCGCAGATCTCCTCCAGGTAGGTCGCGCCGAACGCCTCGATCGGCGCCCGGAACGCCTCGGCCTCCTCGCGGACGCGGGACCAGTCCCAGCCCGCGTAGTGGGCGAACACCTCGCCGTAGGCCTCGATCGAGCGCTGCACGCGGTCGGCCGCGGCGGCGCCGTACTGGCGGCCCCGCTCGCGCGCGGCGCCCTCGACGACGATCCTGGGGTACATCGGTGAACCTCGCTCAGGTGATGGTGGCGCCGCCGTCGACCGGGAGGTCGACCCCGGTGACGTACGAGGCGGCGTCGGACAGCAGGAAGACGATCGCCTCGGCGACCTCGCCGGCCCCGCCCAGGCGCCGCAGCGGGACGCGGACGTCGAGATAGGCGCGCCCCGCCTGCTCGTCGTCCATGAGGCGAAGCATCGGCGTGTCGATCACGCCGGGGCTGACGGCGTTGGCCCGGATGGCGGGACCCCACTCCACGGCCATCTGCCGCGTGAGCGCGAGGAGGCCCGCCTTGCTGGCGCCATAGGGCGCCGACGGCTCGGCGGCGTCGCCGAGGCGCGCCGCCATGGAGCTGACGTTGACGATCGCGCCCGGCGCACCGGCCAGCCGCCGCGCGAACGCGCGCCCCACGAGGAACGCGCCGCGGAGGTTGATGGTCAGCGTCTCATCCCAGGCGGCGGCGTCGAGCTCGGCCAGCGGGGCGATCCGGTAGACGCCGGCGGCGTTGACCAGCAGGTCGGCGGGGCCGCCGAGGGCCGCGGCCGCCGTGTCGACCGCGGCGTCGACGGCGGCCTCGTCGCGCACGTCGGCGCGCACGGCGGCGGCGCCCAGCTCCTCCGCGACGCCGTCGACCGCGGCGCCGGCGTCGAGCAGCGCGACGGCGGCGCCGGCCTCGGCCAGCCGGCGCGCGGTCGCGCGGCCGATGCCGGAGGCGCCCCCGGTGATCAGCGCGCGACGGCCGGCGAACGCGCTCATGAGAACAGCAGCCCGCCGTTGACCGCGATCGTCTGGCCGGTCACGTACGAGGCGTCGGGCGAGGCGAGCCAGGCGACGACGCCGCCGAGGTCCTCGCCGGTGCCGTGCCGCCCCAGCGGCACCTGGGCGCGCGACTCGGCGATCTGCTCGTCGAGCGTCGTTCCGGCGCGGTCGGCGCGGGCGCGCAGCTCGTCGAAGTGCATCTCGGTGGCCATGTGCCCCGGGGCGATCGCGTTGACGCGGATGCCGTGCGGCGCGAGCTCGGCGGCCAGCGAGTGCGTGAGCAGCACGACGCCGCCCTTGGACGCGCAGTACGCCGCGCCGTGCGGCACGCCCTGCTGGCCGAACAGCGAGCCGACGTTGACGATCGCGCCGCCGTCACCGGCCTGCATCATCACGCGGCCGATCCGGCGGCAGAGCAGGAACGGGCCCACGAGGTTGACCTCGAGCGTGCGGCGGAAGTCGGCCGGATCGGTGTCGACGACCGCGGCGTCGGGGCCGCCGACGCCGGCGCAGTTGACCAGCAGGTCGACGCCGCCGAGCGCGTCGAGCGCCTCCGTGACGGCCCGGTCGACCTGCGCCTCGTCGGCGACGTCGGCGACGAGGCCGACGACGGGCTGGCGGGCGCCGGCCGCGGCGGTCCGGGCGGCGTCGACGACCGCCGCGTCGCGGTCGACCATCGCGACGGCGGCGCCGTCGCGGACGAGCCGCTCGGCGATCCCGGCACCCAGCCCCTGGGCCGCGCCCGTGACGACCGCTCTCATGCTGCGCGCTGCGCGATCTCCGCGCAGGTCGCGATCTCGACGTCGTCGTGGCCGGCGACGAAGCCGATGAACGCGTCGAGGAAGGCCAGCCGGCTCGGGCGCCCGATGATCTGCGGGTGCATCGTGAAGATGCACGAGGCGCCGAGCGCGCGCAGGCCGCGGAACTCCTCCTCCCAGATCGCGCGGACCTCTGCGGTCGTGGAGATCTTGCGCGTCCAGCCGGCCGTGCCGTCGAACCAGAAGTGCGCGGCGTCGTCGAGGATCCACTGCACCGGCAGCTCGACCAGCCCGCCCGGGTGCCGGTAGGGCCGGATGTCGTCCATGAAGTTCGACGAGTACTGCAGCCCCGCCGCGCCGAGCAGCTCGACGGTGTGCGCGCTGAACTCCCACGACGGCGAGCGGTAGCCGACGATCGGCGTGCCGAAGCCCTCGAGGATCTCGCGCGAGCGGGCGAGCTCCTGCTCCTCCTCCTCGCGCGTGAGCCCCGCCGGCGAGCGATGCGTGTAGCCGTGCAGCGCCAGCTCGTGGCCGGCGGCGACGATCTCCCGCACGCGCTCCGGGTGGCGCTCGGCGACCCGGCCCGGCGTGAAGAACGTCGCCCGGATGCCGTGGCGCCCCAGCAGGTCGAGGATCAGCGGGATCGCGACCTTCGCCCCGTACGTGCCCTGGGAGAGCACGCCGGGGCGATCGGCGTTGGCCGGGTCGTCGCCGATCCAGACCTCCTCGGCGTCGAAGTCGAACGTGAAGGCGACGTCCACTCAGGCCCTTCCGCTCGCCGTCACCGGCACCGGCGCCATCGCGTCGCCGCCGACCTCCTCCTCCTCGTTCATCCACGCCTCGACGCGGCGGGTCACCTTGGCGCCCTCGGCCGCGATGCCGCGCGGGAAGAACACCACGATGACCAGCAGCACGAGGCCCAGGACCGTCAGCTGCGTGCCGGGGTGGTCGATCAGGGCCTGCTGGACGATCGTGAGGATGACGGTGCCGATGATCGGCCCGGTGATCGTGCCCAGGCCACCGACGACGATCATCGTCACGTAGATGCTCAGCGGCGTGAGCCCCATGACGTTCGGGGCGATCGAGCCGTTGTAGAGCGTGTACAGGCCGCCCGCCAGCCCGGCCAGCGCCCCGGAGAGCGCGAAGGCCAGCACGCGGTAGCGCCGCGGGTCGACGCCGCGCGCCGAGCCGTAGGGCAGCGAGTCGCGCAGCGTCCGCAGCGCGAGGCCGAACGGCTGCTTCATCAGCACCGCCAGGCCGACGACGGTCGCCACCGCGATCGCCAGGCACAGCCAGTACCAGGCGCGCACCTGCCACAGCGGATCCAGGCCGCCGAAGAAGCCCTGGATGCTCGGCAGGCCGAACGCGCCACCGGTCGCGCCGGTGTCGTCGTTCTGGATGACCAGCTGCAGCACCACCGCCGCGGCGAAGGTCAGCAGCGACGTGTAGATGCCGAACAGGCGCAGCGTCGGCAGGGCCAGCAGGGTCGCGAAGACCGCGCCGGCCAGCGCGCCGCCGATGAGCGCGAGGACCGGCGGGAACGAGGCGTGCAGGACGAGCATGCCGCACCCGTAGCCGCCGGCGGCGTACAGGGCGAGCTGCCCGAAGTTCCACACGCCCGCGTGGCCGAGCGTGAAGTTCCAGCTCGCGTTGAGCGTGATGAGGATCATCATCGTGACCATCACGCCCGTCCCGTACTGGTTCGGGTACACGAACGGGATCAGCACGGCGATGGCGAGCAGCGCGAGGCTGATGGACACCTTCCAGCGGGTGAAGGTGGCCTGCATCGGGGTGGGCCGGCGGCGGGTCACAGTCGGGCCTCCATCGGGCGGCCGAGCAGGCCCTGGGGCCTGACCAGCAGGACGAGCAAGATGACGCCGTAGAGGATCGGCAGCGCCCAGGTGGTCCCGATCAGGGTCGAGGCCGAGGCCTGGATGAGGCCGATCGCGTACGCGGCGACGATGGTCCCCGGCAGGCTTCCCAGCCCGCCGAAGACCACGACGATCAGGGCGATCAGCAGCGGCTGGTCACCCGCGGTCGGCGAGGCGAAGTACTGGCCGGCGAGGAACACGCCGGCGATGCCCGCGAGCGCCGAGGCGAAGCCCATCACGACCGGGAAGACCCGCTTGATCGGCACGCCCATGAGGCGGGCGGCGTCGACGTCCTGGGCGATCGCCCGGACGGCGATGCCGTAGCGCGAGCGGGTCAGGAACACGCCGAAGGCGATCATGATCGCGATCGACACGCCGGCCATGAGCATCGACTGGTACGTCAGGTTGACGCCGTTGTAGAGCTCGACCGAGCCGCTGACGATGTTCGGCACCGGGTGCTGGCCGGCGCCCCAGATCTGCAGCGCGACGTTCGAGAAGACGATCGCCACCGCGAAGGTGGTGATGAACGTGATCATCTCGAAGTCGACCCCGCGCCGGCCGATCAGCGGCTGCACGGAGACGAGCTGCGTCACCACGCCGAGCGCGAAGCAGGCGGCGAACGCGGCGACCAGCGCCACGATCGGGCTCCAGCCGGCGCTGGTCATGATCCCCCAGCCGACGAAGCCGCCGACCATGACCATCGATCCCTGCGACATGTCGAGCACGCGCAGGATCCCGTAGATCATGGTCATGCCGATCGCGACCAGGCCGTAGATCGACCCGAGCACGACCGTCGTGACGGCGATGGAGATGAGGTCGGTCATGCTTCCAGGACCCCCAGGTAGGACTGCGCGACCGTGGCGTCGGCGGCGATCTCCGCCGCCGCGCCCGACCGGACGATGCGGCCCATCTCGAGCACGCAGACACGGTCGGCCACGCCTTCGATGTGCGTGAAGTTCTCCTCGACCAGCAGGATCGAGGTCCCCTGTGCGGCGATCCGCTCGATCGTCTCGTAGACGGCCTCGACGATCACCGGGGCGAGGCCGAGCGACGGCTCGTCGATCACCAGCAGCCGCGGCGACCGCATCAGCCCGCGGCCGACGGCCACCATCCGGCGCTCGCCGCCCGACAGCGTCCGGGCGTGCTGCTCGCGGCGCTCGCGGAGCTTCGGGAACAGCTCGTAGACGCGGTCGAGCTCGCCGGCGCGGCGCTTCCACGCGGCAGCGGGGAACGCGCCCATGAGCAGGTTCTCCTCGACGGTCAGCTCTGGGAAGAGGTGGTCGCCCTGCGGGATGTGGATCAGCCCGCGCTCGCTGCGCACCTCGGCGCGCTCGCCGTCGATGCGGCGCCCGTCGAGCTCCACCTCGCCGGTGGACGCGCTGATCAGGCCGCTGATCGCGCGCAGGACGGTGCTCTTGCCGTGGCCGTTGGGGCCGACGATCACGAGCGTCTCCCCCGCGCCGACGTCGAACGAGACGTCGTGGATGATGTCGGACTCGCCGTAGCCAGCGGACAGGCCGCGGACCGACAGGACCGGTGAGGCGTCAGCTGCTGGCACGTCGCGCCGCCTTCTCGCCGAGGTAGATCTCGATGACGCGCTGGTCGCGCATCATCTCCTGCGGGGTGCCCTCGAAGAACACCCGGCCGTGGTGCATGACCATGACCTGGTCGGCCAGCTGCACGAGCGCCCGCATGACGTGCTCGATGCAGACCACGGCGACGCCGAAGGCGGCCACGCCGCGGATCAGCTCGAGCGTGCGGTCGATCTCCTGCGCGTTGAGGCCGCCGAACGGCTCGTCGAGCAGCAGCACGCGCGGCCCCATGGCCAGCGCGGTGGCGATCATCAGCCGCTTGCGGTCGAAGACGCCGAGCAGCTCCGCCGGCTCGTCGGGGGCGTCGGCCAGTCCGCTCCAGTCGAGGATCCACTCGGCGTCGGCCGCCGCGTCCTCGCCCAGGCCGGTCCAGCGCTCGCCCGCGCGCCCGAACCGCGCCGCCACGAGGATGTTCTCGTACGGGGTCAGCGATCCCGCGACGGTCGGCTGCTGGAAGGTCCGCGCCATCCCGGCGTGGCACCGGCGGTGGACGGTCGCGTCGGTCAGCGGCGTGTCACCGAGCAGGACCTCGCCGCCGGAGGCGGTCGTCAGGCCGGTGATGACGTCGAAGAGCGTCGTCTTGCCGGCGCCGTTGGGCCCCGCGATGCCGAGGATCGAGCCCGGCCGGGCGACGGCCGACACCTCGTCGACCGCGCGCAGCCCGCCGTAGTCCTTGCAGACGTCGCGCAGCTCCAGCGATGCCGGAGCCGCGACCTCCATCACGCCAGC
This sequence comes from Baekduia sp., assembly GCA_035765735.1. GTDB lineage: Bacteria > Actinomycetota > Thermoleophilia > Solirubrobacterales > Solirubrobacteraceae > Baekduia. The sequence continues at coordinate 68,860 of DASTWY010000058.1, read as the reverse complement.
CATGGCGGCGTCTGGAACTCGCCGGTCGTGTATGGGTCGGGCGAGATCAGCACCTGCTTGCCGTCCTGGATCTGGAAGGTCAGCAGCGGCTCGCCGAGGCTGGGGTCCTTCACCTTGGCCGGGTAGGGCAGGTTGGTCTGCTGATCCGGGCCCAGCTTGTAGGCCCCGTTGACGCCGCGGAACACCATGTTGCGGACGTTGTCGCCGACCTGATCGTAGTTGTACGGGTCGTCGGCGTGCGAGGCGGCCTGGGCCCAGAGCATGATGAGGTCGCGCTGGTTGCCGGCGTTGGCGAAGCCCGGCTCCTGGTGGAACGCCTTGCGGTAGGCGTCGGCGAAGCGGTTGCCGAGCTCATCGCGGATCGTGCCGGTCGTCGTCGCCCAGAGCACGCCGTTGGCGGACTTGCCCGCGAGCTTGAGGTACTCGGGGACCGACGGGGCGTACTGCTGGTAGACCAGCGACTGCGTCGGCGACTGGGCGAACTGCTTGATGAAGGACGCCTCGTCTCCGGCGAAGTAGTCGCTGTGGAAGACGATGTCCGGGTTGTGGGAGCGGACGCGGGTGAGCGTCGAGCCCCACTCGGACTGCGGCACCGTGTAGGTGTCGAACTGGACGACCTTCCAGCCCAGCTTCTCGATGTCCTTCCGGAACGTCCGGGCGATCGAGATGCTGTAGGCGTCGTTCGACGAGACGACCGAGACCGTCTTGTTGCGCGGCTGCCACTTGCCGGCGTCGATCAGGCTCTGGATGACGGTCACGAACCCCGTCGCGTACCAGATCTCCGAGGGGCAGCCCTGGAAGATGTTGCGGTAGCCGTTCTTGACGGCGAAGTCGACGTTGCCCTGGAACGTGTTGACGTGGAACAGCGGGATCTTGGCGCGCCCGACGATCGGCGTCTCGACGTTCGTGTACGTGATGAACGGCGCGAAGACGGCCGCCACGCGGTCGGCGGCGAACTTGCGCATCGCGCTCGTCATGATCTCCGGCGTCTGGTCCTTGGCGTCCAGCAGCTCGTAGCGCAGCGGCCGGCCGCCGACACCGCCGGCGTCGTTGACCTCGGCGACGCCGAGCTTGATGCCGCGGACCATCTCCTGGCCGTCACCGGCGCCGGCGCCGGTGACGGGCGCGAGCACGCCGACGGTGATCGGCTTGCCCTTCGCGCCGGTGGCGGCTTCGCTGTCGGCGCTCTTGCCGCCGAAGAACCCGCCGGCTCCGCCGACCAGAACACCACCGAATGTCGCGGCACCCATGCCGCCGACCAGCTGCCGGCGCGTGACCTGTGCGGGCCGCTTGGCTGAACCTTCGCTCATTCCCTTCCTCTCCCCGGGGACCGGGCGACCCTAGGGAAGGCCTCGGTGAGGGCCAATACGTCAAATGACCGATCGGGGGAGCGTGCGGCGGTCCAGCCCGGGTGGCGAGGCGGTGCTCGGTCTGCGACGCTCGTGGTCCTGGCCGCGCCGACGCGCTGGGGCGACAGCCGAGCGATGAGCGACACACCGAACAAGAGCGCCGACGTGCGGGAGCGCGAGCTCCTGGCGGACGAGCGCGACCGCATCGCCGACGACCGGGAGCGGCGCTCCGACGCGCGCGAGCGCGCGGCCGACGAGCGGGAGCGCCTGGCCGACGAGCGCGAGGGAACCGCCGATCAGCGCGAGCTCGAACGCACGCACCGCGTCGAAGCCGGCCGCGAGCGCGAGCGGCAGGCGGTGCAGCGCGAGGAGGCGGCGATCACCCGAGAAGCCGCGGAGAGCGAGCGCGCCATGCGCCAGAACCCGTCCGGCGCGGCACCGGCCAGGGCTGAAGCGGAGGGGGAGGGATTCGAACCCTCGGTACGGCGAAGCCGTACAACGGTTTTCGAGACCGCCCCGTTCAACCACTCCGGCACCCCTCCAGGGTCCGCTCAGGCGGACGCCGAAGGGTAGCGGGCGCGCGGCGCTCAGGTGGCGGGCGCCGGGGCGGCCGGGGCGGCGACGCGCCCCTTGACCAGGTCCGCCGCGCGCTCGGCGACCATGATCGTCGGGGCGTTCGTGTTGCCGCCCGGGACGATCGGGAACACGGACGCGTCGGCCACGCGCAGCCCGGTGACCCCGCGCACGCGCAGCTCCGGGTCCAGCACGGCGTCCTCGCTGCCCATCCGGCACGTGCCGGACGGGTGGTAGAGCAGCTCGACGCTGCGCCGCACCCAGGCCTCGACGTCGCCGTCGGCGCGCACGTCCTCGCCGGGGTGCAGCTCCCGGCGGGTGATCGAGGCGAGCGGGTCGGCCGCCGCGATCTCGCGGGCGAGCTCGACGCCGGTGACCAGCGCCGCGAGGTCCTCGGGCTCGGCCAGCGTGTTGGTCAGGATCCGCGGCTTGGCCGCCGGGTCCGCCGAGCGCAGCCGGACGTGGCCGCGGCTCTTGGGGCTGACGAGCACGGGACCCATCGTGTAGGCGTGGCCGTCGAACTCCTCCTCCCCGTTCTTGTAGAAGAAGGCGGGCGCGAAGTGGTACTGGAGGTCGGCGGCGGGCAGGCCCGGCCGGCTGCGCACGAAGGCGAACGCCTCGGCCACCGTCGAGGTCAGCGGCCCCGAGCGGCGCAGCACCCACTCCAGCAGCGGCTTGGGCCTGTCGGCCCCGTAGAGCGACTCGGCCGCCGAGGCCTCCCAGATGCACGTCGCGTACGGGTGGTCCTGCAGGTTCTCCCCGACCGCGGGCACGTCGAGCGCCACCGGCACGCCGACCTCGCGCAGGTGGTCGGCGGGTCCGATGCCGGAGAGCATCAGCAGCTGCGGCGAGCCGATCGCGCCGGCGCTGACGATCACCTCGCGCTCGGCGCGAACGACCTCCTCGGCGTCCCGGCGCCCGCGCACCCGCACGCCGACGGCACGATCGCCCTCGAGCTCGACGCGCAGCACCTGCGCGCCGGTGCGCACCTCCAGGTTGGGCCGCTGCATCGCCGGCCGCAGGTAGGCGTCCGCCGCGCTCCAGCGGCGCCCGTTGCGCTGGGTGACCTGCACCAGCGCCGCGCCGTCCTGCTCGGGGCCGTTGTAGTCGGAGATGTACGGGATGCCGACGCGCTCGGAGGCCTCCAGGAACCGCCGGGTCAGGCGGCGCGGCGAGCGCTCGTCGCTGACGTGCAGCGGGCCGCCCACGGCGTGGTGCTCGGACGGGCCGCGCTCGTTGTCCTCGGCCTTGAGGAAGTAGGGCCGCACCGCGTCCCAGCCCCAGCCGGCGGCGCCCTCGCGCTCCCACAGGTCGTAGTCCAGCGGGCGTCCGCGGACGTAGAGCATCGCGTTCATCGAGCTCGATCCGCCGAGCGACCGCCCGCGCGGGATGTACAGCGACCGGCCGTCGCAGTGGGGCTCCGGGTCGGTCGCGAAGTCCCAGTCGAGCCTGGTGTGGAACTGCTTGGCGAAGGCCGCCGGGATCATCACGTTCGGGTGCCGGTCCCGCCCGCCGGCCTCCAGGAGGACCACCCGGACGCTGGGATCCTCCGTGAGGCGGTTGGCGAGCACGCAGCCGGCAGAGCCGGCCCCGACGATGACGTAGTCCGCGGTGACCATGGAGCGATGCTCGCCGACCGGGTGCCCGCCGCGCAAGCGCCAGAGCGCCGAGTCTGCTGCAGCCATGCCGTGCAGCGGGCTCGGCGCTTGCGGCCCAGCGCGGGCTACGGGGCGGCCGTGAGGCCGGCCGCGTCCCCGGCGGCGCGCTGCGCCGCCTCGGCCAGGCGCGCGAACGCCGGGGCCGGCTCGATCGCCGCCAGGCTCGCGAGCGCCGACAGCAGGACGCGGCGGAGCAGGTGCTGGACCTGCGCCTGCTGGAGGCCGTCGTCCTGCAGCCAGCGGACGACCACGCCCTCGCAGAACGACAGCCACCCCTCGAGCGCCGCCTCGAGCGCCGGGCCCTCGATCTCGGCGCGCGGCACGCCGGCCAGCGCGGCCGAGAACTCGACCATCGTCGCGATCCGCCGCCGCCGGCCCTCCTCCAGCACGCCGCGGATCGCCGCGTCGTCGCCGCCGCGAGCACGGGCGACGGCCAGGTAGCCCGTGGCATGGCCGGCCACGTAGGTCAGGAACGCCTCGAGGCTCGCGTCGAGGCGCTCGGACGGCCCCAGCGCCGGGTCCGGCGCCATCCGGAGGTCGAGCTCGTCGCGCGACTGCCGCAGCACCGCCACCACGAAGTCCGACTTGGTGGGGAAGTAGTGGTACAGCAGCCCCTTGGAGATGCCGGCCGCGCGGGCGAGCGCGGTGATCGACACCTGGTCGTAGGGACGCTCGCCCAGCATGTCGAGCCCGAGGCGGACGAGCTGGGCGCGCCGCTCGTCGTGGCTCAGCCGGGTGCCGCGGGGCTCGGTCACGGTGCGCCACCGTACGCGTCGTTGACCGCGTGGTCAACAGGGGAGTAGGCTCGCGCGCAGCACGCTGTCCGTCCGGTTTTCCGAGAACCGGCCTCCTGAGGAGCCCGCTCGCCCCATGCCGTCCCGCCTCCGCCCCGGTCGACTGCCGGCGGTCGTCGCCGCGCTCGCCGCCGCGCTCGTCGTCTGCGCGTCGGCGTCGGCGGAGGCCATGCCCGGAGCGCACGTCGGGGCCCTGGACATCGCGCCGTCGGCCTCCTATCCGGGCATGCAGCACCTGCACTACGAGTTCGGGCCGATCCGGATCTCCCCCGGGCAGAACTCGATCGAGGCCGAGGCCAACGACCACAAGCCGGACGTCCCCGGCTACATCGTCCGCTTCAAGCCGGACCTCGTCTGCGCCGGCGGCGACGCGACGTGCGGGCCCGATCACTCGACGCCGCGCGTCGACGTCATCCACCTGCACCACGGCGTCTGGCTGAACAACTTCTACCCGACGTTCGCCGCGGGCGAGGAGAAGACGATCTTCAACTTCCCGCAGGGCTACGGCTATCACTACAAGCCGAGCGACAGCTGGATCATGAACTACATGATCCACAACCTGACGCCGAACCAGACCGCCGTCTACATCACGTACGACATCGACTTCGTCCCGGACTCCGAGCCGGCGGCGCCGTCGATCACGCCGGTCAAGCCCTTGTGGATGGACGTCGCCGGCATCAAGCCCTACCCCGTCTTCGACGTGTACCGCGGCAGCGGCAGGCACGGCCAGTTCACGTTCCCCGACATGGCCAAGGGCCGGCAGAAGAAGGACATCGGCCCCGCCCACGAGTGGGACGTCCCCGGCGACGTCACGCTCGTCGGCGTCGCCGGCCATCTGCACCCCGGCGGGCTCTGGGACGACCTCGATGCCACTCGCGGAAGCCAGACCAAGCTCCTGTTCCGGTCGGAGGCCAAGTACTTCGAGCCCGCCGGCGCGGTGTCGTGGGACGTCGCGCTGACGGCGTCCAAGCCCGACTGGCGGGTCGCGCTCCACCAGGGCGACAAGCTCAGCATCAGCTCGACCTACGACACGCGGCGGGCGTCGTGGTACGAGTCGATGGGGATCATGGTGGTGTTCTACGCCGACGGGATCCGGCCCGAGGCCAAGGACCCGTTCACGCAGGGCGTCGACGCCGAGGGGCTGCTCACCCACGGGCACCTGAAGGAGAACGACAACCACGGCGGCATCCACCGCATCGGCCTGCCGGACGCTCGCAGGCTGCTCGACGGCAGCTCGCCGAGCAACGTCGACATCAAGGGCTTCGTCTACGGCTCCGGCGACCTCTCGGTGCCGGGCCGGTCAGGGCGTCCGCCGGTGATCCGCGTCGGGCGGTCGCTGCGGTTCACGAACCTGGACGCGACGCTGGGCCTGAAGAGCACCCCCAAGCTGGCCGCCTACCACACCATCACGGCCTGCCGCGCGCCCTGCAACAAGGACACCGGCATCGCCTACCCGCTGGCCGACGGCCGCGTCGAGTTCGACTCCGGCGAGCTCGGCTACGGGCCGTACCTGCCGCTCCAGGGCTTCGCCGGGAAGTTCACCCCCGCCAAGGGCACCAACACGTGGAAGACCCCGAAGCACCTCAAGCCGGGGACCTACACCTACTTCTGCCGCATCCACCCGTTCATGCGCGGCTCCTTCCGGGTGGTCGGCAAGCACGGCAAGGGCAGCGTCACCAAGAAGCGGAAGGCCAAGCGGCGCACGTAGCCGGACCCGGGCGCGCTCAGCTCCGGGCCGGCGCCTGGAGCGCCAGCACCTCGACGCGCTCGGCCAGCCCGTCGATCGAGGTGCCGCCGAGCGGCACGGCCTCGAGCCCCGAGGGCAGCCGGGACGCCAGCGCCGCGGTGATGAGCAGCTCGCCCGGGCCGGCCTGCCGGCAGAGCCGGGCGGCGAGGTTGACGGCGGCGCCGATGTAGTCGTCGCCCTCGAACATGATGACCTCGCCCTCGCAGAGGCCGCCGCGCAGCGCGAGGTGCCCGTCGCGGCCGACGTCCTCGCGCACGGCGAGCGCGCAGGCGATGACCGCCTCCGGTTCGACGCCCGAGAGCATGGCGCCGTCGCCCAGCCACTTCGTCACCCGGACGCCGCGCTCCTCGGCGTGCGTGCGGATGATCCGCCGCAGATGGCTGAGGACGACCACCGCGCGAGCGTCGCCGTTGACGTCGGTGAACGACGTGAACCCGCAGAGATCGAGGAAGCCGAAGGTCCGCCGGACGCGCACGCAGCCAGGATGACGCACATCGACCCCGCGCCGCCGCCACGGCCGCCGCCGCCGGTCCCCGCAGCCGGCGCGCCGCGCGCCAGCGCGGGTCTCCGTCCGCGCCGATCTCACCGACGAGAGCGCTTCTCGGGCAACGCCGAGCGCGTGTTTCGCATCTGATCGCCGGCCAGCGCGCGCAGGACGTACGGGCCCAGCGACGCCGCGAAGACGCGGTTGAGGTGGTTGAAGTCCTTGTAGACGTAGGCGCCGCCCACCACGGGGAAGCAGCGCCGGCGGCCGCAGAAGAAGCGCGTCAGGTCGACCACCCGCATGCGCGGCGCGCGCGCGGCGGCGGCGTCGGCCTGGGGATCGTCCATCAGCGCGTCCGACCGCGGGATGGCGCAGGCCCGTCGCAGCGAGCGGTGGCGCCGCAGCGCGCGCTCGACGCAGGCCGCCGTCCCGACCCGGGCGACCGGGCTGTCGCGCAGCACGTAGACGTGGCGGACGCTGGCGGGGAGGCGGTCGAGCATCGCCCCGAACTGCGCGGGACCACCGCCGTACTGGGCGATGCCGCCCTGCAGCCCCCACGATGGCTCGGCCCACGCGGCGAGGAACACCGTGCGCACCTCGGGATGGCGGGCCAGCCACGCGACCACGCCGTCGTTGCGCGCATGGCACTCGTCGGCGTCGGGCCCGGCGCTGGCCGGCACCTGCACGCTGAACGGGCAACCGGGTCGCACCATCGAGATGCCCCGCCAGCCGCGGTGCCGCGCCACGACGTCCAGCGTCGCGCGCCAGTGCCGCGCGTGGCTGTCGCCGGCCAGCAGCACGGTGCCCGAGCGGGGGCGGTGACGCGCGCCGAACGCGCACCCGTCGAGCGCCGCGGCCGCCGCGGCGTGCAGCGGACGGCACCACGAGTCGGGCAGCAGCGCGGCGCGGCGCGGGGCCGGCCGCGCCGTCGAGCGCAGCGCCGGGTTGCGGCACGGATGCCATGGGTCGCGGGCGGCCGCCGCGAAGCACCGCGGCTGGGCGGCGGCGACGGTGGGCGTGAGCGGCCCGGCGCCCCCGATGAGGCTCGCCGGCCAGATGCCCGCCACAGCGGCGGCCATCGCCACCCACCTGCGTCGGCGCGCCATCGGGCGGATGGTAGCCGCCGGCCGTCGGCTCAGCGCCGCGTCGCCGGGAGCTTCATGGCGTACATCGCGTCGTCGGCCCGGCGAAGGAGGGCGGCGGCGCTGTCCTCGGGCTCGGCGATAGCCGCGCCGACGCTCACGCGGACCGCGGGCAGGCCGTCGCCCACGTCGAGCTCCTCCACCGCAGCGGCGACGCGTGCCGCGATGTCCGCGAAGGCGGCCGGCGTGACGCGCGGACACACCACGACGAACTCGTCCCCCGAGATCCGCGCGACCGTGTCGGCAGCGCGGACGATCTCCCGCAGGCGCTCCGCGACCATGCACAGGACGCGGTCGCCGACCTGATGGCCGTGGTCGTCGTTGAACACCTTGAAGTCGTCGATGTCGCAGAACAGCAGGCCCACGTCCTCGCCGGAGCGCTCACGATCCACCAGCGCATGGTCCAGCCGGTCCATCAGCAGCGTGCGGTTGCCGGCACCCGTGAGCGCGTCGGTGACGGCCAGCCGGCGCAGCTCGGCGTTGCGGCGGCGGAGCTCGAGCTGGCGCTCGACCTGGCGTGCGAGGATCGCCAGCGCCCGGCGCTCGCCCTCGGTCACGGTGCGGGGCCGCTCACCGAAGGCGCACACGACCCCGACGCGGTGCCCTCGGCTCTCGACCGAGACCCCGGCGTAGAAGCCGACCTGGGGGTTGCGCTGGATGAGGGGATGGCTCGACCACCGCGGATCGGTGGCCGTGTCGCTGATCACGAGCTCGCCGGCGGGCGAGCACACGGTCGCCGCGCAGAACGACGCCGGGTTGAGCACGTTCGCGCCCGGGGCCACACCCGAGCCGGTCACGGCCTTCGTGAAGTGGCGGTCGGCGGCGACGAAGTTGATCGCCCCGGTCGCGCCGCGGCAGATCGCGGCGGCCAGCGCGGCGAGGTCGTCGTAGTTGGGCTCCGGCGGCGTGTCGAGGATGTCCAGCGCCTCGAGCTCGCTCACCCTGCCCGCATCGGTCCACGCAGAATCGATCGCCATCGTCCGCCTGCTCGGCCGGGCACGCGGACGACTTGAGGCTCCCCGTCATCCCTGACGCCGGCGCGCTCGAAACCGGTCGGTTTGCAACACCACGGATCAAGCGCCCTGCCCGCTCGCCGATGACGAGGGCGTGCAGGCGATTCGGAACCCGCCTCCGGGCTGGCCGGCCACGCAGCTCGCCGAGTGGCGGCAGCAGCCCCTGCCCATCGCGGTGCTGATCGGCGCCACGCTCGTCGTCGAAGCGGTCCTCGTCGCCGCCGGCGGGCCGCCGAGCCCGCTGACGCACCTCTTCTACTTCACGGTGATCTTCGCCGCGGTCGTGTGGGGCCCGTGGGTCGGCGCCGCCGTCGGCGCGCTGTGCGCGGTCCTGGCCGAGCCGGTCGCGCTCGCGCTGCTCGGCCACCTCGACCACGTCGCTCCCGACGCCGTCGTCCGCGGGCTGGCCATGGTCATCGTCGGCCTGGTCTGCGGCGGGCTCGCCCGCTCGCTGCTCGGGCGCATCTCCGAGCTCGAGCAGGTCAACCTGGAGACGATCCTCGCCTTCGCCCAGGCGATCGACGCCCGCGACCCGTACACCGCACGCCACTCCGAGAAGGTCGCCGCCTACGGGCACGCGCTCGCCGAGGCGCTCGGCCTGCCGGAGCGGCAGTGCCGGCGGATCTACCTCGCCGGCCTCGTCCACGACGTCGGCAAGGTCGCGCTCGAGCGCTCGCTGCTGCACAAGCCCGGGGCGCTGACCGCCGAGGAGTGGGCGCAGGTGCACGAGCACCCCGTCCTGTCGGCCGGGATCATCGGCCGCATCTCGCGCTTCGCCGGCCTGGTCCCCGGAGCCCGCCACCACCACGAGCGCTTCGACGGCCGCGGCTATCCCGACGGCCTGGCCGGCTACGAGATCCCGCTCGACGCGCGCGTGCTGGCCGTGGCCGATGCCTACGACGCGATGACCTCCGACCGCTCGTACCGCGCCGGGATGAGCCACGCGGAGGCGCTCGACCGTCTCCGCGCCGGCGCCGGCTCGCAGTTCGACGCCGCGTGCGTCGAGGCCTTCGCGCGGCTCGACCTCGGCGCCGTGCCCGCGCGGACCCTGCTCGCGGCGCCGACGCCGCCGGTCGCGCCGCCGGTCGCCGCCCTCACCTGAGCCTCGGCCCGCTCGGCGGCGCCGTCCCCCGTGCGACTCCCATCGCGGCGGCGTCTTCGTGGTCGTCGCGCTGGCGTGCGCGACTGCCGCCGTCGTGCGCCGGTGAGACGGCGGGTGCTCAGCCGTCGGCCACGCGCCGGAGCAGCACGAGCGCGTCGCGCAACGCCTGGCGCTCGGCGGCGCTGAGGTCCCGCTCGAGCACCTCGCTGAGCCAGCCCTCACGCTGCGCTCGGGCGGCGTGCAGGCGCTCCAGCCCCACCGGCGTGAGCTCGAGGAGCATCCGGCGGCCGTCGTCGGGGTCCGGCCGCCGCGAGACCAGGCCGGCGCCCTCGAGGTCGCGGACGGTCTGGGCCATCGACTGTGGCCGCATCCGCTCGGCGGCCGCCAGGTCGCTCGTGCTCGCCGGGCCCTCTCGGTCGAGCCGCGCGAGCACGATCGCCTGGGCGACCGCCAGCTGCGCGGGCTCCTGCCGCAACCGGCGCACGACGCGCCCGATCGTCTCCCGCAGCTCCTGGGCCAGCGCCCCGGTCTCGACGGCCATGCGCGGAGCATACCGCCGAATCATGCAGGCAGACTGTTCAGGCTACCTGTACAGTCTGGGGCGATGGCCAGCACGACGACCGACCGCTACAAGTGGGTGGCGCTCTCCAACGCGACCCTCGCGGTCCTCCTCGCGACGCTCGACGGCTCGATCACGATCATCGCGATGCCCGACATCTTCCGGGGCATCCACCTCGACCCGCTCGTGCCGTCGAACTCCGTCTACCTGCTGTGGATGATCCTCAGCTACCTCGTGGTGACGAGCGTGCTGGTCGTCAGCCTCGGCCGGCTCGGCGACATGGTCGGCCGCGTGCGGATCTACAACCTCGGCTTCGTCATCTACACGGTGGCGTCGCTCCTGCTCGCCGTCGACTGGCTCGACGGGCGCGCCGGCGCCACCTACCTCATCGCCTTTCGCGTCGTCCAGGGCATCGGCGGCGCGTGCCTGCTGGCCAACGCCGCGGCGATCATCACCGACGCCTTCCCCGCCCATCAGCGCGGCATGGCGCTCGGGCTCAACAACATCGTGGGCGTCAGCGGCACCTTCATCGGGCTCGTCCTCGGCGGTGTGCTCGCGCCGATCGACTGGCGGCTCGTCTTCCTCATCTCCGTGCCCGTCGGCCTCTTCGGCACGGCATGGGCCTACCTGCGGCTGCACGAGCTCACCACGCCGCGGCGCGAGCCGGTCGACTGGCTGGGCAACGCCACCTTCGCCGTCGGGCTCGTGCTGGCCATGGTCGCGGTGACCTACGGCATCCGCCCGGCGGGCGGCAGCGCCACCGGCTGGGGCAGCCCGAAGGTGCTCGTCCTGCTCGGCTGCTCGGTGGCGAGCCTCATCGCCTTCGCGCTGGTCGAGCGGCGATCGGCGCACCCGATGTTCCGGCTGTCGCTGTTCCGGATCCGCGCGTTCACGTTCGGGACGCTGTCGACGTTCCTGTCGGCCATCGCGCGCGGCGGGCTCATGTTCATGCTGGTGATCTGGCTGCAGGGCGTCTGGCTGCCCCAGCACGGGTACGACTTCACCGAGACGCCGCTGTGGGCGGGCATCTACATGCTGCCGCTGACGATCGGGATGCTCTGCGCCGGGCCGGCCTCCGGCTATCTCTCCGACCGCTTCGGCGCGCGCCCGTTCGCGACCGCCGGCATGGTCCTGACGGCGGTGGGCTTCGTGCTGCTGCTCGCGCTGCCGACGAACTTCGCCTATCCGGCCTTCGCCGCCGTGCTGCTGCTCATCGGCCTCTCGATGGGCCTGTTCGCCTCGCCCAACCGCGCCGCGGTCATGAACAGCCTGCCGGCCGAGCACCGCGGCGCTGGCGGGGCGATGAACCAGACCTTCCAGAACTCCGCGCAGGTCCTGTCGATCGGCATCTTCTTCACGCTGATGATCGTGGGGCTGTCCTCGACGCTGCCCGACGCGCTGGCCTCCGGCCTGCAGGCCAACGGCGTGCCGGCGGGGGCCGCGCACGCCGCGAGCGACGTGCCGCCGGTCTCGATCCTGTTCGCCGCGTTCCTCGGCTACAACCCGGTCGAGCACCTCGTCGGCCACGACGCGCTGGCCGCGCTGCCCGCCCACAGCCACGCGGTGCTCACCGGGCACAGCTTCTTCCCCACGCTGATCTCGTCGCCGTTCCGCGACGGCCTGCACGCGGCGTTCGGCTTCGCCGTGGTGGCCTGCCTGATCGCCGCGGCCGCCTCCGCGCTGCGCGGCGGGCGCACCGACTCGTCCGTCCTCGTCCCCAAGGAGCACCATGCAGCTTGAGTGGTACGGGCAGTCGGCCTTCCGCCTGGAGGCGGACGGCACGACCGTCTTCATCGACCCGTTCGACGACCTCTCGCCGCTGACGGCGCGCGGGCGGCGCTGGGACTACCCGCCGATCACCGGCGTCGCCGCCGACCTCGTGCTCGTCACCCACGAGCACCTCGACCACAACGGCGTCGGCGCCATCGGCGGCAACCCGGTGATCGTGCGCGCGGCCGCCGGCACGCACGAGACGCCGGTCGGCCAGGTCGTCGGCATCGCCTCCGAGCACGACGACGCCGCCGGCACGCAGCGCGGCGCCAACACGCTGTTCGCGTTCTCGCTCGGCGGCCGCCGGATCGCGCACCTCGGCGACCTCGGCCAGGCCGCGCTGCGCGAGGCGCAGCTGGCGGCGCTTGGCACCGTCGACGTGCTGCTCGTCCCCGTCGGCGGCGGGCCGACGATCGGCGCCGAGCAGGCGCGGGCGATCGTCGACGCCACGGAGGCCGAGGTCGTGGTGCCGCACCACTACCGCACCGCGCGCATCGACTTCCTCGAGCCGGTCGACGCCTTCGCCGCGCGCTTCGCGCGCGTCCACCGCGCCGAGGCGCCGGTGGTCGACCTCGACGCGCTGCCCGCGGGCGACGGGCCGCTGCTGGTCATCCCGGCCGCGCCCTGACGGGGCATGGCGGGACTCAGCGCCGCATGTCCCGCTCGCCGACCCGCGGTGCGCCGGCCGCGTGGCGGTCGAGGGTCTCGGCCAGCGGCCCAGGCGCACCGAAGAAGTAGCCCTGCGCACGGTCGACACCGAGCTCCCGCAGCAGCGCCGCCGTCTCGGCGTCCTCGACACCCTCGGCGACGCAACTGAGGCCGAACGCCGCGGCGAGACCGACGACCGCCGTGACGAGATGCCGGCTGGCCGGGTCGCGCGCGAGGTCGCGCACGAACTCGACGTCGATCTTGAGCGCGTCGACGGGATAGCGCTTGAGGTACGTGAAGCCGCCATACCCCGTTCCGAAGTCGTCGAGGGCCACGCCGCAGCCGAGGGCCTTGACGCCCTCGACGAAGGTCTGCGCCGTCGCAGCGCAGCGCGGCAACGCGGTCTCGGTGAGCTCCACGACGAGAAGGCTCGGGTCAGCGCCGGTGTGCCGCAGCTCCGCCCGCACCAGGTCCAGGAGGCCCGGCCGCCCCAGCGACTCGGCGGAGAGGTTCATCTGGAGCGCGTGCCCGCGCGCGACCAGCGCCACCGCCTGGCGCAGGACCCAGCGGTCCACCTCGGCGATCAAGCCGTGCGACTCGGCGGCCGGCAGGAAGCGCTCGGGTGTCAGCAGCCGGTCATCCTCGTCGAGCATCCGGATGAGCAGCTCGTGCCGGACGACGCGCCCCGTGGCGAGCTCGACGATGGGCTGCGCGTGGAGGACGAGACGGTCACGGTCCAGCGCGTCGCGGATCCGGCGGATCGACGACAGCGACGACGGCTCACGTGTCAGGCGCTCCCCCGCGACCGCGTCGAGCAGCCGCGCCCGGATTCGTGCCTCCTCCTCCTCGGCCACGCGGCGGGCGGTGACGTCCTCGTGCTGGACGACGACCCGCGCCGGGCCGGGCCCACGGTGGCGAGCGGCGCGTACGAGGAACCAGCGCTCCGCCGCCGGCCCATGGCAGGGGTACTCGACCTCGAGCTGCTCGCGCGTGCCATGGAGGATCTCGCCGATGCCGTGCCCGACCTCACGCGCGATCGGGTCGTCGCCGGCCTGTGCGCACACGTCGAGGTAGCTCGCCCCGACGGTCTGCCCGCCGCCGTTCTCGGCCGCGAAGCGCTCCCAGCTTCGGTTCGTGAGGAGGACGACCCCGCGCTCGTCGAGCAGCGCGACCTCCGTCGTCAGCGAGTTCAGCGTCTCCATGACGAATCCATGCGCGCGCTCCAGCGACCTGTGCGGCCCGTGCATCGCAGCGGCGGGGACACGCTGCCCCGTCCCCGGCCGCCCCCGCAGCGCAACGTCCTTGATCGCTAGCGGATCGTGAAGCATGTCAGCCATGGCCTCTCGCTCGGCGTCCGGAGGCGGTCGTTCACCACATGAGAGCTTTCGTCGCCTCGTGGCGGGTTCTCGCGAGAGCCGTGCCGAACCTGTCACCGAGCCCCGCAAGCTCGCGCCCCGCTCAACCGCCCCCGCGCCAACCCGACCGCTGGTGCATGTCCATGCACAACGTGGCCACCGTCGCCGTTCACACGGGCAACGGCCCCCTGGCCGACCGCCTGCGGCTCATGCTCGGCCACCTGCCCGATCTCCGGCTCGTCGACGCCGCGCAGCCGCGCGACGTGACGCTCATCGACGCGCACATGGACGATGCCACGGTGCTCGCGCGCCGGCTGACGGAGGCCGGCGGCACGTTCCTCGTGATCTTCGACGGCTCCGAGCTCGATCAGGTGACCGCCCTCCTGGACCGCGGGGCGATGGGTTGCGTGAGCGCCCGCAGCGACGCGCAGGCGCTGCGCACGGCGATCGGCGCCGCACGCCGCGGGACCGTCACCATGCCGGCGAGCGTCGCCCACAACCTGCGCTCACGCGCGGCCGCACCGGGCGACACCGGTGCCGGCCAGCCGCTGGTCGAGCGGCGCGTCGTCGCTCGCGTGATCGCGGAGCAGCGGTTCGAGATCATGGGACAGCCGATCGTCCACCTCCGCTCGGGCGAGGTCGTCGCCGTCAAGACGCTCCCCCGCTTCTCGGTCGAGCCGGTTCTCCCGCCCAGCACCTGGCTCGCCGCGGCCGAGCAGCACGGGATGCGCGTCGAGCTCGAGCACCGGCTGCTGGAGGCGGCGCTGGCGCAGCTCCCGGGCATCCCGCAGCACGTCGTGTTGAGCGTGAGGCTCTCGCCCGAGGCCGCGATGGCGCCCGCGCTGGAGGGGTTGCTCGACGGAGCACCGCTGCACCGACTCATCCTGGAGATCGCCGACCACCGCACGCTCGACGACTACGAGCCGCTGTCGGAGGCCCTGTCGCGGCTGCGCACCGGCGGAATGCGGATCGCCGTCGACGACAGCGGCGCCGGGCTCAGCTCGCTGCTGCAGGTCGCCCAGCTCGCCCCGGACCACATGAAGCTCAACCGGGCGCTGACGCGCAACATCGACCAGAAGCCGATGAAGCACTCGCTCGCGTGCACCCTGACGTCGTTCGCGTCGCAGGTCGACGCCAGCGTGGTGGTCGAGGGCCTCGAGACCGAAGCCGAGCTCGTGACGCTGCGCGCGCTCGGCGCGACGCTCGGCTACGGCTACCTGCTCGCCCACCCGCGGCCGATCCCCGAGCTCGACCTGACGAGCCCCGTGCCGGTTCCGGCCGATGATGCCACGGGGCAGGCCGCCGGAACGCCGGCCGTCGACGTGCGCGGGGTCCTGCGGCAGGACTTCCATGAGGCGATGCGGGTCGCGCTGCGCATGCTCAGCCGCCAGCACCCGAGCGCGACGTTCGCCGTCGCGCACCTCGACTACGTGCGACGGCGCCACACCATCCTCGCGTCGCACGGCCCCCTGGCGGCGCTGCTCGAGCCCGGCGCGTTCACCGACGTCGAGGACACCATGGCGTTCCACATGGCCGCCGGACGCGGGCCGAGCGTGTGCCCCAACGTCAACGACGACCTCCTGTACGGCGGCCTGCCCCAGGCGCGCGGGCTGGAGGCCGGATCCTATGTCGGCGTCCCGCTCGAGCTGCCAGACGAGACGCGCATGGGCGCGCTCTACGGCATCGACCGTCGCCCCGGCGGCTTCACCCCCGACGACGTCGGGCTGCTGGCCGCATGCTCCGGCGCGCTCGGCACGGTGCTGATGGAGCAGGTGTCGGGCGACGACCACGGCGAGGTGCTGCGGTACCTCCGCGAGCTGGCGCGCACCGACAGCGTCACAGGTGCTCTCAACGAGCCCGGCTTCACCGAGATGCTCGAGGAGGAGCTGGACCGTCCCCCGGGGCGCCGGCTCGGCGCGTTCGTCGCCGTCGAGGTCGACGACCTCGAATCGCTGCGGCGCCACTACGGGCGAGCCGTGGCCGACCTCTCGATGAAGGACCTTGCCGGAGCCCTCCGCGCGAGCGCCGATCGGCTCGACCCGGTCGGCCGGCTCGACGACGACCGCTTCGGCGTCCTGCTGCTGCGCGAGCGGCCGGAGGAGTCGGTGCCGCGACTCCTGTCGGGCCTGGAGTCGCGCATGGCCGACTCCATGGCGCGCCGCGAGATCACCATGTCGATCCGCGCCGGCGCGGTGCCGCTGAAGGACGTGCCGTCGCTCGCCGAGGCCTGGCCACGCGCCGCGGCGGAGGCGTCCCCGGTGGGGCGCCGGCAGGGTCGCGAGGCCCGCCCGCTCGCTCCCGCGTGATGCCTGCCGACTGCAGCGCTCAGCCCGCCGGCTCAACGGATGTTCGTTGCGCGACGCGCCCGGCGCAACACTGAACGGTCACCCGCTCGGGCACAAGACCTCCGTGTGTTTCCCCCCTGCAAGCCCAACCGGCTCCACTGAGAGCCAAAGCGACCCGCCACCCCACGGCGACGCGATGCGGGCGGCGCTCAGCCGCGCCAGCGACGCGATGGCGCTCGTCGGCGACGACGGGACGGTGCTCGCCCTCAGCGAGCCCGCCCGTCGCCTCCTGGTGCGCCTCGACGACCGGCCGCACGCCGAGGTGCTCCGCGGCCTCCTCGGCGCGCCCACCGCGGGGCCGCTGGACGCGCTTCCCTCCCGGCAGGAGCGCTCCGTCCTCGCACGCGATGGATCGGTGATGGCCCTGGAGGTCACGGTCGTGGCCGGGGTGGCGCCGGCCGCCAGCCTGCTGCTCCTGCGCGACGTCACCGACCGCCGCGTCGCCGCCCGCGCCATCCGCGCGGCCGAGTCGCGGTACCGGCAGATCCTCACGCACGCGCACCAGGGCATCTGCGCGTTCGACGCCGCCGAGCGGGTCACCGTGGCCAACGTCGCGCTGGCCCGCATCGTTGGCGTCCGCCCCGAAGAGCTCGCCGGCCGCCTCGTGTGGGAGCTGACGACCGACCCGGACAGCGCGCGCGAGCGTTTCGCCAACCGTCGCGCCGGCGTCGTGACGTCGCACGAGCTCGACCTCGTGCGCGCTGACGGCGCGCTGATCCCATGCATGACGACCGTCGCCCCCGAGCTGCTGGAGTCCGGGGAGTACGCGGGCGGCCTGCTGCTCACCGGCAACCTGTCGGCGGCGAGAGCCGCCGCCCAGGCCACGTTCCTCGCCGACCACGACCCGCTGACCGGCGTGCGCAACCGCACGTCGCTCGAAGGGCGGATCCGTGGTCGCCTCCGCCCCGCGGGTGGTGCTGTCGTCGCCCTTGGGCTCGATCGCTTCTCGGTCGTCAACCAGCTCCACCGACACGAGGGCGGCGACCGCGTCCTGCGCGCCGTCGCCCGCGAGCTGCGCGCCGTGGCCGACGACGGCGCAGACGTCGGACGCGTCGGCGGCGACGTCTTCGCGATCCTCGCGCCCGCGGTCGACCGCGACGGCGCGCGCACCGTCGCCGAGCGCGCGCTCGTCCGCCTCCGCGGGGTGGGCGGCGGCCTCCCGCTGTCGGCCTCCGCGGGCATCGCGATGGCCGGCGAGGGCGACGACGACGGCGGGCAGCTTCTCGCCGCGGCAACCACCGCGCTGCACGACGCTAAGGAGCACGGAGGCGGCCGTATCGCCTTCGCCGGCGAGAACGGCTGGCGCGCGGCGCTCGATCGCCTGGGTTCCGCGTTCGCCGAGCAACGCTTTGCGCTGGCCGCGGAGCCGGTCCTCGACCTGCGACGGGACCGTCCCGCCCGCGTCGAGCTGCGTGCCGGTCTCGTCGACGACGGCGGGCGCCATCTGGCCGGCGCGACGTTGCTCGAGGTGGCGGAGCGCGCCGGGGTGGTGGCCGACGTCGACCGCTGGGTGATCGTCGAGGCGGTGCGGATGGCGGCCGCCGGACGGCCGGTCTCCGTGAGCCTGTCTGCCGCGACCGTCGACGACGAGCTCACACCGGCGCTCGTCGAGCGGGAGCTCGCGCACACCGCCGCCGACGCCGCCCTTCTGACGTTCGGGCTGCCCGAGACGCTCGCCGTCCGCCACGGCACCCGTGCGCGCGAGCTCGCCACCCGCCTCTCCGCGCTCGGCTGCGCCACCGCCATCGACGGCTTCGGCGGGCACCTGGCCTCCGTCCTCGATCTCGAGCGGCTCGGCGTGCAGCGCGTCCACCTCGCACGCGAGCTCGGCGCGCGCCTGACCGACCCCGCGGGCGCCCGCGACCTCGTGGCCGCGCTGATCGCCACGGCGCACCGCCACGGGATCGCGGCGACGGTCGCCGGCGTGCAGGACGCCGACGCGCTCGTGATCGCGCGCGAGCTCGGGGCCGACGAGGCACACGGGCCCCACGTGGCCCCGCCCGAGCCCGTGGGCGACCTGCATGTGCTCAACCGCACCTTCGAGCTGCCGTGCGACGAGCGGGCCCTGGAGGTCGCGACCTGGGCGCTGGGGCTCGCCGACCGCCACCTGCCGCCACGGCGGCGCGCCGCCATCGGACTCGCCGTCTCACAGCTGGTCGGCCAGGCCGTCGCCGGGGCGCCCGCACGGCTCGTCCTCGGCCTCCGAGCCACGGAACGGCTGCTCCGGGTTGAGCTCGCAGTCTCGCCGCCCGACCCTGAAGCGTTCGACGACGAGGCAGGGGACGCGCGCCCCGCGGGCGCGACACGTGGTCGCTGGACGGCGCGTCCGAGCGGCGACGGAGCCTGGCTGGAGGTGGAGTTGATGTCCGACGACGATGGAGATGCGCCATGACGCAACCGGTCGACCCATCCAACGACGACGTGACGGCGCCGGCACCTGCGCGCGCCGCGCGCCTGCTCACGGCGGTGCGGTTGGTTGCGACGGCCCCCGACGCCGCGACCGTGCATGCCGTGGCCGCATCCGCGGCGCGCGCCGTCACCGGCGCGGACGGCGCCACACTCGTGCTCCGCGACGGCGGCCATTGCCGTTACGTCGACGAGGACGCGATCTCGCCCCTGTGGAAGGGGCGCAGGTTCGCCGCGAGCGACTGCGTGAGCGGCTGGGTCATGGCGCGGCACCGGCCGGCGCGCATCCCCGACGTGCTCGCGGACGACCGGGTCCCGCGTGATGCCTACCGCCCGACGTTCGTGCGATCGATGCTCATGGTCCCGATGGGCTGGCCCGAATGCCGCGGCGCGATCGGCGCCTACTGGGCGACGCTGGACGGGCCGACGGGCGCCGACCTGCGCCTGGTCTCGGCGATCGCCGATGTCGCGGGGTTGGCGCTGGACGTCATCGAGGCACGAGGCTCCGGCGGCGGCGACCCGTGGCCTGGAGCCCGCCATGGACAGCGCTGACCCTGCGCCTCACCCGGACGGCACCGCGACCCGCCGCCTCGACGCCGACCTTCTGGGAACGCTCTTCGACGGGACCCGCGAGGGCATCATCGTGATGGACGGCGACGGGGCGCTCCTGGCGCAGAACGCCGCGGCGCTCGACCTCTGGACCCTTCCGCGCGAGCTGGGCGCCAGCACCCACGCCGCCCTCGTCGTGGAGGCACTGGCGACGCAGATCGCCGACCCGTTCGCGTTCTGGCAGCACGTGCGCCGGGCGCAGGACGAGCCGCCGGCCCACGTCGACGTCGAGCTGGCGCTGCGCGACGGGCGCGTGCTGGAGTGGCACGCGCGCCCCCTCGCCGTCGCTGGCCGCCCGCGTGCGCGGGTGTGGAGCTTCCGCGACGTCACCGAGCGCGCCCGAGCCAGGGCGGAGCTCTCGGGCGCCGCCGAGCGCCTCGCCGAGGCCCAGCGGCTCGCCCGCACCGGCAGCTTCGAGTGGGACGCCGCGACCGACACCGCGGCATGGTCCGACGAGCTGTACCGCATCTACGGCGTGCGCCCCGAGAGCTTCGTCCCGCGCCTGGGGGCGATGCTGGCGCGGATCCACTCCGGCGACCGCGCGGACGCCCGGGCGGCGATCGACACCATGCTGCAGGGCCGCGCCGCGGCGATGGAGGTGACGATCCGCGTGCTGCGGCCCGACGGCGACGAGCGCACCGTCCACCTGCGCGCGCGCGTGGTCGCCGACCACGCCGGCCGGCCGGTGCGGCTGATCGGGACGCAGCAGGACGTGACCGAGCAGCATCGCGCCCATCTCGCGCTCGCGGCGGCCGAGCAGCGGCTCCGCACCGCCTTCGGCGAGGCCCCGATCGCCATGGCGATCCTCGACCTCGACGGGCACGCGCTCGAGGTCAACCGGTCGCTGTGCGACCTCACCGGCCGCCAGCCCGCCGAGCTGCTCGGGGACGGCCTCGCCTCCCTGCTGGATGGCGCTGACGGCGGCCTTCCGGAGCTGGCGCCGCGACGCACCGACGGGGCCGGCGAGCGGATCACGGCCGAGCGCACGCTCGTCGCCGCCGGCGGCCAGCGGCGCTGGGTCCGCCTCGACGTGGCGGTGCTCCCCGACGCCGCCGAAGGAGGGCGGGGGCGGCTGCTCGCCCATGTCGTCGACCTCACCGACCTGCGGCAGGCGCAGGAGCGGCTCGCGCGTGGTGCCGACCTCGATCCGCTGACGGGCCTGGCCAACGCCGCCGCGCTCGCCCGAAACCTGCGCGCGGCGCTGGAGCAGGAGGCGCCGCCCGTCGTCCTCTGCGTCGACCTCGACGACTTCAAGGTCCACAACGACGCGCTCGGGCGCGACGCCGGAGACGCGCTGCTCGTCGCCGTGGCCGACCAGCTCCGCGCCGTTCCGGGCGCCAACCTCGTCGTGCGCCTTGGCGGCGACCGCTTCGTCCTCGTCAGCGCCTCCTCGGCGTCCGAAGGCGCGGCACGCGAGCTCGCACGCCGCGCGCGCGGGGCGGTTCGAGCCGTCATCGTGCCGGGGGAGGCCGGCATCGCGCTCGACGCGACGGTCGGCATCGTGCTCTGCGAGCGCCATGCGACCGTCGACGCCGTCGTGCGTGAAGCGGAGGCGGCGGCCCGGCGCGCGAAGCGCCGGCTCGGGGATCGCCTCGAGATCATCGACGACGAAGACCGCCGGGAGCTCCACGAAGACGCCCGCCTCCTCGCGGACCTGCGGCACGCGATCGACCGCGACGAGCTGCGTGTGGCCTATCAACCCGTCGTCGACGTCCGCGACGGCCGTGTCACGAGCATCGAGGCGCTGCTGCGCTGGCGACACCCAGAGCTCGGCGAGGTCCTCCCGCAACGGCTGGTGGCGCTCGCCGAGCGCGGCGCGCTGATCCACCCGCTCGGCGACTGGGTGCTGCGGCAGGTCTGCCGGCACGTCGTGCGCTGGCGGAGGGACGGCCTCGACGTGCCGCCGGTGTCGATCAACGTGTCCGCGCGCCAGGTCGGACGGCACCGGTTCGCGACGCACCTGCTGCGCGTGGTCGGCGAGGCCGGCCTGCCGCCGGAGGCGCTCCTCCTCGAGCTGACGGACAGCGCCGTGCTCGAACGCCCGGCCGTTGGCGCCGACCCGCTGCGGGAGCTGCACGACGCGGGCTTCCGGCTGGTGCTCGACGACTTCGGCACGCGGTCCGCGTCGCTGGCCCGCATCCACGCGCTGCCCGTGGAGGCACTCAAGGTCGACCGCACGTTCGTCGCCGACCTGCCCGACGACCGGGAGGCGCTGGCGATCGTCGAGGCGATCGTCGGCATGGGCGGCGCGATGGGACTGGAGATCATCGCCAAGGGGGTGCGGACGCCGGAGCAGCTCGAGGCGGTCCGCGGGGCCGGATGCTCGAGCGTGCAGGGATGGCTGCTCTCGCGTGCGCTCGAGGAGGACCGCATCGCCGCGGAGCTGGCAGCGGCCACGCCGAGCTGGATCGACCCATCGATGTGTGCCGAGCCCGGCGAGACGATCACGCTCGGCGGGGCGTCCGACCTCCTGGGTGTCTCGACGTCGACGCTCCGGCGATGGGCCGATTCGGGGCGGCTGCCGGCAATCCGGACCGAGGGCGGCCACCGCCGGTTCCGGCGCGCGGACGTCGACCGCGAGGCCGCGCGGCGGTCGCGCCGGCCGCGGGTGCGGCCGGTCCGTGCCCCGGAGGCGCCGATGCCGCGGCTGGCCGTGGCGCTCGCGGAGCGCGGCACGTGGGTCAAAGGGCTCGTGCTCCGCGCCGTCTACGAGGGTGACGAGCACGGCTGGTTCGGGACCCCTCGCGGGTCGGCGGCGACCGAGCGGTGGCTCGCCACGCTCGCCGAGACGTTCGCCAGCGGCGACTATGAGCGCAGCCAGGCCGCAACGGCCGCGCTCGTCGAGGCGGCGCGGTCGGCCGGCGTCTCGCTCGCCGAGCGCCTGGCCGTCGTCGACGCCGTCGCGCAGGCGCTGGGCCTCCTGCAGCGAGAGGCCGCTGAGGACGCCGCCGAGCGGGCCAGCCTCGCCCGCCTCGTGACCATCCTGCGGCGCGTCCCCGCCGAGACCGAGGGCTCACCCGGGCTGCCGAGGCCGTGATATTTTTCACAGAACTATTGTGCAAACGGCTTGGAGGACCCATGGCCTACGTCATCAACGAGCCGTGCATCGGCACCAAGGACACGTCCTGCGTCGAGGTGTGCCCGGTCGACTGCATCCACCCGACGCCCGACGAGGCGGACTTCGACCAGCACGACCAGCTCTACATCGACCCCGAGGAGTGCATCGACTGCGACGCCTGCGTCGAGGCCTGCCCGGTCGACGCGATCACCGCGGCCGACCAGGTGCCGCCCGAGTGGGAGAAGTACATCGAGATCAACGCCGCGTACTACCGCGAGGGAGGCGCGGCGGCGGCGCAGGGCTGAGGCCGGACGGACGCCCGGCCTCAGCGCGCGTGCTCACCCCGCGTTCGCCAGCGCGCGGACGCGGGGGAAGAGCACGTTGTTCTCCTCGTGGATGTGCTGGTGGAGCTCCGCGGTCAGGCGGCGCAGCGCCTCCAGCAGCATCCGGTGCGTCCCGCAGAACGCCCGCTCGGTGCGATAGCCGCCAGCGAGCTCCCGGATCGCCACGAGCGTGCGCCCCACGTCGTCGTGGTCGTGCTCCAGCGCCGCGATCGCCTCGTCCCCGAGCGTGCCGCCGCCCTGGCGCTCGAGGGCCCGGCACGCGGGGAAGAGCACCTGCTCCTCGTCGGCCATGTGCCGGTCGAGCTCGGCGTGCAGGCCGGTGACGAGCCGCTGGAGGTCCTCGAGCTCGGGGTGCTCCCCCCGATGGACCCGCACGACCGTCGCGAGCAGGTGGTCGATCCGTGCCAGGCTGGTCCGCAGCGGACCGTGGTGCGCGACGACGAGGTGCTCGCACAGCTCCTCGATCGACGCCCGCGACACGTCGTGGTGGTCCGGCCGGCCGTCGCAGCCGGCCTCGTCGAGGGCGACGAGGACCGCGGCGAGCGTCGGCGCGTCGA
This sequence comes from Baekduia sp., assembly GCA_035765735.1. GTDB lineage: Bacteria > Actinomycetota > Thermoleophilia > Solirubrobacterales > Solirubrobacteraceae > Baekduia. The sequence goes on along the minus strand of DASTWY010000058.1, from coordinate 45,347 downwards.
ACCCGCGCGCCGCACACGCCTCGTCGAGCGTGCGCTCGCCGTGGCAGCAGTAGTCCAGCCGCAGGGCCTCCAGCAGCGGCACGCTGGCCGGGGCGGCGAGGACGACCTCGGCCAGCGGGGCCGCGGGATCGATGACGGTCATGCTTCCTCCTGTTCTCCGAGGCCGGCCACGGTGATGAGGCAGCCGGCCTCCTCCGGATCCTTGGGGACGAACGCCTCGAGCTTGGCCTCGGGGCGCAGCACGTCGAGCAGCCCGCGGGTCATCCCGCGGTGCAGCGTGCAGACGACGTCGCGGTTGGCGAGCACGGCGTCGCGGTACGGGCAGTTGCGCAGGCAGAACGTCGTGACGTCCGCGTCGGCGTCGGACTCGACGGTGGGCTGGAAGCCGAGGGTGGCCAGGGTCGTGCGCAGCGTCTGGGTCGCTCCGGCGTCGGCGGGCGCGAGCTCGCGGCCCACCTCCCGCCCGGCGGCCTCGACCTCCCGCAGGCGACCGGGGCGCACCGGGATGGCGCGCGCCAGCCAGCGGCCCAGGTCCCCGTAGGCGCTCGGCCGGCGACCGCCGGGCTGCGCGTCGGCCGCGATCGCCCACGCGTCGCGCGGACGCCCGCGCGCCTGCTTGGCCCGGGCGCGCTCCACGAGCCCAGCGCGCTCGAGGCGCTCGAGATGCAGGCGCACGCCGTTGGGATGCAGCCCGAGCTGGTCCGCCAGCTCCTGCGTGCCGACCGGTCGCCGCGCGTCCTCCAGGAGCGCGAACAGCCGCGCGCGCGTCGGCTGCGCCAGGACGTCGTTCGCGTCGGCGATGGCGGGAAAGTCCATGCGGCGAGTTTTGCACACGCGAATTAGGAGAACCAGCGCCTCGTCCGCCGGCGCCACGGAGCGGCGTGCACACCGGTGGTAGATTTCTCCTATGACGGCTGTGCAAATCAATCTCCGCCTCGACCGCCGCGCCGTCCTGCTGACCGCCACCGGCACCGGGTTCATCATCGCCGGCGGGCTCGTCGCCGCGATCCAGAGCGCCAGCCCGTTCACGCACGGAGCATGGCTCGCCGCCTACCTGGTGCTCGTCGGCGGCGCCTCGCAGCTGGCGCTCGGCCTGGGCCATCTCGCGCTGCGAGCGCAGGCTCCTCCCGCGCACCTGCGCGACGCGCAGCTCACGATGTGGAACGCCGGGAACGCCGCTGTCGCGGGCGGCGTGCTGGCCGGATCGACGATCCTGGTCGCCGCCGGCAGCGTCGCCCTCGTCGTCGCGCTGGCCACCTTCGCCGCGGGCGTGGGCCGCGGCCGGCCGGGCGCACGCCGGTGGACGCTCGCCTACCACCTCCTGCTCGCCGCGTTGGCCGTCAGCGTCGGGATCGGGTGCGCGCTGGCGGGCGCCGCACCCGGCGGCAGCGCCTGATCTCGTCCAGCACCGGCGGCTCCGCCCGCCGCCATGCGGCCGTGCTAGGTTTTTCACACTTTGATTGTGAGAACAGCATTCGGCCGCCTGGCGCTGGCGCTGTCGACCGCGACCGTGGCGCTCCTCGGCGGCGCCCGCCCGGCCCACGCCGGCGCCCTCCTCCCCGAGCGCGGCGGCTCGCCGAACGCGGACCGGATCGCGTCGGTCTACACCGTCGTGCTCGTGCTGGCCGGCGTCGTCTTCGCCGGCGTGACCGTCGCGGTGGTGCTCGCGCTCGTCCGCTACCGGGCGCGCCGGAACCCCGTCGCCGCGCAGATCCGCGGGCACACGCGCCTCGAGATCGCGTGGACCGTCGCCGCGACGGCGCTGATCGTCTTCATCGCGGTGTTCTCGCTCGCCCGGCTGCACGCGATCGACCATCCCGACGACGCGGCGGCCAGCCCGCGCACGGCCGCCCTGCTGAACCTCCACGACCCCCGGCAGCCGCTGCACATCGCGGTCGTCGGCCAGCAGTACCTCTGGCGGTACACGTATCCGAACGGCGCGTTCTCCTACCAGGAGCTCGTGGCGCCGGTGGGCGTGACCGTCGTGCTCGACATCACGTCGGTCGACGTCGCGCACTCGTGGTGGATCCCGAAGCTCGGGGGCAAGTTCGACGCCATCCCCGGCTACACGAGCCACACGTGGTTCCGCCTGGAGCGGCCGGGGGTCTACCGCGGCCAGTGCGCCGAGCTGTGCGGCCGCAACCACGCCGACATGACCGCCAAGGTGCGCGGCGTCAGCCCGGCGGCCTATGCCGCGTGGGTCGCCCGCCAGAAGCGCCTCATCGACGCCGCGCGGACCGCGGCCGCCCACGACCAGTCCCAAACCGAGGTTCCCTATGGCCGTCCTTGACCCCGCGGCGCGCACGCGCACGCGCACCCCCGTCCCGGAGCTCGTCACCGACCGCGTCGAGCCACGGCGCCGCCACTGGGTCGCATGGATCACCACCACCGACCACAAGCGCATCGGCATCCTCTACCTCGTCACCGCCTTCGCCTTCATGGTGCTGGGCGGCACGGAGGCGCTGCTCATGCGCAGCCAGCTCGCGGAGCCGAGCAACACGCTGCTGACCCCGCAGGCCTACAACCAGGTCCTGACCATGCACGGCACGACCATGGTCTTCCTGGCCGTCATGCCGATGTGGGCCGGCTTTGCCAACTACTTCGTGCCGCTGCAGGTGGGAGCACGCGACATGGCCTTCCCGCGGCTGAACGCGCTCTCCTACTGGCTGTACGCCGCCGGCGGGCTCGTGTTCTACGCCTCGGTCTTCTTCACGCCGCCGGAGGCCGGCTGGACCGCCTACACGCCGCTGTCGTCCGGCCACTACCTGCCCGGAAACGGGACCGACGCGTGGATCTTCCTCATCCACCTCACGGGGACGAGCTCGATCCTCGGCGCGCTCAACGTCACCGCGACGATCGCCAACATGCGCGCCCCGGGAATGGGCTGGTCGCGGCTGCCGCTGTTCTGCTGGTCGCTGCTGGCGCAGGCGATCATGATCATCCTCACGCTCCCGGTCGTGGCCGCCGCGGTGACGCTGCTGCTCACCGACCGGCACTTCGGGACCTGCTTCTACGACCCGTCGTGCGGCGGCTCGGCGATGCTGTGGCAGCATCTCTTCTGGTTCTTCGGCCACCCCGAGGTGTACATCATGATCCTGCCGGCGTTCGGGCTGATCTCCGAGGTGCTGCCGGTCTTCGCGCGCAAGCCGATCTTCGGCTACAAGGCGATCGCCGCCTCCAGCGTCGGCATCGCCTTCCTGTCGATGCTGGTGTGGGCGCACCACATGTTCTCCACGCCGCTGCCGCAGGTGGCGCTGGTGTTCTTCATGGTGTCCTCGATGGCGATCGCGATCCCCACCGGGGTCAAGGTCCTCAACTGGGTCGCCACGCTCTTCCACGGGTCGATCCACCTGCGCACGCCGCTGTGGTTCGCCGCCGGCTTCCTGCTGCTGTTCACGCTCGGCGGGATCACGGGCGTGATGCTGGCGATCTTCCCGATCGACCGGCAGGTGCACGACACGTACTTCGTCGTCGCGCACTTCCACTTCGTGCTCGTGGCCGGCTCGGTCTCCAGCGTGATGGCCGCGCTCTACTACTGGTTCCCCAAGATGACGGGGCGGATGCTGTCGGAGCGCCTGGGCAAGGTCTCGTGCGCGCTGCAGTTCGCCGGCTTCCTGATGACGTTCCTGATCCAGCACTCGCTCGGGCTGTCGGGGATGCCGCGGCGCATCTACACCTACCGCGCCGACACCGGCTGGGGCACCGACAACCTCATCTCGACGATCGGCGCGTTCGTCCTCGGCGTCGGCGTGCTCCTCACGCTGGTCAACGTGCTGCGCAGCCTTCGTCGGGGCGCGCCGGCCGGATCGGATCCGTGGAAGGGGAACACGCTGGAGTGGTTCACCCCCTCTCCCCCGCCGCCGCACAACTTCGACGTCATCCCGCAGGTGCGCTCGGTCGAGCCGATGCAGGACCTCCGCCGGCAGGTGCGCGAGGCCACGAGCGGGGCGGCACGATGAACGACGCCCTGCTCCTGCTGGCGCTCGGTGGCATGCACCTCGTCGCCATCGGAGCAGGAGTGGGGCTGATCGTGCTCGCGCTGCGGGAGGACCCGGACGACGGCTGGCACGAGCAGGGCGACGACGGCGGCAGCCCGGTGCGACCGCCGGAGCGACCCCGCGGCGGGCCGCCGTTGCCCGGCTCCGACCCGTCGCGCGTCCGGCTCCGCGGTCCGGACCGGCTCGCCGACGGGTACCGGCAGCGGCCGCGCCGGGGTCCGGTGGAGGAGCCCCGGCGCGGCGCCCCGGCGCGGGCTACGCGGCGCGCCCGATCCGCACGCGCCAGACCTCGGGGCCCTGCTCGCGGTACTCCCAGGTGAACTGACCGGTGTGCTCGGCCTCGAGCTGGTAGTAGAGCGGCTTGGGGTCGTGGTCGTTGACGAGCTCGAAGCCGTCGCCGGCCCCGAGCCCGGCGAAGCGGTCGAAGATCAGCTCGTGCCGGCGGGCCGGCGGCTCGGTGCGGACGTCGAGGGTCGTGTCGGGCATGGGGTGCTCCTTGGTGGTCGTGAGGGGTTGCTCGGACATGCGGGCGAGCGCGTGCATCACGCCGTTCAGGCGCCGGGCGGCGCCGGGGTGCTCCCGGCGCACCGCCACGTAGCCGGCCGCGGCGAGGCGGCTGGCCTCGGTGGGCCGGCCGGCACGCCCGAGGGCGAGCGCCGCCCGGCCGAGGGCCGCGGCGAGCGCGTCGCACGGCTCGGGCGCTGCCGGTCGCTTTTGCACATCCATGCTGTGTAAAATACACCGCACGATGCTCGAAGCGCTGACCGACGACCCCTCGCCCGCGCTGCTGCGCGAGCTCCTGCACGAGGTCATCGACCCGGAGCTCGGGCTGGACATCGTCGAGCTCGGCCTGCTGCGCGAGGTCGACGTCCACGACGGCATCGCGCGGATCCGGTTCACGGTCACCACCCCCGCCTGCCCGCTGTCCAGCTACCTCGAGGAGCAGATCCGCGCGTGCCTCTGGCAGCTCCCGGCGCTGCGCGAGCTCGACGTGGCCTGCGTCCACGACCCGCCGTGGACGCCGGAGGACATGAGCGAGGACGCCCGCTTCGCGCTCGGATGGGACGCGTGAGCCGGGCGGCGCCATCGCACACGGCACGCCGGCTGCCCCTGCTGGCGGCGGCCGTGGTGGCGCTGCTCGCGGGGCTCTGGGCCGGGCTGCTGCGCCTGGGCTTCGACCTGCCCGAGCTGCGGCCCGCGCTCGCCGCCGAGCACGGGCCGCTGCTGGTGCTGGGGTTCCTCGGGACCCAGATCGGGCTCGAGCGCGCCGTGGCGCTCCGTCGCGGCTGGGCCTACGTCGCGCCAGCGGCGGCCGGCGCCGGCGCCCTCTGGCTGCTCGCCGGACTGCCGGCGGACTCCGGGCGCCTGCTGCTGTGCGTCGGCGGGCTCGTGCTCGTCGCGGTCTTCGTCGCCCTGCAGCGGATGCAGCCGACCTGGCACCACGTGGTGATGGGCCTGGGGGCGCTCGCGTGGCTCATCGGCGCCGCTGCCTGGCTGGCCGGCGCCGACATGGTGGTCGTGGTCCCGTGGCTGGTCGCGTTCCTCGTCCTGACCATCGTCGGCGAGCGCCTGGAGCTGGCGCGCATGCGGCGGCCGCACGCAGCGGCGCGCGCGATGCTCCTCGCCGCGGTCGCCGTCTTTCTCCTGGGCGTGGCGCTGACCTGCCCGCTGCCGGACGCCGGCATCCGCATCGCCGGCGCAGGCCTGCTCCTCCAGGCCGCGTGGCTGGCGCGGTTCGACGTGGCGCGCGTCACGATCCGCCGGCCCGGCGCGCCGCGCTACATGGCGGCGGCGCTGATGGCCGGCTACGCGTGGCTGGCGGTCGCCGGAGTCCTGTGGCTGACCGGCGGCGCGCTCGCGGGATGGGGCTTCCGCTACGACGCCGAGCTGCACGCGATCTTCCTCGGGTTCGTGTTCTCGATGGTCTTCGCGCACGCGCCGGTGATCGTGCCCGCCGTGCTCGGCGTGCCGCTGCCGTACCGCCAGGCGTTCTACGTCCCGCTGGTGCTGCTGCACGCCGGGCTCGTCGCCCGCGTCGCCGGGGACCTCCTGGCGGCGACGGCCCTCTGGCGCTGGGGCGGCGTCGCCGGCGAGGTGGCGATCACCGGGTACGTCGTCCTCGCCGCCGTCACCGCCCGTCGCGCGCGCCGCGCCGTGGCTCGAGCGTCACGATCGCGCCATCCTCTCACTGCGACGGTCCGAATGAGATAGCGTCGCCGGATGGACCGCACCCGGCGTCAGATCCTGCGCGACGGCGCCGGCCTCGCGGCCGCGCTGGCCACCGGCGGAGCAGGCGCGTTGAGCGCCGCCGGACGCGCCGCCGCTGCTCCTGCTGACCCGACGTACGCGCTCGGGTTCCGGTCGCTGACCGACGAGGTCCGGATCCCGGACCTGCCGGTCGACGGCCATCTCCCCCGCTGGCTGCGCGGCGTGCTGCTGCGCAACGGCCCCGCGCTGTTCGAGATCGGCGAGCAGCGCCTCAACCACTGGTTCGACGGCCTGGCGATGCTGCACGGCTTCGCCTTCGGCGGCGGGCGCGTGAACTACGCCAACCGCTTCCTGCGCTCCAGCGCCTACGACGCGTGGCGCCGCGACGGGACGATGCAGTACTCCGAGTTCGGCACGGACCCGTGCCGGGCGATCTTCAACGGCGTGGCGTCGCTGCCGGTCATCTCGCCGGTGCCGAACGCCAACGTCTCGATCGAGCACCTCGCCGGCCGCTTCCAGGCCCACACCGAGATCCCGGTCCCGGTCCGCTTCGACGCCCGCACGCTCAGGACGCTCGGCGTCGACCGCGAGGTGCCCACCGCCCGCATGGGCACGGCACACCCCCACCACGACCCGCGCACGGGCGAGCGCTTCAGCTACGAGATCGACCTGGTCGGCGCCGGGGTGCACGTGTTCTCCGAGCGCCGCGGCCGGCGCCGCGAGCTGGCGTTCATCAAGCAGGAGCGCGCCGGCTACCTGCACTCCTTCGGGCTCACCGACCGCTACGTCGCGGTCTTCACGCAGCCATGGCAGTTCGACCTGGCGGGGTTCCTGAAGCCCGACCGGCCGCCGATCGCGGGCAACTTCCACTGGGACGGCTCCCAGCCCTCGCTCGTGCACCTCGTGGACCGCCGGCGCGGCGGCGTGGCGCACACGGTCGAGCTCGACCCGTTCTTCGTCTTCCACCACATCAACGCCTTCGACCACGGCGACCGGGTCGTGCTCGACGTCTGCGCCCACCGCGACGCGGGGATCGTCGACGCGCTGTACCTGGACCGCCTGCGCGCCCGTGCCCGCGACGTGCCGCAGGCGACGCCGCGGCGGATCGTGGTCCACCCGGACCGGGGCCGCGTCGAGCTGCGCGACCTCGCGGACGGCGCCATGGAGCTGCCACGGACCGACTACGCGAGCGTCAACGGCCGGCCGTACCGCTACGCCTACGGCAACGGCCTGCGCGACCGCGCGCGCGGCGGCTTCCCCGACGCCATCGTCAAGCTCGACGTGCGCCGCGAGGAGCTGCGCTCCTGGCACGAGCGCGGCGCGTACCCCGGCGAGCCGATCTTCGTGCGGCGCCCCGGGAGCCGCCGCGAGGACGACGGCGTTCTGCTCTCGGTCGTGCTCGAGGCGCGGCGGCGCACGTCCTCGCTGCTCGTGCTCGACGCGCGAGACCTGTCGGAGATCGCGCGCGCCGCGGTCCCGCACCACATCCCGTTCGGGTTCCACGGGCTGCACGCCCGCCGCCCCGGGCGCTAGGCCGTCGAGCCGCGCTCGTCCCGCTCGGCCGGCGGCACGGCCGCCGGCGCCGAGTCGTCGCCGCCGATGCTGCTCTTGAACTCGCGGATGCCGCGCCCGAGCGAGCGCCCAGCGTCCGGCAGGCGCTTGGGTCCGAGCACGATCAGCGCGATGACGAGCACGACGATGAGCTCGAGGGGTCCGATGCCGGCCATGTCGATCAGCCTCCGTTGGAATTGCTGGTGTTCACGCCCGTTCCTGACGCGGCGCCCGGCGCATCGGATCACCGCGCGGTCCGCGGGCGCGTAGGGGACAGCGTCCACGCGCCAACTCTCGCTCATCCCGGCTGGGCCCTGATCCGGTTGCCGGAGCGCTGCGCTACAGCCTGCATGACTCCGCAGACCTCCACCGACCCGGACGGGCGGGCCACGCCCCCTGATCCGACCATCGACCGGTTCGACCGCGGCGAGGCGGCGGCCGAGGCGACCGCCGCGCTGCGCGGCACGACGCGCGGCGAGCTCTTCCGCCGCGCCGGCCTGCTCGTGGGCGGCGGAGCGATCGCCGCCGGCGTCCCGCTGGCCATCGCCGACGCGCAGGGCGGCCTCTCCAAGCGCGACGTCGAGATCCTCAACTACGCCTTGACGCTCGAGTACCTCGAGGCCGCGTTCTACGCGGAGGCCGTGGACCGCGGCAAGCTGCACGGCGAGGCGCAGCGGTTCGCGTCCGTCGTGGCCCAGCACGAGGCCGCACACGTCCAGGCCCTGAAGAAGGTGCTGGGCGGCAAGGCCGTCAAGGCGCCGAAGTTCGACTTCCAGGGCACGACGGGCAGCCAGAAGTCGTTCCTTGCCACCGCCCAGGTGCTCGAGGACACCGGCGTGTCCGCGTACCAGGGCCAGGCCCCGCGCATCAAGAGCGACGCCGTGCTCGCGTCGGCCGGCTCGATCCTCGCCGTCGAGGCCCGCCACGCCGCCTGGGTGCGGGACATCATCGGCGGCGGCGGGGACCCCGTCCCCGCGCCGTCGGCGTTCAACGAGCCCAAGACGATGGATCAGGTCCTGGCGGCGGTCAAGAAGACCGGATTCCTCCAGTAGCCCCGTCCGCGACCCGAAGGAGCACCACCATGGACAACATCACCCCGAGCGTCGACGTCTCGCACCTGGCCGCCTTCGACCTCGACGGGGCCCTGGGCGAAGCCGCCGACCGCATCAACCACGGCACCCGCAAGTCGTTCCTGCGCAACGCGGGCATCCTCGGCGGGGGCATGGCCCTCCTGTCGCTGCTGCCGGGCGTCGCGCGCGCGGCGGGCGGCGGCCTGCCCAAGGGCGACATCGACATCCTCAACTACGCGCTGACGCTCGAGTACCTCGAGTCCTCGTTCTACGCCGAGGCCAACCGACAGGGCGCGCTGAGCGGCGAGCTGGCGCGGTTCGCCAAGGCCGTCGGCCAGCACGAGGACGCGCACGTGCAGGCGTTGAAGCAGACCCTGGGCGGCAAGGCCACCAAGAAGCCGAGGTTCGACTTCCAGGGCACGACGGCCGGCAAGGACACCTTCGCCAAGACCGCGATGGTGCTGGAGGACACCGGCGTCAAGGCCTACCAGGGACAGGCCACCAACATCCGGACGCCGGCCGTCCTGAAGGCCGCCATCTCGATCCATCCGGTCGAGGCGCGCCACGCGGCGTGGATCGCGTCGATCATGGGCTCCGGCAGCTCGCCGGCGCCCGACGCGTTCAACCCGGCGGCCGACATGGAGACCGTGCTGGCGGCGGTCAAGAGCACCGGCTTCGTCCCGGCGCTCGCCAGCGCGCCGGCCGGCGATGCGGTCAGCGGCCAGCCGGCGATGACGGGCTGAGCGATGCCGCGCCGCGCTCGCTCCTGGGCGATCCGGCTCGCCGCCGTGCTGCTCTGCGCGGCGGCGGGCCTGGCGCTCCGCACCGCGCTGTCGGGCGGCGGCGAGCGCGCGGTGCGCGGCGCCGCCCTGCCGGTCGAGCCGGTCGCCACGACCACGGGCTTTTCGACCGGCGCGGCGCAGTCGCATCGCCTGCCACCGCACACGACGCTGATCGCGACGGCGCGCTCGGCCGCCGTCCGCGTGCACCGGCGCCCGCGCGGCGGGAAGCGCGGGTCGCGGGTGCTGCATCGGCGTACGATCGGCGGGCGAGCGGTGCCGCTCACCTTCCTGGTCGTGCGCCGCCGTCCCGGGTGGGTCCGCGTGGCCCTGCCCACGCGCCCCAACGGCGCCGAGGGCTGGCTGCGCCGCCGCGCCGTCCGGCTCACCACGACGCGGCTGTCGCTCGTGGTCGACCGCCGAGCCCACCGCCTCGTGCTGCGTGACGGCCGGCGCCAGGTGCTGCACGCGACCATCGGAGTGGGGCGCGCCGTCTCCCCCACGCCGCGCGGGCGGTACTTCGTCACCGACGTCATCCGCACGGACGACCCCGCCGGCTTCTTCGGGCCCTATGCGCTCGGGCTGTCTGCGCACAGCCAGGTCTACACGAGCTTCGATGGCGGCGACGGGCAGGTCGGCATCCACGGGACCAACCGCCCCGATCTGCTCGGCCACGACGTCAGCCACGGCTGCATCCGCGTGCGCAACGCGGTGATCCGCCGCCTCGCGCACCGCCTGCCGCTGGGTACGCCGGTGGTCATCCGATGATCCAGCCCCAGCGGCGCAGCGTAGGACTGGCGCGTGGGTGACCGTGCCGACCACCACCTCCTCGCCGACGAGGACCTGATGCCGCTCATCCGGGATGGCGACGCCGCGGCGTTCCGCGTGCTCTACGAACGACACAGCACCGTGGCGTACTCACTGGCCTACCGCATGACGGGTCGTCGGGCCGCGGCCGAGGACGTCGTGCAGGAGGCGTTCCTCTCGCTCTGGCGCTCCGGCGGCCGCTACGACCGCACGCGCGGGAGCGTCCGCACGTGGGTCCTGAGCATCGTCCGCAACCGCGGGATCGACGCGCTGCGCCGCAGCGTCGTCCAGGACCGCCGCCGCGCCAGCGACGAGGGCATCGAGGAGCGCTTTGCCGCGCCCGACCGCACGGACGCCGAGGTGGCGCGGCGCCAGGAGGCCGGCGACGTGCGCTCCGCGCTCGCCGACCTGCCGGCCGAGCAGGGCCGCGCCATCGAGCTGGCGTACTTCGGCGGCTACTCGCACGCCGAGATCGCCACGCTGCTCGGGACGCCGATCGGCACGGTCAAGGGACGGATCCGGCTGGGCCTCGACAAGCTCCGCAACCAGCTCGGCGACCTGATCGAGGCCCCGGCATGACGACGCGCTGCCCGCATCACGACGATGTCGGAGCCTGGGTGCTCGGTGCCCTGGACCCCGCCGACGAGCGCGCCTTCCGAGCCCACCTGGGGACCTGCGCGCGCTGCCAGGCCGACGTGGAGGAGCTGGGCGCGGTCGCGGACCTGCTGCCCGCCGCGGCGCCGCGGCTCGTGCCGCCGCCGCACCTGGGCGAGCGGTTGATGGCCGTCGTGGAGTCCGAGGCCCGCCCCGCGCCGGGCGCGGAGACCGGCCGCTCGGCGCCGCGGCGGTGGCTGCGGATCCCCCTCAGGGTCCGTCCGCTGCCGGCGATCGCGCTGGCCTGCGCGGTGCTCGCGATCGGCGCGGTCACCGGCGCGCTGGTGTCCGGCGGGGACGACCGCCAGACCATCAAGGGCTTCGGCCCGTCGGGCGCGCAGGTGGCGCTCGTCGTCCACGACGACCACGCGCGGCTCGACGTGCGCGACATGCCGGCACCGCCCGCCGGCCGCGTCTACCAGGTGTGGCTGGTCCATGACGGGCAGGCCCCGCGCCCGACCCATGCCCTGTTCACCGTGCCGCGCGACGGCCGCGCCGAGGTCGTGATCCCGGAGACGCTCGGGGACGCCGACCGCGTGCTTGTCACCGACGAGCCCCCCGGCGGCAGCCTGGCGCCGTCGACGAGCCCCGTGGCGGGCGCGGTGCTGGGCTAGCTCTCGCGCCGGCGGCCGGGCCGCCGCCGGTCATCGCCCCGAGATCGCCGAGGCGACGCGCGCGAGCCGGCTCGTCGCGGCGGTGCCGCTGGCCATCTCGCGGCGGTCGGCGGCGCGGTAGAGCCCGTAGACCAGCCGCGAGCCGGCGAACCGCAGCGGCTCGGGCTCCCAGCGGCGCGCCGCCTTGCCGACCCACGGCAGCCGCGTCAGCTCGGTCTCGCGCCCGAGCACCAGGTCGCGCAGCGTCCGCCCGGCGAGGTTGGTGGTGGCCACGCCGTGGCCCACGTAGCCACCGGCCATGCCCATGCCGGTCGCGGGGTCGAACGCAACCGTGGGCGACCAGTCGCGCGGCACCCCGAGCACGCCGCACCAGGCATGCTCGATCGCCACGTCGCGCACCGGCTCGCCGAACATGTCGCGCAGGGTGCCGATCAGCTGCTCGATCGTCGTCCGCTGCGTCCGGCCGTCGCGGTCGGTGCGGGAGCCGAAGCGGTACGGCACGCCGCGCCCGCCGAGGGCGATGCGCCCGTCCGCCGTGCGCTGCGCGTACATGTACGCGTGGGCCTCGTCGCCGAGCAGCTCGTCCCCGCTCCAGCCGAGGCGCTCCCAGGCTCCGGCGGTCAGCGGCGCGGTGGCGATCATCGCGGAGTTCAGCGGCAGCCAGGTGCGCCGCTGGCCGGCGAGGCCGGCGGTGAAGCCCTCCAGGCACGTGAGGACGTGGCGGGCGCGGACGACGCCGCGGTCGGTCTCGACTCGCCCGGGCTGCGCCGCGGTGGCGCTCGTGCCCTCGTAGATGGTCACCCCGAGACGCTCTACGGCGCCCGCCAGCCCCTGCACGAGCTTGGCCGGCTGCACGCGGGCGGCGTGCGGCGTCCACGACCCGGCTCGCGCGCCCTCGACGTGCACGCGATCGAGCAGCGCGGCGCAGTCGAGCGCCACGAGGTCGCGCTCGGGGTCGGGCAGCCAGCCCCGCTCCTCCACGATCGACGCCTCGAGCCGCGCCGCCTGCGCCGGATTGCGCGCCACGCGCAGCAGCCCGTGCTTGAGCTGGTCGGCGTCGATGGCCTCCGCGCGGCAGACCTCGAGCACCTCGTCCACCGTGGCCTGCATCGCGCGGGCGAGCTCGATGACGGCCTGCCGCCCGTGCCGCCGGGCCATCGCCTCGCGCGACCCGCTGAAGGCGGCCGACAGCCAGCCGCCGTTGCGGCCGGACGCGCCGTAGCCGGCGAACTCGCGCTCCACGACGGCGATGTCGAGGTCGGGGCGCTCACGCTTGAGGTAGTAGGCGGTCCACAGGCCCGTGAAGCCGCCACCCACGATGCAGACGTCGGCCGTGACGTCGCCCTGCAGCGGCGGTCGGCGGCCGGGCAGCGCCGTCGCCGCGTACCAGAACGAGACCCCGCCGTTGCGCATGGCGGCGGATAGTACGAGATTATTGGGGCGCCCTGGGGCCAGGGGCGCCCAGGCCGCTCGGCGCGAATGCCTCCATGGTGGAGACCTTTGCGCCGGTGGCATCACCGGGCCCAGCGGAGGGGGAGGGATTCGAACCCTCGGTACGGCGAAGCCGTACAACGGTTTTCGAGACCGCCCCGTTCAACCACTCCGGCACCCCTCCGTGGCACTGGGCCGGCGGAGAGCCTAGCGCCGCGCTTTGAAGAAGGCGCGCAGCAGCTCCGCGCACTCCTCGCCGCGGACGCCGCCCACCACCTCCGGGCGGTGGTTGAGCCGCGGCTCGGCGAGCACGTCGAGCACGCTGCCCCCGGCGCCGGCCTTCGGGTCGGCGCACCCGTAGACCACGCGCGGGATCCGCGACAGGACGATCGCCCCCGCGCACATCGCGCACGGCTCGAGCGTGACGTACAGCGTGCTCTCGAGGACCCGCCACGAGCCCAGCGCCGCGGCCGCCTCCCGGAGCGCCAGGATCTCCGCGTGGGCGGTGGGATCCTGGTCGAGCTCACGCTCGTTGCGCCCGCGGCCGATGATCTCCCCACCGTGGACGACGACCGCCCCGATCGGCACGTCGTCGTGCTCGATCGCCGATCGCGCCTCCTGCAACGCCTCGCCCATCCACCGCTCGTCGTCCACGACCTCCATCGATCGCGTCATCATGGAGGAACTTCCGGCCTCTGCGTGAGTTGGTACCGGAACACCCCGCCTGCCCCGCCCGTGTCGCTGACCTCCCGCCGCCGCCCGCTCGCCCGCCTCGCCGCCGGCCTCACGCTCGCCGTGAGCGCCGTCGCGCTGCCGGCTGCGCCCGCCCTGGCGGCCGACGCCGTGCCCGGCCAGGTCGTCGTGGCCTACGACCACGGCACCCGCAGCGCGCACGCCGCCCGCGCCGCCGCGCCCGAGCCCGAGGTCCTCCACGTGCACGACGTGCCGCGGGCGCTGCGGCGCCTGCGCGCCCGTCCGGACGTGCGCTACGCGGTCCGCAACGTCGTCGCGCACGCGGCGGACGCGTTCGTCCCCGACGATCCCGGGACGTCCACCACGCCGGGCGGCTGGCAGGAGGCGCAGTGGAACTTCGAGGGCCCGGCGAGCGTGCAGGCGCCGACGGCCTGGGGGAACCTCATCGCGGCCGGCCACCCGGGCGGGCGCGGCGTGCGCGTGGCCGTGCTCGACACCGGGATCGCCTACCGCCGCTTCGGCCACCTGCGTCCGTCCCCGGATCTGGCGGGGACGCACTTCGTCCGCGGCTACGACTTCGTCGGCCACGACCCGTACGCCAACGACCGCAACGGCCACGGCACGCACGTCGCCTCGACGATCGCCGAGGCGACCAACAACGGCGTCGGGCTCACGGGTCTCGCCTACGGCGCGTCGATCATGCCCGTCAAGGTGCTCAACGACCACGGCGAGGGCGACGCGGCGAAGATCGCCCGCGGCGTGCGCTTCGCCGCGCGCCACCACGCGCAGGTCATCAACCTCAGCCTCGAGTTCTCCGCGGACGTGCGCTCGCGCGACATCCCGCAGCTCATGGACGCCATCTCCTACGCCCACCGCCGCGGCGCCGTGGTGGTCGCGGCGTCCGGGAACGAGGCGGCGGGCACGATCGCCTATCCGGCGCGCGCCGACGCCGTCATCTCGGTGGGCTCCACGACCGAGCACGGCTGCCTGTCGGACTTCTCCAACCAGGGCTCGGGACTCGACCTCGTGGCGCCCGGCGGCGGCCTGGACGCCTACCTCACCGACCCGGGCTGCCAGCCCGACGGCCCGGCCGGGCGCAACATCTTCCAGCTGACGCTCGTCGGCCGGCACCGGACGCGCTACGGCGTCGCGCAGGACTACCAGGGCACGTCGATGGCGGTCCCCCACGTGTCGGCCACCGCAGCGCTGGTGATCGCCAGCGGCATCCTCGGCGAGCGCCCGAGCCCGACCGCCGTCGAGCGGCGTCTGGAGACGACCGCGCGCGACCTCGGCCCCGCCGGCTACGACACCCGCTACGGGTGGGGGCTGGTCGACGCGGGCGCCGCGACGGACCCCGCGGTCCCGGTCAGCTGACGCGCGCTACGACGTGCGGATGATCAGCACGCTGCAGGGAGCGTGGTGGCTGACCTTGTTGGGCACGGAGCCCAGCAGGAAGCGCTTGGCGCCGGTCATGCCCTTGTTGCCGACGACGATGAGGTCGGCGCGCTGCTCCTCCGCGACGTCGAGGATGGCGTCGGCCGGATCGCCCTGACGCGCGAACGTCTCCGCCATCACCCCGGCCTCGAGCGCGCGCTCGCGGGCGTCGTCGAGCGTCGCGTCGACGTCCTCGCGCGGGTTGACCATCCACTGCAGGTCGGCCGGCGCCTGCTGGGCCTCCTCGCGCAGCCGCGAGCCGGACACCGGCTCGAACGCCGAGACGACCAGCAGCCGGGCGCTCAGCGCGACGGCCAGCTCGATCGCCCGCGCCACGGCCTTGCCGGCAGTCTCCGAGCCGTCGGTGCCCACGACGATGGCGCTGAACATGGGCCCGACCCTACCTGACCGCCGCTGGGCCGCCGTGACGTGCAGGGCGGGCGCCGAGCCCTAGACGAGCTTGATGGTCGCGATGACGATGCTCGCGATCACGCAGACGACGATCAGCGCCTGCATCCACAGCCAGAACGGGGACACGCCCCCATCCTAGGACAGCGCTCGCGCTACTCGGCCGGCCGCAGGACGGCCAGGATCGTCAGCACGAGGATCTTCAGGTCGAGCCCGAGCGTCCAGTGCTCGATGTAGTAGTTGTCCCACTCGACCCGGTCGGACAGCGACGTCTGCCCGCGCAGGCCGTGCACCTGCGCCCAGCCCGTGACGCCGGACCGCACGCGATGGCGATCGCCGTAGCGCTTGATGTCGGCCTCGAAGAGCTCGACGAACTCGGGCCGCTCCGGCCGCGGGCCGACGAGGCTCATCTCGCCGCGCAGCACGTTGAGCAGCTGCGGGAGCTCGTCCAGCGACGAGCGGCGCAGGAAGCGGCCGATCGGGGTGCGCCGATCCTGGCCCTCGACGCCGCCGGGCGCGCTGCCGGCCTCGGGGCGGAAGCCGTCGGACGGGTCGGCCGGGCGCATCGAGCGGAACTTGTAGAGGTCGAAGACGGTGCCGTCCCGGCCGACGCGCCGCTGCTTGAACATGATCGCCCCGGGCGAGCTGAGGCGAACCCCGATCGCGATGGCGATCAGCAGCGGCGCCAGGAGCAGGAGCAGGAGGGCCGCCCCGATGCGGTCGAAGGCGTGCTTGACGGTGAACTGCCAGCCGCGCGGATGGACGCTGCGCAGGCCCACGAGCGGCGTGCCGCCGAGCGGCTCGTACGTCGCGCGGTGGTTCAGCGACTCGAACAGGCGCGGGACGAGCGACACCTCCAGGCCCAGCGCCTCGCAGCGACGGACCAGGTCGACGAGCCGCTCGTCGGGCTCGGACGAGAACGCGATGACGATGTGCTCGGCCCGGGTCAGCTGGGCCACCCAGTCGAGGTCGTCGGGCGACCCGAGCACCGGGACGTCGCAGTCGGTGTGCTGCAGCGGGTCCGCGTCGAGGAACCCGACGGGCTGCAGCCCGTACTCGCGCTGCAGCTCCAGGCGCTTGGCGATGCGCGTGCCGACCGAGCCGGCGCCGACGATGAGCGTGGGGCGCCCCGCGAGGCGCCGGATCCGCGCATAGCGGTGCGCGAGCAGCAGCGCGACGCGCATGCCGCCGACGGTGGCCATGGAGAGCGCCCACAGATGGGCGGGCACGGCGGGGACGACGTCTTGGCGGGCGAGGTAGACCTCGACGACGACGACCCCCATCGCGGCGACCGAGATCGAGCCCGCGATCGGCACGACGCCGTCGAGGACGGTGGGGCGCAGGCGCCGCTCGTACATGCCGCGCGCGAGGAGGAGCAGCATGACGATGGGCGGGAAGAGCAGCAGCGGCCAGCCCTGCGCCATGGCGACGGGCTCGTCGGGCCACCACAGCGTGACGGCGACCGCGGTCACGAGGCCCAGGAGGTCGAGCAGGGGACGCAGCGCCCGGGAGTCGAGGAGGCGAGCCAGCCGGGACGGCCTGCGCCCGCGGAGCAGCACCGGCTGGGAAGCCGCGCGCTGCGCGACGCCGGCGGTGTCCGCGTGCAGCGGCACCGCCTCGGCGCTCGGGGTCCTCAGCTCGATCGGGTTCAACGTCGTCCTCGACTACATCAGTATTCGGTTCGCCGCGGGAGCCCTTGAGCGCCGCCGCCGCGGCCCGTGCCGGCCGCGCCGCGGAGCCAGAGACCCATGCTCACGATCGCGAGCAGGGCCAGCGCGCCGACGAGCAGCTCACCGGCTCCGAGCGGGAAGCCGCCGGCATCGTCGGCTCGGGTCGGATACGCCACGCGTCGCGGCGTGACGACCGTCGCCGGGGCCGCGTCCGCGGCGCCTCCGTGCGCCTTGGCGTGCCGATGGGGCGCGTGCCGCGGCGCCTTGCGCGACGCGCGTGGGCGCCGGTGCGCGGTGGGGGCGGTCGCCTGCGGAGCGGAGCTGCTGGCCGCGGGCGACGCGGGTGCTGCGGAGGTCGCGCCGCTCGAGGGAGCAGGCGTCGCCGGCGCGGCAGCGCGCAGGCTGCCGCCCGCGGAGCCCGAGCCCCCGCCCGAACCTGAGCCGGGCCGGGCCAGGAGATGGCCGCCGAGCAGCGCCTGCTGCCCACCGCCCGGCCCGCCGTACCCGCTCAGCAGCGGATCCCCGGCGAAGCTCGTCGCCGGCAGGGCCAGCAGGACCGCGACGGCCAGGACCAGCGGGGCGCGGCGAAGCGCCTGGGGGCGGCATCGACGTCGACACTCTCGATTCATGACTTTCCGGCCTTCCCGGCCTCCCAGCCAACTTACCCGCAACCTGCTCAACGGCGGTCCATTCCTTGACACTGTCCCGACGAGCATCGCACCGTCGGCCCTCGTCTGCACAACAGGTCATACACCAAAGCGATGCGGTTCATGTGCCGGGATGTCATCCCCGCCGCAGCCGCTGCGCCGACGCGAGGATCCGCCGGTTGAGCTCGGCCAGGTCGATGGCGCCGCCCGAGCGGACCACCTTCAGCGCCTCGCGGGCCAGGTCATCGCGCGGCGCAAGGGCCACCGCCCGGCGCAGCGTGGCCACGGCGGCGCCTCTCGCCCCGCGTGCCGACTGGATCGCCCCGAGCTCGAGCGTCGCATATTGGTCTCGCGGGCTGTCGGACAGCGCGTCGCGGAACGCGGCCTCGGCGCGCGGCAGGTCGCCGTAGCGCACGGCGATCGAACCCTCGAGCAGCGCCGGGCGGTCCGAGAGCGGGTCGAGGCGCGCGGCGCGGTCGAGGCGCTCGTAGGCGGCCAGCGGCTGCTCGTCGAAGATCGCCGCGGCGTGCTCCATCTCCCGCTCGGCCAGCCATGGGCCGGCGATCGCGAGGGCGCCGGCGACCGCGACCACGCCCGTGATGACCGCCGGCACGACCGCCGGCATCCGCCGTCGCGGCGACGCCTCGGCGTCGGCCTCCGGCCCGCCGCCCGCCATCCGCGGCAGCACGGGCGCGGGCTCGCCCGGCTCGCCGGGGTCGACCGCCGCGATCGCGGCGGCCGGCGGGTCGTCGTGCCCCGGCGCCCGCCGCGCCCGCGGCGCGAGGCCGCACGCGAGGCCGAGGAGCACGAACGCGGGCGCCCCGAGGCCCGCCCACTCCCAGAACCAGTCGGTCATCCCGTGCACGACCCAATAGGAGAAGGCCACGACGGCTCCGCCGGCGACCGCCGCGGCCAGCCGATCGGTCCGCATCGCGCGCCAGCCCGCGGCGAGGGCCGCGCCGAAGGCGCCGGCGAGCAGCAGCGCGCCGACCAGGCCGGTCTGCGCGAGGGTCCGCAGCGCCAGGTCGTGCGGGTAGGCCGGGGTCTCGTAGCTGCGCCCGCGGGCCAGGTAGTCCTGGCCGAAGTTGTCGACGCCGACGCCGGCGACCGGATGGTCGCGGAACTCGTCGAGCGCGACCCGGAAGAAGTCGTAGCGGTTGGAGCCCAGGCCGCTGGTCAGCCGGTTGCCGGAGGCGTTGTCGGCGTAGCCGCCCTTGAAGGAGTCCCACGCGTCCTGCGCGCGGTGGACCGGGTTGCCGGCCACGACCAGCGCCGCCACCAGCCCGGCGGCGGCGCCCAGCACCACGATCCCGCCCCACACCCGCCGGATCGCGGCCACGGTGCGCCGCGAGGGCGGCCGCCGCGCCTCCAGCAGGCTCGCGGCGCCGACGACCAGGCCGGCGGCGACGGCGGCCAGCAGCGTCGCGCGCTCCGCGGCGTCGAGCGCGTCGCGCATCCGCGGGACCGAGCCGCCGGTGATCGCGGTGCCGACGTCGAGGACGGCCGGCAGCGCCGCGGCGGACGCGCCCGCCACCACGAGCAGCACGGCGATCGTCCTCAGCCGCCCGGGCACGAGCACCACGAGCAGCAGCGCGCAGACCGGCAGCGACAGCAGCGCGCCGCGGCTGAGGCTGAGCATCGCGACGTCGACGAGCACCACCGCAGCGGCCGCCAGCAGGCCGCGCAGCGCCCAGGGCACGCGCGAGGAGGCGGCCAGGCAGACGGCGGGCCACAGGGCCATGAGCCAGGTCGCCGCCGCGGCGTTGGGGTAGCCCGCGGGCCACAGCAGGCGGTCCTCGTGGAACAGGCCGCGCGGGTCGCCGACGGCGCCCGCGTGCAGGAGGGTCACCACCGCCAGCACGCCGACCCCGCCGGTCCACGCTCCGGCGATCCACCCGGCGGTGCCGGGGCGCTGCGGCCAGAGGGCCAGCAGCGCGAACGCCACGAGGTACAGCAGCGTGCGATCGGCGCCCTCGAGCGCGATGCCCTGGTCGTCGGCCCACGCGATCGACGCGAAGCTCCACGCGGTGAAGGCGGCCAGCAGGACCACGGCGGCGCGCACGGCGCCGGGGAGGCTGCCCCACTGCGGCGGCAGCGCGATGACGCACACCGCCAGCAGCGCGATCAGGAGCAGGGCCCCGGGGGCCCAGCGCGTGATGGCCTGGCCCCCGTCCAGCGGGATCCAGACCAGCAGCAGCGCCACGGCCACGAGGGCGGGCACCGTCGTCGGCGCAGCGCGCAGGCGGGCGGCCACCGCGCTCACCCCCGCAGCTTCCGGTCGATGGCCGCGATCGTCGCGTCGATCCGGCGGTCGATGCTCCCGGCGACCCGCGCGAGCCGGCCCTGCGCGGCCAGCACCGCGCGACCGTCGGCGCCGTCGAGTCCGTCGCTCACGTCGCGCAGCGCGGCGCCGTAGCCCTCCACCTGCGCCACGAGCCGGCGGTGCAGCGCCGCCAGCCCCGCGGGCGGGGTCGCCGCGCGCAGCTGCGCCGCCGCGGCGCGCACGGCGCGCTCATAGGCGGCGAGCAGCCGCCGGTCCGCCGCGGGCGTGCTGGTCGGCCGCACCCCGTCCTGCAGCGCGGAGAAGCGCCGTGCCAGGCCCTCCCCCGCGCGGTTCAGCACGGCGGCGTAGCGCGCCGTGGCGGTCGAGGATGCACCGCCGCCGGTCGACTCGACGCCGCTGCCGCAGGCCGTTGGGACGAGCGCCAGTGCGAGGAGGGAGACGACGACGCAGTGGCGCATGCGGCTGCCGACCATAGCGGGCGCCGTGGCGGGTGACCGCCGGTGCTGGACGGGCATCCTGTGCGGCATGCGCTGGCTCGTCGACGGCATGAACGTCATCGGCTCGACGCCGGATGGCTGGTGGCGCGACCGGACCGCGGCGATGCGGCGCCTCGTCGGCGCGCTGGAGGCCTTCGCCGAGGCCGAGGGCGCGACCGTGGCCGTGGTGCTCGACGGGCGGCCCCGCGACCTCGGCGCCGCGGCGGGCGGGCGCGTCGCGGTGGCCTTCGCCGGCGTCGGCCCGGACGCCGCTGACGACGAGATCGCTCGGCGCGCGGCGGACGCCGCCGACCCCGCGGAGCTGACGGTCGTCACCTCCGACCGCCGGCTGGCCGCGCGCGCGGCGGCGGCCGGCGCGCGCGTGGAGGGCGTCCGGGCCTTCCGCGCGCGCCTCGGCCTCTAGCCTTGACGGCGTGGCCCGACTGCCCGACGGCGAACGCCCGCCCGCGGACGGCGCGCTGCCGTCCGCGGCACGCGCCGGCCTCGGCACGCGCCCGTTCGGCGTCTACGTCCACGTGCCGTTCTGCCTGACGCGCTGCGGCTACTGCGACTTCAACACCTACATCCCGGGCGAAGCGTCGACGGGCGGCTACGTCGACGCCGTCGTGCGCGAGCTCGAGCTCGCCCGCCGCGTGCTCGGCGACGGCGTGCCCGCGGCCGAGACGGTCTTCTTCGGCGGCGGCACGCCCACGCTGCTGCCGCCCGCGGACCTGGCCCGCATCCTCGACGCGATCCGCGAGCACGTCGGGCTGGCGCCCGGCGCCGAGGTCACGACCGAGGCCAACCCGGAGTCCGTGGACCCGGCGGCGCTCGCCGCCCTGCGCGAGGCCGGCTTCACCCGGATCTCGCTCGGCATGCAGAGCGCGGCGCCCCGGGTGCTCGAGGTGCTCGAGCGCCGGCACACCCCCGGGCGCGCCGTGGCCGCCGCCCGCGAGGCGCGCGCGGCCGGCTTCGACCACGTCAGCCTCGACCTCATCTACGGGACGCCCGGGGAGCGCGAGGAGGACTGGCGCGCGTCGCTGGAGGCGGCGCTGGGGGCCGAGCCCGACCACATCAGCGCCTACTCGCTGATCGTCGAGCCCGGCACCAGGCTCGCGGCGCGGGTCCGGCGCGGGGAGCTGCCCGCTCCCGACGACGACGTGCTCGCCGAGCGCTACGAGACCACCGACGCGCTCCTCGGCGCGGCCGGCCTGCGCTGGTACGAGGTCTCCAACTGGGCCCGCGACGACGACGCCCGCTGCCGGCACAACCTCGGCTACTGGGGCGGCGGCGACTGGTGGGGCGCGGGACCTGGCGCGCACAGCCACGTCGGCGGCGTGCGCTGGTGGAACGCCCTGCACCCGAGCGCCTGGGCGAAGCGGCTCGCGGAGGGGCGGTCGCCCGCGGCCGGCCGCGAGGTGCCCGACGCCGACGCCGCGCAGCTGGAGCGCGTGATGCTCGGCGTGCGGCTCGTCGAGGGCCTGCCGCTCGACGAGCTGGGCGCCGGCGCCCGCAGGGCCGCGGCGGAGGCCGCCGGCGACGGCCTGCTCGAGCGCCGGCCCCTCGACGAGGGGCGTGCCGTCCTCACGCTCCGCGGGCGCCTGCTGGCCGACCGCGTGACGCTGGCGCTGGCGGCGTGAGCGCCGAGGCGACGCGCCCCGTGACGTCGGCGCGCGACCCGCGCGTGGTGCGCGCCGCACGGCTGCTGCGCGACCCGGCCGCCTGCCGTGCGGCGGGGGCGGTCGCCGTCGACGGCGACGACGTGCTCGACGAGGCGCTGGCCGCCGGTCTGGAGCCCGAGCTGGTGCTCGAGGACCCAGGTCGCGCCGCCGAGCCGGCGCCGTGGCGCGCGCGGCTCGCCGGGCGCGTCGCTCCCGCGCACGCCGGACCGGACGCGCTGCGGGCGCTGGCCGCCCTCGGGCAGCCGCCGCGGGTGGTCGCCGTCCTGCGGCTGCCGACCGCCCCGCCGCCGGCGCCCCTGCCCGGCGGCGCGGTCGTGCTCTGCGAGCTCGGCGACGCCGGGAACGTCGGCTCCATCGTCCGCACCGCCGCCGCGCTCGGCGTGCCGCGCGTCGTGCCCTGCGGCGCGGGCGCCGACCCGCTCGTCCGCCGGGCGCTGCGCGCGTCGCTGGGCACCGTCCTGCGCCCCGGCCTCGTCAGCACCCGCGCCCCGTCGGTCGCGGCGCTGGCCGCCGAGCCGGACCGCCCGCCGCTGGCGGCCGCCGTCCCGACCGGCGGGGTCGCCCCCGACGCGCTGCCCGCCGGGGCGGCGGTCGTGCTCGGGCGCGAGCGCACCGGCCTCACCGGCGCCGAGGTCGCCGCCTGCGACCTGGCGGTCACGATCCCCGCACCCGGCTTCGAGTCGCTCAACGTCGCCGCCGCGGCAGCGATCCTGCTCTACGCGACGCGCTGAGCGTCGGCGCCGGCGCCGGCCTCGTCGTCGTCGAGCCCGT
Organism: Baekduia sp.; assembly: GCA_035765735.1. Lineage (GTDB taxonomy): Bacteria > Actinomycetota > Thermoleophilia > Solirubrobacterales > Solirubrobacteraceae > Baekduia. The sequence goes on along the minus strand of DASTWY010000058.1, from coordinate 22,170 downwards.
CCAGCGCGGCGCCGAGGAGCCGCTCGACGAGGACGCAGTCGCGCCACTCGCCGTCGAGGCGCCCGTGCCGGCGCTGCACGCCGACGATCGTGAACCCGACGGCCTGGTGGAGCGCGATGCTGGCGGCGTTGGTGGTGAAGATCCGGGAGGTCAGCTTGTGGTAGCCGGCGTGCGTCGCCGTGACGGCGAGCTCCTCCAGCAGCTTGGCCCCGACGCGCCGGCCGCGGGCGGCCTCGTCGACGTAGACCGCGTGCTCGCCGATCCCGGCGTACACGTCGCGCTCGGAGTACGGGCCGATCCGCGCGAACGCGACGACCACGCCCTCCAGGTCCGCGACGAGGATCGGAAACGGCCCCTCGATCCAGGTGACGACCTCCTGCGGGGTGCGCAGGCGGGTCTCGAACGTGGCCTGGCGCTCCTCGATGCCCGCGTTGTAGATGCGCGCGATGGCACGCGCATCCGGCGGGGCAGCGAGTCGGATCTCAACCTGGGCGCTCAGGCTCCGAGAGTCTAGGGCGGCCGCCCGCGGGTACGCCGCAGCCGTGCCGCTGCGACGCGACGACGACACCACCTCCACCGACCTGCGCATCGTCGAGGACGAGCGCGCCCGGGAGGCCGGCGAGCGGGCGCGGGACGCCGAGAGCCCGCAGGAGGCCTCCGCCCACCGGCGTCGCGCCGACAAGGCCGCCTACCTGCGCGACAAGCTCGCCGACGCCGAGCGCGCCGACGCCCGCGCCGACGCCTAGCCCGACGGAGCGGTCTCGGTCCCGCCGGCGGGCGGCGGCGTCGCCGTCGTGGGCATCGCCGGGACGGTCGTCTGCGGCGTCGTGGCCGCCGGGGACGCCACGGTCACGGTCTCGGGCGGCGCGGTCACGGTCCGGACCGGCGGGGCCTCCGTCGTCGTCTGCTGCTGGGGCGCCGTCGACGTCGTCGTCGTCGTGGTGGTGCTCGGGGTCGTGCTCGTCTGGTGGCGGTGGCCGCCCCACAGCGTCGTCTTCTTGCCCGAGTGGACGACCGAGTGCCCCGTGATGACCTCGGGCACCGTGTAGAAGAGGACGCAGAGCAGGAACCCGAGCAGGCCGGTGACCAGCGCCAGCCGCCAGCGCAGGCGCCGCGCGCGCGTGGAGTAGACGCGCACCGGCCCCTCGGGCGCCCCCGAGCGCGGTGGCGGGAACGGCGGCGGCGCCCCGGCGCCGAAGCGCTGCGAGAGGTCGTCGGGCAGCTCCTCGGCCCGCGGCGGCACGCGCGTGCGGAAGCGGGGCGCCGGCACCGCGGACGAGACGAGGTCGGTCGGCTTGCGCAGCGCCTCCTTCACGAGGGCGACGATGACCGGCGACATGGCCGCGGCGCCGAGCGCGCCCGGCGCCCACACCTTCGACGTGACGTAGGCCGAGACCGCCGACGCGATCGCGCTCAGCACGAGCGTGATCACGTCGAGCCCATCGCGGGCAGGTGCGGGCGGCGGAGCGGTGTTGGGCTGGACGCGAGTCGGCGGGCCCTGCGACATCGCTCCCGGAGGCTAGCCCTCCGCGGTCCGCTTCAGCCCGTCGGCGGCGTTGCCGAGCAGGAACTCCCGCACCTGGCCCTCGACCGGTCCGCGGAGCATCAGGCCCAGCATCCGGCCGGGGTCGACCTCGAGCCCGTAGGTGGCACGCGTGCGCCCGGCATCGAGCGGCTCGAGCGCCCACCAGCCGTCGAGCGACTTCACGTCGCCGCGCTCCTGCCGCCACCGGATCGACGTGGGCGCGTCGTAGCTGAAGCGCAGCCGCGCCGTGACGGTCTTCACGCGCGCGTCGTTGCGGGTCTCGGCCACGAGCGGGCGCCCGTCCGCGTCGCGCTCGAGCACGTCGACCGCGGACAGCGAGCCCTGCCAGCCGACGGCGCCCTCGATGTCGGCGGCGATCGCGAAGCAGCGCTCGACCGGCGCGTCGATCTCGATCGTGCGCTCGCCGTGGATCTTGCCCATGGGCGGGCACCGTACCCGCCGCCGTCCTCAGGCGTAGCGCTCGGCGGCCCGCCGCGCCGCGGCGCCGTAGGAGCCGCCGAAGAGCACCGCATGGACGAGCAGGGGCAGCAGCTGCCACAGCGCCACGCGCTCCTCGTGCCCGTCGGCGCGCGGCCAGACCTCGTCGTAGGCCGCCCAGCACCGCTGCCCCGGTCCGCCGAAGAGCTGGAGCATCGCGAGGTCGACCTCGCGATGGCCCCCGTAGGCGGCCGGGTCCACCAGCCACGGCTGCCCGTCGGCGCCCCGATGGACGTTGCCCGACCACAGGTCGCCATGGAGCCGCGCGACCGGCTCCGCGGGGCCGGCGAGCTCCTCGATCCGGGCCGCCACCGCTTCGACCGCGCGCACGCCCGCGGCGTCGAGCGCCCCCGCGTCCGCCGCGCGGCGCGCGAGCGGCAGCAGGCGGTTGGCGGCGTAGAAGGCCGGCCAGGACGCCGCCGGCTCGCCGGGGAAGGCCACGGGGCCGATCCGGAACGGCGCGGCGACCCCCGGCGGCAGCGCCCCGGGCGCGGGGGCGCCGGCGCGGTGCAGCAGCGCGAGCCCCCGGCCGAGCGCGGCCTCGTCGAGGGCATCCCCGCCGTCGACCCACGCGAGCGCGAGGAACGCGTCGTCGACGGCAACCACCGCGGGCACCGGCAGCGCCTCGGGCTCGGCGAGCCACCGCAGCCCGGCGGCCTCGTCGGCATAGGCGCCGGGAGCGGCGTCGGCGGCGGTCTTGACGAACACGCGGCGCCCGCCGGCGAGCGTCGCGCGGAACGCGTCGTTGAGGTCGCCGCCGGCCACGGGCACCAGCTCGGCGACGCGCTCGCCGAGCGCCGCTGCGAGCGCCTCGGCGAGCGGCGGGGTCACAGCCGCCCGTCCGCGCGCAGCTGCGCGACCAGGCCCTCGCAGGCGGCCTGCACCACGTCGAGCACGTGCGCGAAGCCGTCGTCGCCGCCGAAGTAGGGGTCGGGCACGTCGAGGTCCCCGGACGCGACCGCCTCGGGGTCGAACTCGCGCAGGCGGCGCACCTTCGCCGCGGCCTCGGGATCGGGGGCGGCGGCGCGCAGCGCCGCGACGTTCTCGCGATCGGCGGCGAGGATGAGGTCGTGCTCGTGGAAGTCGGCCGCGCGGACCTGCCGGGCCGCGCCGTCGAGGGTGATGCCGCGCGCGAGCGCCGCCGCCGTCGCGCGCCGATCGGGCGGGTTGCCGACGTGCCAGTCGCCGGTCCCGGCGGAGTCGATGGCCACCCGCTGCTCGAGCCCCTCGCGACGGACGAGGTCGCGCATCACGGCCTCGGCCGTGGGCGAGCGGCAGATGTTCCCCATGCAGACGAAGAGCAGGCGCACGCCACCTATGATCGCGCGCCGATGCCGAAGCCGTTCTCCACCGCGCTGCGCGTCCGCTACGTCGAGTGCGACATGCAGGGCCACGTCTTCAACGCCCACTACCTGACGTGGTTCGACTTGGCGCACACGGAGCTGCTGCGCGAGGCGGTGGGGCCCTACGCGGCGCTGGTGGAGCGGACCGGCCGCGACCTCGTGGTCGCCGAGTCCGGCGTGCGCCACCTCGCGGCCGCCCGGTTCGACGACGAGCTGCGCATCGCGGTCGAGCCGGACGCGCTGACCACCTCCTCGATGACCAGCCGCTTCACGGTCTGGCGCGGCGACGACCGGCTCGCCGAGGGCTTCCTCCGCCACGTCTGCGTCGACGCCGTCTCGCACCGCAAGGCGCCATGGCCCGAGGAGCTGCGGACGGCGCTGGCGCCCTACGTCGCAGGTTGAGGCCGGACGCCGACGGGGCATGGTGTTCCCATGCCCCACGTCGCCGCCGAGGACCGCTACGAGCAGATCCCCTACCGCCGGTGCGGGCGCAGCGGGTTGCAGCTCCCGGCGATCTCGCTCGGCCTGTGGCACAACTTCGGCCACGATCGGCCGCTGGAGACCCAGCGCGCGATCGTCCGCCGCGCGTTCGACCTCGGCGTCACGCACTTCGACCTGGCCAACAACTACGGGCCGCCCGCCGGCTCGGCCGAGGAGAACTTCGGGCGCCTGCTGCGCGAGGACCTCGCGCCGTACCGGGACGAGCTGATCGTCTCCACGAAGGCCGGCTACGACATGTGGACGGGCCCGTACGGCGAGTGGGGCTCGCGCAAGCACCTGCTCGCCAGCCTCGACCAGAGCCTGCGCCGGATGGGGCTCGACTACGTCGACATCTTCTACTCGCACCGGTTCGATCCCGACACGCCGCTGGAGGAGACGCTCGGGGCGCTCGACACGGCCGTGCGCCAGGGCAAGGCGCTGTACGTCGGGATCTCCTCCTACTCGGGCCGGCGCACCGAGGAGGCCGTGCGGATCCTCCGCGAGCTCGGCACCCCGCTGCTGATCCACCAGCCGTCGTACTCGCTGCTGAACCGCTGGATCGAGGAGGACCTGCTCGACGTCCTGGACCGCGAGGGCGTGGGCTGCATCGCCTTCTCGCCCCTGGCGCAGGGCATGCTCACCGACAAGTACCTCGACGGCATCCCCGAGGGCTCCCGCGCCTCCGAGGGGCGGTTCCTCACGCCGGACATGATCACCCCGGAGGCGGTGGCGCACGTGCGCGCGCTCAACGAGCTCGCCCAGGAGCGCGGGCAGTCGCTCGCCCAGATGGCGATCGCGTGGACGCTGCGCGATCCGCGCGTGACCTCGTCGCTCCTCGGCGCCTCCAGCGTCCGGCAGCTCGAGGAGAACCTGGCCGCGCTGGACCGCCTCGACTTCACCGACGAGGAGCTGGCGCGGATCGACCAGCACGCCGTCGACGCCGGCATCAACCTCTGGGAGCCCTCGAGCGCCGGGTAGCCCCGGCGACGATCCCGGCCACGTCCGGGCGCAGGCGCTCGATCACGCCGTGGAGCTCGTCGCGCGCCTGCGCGTCGAGGTCCAGCAGCGCGGCGACGCGTCCCTCTCCCGGCGCGACGAACGCGCCGAACAGGGTCAGCAGTGCCTCGACGCGCGGCTCGCGCAGCGCAGCGCGGCCGGTGGCCGACGCGACGTAGAACGTCTGGAGCGCGCCGCGGGCGCGCCGTTCGCCGGCCCACGCGATGAAGCCGGCGCGCGCCAGGGCCCGCACGTGATGCGCGGTGGCGCCGAGCGTCTCGCCGGTGATGCGCGACAGCTCGGTGGTGGTGATCGGCTGGCCGTGCTCGGCCACGATGCTCAGCAGGGCCTGCTGCCGCGCGCTGCGCAGCGCCGTCGGGGCGGGAATGGACGTGACCTCCATGATCGAGGGCTCGGCTCGCTCTCGCTCGAGGCGACCGATGAGTGATGTGGAGCGAACGTATCTTCGTTCAGCGTTGGTGTCAACCTCTCCCGGTGGTGACTGCTGCATCCGCTGAAAGCCCGTTCGCCCGTGAGAGCGGCTTATGGTCGGCCGGTCGTGCCGCCCGTCCCCGAGCGCATCTCCGTCCTGCTGGGCCACCTGCGGCACCCGATCCGCCTGCCCATCCTGCTGGCGCTCGAGCACCGCGAGCTGAGCGCGACCGAGCTCGCCCGCGAGCTCGGCGAGCCGTTCGACGCGGTCAACTACGCGCTGCGCCATCTGAGCGCGGCCGGGCTGGTGGAGCTGGTGCGCGTGGAGCCCGCGAGCGAGACGGCGAACACGCTGCGACGGATCTACCGGACACGTCGCACCGGATGGGCCCGCGTCGTCGAGGTCCTCGACGAGTTCAGCGCGGATCTCTCCGACGACGCCTGACGCGCGGCGCCGGGCCGGCCCTGAGGTGCGGCAGGCCGAACCACGGACGGGGTGCCTGCACGGTCGCCACCCCGCGGGCCCTGGTGAAAGCTTCCGCTCGTGCTCTCCCATGCCACGCAGATCCAGGCCTTCCTGGCCCGTGAGCGCGAGGACTACGCGCGGTGGACCCGGACGACCCGCGAGATGTCCGGCGCGGCGCCGCGACCCGGCACGGCAGCCGGTGGCGCGAAGCCCGTCGCGCCGGACGGCGTGAGCGCCCGTCAGGCGGGGGCCGCGGAGCGCGGCGGTGCCGGCGCGTCCGCGAGGGCGTAGGCCGCGGCGCCCACGAGCACGGCGACGACGGCCACCGACGGCCAGGCCCCGATCAGGTGGGCGAGGCCATGGGAGCCGGCGAAGGTCGCGAGGTAGAGCGCCAGCAGCCCGCCGGTCCGCCCCGCGCCCACGCGGCGGCGCCACTGCACGGCGCACCATCCGGCGCCCGCGACGAGCACCACGCCGCCCAGCGGCCGCACGCCGGTCGCCTGCGCCACGGCGAAGCCGAGGGCGAGGGACCCGGAGGCGATCGGCCAGGTGCGGGGCGCGCGGGGCATGCTCCGCACACGGTAGCCCGCACCGGCGGCAGGCACGGCATGCGCGTGGTCGCGTCGCGACGGGGTAGGCCCACGTCCCGTGACCGCCGTCGTGGCGATCGACATCGGGACCACGAGCGCCAAGGCTGCGACCTACGACGAGGGCGGCCGGGAGCACGGCGTCGCCGAGGTCGGCTATCCGCTGGCCGAGCCGGAGCCCGGCCAGGCCGTGCAGGACCCCGGCGCCGTCGTGCAGGCGGCGGTCGAGGCCGCGCGCCGGACGGCCGGCGCGGCGGCCGCGGCCGGGCTCGACGTGGCCGGCATCTCCTGCAGCGGCGCGATGCACGCCCTCGTCGCCGTCGGCGCCGGCGACCGGCCGATCACGCCGGTGCTGACCTGGGCCGACCAGCGGGCGACGCCCCAGGCAGAGCGCCTGCGCGACGCGCATCCCGAGCTGCACGCCCGCACCGGGACGCCGCTGCACCCCATGTCGCCGCTGGCCAAGCTCGCGTGGTTCGCCGAGCACGACCCCGCCACCGCCGCGGCGGCCCGCCGCTGGTGCGGCGTCAAGGAGCTGGTCCTGCACCGGCTGACCGGCGCCTGGCTGACCGAGCCCTCCACCGCCTCCGGGACCGGGCTGCTGCGGCTGGACACCGGCCGCTGGGACGCCGAGGCCCTGGCGCTCGCCGGGATCGGCCCGGAGCAGCTCTGCGAGCTGGTGCCGACCACGCACACCACCCCGTTGACCACGGAGGCCGCTCGCGAGATCGGCCTGGCGCCGGGGACGCCGGTCGTGGCGGGCGCGGGCGACGGGCCGCTGGCCAACGTGGGCGTCGGCGCCGTGCAGCCCGGCATCGCGGCGTGCTCGATCGGCACATCGGGCGCGCTGCGGCTCGTCGTCGACCGCCCCGCCGTCGACCCCCACCACCGCGCGTTCTGCTACGCCCTGACGCCGGGCCGCTGGGTGGTCGGCGGCGCGATCAACAACGGCGGCATCGTCCTGCGCTGGGCGGGCTCGGCCCTCGCACCGGACCTCGGCCCGCACCCGGAGGCGGCCCTCCTGGAGCTCGCCGCGCAGGCCCCGCCGGGCAGCGAGGCGCTGATCATGCTGCCGTACCTGCTCAGCGAGCGGGCCCCGCACTGGAGCGCCCTGCCGCGCGGCGCCTACGTCGGGCTGACGCGCGCCCACGGCCGCCCGCACCTCGTCCGCGCCGCGCTGGAGGGCGTCTGCCAGCAGCTCGCGCTCGTCCTCGCCGGCCTGCGCGACGCCGGCCACGAGGTCCACGAGATCCGCGCCACCGGCGGCTTCGCCCGCAGCGCGCTGTGGCGTCAGATGCTCTGCGACGCCCTCGACGCGCCGCTCGGCTTCCCGCGCGGCCGCCGGGGCTCGTGCCGGGGGGCGGCCCTCCTGGGCCTCGTGGCGCTCGGGGCCCTCGACGACCTCGACCGCGCGGCCGACCTCGTGACCATCGGCGAGCGCCTGCGGCCGGAGCCGTCGGCGGCGCGCGTGTATGCCGCGATGCTGCCCACCTTCGCGGCGCTCTACGAGGCGCTGGCCCCGGCGTTCCGCACGCTGCGCGACCTCGGGCCGGGCCCGGGGGCGGCACCCGCGGCGTCACGGCCCTAGGCGATCCATGTCGGTTGCGCCCCGCATCGCGGGGCCGAGCCGACACGCGTCCCAGGACGTCGCGCCCTGCAATCCGCGCTGCAGGCGGAAGGGTTCCGCGCCGCTACCGTGACGGCCGCCGGCCGCCGCTCGCGCAGCCCCGGCACGCCGCCGTCCATGCCGTCCCGTCGTGTCTCCGCTCGTGGCCTGATCGCGCTCGCCGTCCTGCTCGCGGCCGGGCTCGCCGCCGCCTGCGCGCTCGCCCCGCGCGATGCCGAGGGCCGCGACGCCGGCGCGCTGCGCAGCCAGATCCGCGCCGGCAAGGCGCGGGAGCACGCGCTCGCTTCGGCGGCGGAGCGCCTCGGCCACCTCGAGCGCGTGACGGCCCACGAGGTGGAGATCCTCGACGGGCGCCTGGCCGAGGCCCAGTCCCAGCTGGCCGCCGCGCAGCAGCGCCTCGCCGATACGCGCAGGCGCCTCGACGACGAGCGGGCCCGCCTGCGCCGCCTGCGCCACCGGCTCGCCGAGACGCGGTCGCAGCTGCGCGACCTGCTCTACCAGCGCTACGTCAGCGGCCGCCCGGACCTCGTCAGCGTCGTGCTCGACGCCCAGGGCTTCGCCGACCTGCTCGAGCGGATGGAGTTCCTCAAGCGCGTCGAGGACTCCGACACCCAGATCGTCGACGTGGTCCGGGCGGCGCGCAGCGACGCCGATCACGCGACCCGCGTCCTGGCCGCGCTCGAGCGCCGGCGCGCCCAGACGGCCGCCGACGTCCAGCGCGAGCGCGACGCGCTGGCGGGCATGCAGGCCGCCGCGCAGCAGCGCCGGGCCGCGCTGGCCGAGGCGCGCAGCGCCCGCCTCGCCGCGCTGCGCGACACCCGCGCCGACCGCCGCGCCGCCCAGCGCACGCTCACGCGCCTGCTCGCGGCCCGGGCCCGCGCCGCCCAGGCGACCACCGGACCGGGTGGTCCGTGGGCGATCCCGTGGGCCGTCGTGCAGTGCGAGTCCGGCGGCCAGAACCTGCCGCCCAACAGCGCCGGGGCGTCGGGCTACTACCAGATGCTGCCGTCCACCTGGAAGGGCCTCGGTGGCTCGACGCCGCAGGCCTACCAGGCGCCGAAGGCCGAGCAGGACCGGCTCGCCGCCAAGCTCTGGGCCGGCGGCGCGGGCGCCGGGAACTGGGTCTGCGCCGCGCTCGTCGGCGCGCTCTGAGACGCGATCGACACTTGCGCTGAGCGATCCTGAACAGGCAGGATCGCTGCATGACCCGCCGCGGGCCTGCCGGTTGCCCCTGCGCTCGCCGACTGCCGGGCGACGCCGGCGCGGGCCGGCGGGCCGGCGCCGCGGCATGCGCGTCAGTCGACGAAGAGGTCGGCCTGCAGCTCGGCGTCGCTGCCGCCGTAGGAGTAGGCACTGAGGTCCGTGACACCCTCCTGCTCCAGCACGTCCTCGACGAGGAAGAGGTTCCCGGTGCACTCGCGGCTGTCGCGGGTGAGGACGGCGTACGCCGCGTCGGCGACGATCTCGGGCCGGCGCGACCGGGCCATCGCCGCGTCGCCGCCGAGGAGGTTCTGCACCGCGGCGGTGGCGACGAGCGTCTTGGGCCACAGCGCGTTGAAGGCCACGCCATCGCCCCGGAACTCCTCGGCCATCCCAAGGGTGCAGAGGCTCATCCCGTACTTGGCGATCGTGTAGCCGATGTGGCCGCCGAGCCAGCGCGGCTGGAGGCTGATCGGCGGCGAGAGCGTCAGGACATGGCCGTTGTCCGACCGCTTGAGATGCGGGACGCAGGCCTTGCTGACGACGAACGTGCCGCGCGTGTTGATGCTCTGCATCAGGTCGTAGCGCTTCATGTCCAGCGCCTCGGTGCCGGACAGGTTGATCGCGCTGGCGTTGTTGATGCAGACGTCGATGCCGCCGAAGCGCTCCACGGTCTGCTCGACGGCCGCGAAGACCTGCTCCTCGTCGCGGATGTCGCCGACGATCGGCAGCGCCTTCCCGCCGGCCTCCTCGATCTGCTCGGCGGCGGTGTAGACCGTGCCCTCGAGCTTGGGGTGCGGCTCGGCCGTCTTGGCGATGAGCGCGACGTTCGCGCCATCGCGCGCCGCGCGCACCGCGATCGCCAGGCCGATGCCGCGACTGGCGCCGGAGATGAACAGAGTCTTGCCTTCGAGCGTTCGGGACACGTGCGCATCCTATGCGCGCATGCCCGGACGGCGTCCACCCCGACCCGAGGAAGCCATGCCGCCGATCACCAGGGCTGACGACCCGCGATACATCAAGGCGCTGTCCCATCCGCTGCGCGTCCGCATCCTCGGGATCCTCGAGGAGCAGGACGCCAGCCCCGTGGAGCTCAGCCAGGTCCTCGACGCCTCGCTGGGCACCGTCAGCTACCACGTGCGCCAGCTCAACGAGCTCGGCCTGCTCGACCTCGTGCGCGAGACGCCGCGACGCGGCGCCGTCGAGCACCACTACCGCGCCAAGCCGCGCCCCCGCAGCGGCGGCGACGCCTGGGAGAGCGTGTCGGTCATCGCCAAGCAGGCCATCGTCGGCGCCGAGCTGCAGCACACCGCCGACGTGGCGCAGCGTGCCGCCGCGGTCGGCGGCTTCGACGGCGACCACGCCCGCCTGGAGCGCCTGCGTCTCTCCCTCGACGACCGCGGCGTGCAGGCGCTCTCCAAGGCGCTGGCCAAGCTCGCGGCCGAGGCGCAGCGCATCCAGGAGGACTGCGACGCGCGGACGCCGCCACGCGACGGCCACCGCACCGAGGTCGGCCTGGTGGCGATGCTGTTCGACGCGGTCGGCGGCGTCGACCCGAGCGCCGGACGCCCCGCCCCCACCGGCGCCCGGCGCCCCGCGGCCCGCCGTCGTGACGCCCGCCGCTGACCCGCGCCGGCCACCTGCTCCGACGGTCCAGAGGCCGTCGATTTCACAAACGCCCGCTCATGCGCCACCATGTGAAACATCCGAGTTCCCAAAGAGGCCATGAGCACCCATCACCACGAACCACGCGACGGCCATCCGGCCGAGCCCGAGCCGATGTGGATCTCGGGCAGCGACGAGATCGGGCTGACGCCGCTGGGCCGCCAGATCCTGGAGGCGCTGCGCGACGACGCGCGCTTCCGGGACGTCGTGCGCGACCCGTTCGGCGACGACGGCCCAGCCGGCGACGGCCCCCGCGGCGCCGGCTGACGGCATACGATGCCCGGCGCGATGCCCGAGATCTCCCCCGCCCTGTACCGCGCCGGCCACGGCGAGCCGCTGGTCCTGATCCACGGGTTCACCGCGACCTGGCGCTGCTGGCTGCCGGTCATCGCGGAGCTCGTGCCGCGCTTCGAGGTCATCGCCCCGACGCTCCATGGCCACGACGGCGGGGTGGCGCTGCCGGCGCGCGACACGCCCCACGACATCCCCAGGGCCGCCGACTACCTCGAGCAGCACCTCGACGAGCTGGGCGTCGGCACGGCGCACCTCGTCGGCAACTCGCTCGGCGGGGCGCTCGCGCTGGAGCTGGCCAAGCGCGGCCGGGCGCGCAGCGTCGTGGGCATCTCGCCGGCCGGCGGCATCCGGCCCGGGGACACCGCCGCCGCCCAGCGCATCATCACGGTCTTCTCGCGCATGCAGCGCACGACGCGGGCGTCGGCCAAGCACCTGCCGCGCGTCCTGGCTCGGCCGGCGCTGCGGCGGCTCGCGTTCCGCGACGTCATGACGCGCGGCCACCAGGTCCCCGCCGGCGAGGCCCTCGCGCTCGCCCGGTCGTCCATCCGCTGCGACATCGTCGAGGACGTCTACGCGGTCCTGCGCAACGACAACGCCGCGCTGCACGGGCTCGAGGAGATCGACGTCCCGGTGCTCATCAGCTGGGGCGAGCAGGACCGGATCCTCCCGCTGCGCGACCACGCGCAGCGCCTGCGCGACGAGATCCCGGGCGTGACCTTCCGCGTGCACCCGGGCATCGGCCACACGCCGATGTGGGACGACCCGCGGCTCATCGCGCGCGAGATCGCCGAGCACGCCGGCGCGGCGGCGGGCGGGGACGCGGCCGAGGGCAGCTCGCCGGCGGCCGCGCAGGCTCCGGCGGCGTAGCTGGGGCGTCCACGCGCTCCACGCGGGGCCTCGTGAACGTCCGCGTTCGTCTAGCGTGCCGGTCATGAGCAAGCTCAAGGGGCAGGTCGTCCTGATCACCGGCGGCGCGCGGGGGGTCGGCGCCGAGACGGCGCGCCGGCTCGTGCGGCGGGGCGCGAAGGTCGTGCTCGTCGACCTCGACGTCGAGCCGCTGCGCGCGCTGGTGGCCGAGCTCGGCGACGCCAACGCCACGTCGGTGGTCGGCGACGTGTGCAGCCTCGACGAGATGGAGGCCGCGGTCGCGCACGGCGTCGAGCGCTTCGGCGGCATCGACGTCGTGATGGCCAACGCCGGCATCGCCAGCTACGGCTCCGTGCTGGAGGTCGACCCGGCGGCCTTCCGGCGAGTCGTCGACGTCAACCTCAACGGCGTCTTCCACACGGTCCGCGCCGCGCTCCCGCAGGTGATCGAGCGCCGCGGCTACGTGCTGGTGGTCTCGTCGCTGGCGGCCTACGCCGCGGCGCCGGGGCTCGTGGCGTACAACGCGAGCAAGGCCGGCGCCGAGCACTTCGCCAACGCGCTGCGTCCCGAGGTCGCCTACCGCGGCGTGAAGGTCGGCAGCGCGCACATGTCGTGGATCGACACGCCGCTGGTGCAGGACGCCAAGAAGGACCTGTCCGCCTTTCAGAAGATGCTCAAGACGCTGCCCGGGCCGCTGGGCAGCACGACATCGGTCGAGGCATGCGCGGACGCCTTCGTCGCCGGCATCGAGCGGCGGGCGACGCGCATCAGCGTGCCGCGCTGGGTCAACGCGATCCGCTGGCTCAAGCCCGCGCTGTCGACGCGGCTGGGCGAGCGCGAGACGCGGCGGCACGCGGCCGAGATCGTCCCGCTGATGGACGAGGAGGTCCGCCGGCTCGGCCGCTCGATGAGCGCCCGCAGCGCGGCGCTCGAGCAGCAGCCCGCGGCGGCCTCCGACCTGGAGGCCCAGTCCGACCGCGTGTCGGCCGGCGCGACGGAGGGCTAGGCCAACGGCAGCACCCCCGCCTCGAGCTCGAGCAGCGTCCGCTTGCGCTCGAGGCCGCCGCCGTAGCCGGTGAGGCTGCCGTCGGCGCCGATCACGCGGTGGCACGGCACGACGATCGAGATCGGGTTGCGGCCGTTGGCCAGCCCCACCGCGCGCGCGGCGCCGGGCCGCCCGACGCGCCGGGCCAGCGCGCCGTAGCTCTCGGTCTCGCCGTACGGGATCTCGGTGAGCGCGTGCCACACCGCCCGCTCGAACGGGCTGCCGTGCGGGTCGAGCTCGAGGTCGAAGGTCCGGCGGGCGCCGGCGAAGTACTCCCCCAGCTGCGCGCGCACCGGCGCCAGCGCGTCGTCGTCGCGCGTTGACGCGGGGTCGGCGGCGACCGGCCGGCGACCCTCCGCGAAGAGCACGGCGTGCAGGGCCAGCGTCCCGTCCGGACGCCGTGCGCCGGCGAGCAGCAGCTCGCCGACCGGGGATCCCATGGTCGCGTGGACGAGATCGGTGGTCACGGTGGTCATCCGCGGTGCCTCCTTCAGGCAGCGGCGCGCGCGGCGCCGCGGGTCGAAGCGGTCGGGGCTGCCCACAGGTGCTGCAGGGCGTAGGCGCGATACGGGCGCCAGCGCTCCGCCACGCGCAGCGCCGACGCGGGGTCGCCGGCGCATCCGAGGCGCTCGAGCGCCCGGCGCAGGCCGAGGTCGGTGGGCAGGTAGGCGTCGGGGTCGCGCAGGACGCGCATCGCCACGTAGGCGACCGTCCACGGCCCGATGCCGGGCAGCGCCAGCAGGCACCGCTGGGTCTCGTCGCGGTCGGCGCCCGGGTCGAGCGCGACCTCCCCGCCGGCCAGCGCGGCGGCGAGGCCGAGCAGCGCGCGGCGCCGCGCGCGCGGCATCGCCAGCGTCTCGGGATCGGCGGCGGCCAGGGCCGCGGCGGCCGGGAAGCGGTGCGTGACGCCGCCCACGGGCTCGGCCAGCGGCTCGCCGTGCGCGGCTGCGAGCCGCCCGGCGAGCGTGGCGGCGCCGGCGACCGACACCTGCTGGCCCAGGACAGCGCGGACGGCCAGCTCGTCGCCGTCGACCGCGCCGGGCACCCGCCGTCCGGGCGCCGCGGCGAGGAGCGGGCGCAGGAGCGGGTCGGCGCCGAGCGCGTCGGCCACCGCGGCGGGATCGGCGTCGAGGTCGAGCAGCGCGCGGCAGCGCTGCACCGCGGCGCCGAGGTCGCGCAGGTCGGCCAGCCAGAAGCGGGCGCGCACGTGGTCGTCCGCGGGCCGCAGCTCGACCACGCCGCCGCCGTGCGGGAGCCGCAGGCTGCGCCGGTAGGCGCCGTCGACGACCTCCTCGACGCCCGGCACGGCGCGGGGCGCGAGGAAGGCCAGCAGCCCGCCGGCGTCCAGCGGCGCCCGGAACGGCAGCCGCAGGACGACGGCGCCGGAGCCAGCGGCCGGAGCGCCCGCACGCCGGCGGCGGCTGCGTACCGCGGTCGGCGTCATGGCGAAGATCTCGCGGATCGTGTCGTTGAACTGGCGCACGCTCGAGAAGCCGGCCGCGAGCGCGACGTCGCCGATCGCGACGTCGGTCGTCTCCAGCAGCACGCGCGCGGCCTGGGCGCGCTGCGCGCGAGCCAGCGCGAGCGGGCCTGCGCCGACCGCGCCGGTGAGCAGCCGGTGCAGGTGGCGCTCGGTGTAGCCGAGGTGGCGGGCGAGCCCGGCGACGCCCTCGCGGTCGACGACGCCGTCGGCGATCAGCCGCATCGCCCGCCCGACGACGTCGGCGCGCCGGTCCCACTCCGGCGATCCGGGCGTGGCGTCGGGCCGGCAGCGCTTGCAGGCGCGGAAGCCGGCGGCCTGCGCCGCGGCGGCGGTGGCGTAGAAGCGGAGGTGCTCGCGCCGCGGCGTGCGCGCCGGGCAGCTCGGGCGGCAGTAGATGCCCGTCGACGTGACCCCGCAGAAGAACCACCCGTCGAAGCGGGGGTCCTTGGCCTGCGCCGCCTGCCAGCAGCGGTCGGGGTCGAGCGTCATGCCCCCACGGTCGCACACGGAGGCGACGACGTCTGGCGGAAATCGGACACGTGCGTCCGCGTCCCGCTGCCTGGGCGCGGGCGCGTTTGCGGTCCCCTGGACCGCAACGGCGCCCGCACGCTGGTGGTCGCCGAGGCGCGGGCGCGTTTGCGGTCCCTTGGACCGCAACGGCGCCCGCCGGCCAGAGGAGGCGCCCCGGCGCCCCGGCGCCCATGCGCCCGGCAGGCGCGGGCGCGTTTGCGGTCGCCTGGACCGCAACGGCGCCCGCGCGCTGGTGGTCGCCGGAGCGCGGGCGCGTTTGCGGTCCCCTGGACCGCAACGGCGCCCGCCGGCCAGAGGAGGCGCCCCGGCGCCCCGGCGCCCATGCGCCCGGCAGGCGCGGGCGCGTTTGCGGTCGCCTGGACCGCAACGGCGCCCGCGCGCTGGTGGTCACCGCGACGGCAGGGCGTCGAACGCGCGCAGGAGGTATGGGCCGAGCGTGGTCGCGAACACGCTCGTCAGGTGGTTGGTGTCCTTGTGCACGAGCACGCCGCCGATCACCGCGGGGCAGCGGCGCGCGTCGCACAGCAGCCGCGTGAGGTCGATGACCTGCACGCGGGGCGAGCCGAGGCGCTGGGCCGCCACCACCTGCGGATCGGGATGCAGGCCGGCCGCGCGCGCCTGCGCGCACGCGATGCCCGCCGGCAGGCCGGCGCGCAGCCGCTGCCGCACGCAGACCGCCTGCCGGCGCGGCACGTCGGGCGTGTCGCGCAGGACGACGATGCGGCGCACCGAGCGCGGGACGCGGCTCCACGCCGCCTGATAGCCGCGGACGGCGTCGCGCCGCACCCGGACGGTGGCGTGGTCGGAGACGAACAGCGTGTGGATCTCCGGGTGGCGCCGCAGCCAGGTCAGCACCTCGGCGTTCCACGTCGCGCACTGCCGCCGCGCCAGCGCCGTCCGCGGCGAGAGCGGTCCCGCCCGCGTCAGCGGGCAGCTGGCGCGGGTGATCGAGATCCCGTGCCAGCCCCGCGCCTGGGCGGCGACCTCGAGCGCGCCGCGCCAGTGCTCGGTGTGGCTGTCGCCGATCGCGACCACCGTGGCGGCCGCACGCGACGCGGGCACGCCGAACTCGCAGATCGACACGAGGTCGTGGCGCTCGGTGAGCTTGCAGTAGGCGTTGGGGGTGATGAGCGCATCCGCGGGCGTGGGGATGACGGCGGTGCGCAGCGCCGGGCTCTCGCAGGGGTGCCCCGGGTCGTGGGCGGCCGCGCCGAAGCACCGCGGCTGGGCCAGCAGCCGCAGCCGGTCGGGGATCGCGCCCGCGTCAGGGAAGGCGTCGTCGCACGGGTCGGCGGCCGTGCATCGCGAGCCCGTCCTGTCGTCGACCC
This sequence comes from Baekduia sp., assembly GCA_035765735.1. Taxonomy (GTDB): domain Bacteria; phylum Actinomycetota; class Thermoleophilia; order Solirubrobacterales; family Solirubrobacteraceae; genus Baekduia. The sequence goes on along the minus strand of DASTWY010000058.1, from coordinate 5,803 downwards.
AGTGCGATCGGGCGCTCCACGAGAAGCGGCCGAGCGGCAGGCCGGCGGCCCGCCGCGAGATCGACGCGTCGATCGTGCGCCGGTCCGGGCGGCCGATGACCGCGGGCAGGTCGTGCACCGCCGCGACGCCTCCCGCGCCGTCGAGGCGCCCGACGATGAGCGCCGGCCGGGCGTTGAACCCCATCACGCAGATGAGCGCGCCGCCGCGATGCCCCGCGGCGCGGCGGATCGCGAGGCACAGCCGTCGCGGCGCGCCCGCGCCCCCGAGCGCGCCGGCCGTCCACGCGCGCGCGGTCCGCAGGTGCAGCAGCAGCTGCGCGCCCTGCTGGCCGAACGTCACCTCGCGCAGGTCGAGCGGGCTGCCCGCGACATCGCGGGCGTCGTGGTGTAGCGGCGGCGCGAGCCGCACGGCGGGCGCGCGCGCCGCCGCCACGGCGCAGGGCCACGCCGCCAGCGCCACGAGCAGGACGAGGGGCAGGCGTCGCATCGGCGGAGATCCTCGCCGATGCGCCTGGGCGGCGCGAGCCGGCGCGTCCTAGCGCAGCTCGGCCGAGCTCTTGCCCAGCAGCTGCCGGGCGATGATCAGCAGCTGGATCTGCTGCGTGCCCTCGAAGATGTCGAGGATCTTGGCGTCGCGCGACCACTTCTCCAGCAGCGAGACCTCGCTGTAGCCGAGCGCGCCCGCGAGCGCCACGCAGCGCATCGCGACGTCCACGCACGTCCGCCCGGCCTTCGCCTTGGCCATCGACGCCTGCAGCGAGTTGGGCTTGCCGTTGTCGGCCATCCACGCCGCCTGCAGCGTCAGCAGCCGCGCGGCCTCGTAGTCGGCCTCCATCGCCAGGTAGTCCGCCGCGGCGGCGTGCCCGCGGTGCTGCGCCTGGTCCCACGACACGTCCACGCCGGCGTCGACGAGTAGGCGCCGGGTCTCCTCCAGGCAGGCGCGCGCCAGCCCGACCGCCATCGCGGCCACCAGGGGGCGCGTGTTGTCGAACGTCTGCATCGCGCCGGCGAAGCCCTTCTCGGCTTCGACGTCCGGATTGCCGAGCAGGTCCTCCTTCGGCACGCGGCAGTCGGTGAGGCGGAACGCCGCGGTGTCCGACGAGCGGATGCCGAGCTTGTGCTCGAGGCGCTCGAGGACCAGTCCCGGGTTGTCGCGTTCGACCACGAACGACTTGATCGCGGCGCGCCCCTTCTCGCGGTCGAGCGTCGCCCATACGACGACGAGGTCGGCCCGCTCGCCCGCGGTGACGTAGATCTTCTCGCCGTTGAGGACGTAGTGGTCGCCGTCGAGGCGCGCCGTGGTGCGGATCGCCGCGGAGTCCGAGCCGGCTTCCGGCTCGGTGATGGCCATCGCCGCCCACTTGCCCTTGAAGCGCTCGAGCTGCTCGTCGGTGGCGACCGAGGCGATCGCCGAGTTGCCCAGGCCCTGGCGCGGCATCGACAGCAGCAGCCCGACATCGCCCCAGCAGAGCTCCATGATGCTCAGCGCGGTCGACATGTTGGAGCCGTTGCGATTGCCCTCGGCAGCCTTGCCGTCGCGGCGGACGCCCGCCGCGCCGGCACCGGCGTCGGTGGCGTCGTTCATGCCATCGACGAGCGCGGCGAGCATGTCGAGCTCCTTGGGCCGCTCGTGCTCGGCGCGGTCGTACTTGCGCGAGATCGGCCGGAACACCTCCTCGGCGACCTGGTGGGCCTGCGCGACGAGCGGCGCGAACTTCCGGGGGACTTCGAGCGAGATCATGATGCGGTCGGTGGCTCGGCCGGGCTAGACGAGCAGGGCGCCCTCCATGACGCCCACGGCCTGCAGGTCGCGGTACCAGCGCTCGATCGGGTGCTCGGTCACGAAGCCGTGGCCGCCGAGCAGCTGCACGCCGTCGGAGCCGATGCGCGCCCCGTGGCGGGTGCAGAGGCGGTGGGCCAGCGCGACCTCCCGCGAGCAGTCCTGGCCGGCGTCGGCACGCGCGGCGGCCCGCAACGTCGCCAGGTGCATGCCCTCGACGTCGATCGCCATGTCGCTGACGGTGAACGCGACCGCCTGGCGGTGGCTGATCGGCTCGCCGAAGGCGGTGCGCTCGTTGACGTAGGGAATGACGTAGTCGAGCACCGCGCGGGCGGTTCCGACGGCGAGCGCGCACCAGGCCAGGCGCGCGCGGCGGACGCAGTCGGCGTACACCTCGGGCGAGCCCTGGCAGAGCAGCGCGCTCTCGGGGAGCTTGACGTCGTCCAGCCGGATCTCGCCCGGGCCCGCGGACCGCAGGCCCATCGCGGGCTCGTCCTTGGCGAGGATCGTCGCCTCACTGGCCTCGACGACCAGCAGCACCGGCCCGTGGCCCTCCAGCCGGGCGCCGACGATCAGCAGCTCGGAGGCGGCCGCGCGCGGGACGAGCGCCTTGGCGCCGTTGACGACGAACCCACCGCCGGGCGCACGCCGCGCGGTCGTGGCCGGCGAGAACGGGTCGAACAGCGGCCGGCGCTCCAACAGGGCGATCGCTCCGTGCGGCACGTCGTCGCCCACGAGCGCCGGCAGCATGCGGGCCTGCTGGTCGGCGTCACCCCACAACGAGAGCGCCGTGGCGACGCCGGCCGGCGCGAGCATCGCGGTGGCGAGCCCCATGTCGCCGTGGGCCAGGGCCTCGGCGACGAGCACCGTCGTGACCGCCGAGCGCTCCTCGACCGCGCCGCCGACGGCGTCGGGCACGCCCAGCATCGTCAGGCCCAGCTCCGCGCCCTGGGCGAGCACCTCAGCCACCCCGTCGCCCCGCTCGGCGGCACCGGCGGCCGGGCGCAGGACGGCCTCGGCGAACTCGCGGCAGGCCTCCTGGAGCATCTGCTGCTCCTCGGTCGGCGTCAGGTCGAACAGCCCGCGGCCCGACGTGGTGCGCAGGCGCGCGGGGCTGCCGAGGCGGCTCGCCGCGGCGAACGTGCGCGCCGTGGCGCCGGCGACGCGGAACCCGTCGCGGGCCGCGCGATAGACGACGCGCTCGCCGGCGGTCCGCATGCCGAGCCGATCCACGACGCTCGACCCGGCGATCCGCCCGAGGGCGCGGAGGCTCAGGCCCATGCTGCGTTCGGTGACGCTCATCTTCCAGGCTCCCTTCTTGGTCCGATCATCACCGCAACGGCTGCTGCCCGTGGCGCCGCACTGTAGAGCATCAGGGAACGTCTGTGTACCCAGTCTAGGGGACCCTCAGCCCACGAGGACGCCTGACAGCCGCTGGAGGCGGGCGGGCCGATCGGCCCGCCCGCCCGGCCGTTCGTCGGTGGCCGGCGGGCACGACGACCCGTCACCATCGGCTCCGTGCGCCGACTCCTCCCCACCGTCGCCGTCCTCGCCGCCGCCACCGCCGGGTGCGGCGGCACCGTCGACGGCGCGCACCAGGCCGCGCCGGACCCCGCGGCGCAGGCGGCGCCCACGCCGCACCCGTCGCGCCCCGGTCTCGGGAGCCGCGCGCTGGTGACGCTCGAGCGCCAGGACCTGCGCTTCGGGCGCCACGACACCCTGACCGTCGCGCCCGACGGCCGCGCCAACCTCGTGCTGGCCCATGGCGGCGGCGGGTTCCGCAACGCCACCTGCGCGTTCTCGGCGAGCGAGATGACCGCGCTGCGGCACGACCTCCGGCGCATGCCGGTGGACGAGCCGGCTCCGCCACGGCAGCGACCGCAGCGTCCGCGACCACGCAACGACGGCGTGATCGTCGATCGCCCGCCGTACTTCGCGGTGACCTACCGCGGGCGCCGCGACGTCTTCATGGGCGACGCGATGCCGGCCGACGGCGCCCCGCTGGCCCGCGCGCTGAGCCGCGTGCTCGACAACCGGGCCGGGGGCTGCCGCGTGACCTTCCACCGGCCCTGACGGCGAGGCCGGCCGCCACCCGCGCGGTCAGGAGCCGAGAAGCGCGACGAGCAGCAGCGCGATGCCGGTCAGCGCGGCGACGGCGATCACCACGGCGTTGAGCACGAGCAACCGCGCCGGCTGGGCGTCGCCGTCGGGCGCCGGGCCCTCCGCGCGGTCGCCGGAGGCCGCCGCCTCTTCGCCGTCCTGCCAGCCGATCGCCGCGGCCAGGCGGCTGACGATGAAGGTGTTGAGCGCCACGCCGTCGCGGTCGGCCGCCGCCGCGAGCTCGGTGTGCAGCGAGCGCGGGAGCCGCAACAGCAGCCGGCCGCTTCGGTGCTCGGCGGGCGACGCGACGGCCGCCTCCCGGGTGGTCGCCGCGGGCCCGCCGTCCTCCTCGCCGGGCGCCTCGGGCAGCGGGCCGACGGCGTCGCGCAGGTGCTCGAGCGCCGCTCGCAGCAGGCGGGAGACATGCGCCTGCGAGAGCCCGAGCTCGCGGGCGATCTGCGACTGGCTGCGGTCCTCGCGGTAGCGCAGCTCGAGCAGCCGGCGCTCGCGGGCGTCGAGCATCGACCAGCCCGCTTCCAGCAGGACGCGGGCCTCGGCGGCCTCGTCCTCGCCGCGGGCGGGCGTGACCCCGCCGCCGTCGGGCAGTGGCACGGCGCGCCGGGCGCGCACGGCCTGGAGGGCCCGCGCGGCGCGCGCCTCGCCGACGCCGGCGGCCGACGCCAGCTCGGCGAGCGTCGGCTCATGCCGGCCGGACGCGGCGAGCTCGTCGCGCACGGCGCCCAGGCGCGCCGACAGCTCGTGGTCGGTGCGCGGCACGCGCACCGCGCCACCGTCGCGCAGGTGGTGGCGGATCTCGCCCTCGATCGACGGGCGCGCCAGCGCCGCGAGATCAGGATGGCGCCCGGGGTCGAAGCGGTCGACGGCCTTGATGAGCCCCACCGTGCCGACCTGGACGAGGTCCTCCAGCGGCTCCCCGCGGCGGGCGTAGCGGCCGGCGATCGACCGCACGAGCGGCAGGTGCCGCTCGATCAGGTCGGCGCGGGAGTCGGAGGGGCCTCCCATGGCGCTGCCGACGCTACACCTCCGCTGCACGCGCGAGAACCACGACGTACGGCCAGGAGTCCCCGCATGCATCGGTGATATCGCGCCGCGCCGCCCATGCACATGGATCGGGTGTGGGCGCCGGTGGCATCAACGGGCAGGATGTCCGCTCGCCCGCGCGTCTGCACCGTGCTCGCCCTCGCGGCGGCGATCGCCGCGGCCGCGGGCGGCGCGCCGGCGGCCCGCGCGCAGGATCCCGTCGGCGCGCCCGTGAACGTGTCGGTCGTCGTCATGACCGGCGCGGCGGGCGCGACCGGTGCCCCGGCGGACGGGACGGCTGACCCGGCGCCGGACGGGAGCGCGGGAGCCGCGCAGAGCGCGCCGACGAACATCGCCGTCCAGGTCGTCGTCAACAGCCCCGGCGCGGTGACCACGGCGCAGCAGGCCAACACGGCGACCGGCGGGCTCGCTGCGCCGGACGGCACCAGCGAGCGCGGCGCCGGCGGGTCCTCCCGGCGCGCCCCGGCGATCGCGGCACCGGCGACGCCGCCGACCCCGGCGACACCCCCCATCCCCCGGCCCGCGGTTCCCGCGACGCCGGCCACCCCCGTGGCCGTGGCACCGGCCGCGCCCGCCGCTGAACCGGCGGCCCCGACGATCGTGGCGGCCCAGCCGCCCGCGGCGCCTCAGCTCGCCATCGGGGCCGCCGGGCGGGCCGTGCGCCGCGCCGCGCACGCCCGACGGCACTCCCGCGACCACGCCGCGCCGGCCCGTGGCCCGGTGGTCGCCCAGCCCCGCGCGCCGATCGCCGCGACGCCGAGCGCCGCGCCGCCCGCTCCGGTCGCGGCGCCGCCCGCGCCCACGACGGCGCCCGCCTCCTCCGCTCCCGCGGCCGCGCCGGCCCGCGGCCATGCCCGCCCC
>DASTWY010000057.1:0-28866 GCA_035765735.1 Baekduia sp. | reverse complement strand
GCTTGGGATTCGGCGTCGCTTGGACCCCGGAGGGCGGGGTCCACGCGACAGGGGTTCCCGAGCGCCCGCCGCCCCGGCGCTCCGCTGGCACGCCCCTACGCCGCGCGGCGCCCGCGACGCCGCGGCGTCGACGGCGACGTGTGCAGCGTCGGGACCAGCAGCCGGGCGTGGTCGGACGGCTCGCGCGCCCAGCGCTCGAACTGCTCGGCCGGCATCGGCCGGGCGAGGCCGAAGCCCTGCGCGACGTCGCAGCCCAGCTCGGCGAGCCGCTGCCAGACGGCCGGCGTCTCGACGCCCTCCGCCACCACGCGCAGGCCCATCGCGCGGCCGAGCCCGACCACCGTGCCGACGATGGCCGCGTCGTGCGGGTCCTCGGCCATCCCGAGGACGAAGCTGCGATCGAGCTTGAGCTCGTCGGCCGGCACGTTCTTGAGCTGCTCGAGCGACGACTGGCCGGTCCCGAAGTCGTCGACGGCGATCTCGACGCCGGAGGCCTTGATCTCGCCGAGGATGTCGATGGCGCGGCTGGCGTCGCGCATGACGGCGTCCTCGGTGACCTCGACGACGAGGTTGTCGGGCGTCAGAGCGTGCCGGTGCAGGGTCTCCGCGATGCGCTCGGGCAGCATCGCGTCGACCAGCACGATCGCCGACACGTTGACGGCCACGCGGACGTCGAGGCCGCGCCGCCGCCAGGCCGCGGCCTGCGCCACCGCGTGGTCGAGCACCCACAGCGTCAGCTGCGGCATGAGCCCGGTCCGCTCGGCGATCGGCAGCAGGACGCCCGGGGCGATCTCGCCGCGGGTCGAGTGCCGCCAGCGGATCAGGGCCTCGGCGCCCGAGATCCTGCCGCTGGGGATGTCGACCTGCGGCTGGTAGGCGAGCCACAGCTCGTCGCGCTCGAAGGCGCTGCGCAGGTCGGCGGCGAGCGCCAGCCGGTCGAGCGAGTGCTCGTCGTGCTCGGCGGTGTAGCCGGCGACGACCGTGCCCAGCCGCTTGGCGTCGTACATCGCCACGTCGGCGCGCCGAGCCAGCTCGCGCGCGTCCTGCGCGTCCTGGGGGAAGTGGGCGATGCCGACGCTGGCGTTGACCGCCACCCCGAGGCCGTCGATGTCCATCGGCGCGTGCAGGGCGCGGCCGATGTCCTCGGCGACCGCGCGCGCGTCGTGGCCCTCGGGGACGATCGCGGCGAACTCGTCGCCGCCGAGGCGGGCCAGGGTGCCGGGGATCACGGCCTCCAGCCGGCGGCTGACGGCGATCAGCAGCTCGTCGCCGGCGGCGTGGCCGAGGGTGTCGTTGAGCTCCTTGAAGCCGTCGAGGTCCAGCTGCAGGAGCGCGATCCGGCGCGCCGAGCGCTCGCCGGCGGCCGTCAGCACCTCGAGCTCGCGGAACAGCGCGCGGCGGTTCGGCAGGCCGGTGAGGTCGTCGGTCAGCGCCTCGCGGCGGTGCAGCGCCAGCGAGCGGACCTCGCGCAGCGTCCACACCAGCCGCGCCAGCGCGACGGCGAAGGTCGCGGCCGACAGCACGATCGACATCGTCGGCAGCGGGGTGAAGTGGTCGGCGACGAGGATCGCGCACGCCAGCGTCGCGAGGCACGCGGGGGAGGTGAGCTCCCACCACCCGCCGACCGGCAGCACCCGCCCCGGAGCCGGGCGCGCCCACGCGGCGGCCGCGATCAGCAGCACGCCGAGGCTCCAGGCCGTGGCCACCTGCGGGCTCATGGCGATGCGGCCGTCGATCAGGGCGTCGGTCCGCAGCACGTCGGCGACGAGGATGGCCAGGAAGCCGCCGGCCATCAGCAGGCCCTGCGGGGCCGGCCGGCCGATCATCAGCAGCGTGCCGAGCAGGACGCCCAGCAGCGCGAGGTCGGCGGCCGGGTAGGCGACGTCGACGAGCACGCCCACCGCACCGGCGTCGACGGCGTCGCGGACGCCATGGAGGAAGAGGGCGGTGACGTAGGCGCTGGACGCCAGCCCGATGAGGACGCCGTCGAGCCAGAACGATCGGTGCGCGCCGCCGAGGTAGCGGCGGCCGAGGACGAGCAGCGCGGCGTACCACGGGGGATAGGCGGCGAGCCACAGGACGTCGGTGACCGCCGGCCCGGTCACCGCGCGGTGATGCAGCAGGACGGTCGCCGCGCCGCCGACCAGCGAGGCCGCCAGCCCCGCGGCCAGCAGGCGCCACATCGTGCGGTCGGTGGCGGAGCGGGTGAGGCGCGCGGCCATCAGCGCTGCCGCCACGAGGCCCGTGGCCAGCGGCAGCACGGAGGTCCCGACCGCGGGCGAGGCCAGCGGCGCGCCGGCGAGCACGGCGAGGTCGCCGAGGCCCAGCGCGAGCGCCGCGCCGGCGAGCATCGTCAGCCAACGCTCGCGACCACGCGGCCGCGCGCCTGACGGCGCCCCGGCCGCGCTCAGCGGGGGTCCGACGCTCCGACGATCGACTCGGTGCATTTCCTCATCCCTGGCTGCTCTTATCGGCAGGCAATCCCTGACCTTCAGCCCTGCAGCGGCAGGACTACACTCCCGGGTGGTATGGCCGGACATTCCAAGTGGGCAGGGATCAAGCACAAGAAGGCGATCGTCGACGCGCGCCGCGGCAAGCTCTTCACGAAGCTCGCGCGGGCGATCACCGTCGCGGCGAAGGAGGGCGGGGGCGACCCCGACGGCAACCCCGCGCTCGCCCTGGCCGTCCAGAAGGCCAAGGACGCCTCGATGCCCAAGGACAACATCGAGCGCGCCATCGCCAAGGGCACGGGCGCCGGCGCCGACGTCGACGCGCTCGAGACCATCCTGTACGAGGGCTACGGCCCCGGCGGCGTGGCGCTGCTCATCGAGGCCGTCACCGACAACCGCAACCGCACGGGCTCCGAGGTCCGCCACCTGCTCTCCAAGCACGGCGGGTCGCTCGGCGAGCCGGGCTCGGTCGCCTACAACTTCGACAAGAAGGGCATCGTCGTCGTCGACGGCGAGCGCTACGGCGAGGACGACCTGATGGTCGCCATCGACGCCGGCGCCGAGGACATCTCGCTCGACGAGGACGTCTACGAGATCGTCACCGAGCCCACCGACCTCACCGCCGTCCGCCAGGCGCTCGAGGAGGCGCAGGTGGAGATCCAGAACGCCGAGGTCACCCAGCGGCCGAAGGCCCGCGTCCCGCTCGACGAGGACACCGCCGCGAAGCTGCTGCGCCTCGTGGACGCGCTCGAGGACAACGACGACGTCGACGCCGTGCACGCGAACTTCGACGTCGAGGCCGACGTGCTCGAGCGGCTGATGGCCGCCTCGTAGCCACGCCATGATCCCTGCCGTTCTGAGACGAGAGCGGCAGTTCCGCCTCCTGTTCCTCGGCCAGGCGCTGTCGGTCGTCGGGGACCGCATGACCCAGGTCGTGCTGCCGTTCGCCGTGCTGTCGATCGGCGGCTCCGTGACGGACGTCGGCATCGTCGCGGCGGCCGGGGTGGCGCCGTTCATCCTGCTGAGCCTGGTCGGCGGGGTCATCGCCGACCGGATCGACCGCCGGCGGATCCTCATCGCCTCCGACGTCGTGCGCCTCGCCGCGCAGGCCGCCGCCGGTGCGCTGCTGGTGGCGGGCGTGGCCGAGGTGTGGCACCTCGCCGCGCTGACCGCGGTCTTCGGCGCCGCCGACGCCTTCTTCTCGCCGGCCTTCACGGGACTGCTCCCGCTCACCGTCGCCGAGCCCCACCACCTCCAGCCGGCCAACGCCCTGCGCGGGCTGTCGTTCTCGACCGGGTCGATCGTGGGCCCCGTCCTCGGCGGGGCGCTCGTCGCGCTGGCGGGCGAGGGCGGGGCGCTGCTGGTCGACGCCGGCACCTTCGGCGTCTCGGTGCTGTGCCTGCTGCGCCTCCGCCCGCGCACCGTGGCGCGCGGCGACCCGGAGCCGTTCTCCGCGGGGCTGAAGGGCGGCTGGCGCGAGGTCCGCGCCCGCTCGTGGGTCTGGTCCTTCCTGCTGGCGATGGTCGTCTACCACGTCGTCGTCCTGCCGTCGGTCTACGTCCTCGGGCCGGTGCTGATGGCCGACGAGGCCTCCGGCGCGTCGTCCTGGGCGATCATCGTGGCCGCGTTCGGCGCCGGCTCGGTGATCGCTGACGTGCTGCTCCTGCGCTGGCGGCCGCCGTTCGCGCTGCGCGCCGCGGCGATCGCCCTCGCCGTCGCCTCCTGCCAGGCGGCGATCATCGGCAGCGGGCTGCCGATCGCCGCCATCGCGGGCGTGGAGCTGATCGCCGCCATCGGCGTCTCGGCGTTCTTCACGCTGTGGGAGACGTCGCTGCAGGAGCACATCCCCGCACACGCGATCTCGCGCGTCTCCAGCTACGACTACCTGGCCAGCGCCGGGACGATGCCCATCGGGATGATGGCCGCCGGCCCGGTGGCCGGCGCCGTGGGCATGCACGCCACGTTGACCTGGATGACCGTCATCGGCGTCCTCGCCGGGCTGGCGTGCCTGGCGGTGCCGGCGGTCAGGACGCTGCCGCGAGCGGCCGCGCTCGATACAGCGGCACCGGATCCGGCACTCCCTTGAGGCGGCGAGCGCCGGCGCTCGACCAGCGGAAGCGGTCGCGGGCGCCGTCGCGGACGTCGCGGGTGGCCAGCACGCTGCTGGCCCGCGCGACCGCCGTCACCCGGCTGGCCAGGTTCACCGCGCGCCCGAACACGTCGCCCGCGCGCGCGACGGCCAGCCCGTGCGCGACGCCCACCCGGATCTGCGGGAACGCCTCGCCGGCCGCGCCGCCCTCCGTGGCGGCGACCAGGCGCAGCGCGAAGTCCACCAGCGGCTCCGGCTCGGTCGCGGTGACCATCACCGCGTCGCCGATGGTCTTGACGATCCGCACGGGCGGCGCCACGAGATCGGCCGACAGGGCGAACAGCCGCTCGGCCACGCGGCCGAGGTCCTCGGGCGGGATCTCCTCGCCGAGCCGCGTGAAGCCGACCAGGTCGGCGAAGGCGACGGTCATGGGCCGCGACCCCGGCACCGTGCCGGCCGCGCGCTCGGCCGCCCCGACGGCCTCGGTCTGGAGCATGTTGCGCAGGTGCTGGCTGAGGGCCTGCAGCACGAGCGGGCCGACCAGCGGCATCGTGGCGTGCACGGCGGCGCCGTAGCGCTCCGCCAGCTCGCGCTCGGTCGTGCCCGGCTCGAGCACCTGCTCGAGCATCACGCCGCGCATCGCCTCGGCGGCGCGCGCCAGCCCGCGGCCCATGACGCGGGTGGTCGCCAGCATCTGCTCCTCGCTGAGCCCGAGCTCGACGAAGCGGCGCGTGGTGCGCGCCGCCTCGAGGTCCACGTCGGTCTGCTCTCGCGCGTCGGGGTCGGGCACGGGGAGGCCCTGCGCCCGCCGCAGCCGCTCGAGCAGCTGGAGGTCGACCCCCGCGTCCGCGGCCACCTCGCGCAGCGTGTGACGCGGATCGCCGCCGACCTCGCGCTCGGCCCCCAGGAAGACCAGCAGCCCGCGGCGGTGCGCCCGGCGCAGCTCGTCGGCGGAGAAGCCCTGCTCGAGCAGCCAGCCGAGCAGCTCCCGGCGCTCGTCCCGCGCCGCGCCGTCGAGGCCCGCGTAGAAGCCCTCGGCCTCGAAGTCGATCCGGTCGCCCGCCACGGCCGCCAGACTACGCTGGAAGGCCGTGCCTGATCGAGCCCAGCCCCGCCGCCGGCGCCTGAGCGCGGCCGAGCGCCGCAACCGCATCCTCGCCGCCGCCCAGGAGGTCTTCGCGCTGCGCGGCTACCACGGGTCGTCGCTGGACGAGATCGCGCAGGCCTCGGGGACCTCGAAGGCCCTCATCTACGAGCACTTCGACTCCAAGCGCGCGCTGCACGAGACGCTCGTCGCCGAGCACGCCGGCGACCTGGCCCGGCGCTTCGCCGCCAACGCGGCGACCGGGATGACGGGGGAGGAGCGGCTGCGCGGCGGCGTCGACGCCTTCTTCCGCTGGGTGGCCGAGCGACCGGAGGCCTGGCGGGCGCTGTTCCGCGACTCCGCCGACCCCGAGCTTGCGCCGACGATCGACCGCCTGCAGGGCCAGGCCACCCGCGCCCTCGTCGCGCTCGTGCAGCGCGACCCGGATGCCGAGGGGCCGCCGTCGGAGGCGATCGAGATGTACGCCCGGCTGACGTCGGGCGCCTGCCAGGGCCTGGCCAACTGGTGGCTGGACCACCCCGAGGTCCCGCGCGAGCACCTCGTCGACCGCGTCCTGGAGTTCTGCTGGACCGGCCTGGAGCGGACGCTCGCCGAGGGCGCCTGAGCGCGGCCGGCCGCGCTACACCGCGGCCGTGCGCGCGGCGTAGTCGGCCGGCCGGGAGTCGGCCAGGTGGCCCAGCAGCGCGTCGACCACCTGCGGGTCGAGCTGCGTCCCCGCACCGGCCCGCAGCTCCGCCAGCGCGGCGTCGTGGTCCAGCGGGGCACGGTGGGGGCGGGTCGACGTCATCGCGTCGTAGGCCTCGCAGGCCGCGACGATGCGGCTGCCGAGCGGGATGGCCGTGCCGGCCAGGCCGTCGGGGTAGCCGGCGCCGTCGAAGCGCTCGTGGACGTGGCGCACCGACCGCGCGACGCGGCTGAGCCGGGGCACGGCGCGGAGGATCCGCTCGGCCACCAGCGGCGCGGCGCGGACCGCGTCCCACTCGTCGTCGACGAGCGCGCCCGGCTTGTGGAGGATGGCGTCGGGCAGCGCCAGCCGGCCGAGGTCGTGCAGCAGCGCGGTGGCGGCGACGCGCTCGAGCTCCTCGCCGTCGAGGCCCAGCCGGCGCGCGACCGCGCCCGAGAGCGCCAGCACGCGCTCGGCGTGCTCGCCGGCGGCAGGGTCGCGCTCGGCGAGGGCGAGGGCCAGCGCGCCGGCGGCGCCGCCCTCGGGGTCGGCGCCGGTCCGGCGTCCGGGGGCGCCGACGCGCCCACCACCGGCGCGCCGCGCGCGTTCGAGCACCTCGGCGGCATCGACGAGCAGCCCGTCGAGCTGCCCGGATCCGGCGTCGACGGCCATCCCGGCCGACACCGTCACGGGGCCCTCCTGCTCCATGGCGGCGACCACGCGCTCGGCCACGCCGCGCGCGGCCGCCATGTTGGCGCCGGGCATGACCACGGCCAGCTCGTCGGCGCCCGTGCGCCCGACGACGTCGCCGGCGCGCACGAGCTCGCGCAGGCGGCGGCCGACCGCCGCCAGCGCCTCGTCGCCGGCCGCCATCCCGCAGCGCCCGTTGAGCGCCCGGAAGCCGTCGATGTCCACCAGGACGAGGCCGGTCGGCTCACCCCGTCGCTGCGAGCCGCGGATGGCTGCGGCCGCCACCTCCCGGAAGGCGTCGTGGGTGAGCACGCCCGCACGGCGATCGCGCCGGAGGTAGTCCGTGCGCTCGGCCTCGAGCGCGGCGATCCGTGCCTGCGACACCCGCAGCTCGTCCCGCAGCCTGCGCCCCTGCGTGAAGAGCGCCGTCATCCCGTCCTTGCCGTTGCGTCCAGCCACGGCGCACGCATCGACCAGCGGGCCCCCGATCTGGTGGCTGGGTCAGGCGGCATGGACGCATCTCCGACCTTCAGCGGCGCGTCCAGGCGCCGAGCATCCCGGGGAGGCATCCGATCGGACGCGCAGAATGCCGGGTCGTGCACGTCCTCGGGATCGACCCCGGCCTCGCGAACACCGGCTTCGGCCTGATCACCCGGCGCAACGGGCGCTTCGCCGCGCTCGACGGCGGCGTGCTCGTGACGCGTGCGGGGCAGCCGCTCGAGCGCCGGCTGGCCACGCTGTTCGACGAGGTCGAGGCGCTGCTCGACCGCCACCGGCCGGACGCGGTCGCCCTCGAGGACCTCTACTTCGGCCAGAACGCCCGCAGCGCGTTCGCCGTCGGCCAGGCGCGCGGTGTCGTGCTGCTGGCCGCGGGGCGCCGCGGCCTGCCGTGCGCCTCGTACACGCCGCAGCAGGTCAAGCAGGCGGTGTGCGGGTCCGGGCGGGCCGCGAAGGACCAGGTCGCGCGCATGGTGTGCACGCTGCTCGGCCTCCCCGACGATCCGCTGCCCGACCACGCGACCGACGCCCTGGCCGTCGGCGTCTGCCACGCCAACCACGCGCCCCTGGCCGGCGCGATGGCCGCGGCGGGAGCGGCGCGGTGATCGCCCTCGTCGCCGGCGAAGTCGCCGTCCGTCGGCCCGACCACGTGATCATCGAGACCGCCTCGGGCGTCGGATACCGCCTCGCCGTCTCCGCCGAGACGCTGCGCCAGGTCCCGGCCGTCGGAGGATCGGTCTCACTGCACGCGCACCTCGTCGTGCGCGACGACGCCCTGGCCCTCTTCGGCTTCGCCACCGAGGAGGAGCGCGACCTCTTCCTGCTGCTGATCGGCGTGCAGTCGGTGGGGCCGAAGATGGCGCTGGCGGTGCTCTCCGGGGGCACGCGCCAGGAGCTGGTCGCCGCGCTGGCCGCCGGCGACGTCAAGCGCCTCACGGCCGTGCCGGGCATCGGCAAGCGGACCGCGGAGCGGATCGTCGTCGAGCTGCGCGAGAAGGTCGGCGTCCCGGAGGACCTGCCGGACGCGGCGATCAGCGTCCGCCGCGGCGACGACCCGCGCGGCCTGGCCCGCGACGGCCTCGTCGAGCTGGGCTTCAGCGCCGAGGAGGCCGAGCGGCTGCTGGCCGGGGCCAGCGGCGAGACGCCCGAGGACCTCCTCCAGCAGGCGCTGAGGGCGGCCCGCTCGTGACGCTGCGCATCCAGACGCCCGAGGAGGCCTTCGAGGACGACGTCGACCGCTCGCTGCGGCCGCGCCGGCTGAGCGACTTCGTCGGCCAGGAGGGTCTGAAGGCCCAGCTGGAGGTCTCGGTCGACGCGGCGCGCGCCCGCGGCGAGGCCCTCGACCACGTGCTGCTGGCCGGCCCGCCCGGCCTGGGCAAGACGTCGCTGGCCCAGATCCTGGCCGCCGAGCTCGAGGTGCCGTTCGTGCAGACCGCCGGCCCCGCGCTCGAGCGCAAGGCCGACATCGCCGCGTTCCTGAGCGCGCTCGAGCCGCGCAGCGTCTTCTTCGTCGACGAGCTGCACCGGCTCAGCCGCGCGCTGGAGGAGACGTTCTATCCCGCGATGGAGGACCGCGAGCTGCCGATCACCGTCGGCCAGGGCGCCGGCGCGCGGGTCATGACGGTGCCGCTGCCGCCGTTCACGCTCGTCGGGGCCACCACCCGGGCCGGCCTGCTCACCACGCCGCTGCGCGACCGCTTCGGCATCCAGCACCGCCTCGATCCCTACGGGGGGCCGGAGCTGGCCGCGATCGTGCATCGCAGCGCGCAGATCCTCGGCTGCGCCATCGACGAGGGCGGCGCCGCCGCGATCGCCCGCCGTTCGCGCGGCACGCCCCGCGTGGCCAACCGCCTGCTCAAGCGCGTCCGCGACTGGGCCGAGGTCCGCGGCGCCGGCGTGGTCGACGCCGCGGCCGCCGACGCGGCGCTGGCGCTGCTGGAGATCGACGACCTCGGGCTCGACCGCCTCGACCGCGAGATCCTCGACGTCGTCTGCACGAAGTTCGCCGGCGGTCCCGTCGGGCTCTCCACGCTCGCCGTGATCGTGGGGGAGGAGCAGGACACGATCGAGGACGTCTACGAGCCCTACCTGCTGCAGTGCGGCTTCCTCAAGCGCACGCCGCGCGGGCGCGTGGCCACGGCGCGCGCGTTCGAGCACCTCGGGCTCGAGCCGCCGCGCGACCCAGCGCTCTTCTGAGCGCCGGCGCCCGCGCGCTCAGGCGCAGGGACGCTGGCCGAGGGGGAGGCTCTGCACGCCGCCCGACCGGCTGATCTCCAGGCCCGCCGGGCTGCCGGGCAGGGGGACCTGGTGGCCGTCGACGGTCACGACCGTCGACGAGAGCCCCACGTTGAGGCGCACCTCGGGGGCGCGGAACGTCTCGCGGCCGCTGAGCGTGCCGCCGTAGAGCTGGCGGCCGTGCCCGTCGTCGACGCAGAGGAACGTCGGCCGCGCGGACGCGTCCACCACGACCTCGACGTCGCGGTGCCGCTCGGCGGCGGCGGCCTGCTGGCGGCGCTTGGCCCGCTGGCGCGCCTTGCGGCGGCGCTCGCGGCGCGCGGCGGCGGCCTCGTCGTCGGCCGTCGTGGTCGTCGGCGGGGTGTCCGGCCCCTGGGTCCCGACGCTCTCGGTCGTGCCGGTGATCGCGGTCTCCGTCGTGGCGGGCACCGGTGCCGCGGTCGTCACCGTGGCGGTGGACGCCGTGCTCACGGCGGCCGGGAGGCTGTCGCTGGCGCGGTCGCCGCCGGAGCCGCCGACCAGCGCCGCAGCGCCGGCCGCGACGATCAGCACGACGGCCACCGCCAGCAGCCCGATCAGCGCCCGCCCGCGTCCACGGCCGACGGCGGCGCCCGGCGGCAGCAGCAGCAGGCGCTGGCCGGCCTCCGCCTCCATGACCCCGGGGCGCACGCCCATGCCGGCGACGCGGCACGCCGCCGCCACGCGCCGGCGTGCCGCCGCGGTGGGCTCGCGCTCGCCGAAGGCGGCCAGCAGCTGCTCGAGCGTCGGGGTGCGGTCCGGGCCGCGTCCGCGGGCCGCCGCGCGGGCGATCTCGGCAGCGATGCCGGCGTCGCCGAGGCTGACCTCGGGGTCCGTGCGCGCGCCGTGGGGATCGCCGGGGCGTTCCATGGGGCGACGTGTGTAGCAGAGCGATCGGCGGCGCCGCCGTGTTGCGCCCAGATGAAGGGGGCGTCCGCGTGCGGGCGAGTCCGCGCGCGCGGGCCATTACCCTGTCAGGGGACCCGATGGCTCATCTCTTCATCTGCCCCAACTGCGGGAACCGCACGACCGAGAGCGACCGGAGCGCCGGCTTCCGGCGACAGGCCCGTGGCTGCTCCAAGTGCGGCTTCGGCTTCCTCTTCGAGCTCCTCGACGACTACTACCCGGCGCCAGACGCCGCGTTCTTCGCCTGCGACCAGCAGGGGAAGGTGATCGCCTGCGGCCGCGGCTCCTTCGAGCTGACCGGCCTGGACGACGAGCGCGTGATCGGCCGCCCGGTCGGCGACGTCCTGGGGCTGCGCTTCGTCGACGGCGACGACCCGGTGGGCACCGTCCTCGAGTGGGGCGTGCGCAAGCTCAAGCAGCCCGTCGAGGTCCACGCCGAGGGTGATCTGCCCGCCAAGGCGACAGCCGACCTCTTCCCCGCGTACGATGACGACGGGGGGATGCTGCTCGTCCTGACGCCGGACAGGTAGACGTCTGGTCAGGTCGCCTTAAGCCGTGAGCTGTAGCCTGCCCGCTCCCGCATGACCGATCGCCGCCGCAACACCATCGTCCTGACGCTCGTCGCCGCGCTGCTGCTCGCCTCCCTGGCGGTCATCGTGCCCGGCCTGCCGTCGTCCAAGCCGACCAAGCAGGGCCTCGACCTCAAGGGCGGCGTCCAGCTGATCTACGAGGCCAAGCCGACCCGCTTCAGCCAGGTCACCGGCGACGCCATCGACCGGACGATGGACATCATGCGCGAGCGCGTCGACCAGCTCGGCGTCGCCGAGCCGGAGATCCAGCGCACCGGCGAGAACCAGATCGATGTCTCGCTGCCCGACGTCAAGAACGCCGACCAGGCCCAGCAGCAGGTCGGCACCACCGCGCAGCTCTTCTTCTACGACTGGGAGAAGAGCGTCGTCGGCAAGGACGGCAAGCCGCACCCCACGGACGGCAGCGTCACCGGCGGCCAGTCCGCGGGGCAGCCCGGCGCCGGGACGATGTCGTACTACGAGGCCGTCACGACCGCCTCGAAGTTCAAGCCGACCAACGAGCCCGACGACACGACCAACGGCCTCTGGTTCGGCGTCGACGACAAGACCAAGGACGTCCGCTGCGGACCGCAGGAGACGCAGACCGACGCCCAGGAGGCCTGCCAGAACGCCAACGTCAAGGCGACGCGCTTCGTGGAGGTGCCGCGGGGCTACGTGGTCGTCCAGGCGGAGAGCGACGAGTCCAACCCGCGCTCGGTGGCGATCGCCAAGGACTCGTACTACATCCTCAAGGACGATCCGGCCCTCCAGGGCGACCGGGACATCAAGAACCCCGAGCAGAGCTACGACAACGGCCCCGGTGGCTCCGGTCAGCCGAACGTCACCTTCGACTTCACCGACCACGGGCGCCCGATCTGGCAGAAGGTCACGCGCGCCATCGCGCAGCGCGGCACCGACCAGCTCGTGCCCGGCGCCGACCCGGCGGCGGTCGCCAACCACTTCGCGATCGTCCTCGACAACAAGCTCATCTCGGTCCCGTACATCGATCCGCGCCAGAACCCGGACGGCATCGACGGCTCCAACGGCTCGGAGATCTCGGGCGGCTTCACCATCAAGTCCGCCCAGCGCCTGGCCAACCTCATCAAGACCGGCGCGCTGCCGATCAAGCTCGACCTGATCTCGCAGTCGCAGGTCTCGGCGACCCTCGGCCAGCAGGCGCTGCACCAGGGGCTCATCGCCGGCATCGTCGGCTTCGCCGTGGTCGCGCTGTTCCTGCTGGCCTTCTACCGGATCCTCGGCGTGATCGCGGTGGGCGCGCTCGTCGTCTACGCGATCTACTTCTACGCGCTGATCAAGCTCATCCCGATCACGCTGACGCTGCCGGGCATCGCGGGCCTGATCCTGACGATCGGCGTCGCCGCCGACGCGAACATCGTCATCTTCGAGCGCGTCAAGGAGGAGATCCGCGGCGGGCGCTCCGTGGCCGCGGGCATCGCCCAGGGCTACAAGAAGGGCATCGCGGCGATCGTCGACGCCAACGTCGTCACCTTCATGGTGGCGTTCATCCTCTTCATCCTCGCCACCGCGGGGGTCAAGGGCTTCGCGTTCACCCTCGGCATCGGCACGCTGACCTCGCTGTTCACCGCGGTGCTGGCGACCCAGGCCGTCCTCGGCTCGATGGGGCGCTCGCGCTGGATCTCGCACCCGTCGGCGCTCGGCGCGGGCGAGAGCAAGCGCCGCTGGACGCAGGACTTCATGGGCGCGTCGAAGTGGTTCTTCTCGATGTCCGGCGTGATCCTGCTCATCGGCGCGCTGGCGATCGGCGGCAAGGGCCTGAACTTCGGCATCGACTTCGAGTCCGGCACGCGCGTGAAGGCCGCCTTCGCCCAGACGCCGTCCGAGACGCGCGTCGGCGACGCGCTGCGGGCCGCCGGCTTCAAGAACCCCGAGGTCCAGAAGGTCTCGGGCGACAAGGAGCTCAAGGGCCAGGGCGTGCAGATCTCCCTGGGCGAGAGCGATCCGGCCAAGACCGCCAAGGTCCGCGGCGTGCTGGCGAGCAAGTTCGGGCAGCCGACGGCGTATCAGGCCAGCTCGATCGGGCCGACCTTCGGCAAGACGGTCGCCAAGAGCGCGATCATCGCCATCATCGCGTCGCTGATCGTGATCAGCGCCTACATCGCGCTGAGATTCGAGTGGAAGTTCGCGGTGCCGGTGCTGATCGCGGTGATGCACGACGTGCTCATCACCGCGGGCGTGTACTCGCTCACCGGACGTGAGGTGACCACCTCCACGGTGGCGGCGCTGCTGACCATCCTCGGCTACTCGCTGTACGACACGATCATCGTGTTCGACCGCATCCGCGAGAACGTGCCACGAATGCCACGGGCGGCGTTCACGCAGATCGTCAACCGCTCGATGAGCGAGGTGCTGACCCGGTCGCTGGCGACGTCGTTCTGCACGCTGCTGCCGATCCTGGCGCTGCTGCTCTTCGGCGGCGACACGCTCAAGGACTTCGCCTTCGCGCTGCTGGTCGGCGTCATCTCCGGCGCCTACTCGTCGGTCTTCATCGCGTCGCCGGTGCTCTCGCACTGGAAGGAGCGCGAGGAGGTCTACCGGCGCCGGCGGACGCGGATCGCGGCCGAGAACGGCGGCGTCGTGCCGGCCTACGCGACGGCCGGCCACGGCGCCGACGTGGAGCCGCGCCGGGCGCGGGCGGCCGGCCGCCGCCTCACCGCCCCGGACGATCCCGAGCGCGGCGTCTCGAAGTCCGAGTTCGACGAGATGGTGCGCGACATCGAGCACGAGACCACCGGCGGGGCGGTGGCCGCCAAGACGCGGCGCAGTCGCGTGCAGAAGCCCGAGCCCGAGCCCGAGGCCGAGCCGGAGCCCGAGGTCGAGCAGGACCCGACGGCCGACGCGCGGCCGGAGGACCTCGTCCTCAAGGACACCCCCAAGCGGGACAAGCCCAAGCGCCCGCGCAACAAGCGTCACGGGAGGCCGCGCTGATGGCCATGTTCGCCTGGGTCATGATGGGCCTCGCCCTCTGGCACTTCACCATCTTCATCCCGGACCGGTTCTGGGGCGGCATCGTCGGGGCGTTCCTCGGCGCGATCATCGGCGCGGCGCTGTTCGGCCTGATCGTCAACGGCTTCGCGGTCCCCGGCCAGGGCGACACGCACCTGCTGCAGGCCATCGAGGCGGCGCCCGGCGCGATCATCGGGATCGCCCTGGTGTACGCCGAGGGCGTGCGACGCAAGATCCCCGCGCTCGAGCTCTGACTCGCCCGCGGGTTTCGCCCCCTGGGCGAACACCCGCAATTCGATCCGAGCGCTCTGCGCGAGCGATCGGACGGCGTGCGCCGCAAGATCCCCGCGCTCGAGCTCTGACTCAGACATGAGTCCGCGCGGCGGCGCGGTTTCGCCGTCGTTGCGGGAAGTCCGGCCCGTTCCGTCGGGTGACGCTGGCACCCTGGGTGGGTGCTCGCTCCGCGCTTGGACGTCCCGCCGTGCGACAGCGCCACCGCGCTGTCGCTGGCGCGCGACCTGGGCGTGAGCTTCCCGGTCGCGCAGGTGCTCGTGCGCCGCGGGCTCGGGGCCCTCGACGACGCCCGCGGCTGGATGGCCGCCGCCGACGAGCACCAGCCCTCGGAGATCGAGGGCATCGATCGCGCCGTGGAGCTCATCCTCCGCCACGTCCCGGCCGGCCGCATCACCGTCCACGGCGACTACGACGTCGACGGCGTCACGTCGACGGCGATCCTGGTCCGGACGCTGCGCGCGATCGGGGCCGACGTCGACTGGTACCTGCCGAGCCGCAGCGAGGACGGCTACGGCCTCTCGGTCGCCACCGTCGAGCGCCTCGCCGCGCGCGGCACCTCGCTGCTGCTGACCGCCGACTGCGGCATCACGGCGGTCCAGGAGGTCGCGCTGGCCCGCTCGCTCGGCCTCGACGTCGTGGTCAGCGACCACCACAGCGCGCGCGCCGACGGCGCGCTGCCCGACGCGCCGATCGTCCACCCGGCGGTCTGCGACTACCCGTGCCCGGACCTGTGCGCCGGCGGGGTCGCCTACAAGCTCGCCGCCGCCGTCCTGGCCGCCGCCGGCCACGACGCGGCGATCGCGCTGGCCGACCTCGACCTGGTCGCGCTGGCCACCATCGCCGACTGCGTGCCGTTGCGCGGTGAGAACCGGCGCCTCGTCCGGCTCGGCCTCATGGCGCTCGCGCGGACCGAGAAGGTCGGGCTGCGCGCGCTCATGCGCGTGGCGCAGGTGGACCCCTCGCGGATGGACGCCCGCGCCGTCGGGTTCCGGCTGGCGCCGCGGCTCAACGCCGCCGGCCGGCTGCACCGCGCCGACGCCGCGCTCGAGCTGCTGCTCACGCACGACGAGGCCCGTGCGACCGAGATCGCCGAGGAGCTCGACCGCGCCAACGCCGACCGGCGCTTCGTCGAGCAGCGGATCCTGTTCGAAGCCGAGGCGCAGGTCGCGCAGCTCGGACCGCCGGAGGAGCACGCTGCCTACGTCCTCTGGGGCGAGGGCTGGCATCCCGGCGTCATCGGCATCGTGGCTTCGCGCATCGCCGAGCGCCACCACCGCCCGACCGTCCTCGTCGCG
Source organism: Baekduia sp. (assembly GCA_035765735.1). Lineage (GTDB taxonomy): Bacteria > Actinomycetota > Thermoleophilia > Solirubrobacterales > Solirubrobacteraceae > Baekduia. The sequence continues at coordinate 13,068 of DASTWY010000057.1, read as the reverse complement.
CTCCGCGACGGCGAGGAGGAGGGGACGGGCTCCGGTCGCTCGATCCCGGCGTTCGACCTGCTCGGCGGCCTCGACGCCGCCGCCGGCCACCTCGTGCGCTACGGGGGGCACCGCGCCGCGGCGGGCTGCACCGTCCGGCGCTCCGAGCTGGACGCGTTCCGGGCCGCGTTCGTCGCTCACGCGGAGGCGACGCTGAGCGCCGAGGACCTCGTGCCCGTCGAGCGGGTCGACGCCGTGGTCGCCGGCGACGAGCTCGGCCAGGGGCTGGCCGAGGAGCTCGAGCGGCTGGCGCCGTTCGGCGTCGGCAACCCGTCGGTGTCGCTGCTCGTGCCGGCCGCCCGGCTGGTCGACCCGGCGCCGATCGGCGAGGGCAAGCACCTGCGCTTCACGCTCGAGGCCGGGGGCGTGCGGGCGCGCGCGGTGGCGTTCGGGGTGACGAGCCTGCCCGAGGGCGCCGCCGAGGGGCGCCTGCACGCGACGTTCGGGCTGGAGCTCAACGAGTTCCGAGGCGCCGTCGAGCCCCGGCTGGTGCTGCGCCACCTCATCCCCGCGGCGGCCGAGGCGCCGGTGCTCGTCGGCGAGCCCGAGCCGGGGTCGGCCGCGTGGGTCGACGCCGTCGTGGCCGAGTCGGCCCTCGTCGCCGAGCCCGAGGCCATCCTCGTCGGCGCCGGCGCGGCGGAGGCCGGCGACGCGGCGCCCGCGCGCCCGCTGGCGCTGGTCGGGGCCGAGCCTGCCGTGCCGCGGACCTGGACGGGCGGCCCCGCCGCGCCCGCCGCGCCCGCGGCGGCGGCGCGCACGCTGCGCGATCGCCGCGGCGGCGGCCTGGCCGGGACGATCGCCGCCCTCGTGCACACCGGCGAGCCGGTGCTCGTGGTCTGCGCCGACGCGACGGCGCGCCAGCGCGCGCTCACCGGGCGCCTCGGCGGGTTCTCGGTGTGCAGCTACGACCAGCTGGCCGCCGATCCGCGCCTGGCCGACGGCATCGTGCACCTCGTCGCGCTGGACCCGCCGGCGCACCCCGAGCACGACGCGCTCCTGCGCTCCGCCGGGGCGGTGCCGGGCGCCGGTCCTGGGGCCGGACGAGCGCGCTTCACCCACCTGGCGTGGGGTGCGCCTGAGCTACGCTTTGCCAGGGATGTCCTCGACCGTGACTACGCCCTTCGCCCCGGCCTCGCCGGCGCGTATCGCGCCCTGCGCGACGGCGGCGACCTGGTCGCCGCGCTCGGCTCTCGCCCGGCTGCGGCAGCAGGGCGCACGCTGCGCGTCCTGCGCGAGCTCGACCTCGCCGAGCTCGACGGCGAGCACGTGGTCGTGCCCGCAGCGCGGGACCGCACCGAGCTGGAGCGCTCCCCGACGTTCCGGTGGGCGGCACAGCGGCACGCGGAGGGGATGGCATGGCTGAGCAGCGTGCGCGCGACGTCACGAGCGGCCTGAACGGCGGCGACGGCCAGCAGCGCGGTCCTGGCGGACGCGATGGCGCGAGCCCGGCCGGTCCGGGTCGGACCGACGGCCCCGCGACGCACGCCATCGACGACCGCGCGCCCGTCGACGCCGTGGTCCGCGCGGCCGCCGAGCCCGTCGCGCGGCCCGAGCTCACCGCCTTCGAGCGGCGGCTGCTCAGCGACCTGTTCGCGATCGTCGAGGAGCACGCCGACGAGGCGGCGCTGCCCATCGACCGCGACCGCGTCGAAGACGCGTTCGTCTTCGCCTGCGAGCACCACGCCGACCAGCGCCGCAAGTCCGGCGAGGACTTCATCGTGCATCCGGTCGGCGTGGCGAAGATCTGCGCCGGCATGCGCCTGGACACCGACACGCTGGTGGCGGCGCTGCTGCACGACACCGTCGAGGACACGACCGCCTCGCTGGACGAGGTCCGGGAGCTGTTCGGCGACGAGGTCGCCGCGATCGTCGACGGCGTCACCAAGCTCACCGGCATCACCTTCACCTCGCGCGACGAGGCCCAGGCCGAGAACTACCGCAAGATGATGGTGGCGATGGCCTCGGACATCCGGGTCATCCTCATCAAGCTCGCCGATCGCCTGCACAACATGCGGACGATCGACGCGATGCCCAAGCAGAAGCAGATCGAGAAGGCCAAGGAGACCCTCGAGATCTACGCGCCGATCGCGCACCGCCTGGGCATCCACGCCATCAAGTGGGAGCTCGAGGACCTGGCGTTCGCGGCGCTGCACCCGCGCAAGTACCAGGAGATCAAGGGCCTGGTCAACCAGCAGCGCGAGGAGCGCGAGGACTACGTCAAGCGCGCGGGCGACCACCTCTCCAGCGAGCTCGAGGCGCTCGGCATCCACGCCCGCATCTCGGGGCGCGCGAAGCACTTCTACTCCATCTACTCGAAGATGACGAAGAAGGGCCGCGAGTTCAACGAGATCTACGACCTCACGGCCATGCGGGTCATCGTCGACTCGGTGAAGGACTGCTACGGCGCGGTCGGCGTCATCCACTCCCTGTGGAAGCCGCTGCCCGGCCGGTTCAAGGACTTCATCGCGATGCCGAAGTTCAACATGTACCAGTCGCTCCACACGACGGTGATCGGGCCGGAGGGGCTGCCGCTGGAGATCCAGATCCGCACGCGCGACATGCACGACATGGCCGAGTACGGCGTGGCCGCGCACTGGATGTACAAGCAGGACCCCTCGCGCAAGGTGGCCGGGCCCGAGGGCGACGACAAGCTGACCTGGCTCCGGTCGATGCTCGACTGGCAGCAGGAGCTCAAGGACCCCAAGGAGTTCATGGAGACGCTTCGCGTCGACCTGTTCGACGAGGAGGTCTTCGTCTTCACGCCCAAGGGCGAGGTCAAGTCGCTGGCCGCCGGCGCGACGCCGCTGGACTTCGCCTACGAGGTCCACACCGAGGTCGGCCACCGCTGCGTCGGCGCCAAGGTCAACGGCAAGATCGTCCCGCTGAACTACCAGCTCTCCTCGGGCGACATCGTCGAGATCCTCACCTCCAAGCGCGACCGCGGCCCGTCGCGCGACTGGCTCGCGCTGGTCAAGACCACGCGCGCCCGCAACAAGATCAAGCAGTTCTTCAAGGCCGAGAGCCGCGAGGACACCGAGCACACCGGTCGTGAGCTCCTGCAGGAGCACCTGCGCAAGCAGGGGCTCCCGCCGCAGAAGATCGTCAGCTCGCCGCTGCTGGCCGACGTCATCCGGGAGATGGGCTTCCGGAAGGCCGACGACTTCTACATCGCGCTGGGCGGCGCGAAGATCAGCCCGAAGGTCGTCGTCAACAAGGTCATGCAGCGCCTCAAGCAGGGCGAGGCGGCCGACGACGAGCACGACAGCCTCGCCGAGACGCTGGTCAGCAGCCGTCGCGCGCGACGCCAGCCGACCGGGCGCGCCGGCTCGTACGGCATCCGCGTCGACGGCGTCGACGACGTCCTCGTGCGCCTGGCCAAGTGCTGCCGGCCGGTGCCGGGCGACCCGATCGTCGGCTACGTCTCGCTGGGCCGCGGCATCACCATCCACCGCGACGACTGCCCGAACACGATGGCGCTGCGCAAGGACCCGGAGCGCTTCGTCCAGGTCCACTGGGAGGGCGACCACCAGACGGCGTTCCGCGTCGAGCTCCAGGTCGACGCCTGGGATCGCCATCGCCTGCTCGAGGACCTGTCGCGGACGTTCTCCGAGGCGGGCTTCAACATCGTCGAGGCGCGCTGCATCGTCAACTCGCCGATGGTGCAGAACCGGTTCGTCGTCGAGGTCCCCGACACCCAGGGACTCAAGCAGGCCGTCAGCCGCCTGCGCAACATCGACGGCGTCTTCGACGCCTACCGCATCACTCCGGGCTCGGGATGAGGCCGCCGCTCAGGCGAGGCGGTGCAGCAGGCTCTCGCGCTGCTGGCGCTCGACCTGCTCGAGCGTCAGCTCGGGGTCGCGCTGGTGGCCGAGCGTGACCTCGGCGGGGGAGGGCAGGTCGGCCGGCGCCGGCCAGGTCGCCGGCTCCCACAGCTTCGACCGCACGAACGCCTTCGGGCAGTGGGCGTACAGCTCCTCGACGGCGACCACGATCGCCGTCCGCGGCGGCTTGCCGACCGGCGCGATCCGCGCGAGCAGGTCCGCGTCGGCGCTGACGCACGCGCGGCCGTTGACGCGCAGCGTCCAATCGCGCCCGGGGATGACGAACAGCAGCCCGGCGCGCCCGGTCGCCACCACGTTGCGCAGCGTGTCGATCCGGCGGTTGCCCGTGGCGTCGGGGATCGCCAGGTGGTGCTCGTCGAGCACGGTGACGAAGCCCGCCGGCCCGCCGCGCGGCGAGACGTCGCAGCGCCCGTCCGCGTCGTGCGTGGCGACCATGACCATCGGCGCCGCCCCGATCAGGCGGCGCGCCAGCTCGTCGACCTCGCCGATGTCCTTGCGCCAGTTGCGCGGCTCGGCGGCCTCGTAGATCCCGGCGAGCTCGTCCGGCGTGCGCAGCGCGCCCTCGAAGAGCTCGCGCATCGGCTAGGCCACCACGTGCAGCGGCGAGGGATCGATGCCGTAGACGGCCTCGGTGACGTCGCCGATGTAGTCGCCGTCGACGTGGAGCGGGACCGGGCGGCCGTCGGCGCTGCGGACGCGCAGCTCGCGGACGCGCCCGAACTCGTCGACCTGGCGATGGCCGCCGAGTGGCGCGCGCTGCGACAGCAGGCGCCGCACGACCCCCGGCATCACCGACGGCCGCGAGGTGCGCAGCACGACGCCGGCGAGCTCGGGCTCGGTCAGCGGGACGCCCTCGGCGGCGCGGATCGGGATGCGCCGGAAGAACGTGTAGGGGTCGCCCTTCTGGACGAGCACGGTGACGCCGTCGAGCGCGGCGGCGCCGTCGGCGGTGACCTCCATCCGCGGCGGGCTGGACACGTACCGGCCCAGGAACTCGGCGAAGCCGGCGTAGGCGAAGTAGTACGGGCCGAAGCGGGCCTTCAGGTGCGGGTGGCTGTCGACGCGCGCGACGACCGAGGCGTCGAGGCCCAGGCCGCTGGAGAAGAGGAACCGCCGCTCGTTGACGGTGCCCATCAGGACCTTCCGCGGCTCCCACGTGTCGGCGATGCGCAGCAGGTGCTCGGTCGCGTCGACGATGTCGTTGGGGATGCCGAGCATCCGGGCGTAGACGTTGGTGGAGCCGCCCGGGAGGCAGGTCAGCGGCGTGCTCGACCCGCGCAGGCCGTTGGCCGCCTCGTTGACCGTGCCGTCGCCGCCGAAGGCGACCACCACGTCGTAGCCCTCGGCGGCCGCCTCCCGGCAGAGCGCCGTGGCGTGATCGCGTGCCTCCGTGTCGACGGCGTCGACGTCGTAGCGGCCCTGCAGCGCGTAGATGACGAGGTTGCGCAGGCGGTCGGAGACCGTGGTCGCATACGGGTTGACGATGACCAGCATGCGCTTGCGCTGCGTGGGCGGGTCCAGGGCGAAGGCGTCGCCGAGCGCTTCGAGCGACGAGAGGAAGGCGGCGGGCACGCTCTTCGCTACACCGCCGCAACGCAATGGTCACACCCGGACCGCCGACCGCGGCGCGCGGGGGTTCGGACCGCCGCCCAGCAGGTGCGGGAAGCCGCACGCGGCAGACGCTGGGCGCCCCTACTGCCAGGGCGCCCGCGCGGCGAGAGGATGCCGTCCGTGACCTCCCTGCGCAACCACCACCGCGAGCTCGTCGCCCTCCTCCTCGTGACGGGCTCCGTCCTCCTGGCCGCAGGGAACGCCGACGCCGCCACCATGACGACAGCGCCGCACACCACCGGCGAGGCGGGCATCGGCCTTCAGTCCGCGCCCTAGGGCCGGTCGCGCTCGCCCGCCTCTGCGGAGGTCGGGCGAGCGCGGCCGGTGCGCGTGGAACGCTGGCCCAGGGGGCCAGGTTCCATTGCGAGTGACTCGCCCAGAGGGCTCGCACTCGCGCGTCGCTGCTGTCCCCGGCCGCGCGCGGGCGCGCCTGCGGTCGTGACGACCGCAAGGGCGCCCGGCGTCTCACAGCCAGCCGCGCTTGCGGAACCAGGTCACCATGCCCACCAGCACGGCGAGCATCAGGGCCATGATCGCCCAGAAGGCGTGGACCGAGCCCTCGCCCGGCACGCCGACGTTCATGCCCCAGATCGTGCCGATCAGCGTCAGCGGGAGCATGATCACGCTGAACGCGGTCAGCACTCGGAGGACGTCGTTGAGCCGGTGGGAGAGGACGGACTCGTTCGTCGCCTCCAGGCCCTCGACGACCTCCTTGAAGTTCTCGAGCATGTCCCAGATCCGCTCGGACGCGTCGTTGACGTCGTCGAAGTAGATGTCGAGCTCGCCGGTCACGTAGCGCTTGGTGCGCTCGAGGTCCTTCAGCGCCGCCCGCTGCGGGCGGACGATCTTGCGGAAGTTGATGATCTCCTGCTTGGCGTTGGAGAGATCCCGCACGATCTCGCGGTTGATCTCCTCCTCGAAGATGCTCTGCTCGAGGCGCTCGAGCTTGAGCCCGATCTTGCGCAGCATCGGGAACGAGGCGTCGACGCAGGCGTCGACGATCTTGTAGAGCAGGTAGCCGGCGCCCTTGCCGAAGAGCTCGTCGCGCGCGTCCTCGCTGGAGCGGCAGCGCTCGAACAGGTACTGCAGCGGCTGCAGGCCCTCGTTGGGGAGCGTGATGAGGAAGTCGGGGCCGACGAAGATGTCGACCTCGGCTGCGTTCAGCCGGTTGACGCGCTTGTCGTAGGCCGGGAAGTGCAGGACGACGAACAGGTAGTCGTCGTACTCGTCGACCTTGGGCCGCTGGTTGCGGGAGAAGACGTCCTCGTAGTCGAGCGGGTGGAAGTCGTAGTGCTCCTCCAGCCACGCGCGGTCGACCTGGCGGGGGCGCTCGATGTTGATCCAGCGCAGGCCCTCGGCCTCGACGACCTCGACGTTGGGGGTGTCGGCCTCAGCGGGATGCGCGACGCCGGCCGCCTGAGAACGAGCGGCGCGACGCAGAGGCGGGCGGGGCAGCCTCGGCATGGCGACTGAAGGGCTCGTCGACGGTCGGCAACACGGTGCGATCAGTCTACCCTGCGCCGCCCGCTGCCGAGCTCCGCGGCACGACGCTTGCAGCCGCCGATCGGCTTGCTATCGTTCCGCCCACTGACATAGCTGGAACACGTCCAGAGGGGTGGAGGGACTGGCCCGATGAAACCCCGGCAACCCCCGCGTCACGCGGGAAGGTGCCAATTCCTGCGAGACGTGTGGCGTTCCTCGTCTTCGCCACACGGTGCTACCGGCGAAGATCCCAAAGGAACCCATGGCTGTCACGAACCTGGCCTGCCGCGAATGCGGCGCCGAGTACGAGCTCACCGCCCAGTACGTCTGCACCCGGTGCTTCGGGCCCCTCGAGGTCAAGTACGACCACTCCCAGCTTGCCGGCGACCCCGCCGCCCTGCGCCGCCGCATCCAGAGCGGCCCGCAGAACATCTGGCGCTACGTCGACTTCCTGCCGCTGGTCGACGGCCAGCCCGGCCCGAGCGCGCGGTACCTCTCTCGCGTCGGCCTGCCGGCCGGCTGCACGCCGCTCGTGCGCGCCGACCGCCTCGCGGAGCGCCTCGGCCTCAGGGAGGTCTGGGTCAAGAACGACGCGCACAACCCCACGCACTCGTTCAAGGACCGCGTCGTCAGCGTCGCCGCCGCCCGCGCCCGCGAGCTCGGCTTCGACACGCTGGCCTGCGCCTCGACCGGCAACCTCGCCAATGCCGTCGCGGCCGCGGCGGCCGCGCTGGGGATGCCGTCCTACGTCTTCATCCCCGCGGACCTCGAGGAGCAGAAGATCCTCGCCACCGGCGTCTACGGGACGAACCTCATCAAGGTGCGGGGCAACTACGACGACGTCAACCGCCTGTGCACCGAGGTCAGCGGCGAGCAGGAGAGCTGGGCGTTCGTCAACGTCAACATGCGGCCGTACTACGCCGAGGGCTCGAAGACGCTCGCGTACGAGATCGCCGAGCAGCTCGGCTTCCGCACGCCCGACCGCGTCGTCGCGCCGATCGCCTCGGGCTCGCTGTACACCAAGATCGCCAAGGGCTTCGCCGAGTGGGCCGACCTCGGGCTGATCGAGGGCGGCGCCCCGAAGATGAACGGCGCCCAGGCGCTGGGCTGCTCGCCGGTGGCCACCGCGTACGCCGACGGCACCGACGTCTGCCGTCCCGTCAAGCCCGACACGATCGCCAAGTCGCTGGCCATCGGCAACCCGGCCGACGGCCCGTACGCCGTCGAGCTGGCCAACCGCAGCGGCGGGGGCATCGACAGCGTCACCGACGACGAGATCCGCGCCGGCATCCGCCTGCTGGCCGAGACGACCGGCATCTTCACCGAGACCGCGGGCGGCGTGACCACCGCGACGCTGGCCAAGCTCGCCGACCGCGGCGACATCGATCCGAACGAGACGGTCGTCCTGGTGATCACCGGTGAGGGCCTCAAGACGCTCGACGCGGTCCGCGGCACGTTCGAGGCCCACGAGATCGAGCCGAAGTTCGACGCCTTCGAGTCGTCGGTGCTGACCCCGGCGGTGGCGTGATGGCGGTCACGGTCAAGCTTCCGACCCAGCTGCGCGCCTCCGCCGGCGGGGCGTCCTCGGTCCCCGTCGAGGGCGACACCGTCGGCACGGTGCTCGAGGCGCTCTACGCCCAGCACCCCGACCTGCGCGACAGCCTCTCGGACGGCGACGGCGGCCTGCGCCGCTTCGTCAACGTCTACGTCGACGGCGAGGACGTGCGCTTCGGCGACGGACTGCAGACGCCGGTCAAGGATGGCGGCGAGGTGCAGATCCTGCCGGCGGTCGCCGGAGGCTGACGGCTCGGAAGCGGTGGTCGCGTCGCTCCGGGCGCGCCAAAAGCTCGTCATCGCTCACCATCCCGGCAGGACATCGCGTGGACGCGGAGTAGATTCAGAACGGCATGGTTCGTGTGCTCCATTGCGACGACTCGGCGGCCTACCGGGCGCTGATCCGGGCCGAGCTCGAGGGTGACGACGCGATCCAGCTCGTCGCCGAGGCCGGCGATCTCGACGCGGCCGTGCAGCTGGCGGAGCGCACCCGGCCGGACGTGGTGCTGCTGGACCTGCTCGACGTCAACCGCGACGCCGTCGGCGAGCTGCGCGTCGCCGCGCCGTCGGTGCGCGTCGTGGTGCTGAGCGGCCATCCGCGCGAATACGGCGAGCCGCGGCGCGGCGACGCCGCCGCCTACGTCGAGAAGGACGCCCCGATCGCGGAGCTGCGCGACACGGTGCTGCGCGTCGTCTCCGGGTAGGCCGCGCGCATGGCCCGATCGGGGCTCGACACCTACCGCCGCAAGCGCGACTTCGCCGCGACGCCCGAGCCCGAGCCGCGCGACGGCGGCGACGACGGCGGCCGGCGCCGGTTCGTGATCCAGGAGCACAGCGCGACGCGCCTGCACTGGGATCTGCGCCTCGAGCACGACGGCGCCCTGGCCTCGTGGGCGATCCCGAACGGCCTGCCGTGGGCGCCGAAGGACAACCGCAAGGCGGTCCACACCGAGGACCATCCGCTCGAGTACCTCGACTTCCACGGCGAGATCCCCAAGGGCAGCTACGGCGCCGGGACCATGACGATCTGGGACCAGGGCACCTACGACCTGCTGAAGTGGGAGGAGCGCAAGGTCGAGGTCGACCTGCACGGCGAGCGCGTCAGCGGCCGCTACGCGCTCTTCCCGACCGGGGTGGGCGGGGCCGATTCGAAGGACTGGATGATCCACCGGATGGACCCGCCGGCCGACGCCGACGCCGAGCCGATGCCCGAGCGCCTGGTGCCGATGCTCGCCAGGCCCGGGGGCGTGCCGCGCGACGACGAGCGCTGGGCCTACGAGGTCAAGTGGGACGGCGTGCGGGCCCTGTGCTTCAGCGAACCCGGCCGGATGCGCTTCGTCACCCGCACCGGCAACGACGTGACCGCCCGCTATCCCGAGCTCAGCCGGCTGAATCGCGCGCTGAGCATGCACCGGGCGATCCTGGACGGCGAGGTCGTCGCGTTCGAGAGGGGATCCCACCCGCCCCGCCCGTCGTTCGGCGCGCTCCAGAGCCGCATGCACCTCACACGCGAGTCGCAGGTGCGGCGGCTGGCCAAGGAGGCGCCGGTGAGCTACCTGATCTTCGACCTGCTGTGGCTCGACGGCCATGCGCTGATGGACCTGCCCTACGAGGAGCGGCGCGCGCGGCTGAAGGCGCTGGGGCTCGACGGCGAGCGCTGGCAGACGCCCGACCACGTCGTCGGCGGCGGCGCCGACCTGCTGGCCGTCACGCGCGAGCAGGGCCTGGAGGGCATCGTCGCCAAGCGGCTCGACTCGCCGTACGAGCCCGGCAGGCGCACCGGCTGCTGGGTGAAGATCAAGAACACCAACCGGCAGGAGCTGGTCATCGGCGGATGGCTGCCGGGGGAGGGGCGCCGGCGCGAGCGCATCGGCGCGCTGCTCGTGGGAGTCCACGACGGCGGTCCCGACGGGGCGCTGCGCTTCGCCGGGCGCGTGGGGACCGGCTTCACCGAGCGCGAGCTCGACCGCCTCGCCGGGCTGCTGGCGCCGCTGGTGCGCGAGGCGTCGCCGTTCGACGAGCTCCCGCGCAGGCTGAAGCTCCCGCGCAACGCGGTCTTCGTCGAGCCGCAGCTCGTCTGCGAGGTCGAGTTCGTCGAGTGGACGCGCGACGGCGTCCTGCGCGCGCCCTCCTACAAGGGCCTGCGCGACGACAAGGCCGCCGCGGAGGTCGTCCCGGAGTCCGGCCCCGGGGCCGAGGAGGCCACGGCCCCGGGGCCGGTCGAGATCGTCGTGGTCGAGGAGCTGCCGAAGAAGGTCGTCCGCGCGGAGATCGCCGGTCGCGAGCTGCGGCTGTCGAACCTCGACAAGCCGCTGTGGCCGTCCGGGCACACCAAGCGCGACCTGATCGAGTACCTGCTCGGCATCGCGCCCGTGCTGCTGCCGCACCTCGAGCACCGGCCCCTCACGCTCAAGCGCTACCCCGACGGCGCCGACGGCGAGTTCTTCTACGAGAAGCAGGCGCCGTCGCACCGCCCGGCGTGGATCCCGACCGCGCCCGTGCGCAGCGAGAGCAAGATCATCAGCTACGTCCTGGCGCACGAGCCCGCCGCGCTGGCCTGGCTGGGCAACCTCGCCGACCTCGAGCTGCACACGCCGATGCACCGCGCGTCGGAGGACGGCGAGGTCACGCCGCCGACCATGATCGCCTTCGACCTCGATCCCGGGGCGCCGGCCGGCCTGCTGGAGTGCTGCCGCGTCGCCGTCGTCCTGCACGGCATGTTCGAGCACCTCGGGCTGCGCTCGTTCGCCAAGACCTCCGGCTCGAAGGGCCTGCAGGTCTACGTGCCGCTGAACGCGCCCGGCGTCGACTACGCCCGGACCAAGGGCTTCGCCAAGTCGGTGGCCGAGCTGCTGGAGGCCGAGGCCGGCGACCTCGTCGTCTCGCGTCAGGCCAAGCGGCTGCGGCCCGGCAAGGTGCTCGTCGACTGGAGCCAGAACGACGAGGCCAAGACGACGGTCTGCGTCTACTCGCCGCGGGCGCGCGATCGCCCGACGGTCTCGACGCCGCTGGCCTGGGACGAGGTCCACGAGGCGCTGGAGGCCGGCGACGCCGGCCAGTTGGTGTTCGACATGACGGAGGTGCTGGAGCGCGTGGCCGACCACGGCGACCTGTTCGCGGACGTGTTGACGGCGACCCAGGAGCTGCCGGCGTGAGCGCCGTGCCGCGGGCGGTGGGCCCCGAGGCGGTGCTCGACCACGTCGGGCCGGAGGCCGACCTGATCGTGCCGCTGGCCAACGGCGAGCCGGTGACCGTCCTCGACGCGCTCGAGGCCGAGCACGAGCGGCTCGAGGGGGTGCGCGTCCACCAGATGCACGCGCTGCACGAGCGACCGCACATCCGCGGCGAGTGCGGCGACCACCTGCGCCACGTCAGCTACTTCCTGTCAGCGGCCACCCGGCCGGCCTACTGGGCCGGCACGTGCGACCTGACGCCGGCGAACTTCTCAGAGATGCCGCGGACCCTGCGCGAGGCCACGCGCAACCCGATGGTCCTGGCGGCCGCCAGCCCGCCCGACCGCCATGGGTACTTCAGCCTCGGCACCAACGCCGACTACGTGGCGCCGCTGATCGGGCACGTGCCGTTCTTCCTCGAGGTCACGCCGCACATGCCGCGGACCTTCGGGCTCAACCAGATCCACGTCTCCCAGGTCGCGGGCTGGTGCGAGACCGACCAGCCGCTGGTGGAGGTGCCGGCCGCGGCGCCCGACGCCCGCGACCAGGCGATCGCCGACCACATCGCGGCCATGGTCCCGGACGGCGCCACGCTCCAGGTCGGCATCGGCGCGATCCCCAACGCGCTGCTGTCACGGCTGCGCGACCACCGCGACCTGGGCGTGCACACCGAGCTGGTCTCCGACGGGATCATGGACCTCGTCGAGCTCGGCGTCGTCACGGGAACCCGGAAGCGCACCCGGCCCAACAAGGTGGTCTCGACGTTCTGCCTCGGGACGCGGCGGCTCTACGACTGGCTGCACGACAACGGCGCGATCGAGATGCTGCCGGTCGACCACGTCAACGACCCGCGGCGCGTGGCGCGGGAGGACTGCTTCATCTCGATCAACGCGACCACGGAGGTCGACCTCTACGGGCAGTGCGCGTCGGAGACGATCGCCGGGCGCTACTGGTCCTCCAGCGGCGGCCAGGCCGACTTCGCGCGCGGGGCGATGTACAGCGAGGGCGGCCGCGCGTTCATCGTCCTGCACAGCACGACCGGCAAGGGGGAGAGCCGGATCCGGCCGCAGCTCACGCCGGGGTCGGTGGTGACGACGGTGAAGAACACCGTCGATCACGTCGTGACCGAGCACGGGGTCGCGCGGCTGCGCGGACGCACGATCGCCGAGCGGGCGCGCGCGCTGATCGCCATCGCGGCGCCCGAGCATCGCGAGCGCCTCGAGCGCGAGGCCTACGACGCCGGCGTGCTGCCGCGTCGGACGGTGGCTCCGGCGAGCGCCGGCGCCCGGACCCCGCGCCCCTCGGCGCCGGCGGGGTGACCGCGGGCGCGGCCGTTGACCGCTACACCGCCCGAACGCGTCGTGTGC
>DASTWY010000056.1:0-206758 GCA_035765735.1 Baekduia sp. | reverse complement strand
CGGCCGCGCACGCCCACGCGCCCGCCGGGCCGCCGGCGGCCCGCGCCGTGGCGGATGGACCCGTGGCGCCGCCCGCCGTCCCGGCGGGCGCAGCGCCCGCCGCGGCCACCGCAGACGTCAGCGGGACCTCGTCGTCCGCGCCCTCCACGCCGGCGCCGATCGCCGATGCGCCGACCGCTGACGCACCGGCGCCGGCCGCTGCGCCCATGGCGGCACCGCCGGCCGCCGCGCCCGCAGCTGCGCCCGCCCAGCCGGCCCCGGTGCCGGGCTTCCTCGCACCGGTCCTGACGCCCGCGTCGATGCACGCGACGATCTCCCGCCTCGAGGAGCTCGCGCGGATCGCCTCGCTGCGCGGCGGCCAGGCGCGCGCCGTCCTGCAGCTCAAGCCCGCGGAGCTCGGCGCCGTCGACATCCAGCTGCGCACCTCGCCGCACGGCCTCGTCGCGACCATCCACGCGCACGACCAGGCCGGCCTGCAGGCGCTGGCCGGCGCGGGCGGAGACCTGCGCCGCGCGCTCGAGGACCGCGGGGTGACCGTGCAGCAGCTCGACATCCAGCTCAGCCCGTCCGCCGGCGGCGACGCCGGCGGGGCCGGCGCGTTCAGCGCCGGGGGCTTCGACGCCGACGGCGGCGCGTGGACGTCCGCCGGGCGCTCCGGCGCATCGGCGGGCCGCGGCGCCGCGCCGGTCCTCGAGGACGACGCCGAGGACGAGCTGGTCGTCGTGGCGACGCCGCGCACCTCCGCTGGCTCCCTCGTCGACGTCCAGGCCTGACCCCGAACCCACCAAGGACACCATCATGGCAACCAACCCCGTCAGCTCGGCCTACACGCCGCCGGCCTACCAGTCGAAGCCGACCTCCAGCTCGAGCCTCGACAAGGACGGCTTCCTGCGCATGCTCACCGAGCAGATCAAGAACCAGGACCCGCAGTCCAACCAGGATCCGTCGCAGTACTTCCAGACGATCTCGCAGATGACGCTGGTCGAGCAGATGACGAACCTCGCCAGCCAGTCGCGCATCGACTCGGCGCAGTCGCTGCTCGGGCGCACCGTGACCTACGCCGGCACGGGGACGAACCCCCCGACCACCGGCGTGGTGGACGGCGTCGACCTCAGCGACCCCTCCGGGCCGCGGATCTCCGTCGACGGCGTCGTGGGCATCGATCCGTCGCGCGTGCAGCAGGTCTCGTGAGCGGCACGCCCTTCAACCCGGCGCTCGTCCCGCCCGGGATCTCCGGGGTGGGTGGGCCGGCATCCGCTGAGCGTGCCCGCACGCAGCCCGTCCGTCCATCCGTCCAGACCCCTCAAGGACCGGCCTTCGCGGACGTCCTTAGGGACAAGACGGGGACGCAGCCCGTCGAGTTCTCCAAGCACGCGGTCCAGCGCCTCGAGCGCCGCAACCTCGCCGTCGACCCGGCGTCGCTGCAGCGCCTCGAGGACGGGGTCGACCGCGCCGCGGGCAAGGGCGCCCGCGACGCGGTGGTGCTGGTGGACGACACCGCGTTCGTGGTCTCGGTCCGCAACCGCACGGTCATCACGGCCGTCGGGCGCGACCAGATGAAGGACCACGTCTTCACCAACATCGACAGCGCCGTCATCGCCTAGGCGACGCCGGCCCGAGCAGGACCTACAACTTCAAACCCACCCACCCGGCTGGACCCCCCTGGGGAGGCCGGAGGACCCACCACAGGAGTCACTCCGAATGATCCGCGGCATGTACTCGGCCATCTCCGGCCTGCGCACGCACCAGACGATGCTCGACGTCACGTCGAACAACCTGGCCAACGTCAACACGATCGGCTACAAGGCGTCGCGCACCACCTTCAAGGACCAGCTCCAGCAGACGCTGTACGGCGGCTCGGCGCAGGGTCCGAACACCGGCGGCACGAACTCGGCCCAGGTCGGCCTCGGCGTGCAGCTCGGCTCGGTCGACGCCGTCATGGGCGAGGGCTCGATGATGTCCACCGGCAACCCGCTCGACGTCGCCATCCAGGGCGAGGGCTGGTTCCGCGTCGGCCTCGGCGACCCGTCGACGACGCCGGCCACGCTGCCGACGGAGATGAACTACACCCGCGCGGGCAACTTCATCCGCAACGACCAGGGCTACCTGGTGACGCCCGAGGGCTTCTACGTCATGGGCCTGGACACGACCGCGTCGCCGGCCACCGACACCTTCATCAACATCCCGCCCGGCGCGACCGGCATCAGCATCGGCACCGACGGCACCGTCTCCTACATCCCGTCGGGCGGCGGCAACCGCACCCCGGCCGGCCAGATCGGCCTGGCGAAGTTCCCGAACGACAACGGCCTCCTGCGCCTCTCCGGCAACCGCTGGGCCGCGCACCCGGCCGCGGGCGCCGAGCAGAAGGGCATCCCGGACGGCGTGACCTTCGGCCAGACGATCGGCGGCGAGCTCGAGATGAGCAACGTCGACCTCGCCGGCGAGTTCACCAACATGATCGTCGCCCAGCGCGGCTTCCAGGCCAACTCCCGCGTCATCTCGACCGCTGACGAGATGCTGCAGGACCTGGTCAACCTCAAGCGCTAGCCGCTGACGCCGAGCCGGCCGCCGCCGCCGCGGCGCGGCCGCCCGCGCGAGGGTGGAGGGCCCTCGCCCGGGCGGGCGCGACGCGGCCGGGCCGGCCGGCTCGGCACCACCATTCCACCACGGCCACGGAGCCCGCTGATGATCGAGCTGCACCGGCTCTCGCACGACCGCGAGCCC
The DNA here is from genome assembly GCA_035765735.1 of Baekduia sp. Lineage (GTDB taxonomy): Bacteria > Actinomycetota > Thermoleophilia > Solirubrobacterales > Solirubrobacteraceae > Baekduia. The sequence continues at coordinate 204,034 of DASTWY010000056.1, read as the reverse complement.
TTCCACCTCAACCCGGACCTCATCGAGCGCATCGACGCCTCGCCGGACTGCCACGTGTCGCTGACCACGGGCACCCACATCGCCGTCTGCGAGAGCGTCGACGAGGTCGTCGCGCGCATCCGCGCCTGGCGCGTCGACCTGCTCGCCGAGGGCCTGCGCCGCGCGCGGTAGCCGGGGAGCCTCGCGCAGGGCGCTCGTCTCCCTTGGCGAGAAGCTCGCGCAGAGCGCTCGTTCTCGCGGGCGTGGGGAGCTTCGCGCTGGGCGCGGGGAGCCTCGCGCAGGGCGCTCGTCTCCCTTGGCGAGAAGCTCGCGCAGAGCGCTCGTTCTCGCGGCTTGGGGTCTCCGCGAGCGTTTGTTCTCGCGGCGCGGGAAATCTCGCGCAGTGCCGCTGCTCGCGGACAGCGTGTCCTCAAGAGCGCTGGGGGACCGTCGATCACCCGGGCTAGGTCAGGCCCCTTCCGAATTCCCTGGAGCACCCATGTCCGAAGAGACGCTCTCGCGCCAGCTCGTCGTCTTCTCGCTCGGCGAGGAGGAGTACGCGCTCCCCATCACGCAGGTCCACGAGATCATCCGCTACGCGGAGCCGCGCTCCGTGGCGTCGTCGGATCCGAGCGTGCGCGGCGTCATCTCCCTGCGGGGCAAGATCCTGCCGGTCTACGACCTCGCCACCCGCCTCGGGATCGACCGCGCCGAGTCCGTGGCCGAGGCCAAGATCGTGATCGTCGAGACCGCTGACGACATGGCCGGCGTCGTCGTCGACGACGTCGAGGAGGTCATCACCATCGACGGCGAGCAGCTCGACGAGGCGCCGACGGCCGGCGGCCGCGGCATCGACGGCATTGCCAAGATCGGCGATCGCCTCGTGGTCCTGCTCGACCCCGAGGGGATCATCGGCGCCGCCGACGCGAGCACCGGCGGCGAGGCGGCCGACGCCGCCGGCGAGACCGCCGACCTCCGGGCCGCCGCCTAGCCGGAGCCTGACCGCGTGCTCCCCGCCCCGCGCATCGAGAAGCCCCCGCGCATCCTCGTCGCCGACGACTCGTCGTTCATGCGGCGCCTGCTCACGCAGGCGCTGCGCGACGCCGGGTTCGACGTCGTCGCCGAGGCGGCGGACGGCGACGAGGCGCTCGCGCTCTCGCGCGAGCTGCGCCCCGACGCCATGACGCTCGACCTCGCCATGCCCGGCATGGACGGGATCGGCGTGCTGCGGGGGCTGCGGGCGCTGGCGGGCGGCACGGCCACGACACCGGCCATCCCGGTGGTCGTCGTCTCCGCGTTCTCTCCCGCCCACGGCGCGCGCGCCGTCGACGCGCTCGCCGAGGGCGCGTTCGACCTCGTGGCCAAGCCCGCCTTCGGCGAGCCGCTCGAGCAGTTCGTCGCCGCCCTGCGCGAGAAGGTCTCGGCCGCCGCCGCCTCGTCCGGGGCGTCCGTCGCGGTCCGCCGCCGGCGCCCCCGGGCCGCCGACGTCACGCCGCTGGCTCCGTCGCGGCGCCGCGCGCGGCGCACGTCCCCGGCCGTGGGCAAGCGCGTCGTCCTGATCGCCACGTCCACCGGCGGGCCGCGCGCCCTGGCCGAGCTGGTTCCCGCGCTGCCGTCGCCGCTCGGCGCCGGCGGCCTCATCGTGCAGCACATGCCCGCGGGCTTCACCGCGTCGCTGGCCCAGCGCCTGGACCGCAGCTCGCGGCTGTCGGTCGTCGAGGCCGCGGGCGGCGAGCCGCTGCGACCCGACACCCTGCTGCTGGCTCCGGGCGGGAGCCACCTGCGCCTCGGCGACGACGGCGTCGCCCGCCTGAGCGACGAAGCCGCCGTCGGCGGCCTGCGCCCGCGCGCCGACCTCACCATCGAGGACGCCGCCCGCATCTACGGCGAGCGCCTGCTGCTGGTCGTGATGACCGGCATGGGCAAGGACGGCCTCGACGGCGCGCGGCAGGTCCGCGCCCACGGCGGCCGGATCCTCGCCGAGGCCGAGTCCACCTGCACCGTCTACGGCATGCCGCGCGCGATCGTCGAGGCCGGCCTGGCCGACGCCGTCGTCCCGCTCGGCGAGCTGGCCGCCGCGATCACGACGGAGGTCGGCGCATGAGCCTCCAGGCGCGCACCACCGCGCGCCCCTCGCAGCCGGTCGACCCCGCCGACGAGTACGTCGCCTTCTGCCTGGTCGTGCGCCGCGTCTGCGGCATCGACCTGCTCCAGTACAAGCGCGGCCAGATGGAGCGGCGCATCCGCAGCTTCGTCAGCGGCCGGCCGGCCGACGGCCTCGCCGCCTACGGCGCGCTGCTGGGCCGCGACGGCGAGGAGCTCGAGCGCTTCCTCGACCGCGTCACGATCAACGTCTCGCAGCTGTGGCGCAACCCCGACCAGTGGGCGGTGGTCGAGGAGCGGATCCTTCCCGACCTCGCCGCATCCGGCGCGGTCGCCGGCCGGGCGCGCGTGCGCGCCTGGAGCGCCGGCTGCTCGTACGGCGCCGAGGCCTACACCCTGGCCGCGTGCGCTCGCCGCGCGCTGCCGCGCGCCGACGTGACGATCCTCGGCACCGACATCGACGCCCGCATGGTGCAGCGCGCCCGCGACGGCGTCTTCAGCGCCGAGGACGCGCGCGACGCGCCGACGGCGACGCTGGCCTCGCACTTCGACCTGGTCGACGGCGCCTGGCACGCCAAGCCCGAGCTGCGCCGGATGGTCCGCTTCGAGCAGGGCGACCTGCTGCGCGCGCAGCCGGCCGCCGGCTCCTTCGACCTCGTCCTCTGCCGCAACACCGTCATCTACTTCAACGAGGACGTGCGCGACGCGCTGCACGGGCGGCTGGCCCACAGCCTCCGCTCCGGCGGCCGCCTGGTCGTCGGCGCCACCGAGCGCGTGACCGACGCCGCCGCGCACGGACTCGTGCCCGAGTCCCCGTTCGTCTACCGGAAGTCGTGATGGACACCTCCGAGTACCTCCCCATGTTCCTGGCCGAGTGCCGGGAGAACCTCCAGGAGCTCAACCTCGCCGTCGTGCGCCTCGAGGAGGCGCCCGAGGACCGCGCCACCATCGACGCGATCTTCCGCATCGCCCACTCCCTGAAGGGCATGGCGGCCACGATGGGCTTCGAGGGGATGGCGACCCTCACCCACAAGATGGAGGACGTCTTCGAGCTGCTGCGCCAGCGCGGCGACGGGCTCACGGGCGAGGTCGTCGACGTCGTGCTCGCGTGCCTCGACGCGCTGTCCGGCGCGGTCGACGCGATCGACGCCGACGGCGCCGAGCAGCTCGACCCCGCCGAGCTGGTGGCCCGCCTGGGCGCGCTCGTGCGCACCGAGGACGACCCGGAGGCCGCCGAGGACGAGGACGAGGAGGCGCCCGTGTCCGCGCCGGTGCTCGCCCCGGTCGGCGAGGGCCGCACGGTGCTCGAGGTGGCCGCGGTCCTCAGCGACGACGCCCAGATGCCGTCGGTTCGCGCGTTCCAGGTGCTCGCCACGCTCGCCGAGCACGGCGACGTCCTGCGCTCCACGCCCGCCGAGGCCGACGTCGACGGGTTCGACGGCCGGCTCGTCGAGGCGCTGCTCGCCACCGACCACGAGGCCGACCGGGTCGTCGCGTCGCTGCGCGCCGTGCCCGACGTCGCCGAGGCGCGCGCCGCGGAGGCCGTGACCGCCGCGCCGGTCGAGGAGCCGTCGGGCCCGCAGGCCGTCGGCGCCGCGGCTGCCGCCGCTGCGCCCGGCGCACCGCGCAAGCACTCCGCCACCGTCCGCGTCGACGCCGAGCGCCTCGACCAGCTCATGCACCTCATGGGCGAGCTCGTCGTCCAGCGCACGCACGTCGAGGCCCTGGCCGCCGACGCCGACGTGCCGGGCCTCGGCCAGGCGATGCAGGAGCTCACGCGCAGCTCGCACGCCCTGCAGGCCATGGTCATGCAGATCCGCATGATCCCCATCGAGGCCGTCTTCCTCCGCTTCCCGCGCCTGGTGCGCGACGTGGCCAACAAGCTCGGCAAGCAGGTCGACCTGCAGCTCGTCGGCCAGGAGACCGAGCTGGACCGCACCGTCGTCGACGCGATCGGCGACCCGCTGGTCCACCTGATCCGCAACGCGCTGGACCACGGACTCGAGACGCCCGAGGACCGCGTCGCCGCCGGCAAGGCGCCGACGGGGCGCCTGACCATCGCCGCGCGGCACGCCGGTGGCAGCATCGCTATCAGCGTCAAGGACGACGGCCACGGCATCGACCCCGCGAAGGTCGCCGCCGTCGCCGTCCAGCGCGGGCTGATCCCCGCCGACCAGGCCGATCAGGTCGACGTGCGGGCGGCGATCGAGCTGCTCTTCGCTCCCGGCTTCTCGACGGCGTCGGAGGTCGGGGACCTGTCGGGCCGCGGTGTGGGGATGGACGCGGTCCGGGCGAAGATCCGCGAGCTCGGCGGCGAGGTGCTCGTCACGTCGGCGCCCGGCGAGGGCACGGAGGCGGAGATCCGCCTGCCGCTGACGCTGGCGATCATGTCGGCGCTCCTCGTGGAGGCCGACGGCCGCCCGTTCGGCATCCCGCTCCAGCGGGTCGAGCGGACGATGCGGCTCGAGGACAACCCGGTGCGCTCGGTCGCGGGCCGCCGGATGCTGGTCCTCAAGGATGAGGCGCTGCCGCTGCGCAGCGCGACGGAGGTGTTCGGCGCCGCGGCGGGACCCGGCGGCGATCCCGACACCCATGTGGTCATCGTCCGCGGCACCGAGCGCAGCGTCGCGCTCTCGGTGTCGAAGCTCATCGGCCAGCGTGAGCTGGTCACCCGCCCGCTGCCGGCGAACGTCGCCCAGGAGGCGACGGTCTCGGGGGCGGCGGTGCTCTCCAACGGCGACATCGTCCTGCTCGCCGACTGCGACGCGCTGACCCAGAACACCCCACCCGCACTGGCGACCGGCGGCCGCACGCCGACGCTCGCCGGGGCGGTCTGATCAGGCAGGAAGTCGTACCCGTGCACACCTACACCGATCTGCAGCTCGACGCGCTGCGCGAGCTGGCGAACATCGGATCCGGCAACGCCGGCACCGCCCTGGGGGCGATGCTCGGCCGTACCGTCGACATCTCGGTGCCCACCGCCGCGGCGCTGCCCCTGGCCGAGGCGGTGGCCGTCGCCGGCGACCCCGAGGAGCTGCGCCACGGCGTCGTCGTCCCGGTGGTCGGCGACATGGACGCGATGGTCGTGCTGCTCTTCCCCGACGAGGACGCGCGCACCCTCTGCGGCGTCTACGGCATCGAGCCGTCGACGCCCGACGGGCGCTCGATGCTCGGCGAAGTCGGCAACATCCTCGGCACCAACTACATCAACGTGCTCGCGCAGATGGTCGGCATCGCGATCGAGCCGGCGCCGCCGCAGGTCGTCAAGGACCTGCTCGGCGCGATCCTGGAGTCCGTCCTGCTCGGCCGCGGCGACGACATCGACACCGCGCTGATCCTCGACTCGGCGCTCGAGGTCGAGGACGAGAAGTGCTCCCTGTCCTTCCTGCTGCTCCCCGCCGCCGGCGGCGTGCAGCAGATGCTGGAGCGCCTGGGCCTGTAGATGGAGACCGTCGTCCGCATGGGCGAGGCCTCGGCCTCTGGCGCGCACGGCGACGTGCTGGCGTGCATCGGCCTGGGGTCGTGCATCGGGCTGGCGCTCGTCGACCGTGACGGCGGCGTGGCGGCGCTCGCGCACGTGATGCTGCCCGAGGCGGCGAGCAGCGCGCGCGCGGTCGAGCAGCCGCACAAGTTCGCCGACCTCGCCGTCCCGGCGCTGGTCGAGCTGGCCGTCGCCCACGGTGCGGTGCGCCCGCGCCTGGAGGCCGTCCTGGTCGGCGGCGCCGCCATGTTCAAGCTCGGCGGCAGCGGCCAGGACATCGGCGCGCGCAACGCGGTCGCGGTGCAGGAGCAGCTGGTGACGCTGCGCATCCCCGTGCGGGCCACCGCCACCGGCGGCGACCGCGGCCGGACCGTCCGGGTCCAGGTCGCGAGCCCCCCGACGATCACCGTCCGCGAGGCGGGTGGACGCGAGGAGCAGCTGCTCGGCGCGCCGCTCGTCCGCATTCCTCAGCCGGAGGTCGCAGCATGAGCGGATTCCTGGACACCAACGACATCGAGAAGCTGTTCGCGCAGGCCAGCGAGGGCCAGCTGCCCGTCGAGGCCGAGCCGGCGCCGACGGGCCGCCGCTCGCGGTGGCTGCGCACGGTCGACTTCACCCGGCCGACGAAGTTCTCCACCGACCAGGAGCGGCGCATCCGCCGCGCGCTGGACACCTTCACCGAGCGGGCGGCGACGCGCCTGGTCGCCGAGCACCGCACGCCGATCGAGATGGAGATCATCGACGTCGGCCAGTTCACCTGGACCAACGCGTTCGCGCAGGTGCCCGAGCACTCGGTGCACATCACGATCGACACGGCGCCGCACGACGGGCGGATGCTGCTGGCGGCCGAGCTGCCCGTGGTGCTCGTCGCGCTCGAGCGCATGCTCGGCGGCCGGCCCGAGACGGCCTCGCGCGACCGCGAGCTGACCGACATCGACCTGATGGTCGTCCAGCGGCTGTTCTCGACGATCGTCGAGACGCTCTCGTCGGTGTGGTTCGACGTGTCGGAGATGACGCTGTCGATCGCCGGCGTCGATACCCAGGCCGAGACGGTGCAGGTGGCCTCCGGCTCGGAGCCCACGCTGGCTCTGACGCTCGAGTGCCGGCTCGACGGCCTGTCGTCGACGATGACGCTGCTGGTGCCCTACGCGGCGATCGCGCCGGTCGCCACCGCGTTCTCGCGCCGCGACGAGGAGGCGCCACCGCCCGACGACCGCACCGCCGCGGCGGTGCACCACGGGCTCAGCCTCGTGGACGTGACGCTGCGCGCCGAGGTAGCCGACACGACGCTGACGCTGGCCGAGGTGGTCGCGTTGCAACCGGGCGACATCGTGCGCCTCGACGCCCAGGCCGACACCGAGATCACCCTCTTCGCCGACCGCACGCCCGTCCACCTGGCGCGCCCGGGCCGCAGCGGCACGCGGCGCGCCGTCCAGATCACGACCCCCGTCATTCCGGAGCCATGAACGCCGAGCAGGCCCTCCAGCAGCTGGCCGCGTCGACCGCCGAGGCGGTCCAGGGCGTGCTGCAGATGTTCGCCCCCGACGGCGTCGCCCTCGGGTCCGTCCGGGTCATGCCGCCCGGGCAGTCGCCGTTCGCCGACGCCATGATGCCGGCGATCGCCGCCGACGTCTCCTACGTCGACGGCGTCACCGGTGGCAACGTGCTCGTCATCGGCATCGAGGGCGCCCGCCGCCTGGCCGCCGCCATGATGGGCGCCGACCCGACCGCCGTCGAGGCCGGGGGCGAGCTCTCCGAGATGGAGCTCTCGGCCGTCGGCGAGGCGATGAACCAGATGATGTCGGCCGCCGCGGTGGCCACCGGCCGCGTGCTCGGCGACGAGGTCGAGATCGCGCCGCCCGACATCCGCCAGCTCGGCAGCCTCGACGAGGGCGGCTCGGGCTGGGAGCACTCCGGCCACGCGACGGCCGTCACCTTCACCTTCTGCGGGGCCCGCTGCCTGCTCGTGCAGCTCGTGCCCAACGCCTTCATCGTGCGCATGACGCGCGCGCTGGAGGAGCGCACCCAGGCGCACTACGAGGACGCCCCGCTCGGCGACGCGCTGCGCGACGTCCAGGTGCGCGTCTGGGCCGAGCTCGGGCGCACGCGCATGAGCTCGGGGCGCATCGTCGCCCTTCCCGGTGGGGCCGTCGTCGAGCTCGACCGCGAGGTCGACGCGCCGATCGACCTCTACGCCGACGGCATGCGCTTCGCCACCGGCCGCCTCGTCGTCACCGAGGACGGCGGCCTGGCGGTGCGCGTCGAGCAGGTGCTCGCCGCCGCGCCTCTCGGCGATCCCGCTTCACCCACCACCACCGATCCCACTCCCACGGAGGTTGCAGTCTGATGGCACGCGTGCTCGTCGTTGATGACGCCGCGTTCATGCGCAAGATGGTCACCGACGCCCTCAGCGGCGGCGGCCACGAGATCGTCGGCGAAGCCGGCAACGGGGACGAGGCCGTCGCCCGCTACCAGGAGCTGCGCCCCGACGTCATGACGCTGGACATCACCATGCCTGAGAAGGACGGGCTGACGGCGCTGAAGGAGATCATGGCCGCCGACCCCGGCGCGAAGGTCGTGATGTGCTCGGCGCTGGGCCAGGAGTCCAAGGTGCTCGAGTCGATCAAGTCCGGCGCCAAGGACTTCGTCGTCAAGCCGTTCCAGGCCGATCGCGTCCTGGCGGCCATCGACAAGGCCCTGGGCTGAATCGCGCCTGAAGTTCGCGCTGTCCCGTCCGACCACAAGAGTGACCTATGAAGGCCGCCTCTGCCATCGGCATCGGAATCGCCTGCCTCTGCATCCTGGGGGCGGGCATCATGGAGGGCGTCGCACCGCCGTCGCTCCTGAACATCAACGCCCTCATCATCGTGCTGGGCGGAACCGGTGGCGCCATCATGGGCGGCGTCGGCATGAAGCGCTTCATGCTGGTGCCCAAGCTGTACGTCAAGGCCTTCACCTCGGCCCCGCCGGAGCTCGGCGACCGGATCAAGGAGCTCGTCGGCTTCGCCGAGCGCGCCCGCAAGGACGGCCTGCTCGCCCTCGAGGAGGACATCGAGGCCATCGAGGACCCCTTCATGAAGAAGGGCATGATGCTGGTGGTCGACGGCACCGACCCCGACCTCCTGCAGGAGATCCTCGAGGCCGAGATCGACGCGATGGCGGGCCGCCACAAGCAGGGCTACTCGGTCTTCGAGAAGGCCGGCGGCCTGGCCCCGACCATCGGGGTGCTCGGCACCGTCGTCTCGCTCGTGCACGTGCTCGGCAACCTGTCGGCACCCGAGACGCTCGGGCCCGCGATCTCCGGCGCGTTCATCGCCACGCTCTACGGCGTCGGGTCGGCCAACATCGTGTACTTCCCGGTCTGCTACACGCTCCAGATGCTCAGCCAGAAGGAGGTCGAGGAGCGCAACCTCGTCCTCGAGGGCATCCTGGCGATCCAGGCCGGCGACAACCCGCGCATCGTCCAGCAGAAGCTCCTGAGCTTCATCGCCCCCGAGGAGCGCGAGGCGGTCGAGAACCCGGGCGGCAAGCCGGACCTCAAGGTCGCGGCCGAGCCGGCCGCGCAGGCCGCGTAGGAGCGTCGTGGCGAGCCGCCGCAGAAAGCGGGGTGGTCATCACGACGACCACGGCGAGCACGTCGACGAACGCTGGCTGCTGACGTACTCCGACCTGATCACGCTGCTCATGGCGCTGTTCATGGTGCTGTTCTCGATCTCGTCGGTGAACAAGTCGAAGTTCGAGAGCCTCCAGCACGCGCTCCAGGACGCCTTCTCCGGCCGCATCCTGCCCGGCGGGCGCTCCATCAAGGAGGCGGGCGGCACCGACAACATCTCCAACCCGTCGCCGGCCGCGCCGCAGTCCAACCTCGAGCCGTACATGGGCGGGCATCCCCGGGAGGCGCGCTCGGCCGCGCAGGCCAAGGAGCAGCAGGACTTCCAGAAGCTCAAGCAGCAGCTCGACGCCGTCGCGGCTCAGAAGGGCCTCTCCGGCAAGATCCAGACCGAGGTCACGCCCGACGGCCTGCACATCCGGATCCTCACCGACGACCTGCTGTTCGACAGCGGCTCCGCCACCCCGCGGCCGCAGTCGCGCCCGCTGCTCGACCAGATGGCGAGCCTCCTGGGCACGCAGCCCGACCACCAGCTCGTGGTCCAGGGCAACACCGACGACGTCCCGATCCACGGGTCGCAGTTCCCCGACAACCTCGCCCTGTCGACGGCGCGCGCCGAGAGCATCGTGCGCCTGTTCGCCGCCGACGGGATCACGCCGAAGCGGATGACCGCCGCCGGCCGCGGCCAGTACCACCCGATCGCCGACAACTCGTCGCCCGCCGGCCGCTCGATCAACCGCCGCGTGGAGATCCTCGTCCCGCGCGCCGAGACCTCGACGGACTCGTCGCCGATCCCGTCGATCCGCCCCGACTTCTCCCCGTCCTCGTCCTCGTCCTCAGGCTGATGATGTCCAAGATCAAGATCCTCATCCCGGTGCTGCTCATCGCCGTCGGCGGCGTCTACAAGTTCGTGCTCGCCAAGCCGGCGCCCGCGCCCAAGCCGAAGATCGCCGGCGAGGTGTACGTGCTGCCCAAGGACTTCCTCATCAACCTGAAGGACGGGCGCTTCGCCAAGCTCGACGTGGCGCTGGTCCTCAAGGAGGGCTACGTCGCCGCGCCGGCTGCCGGCCACGAGGGCGCCGCCGCGGCCCCGCCAACCGGCTACGGCGTGATGCCGCAGGAGGCCGTCGTGCGGTCGATCATCACCGACACGCTCACCGACTCCACCGGCGATCGGCTCCAGCGCGAGAAGTCGCGCCGCAAGATCCAGGAGGAGATCCTCAAGCGGATCGGCCAGGAGACCGACGTAGAGGCCGAGGACGTCCTGTTCACGGACGTCGCCATCCAGTAGCGAGCCGCGACCCGAGGACCATCCGATGCCCGACGTCGAGTTCGACCAGCTGCCCGAGCCCACCGGCGCCCTGCCGGCCACCACCTCCGGCGCCGACCTGGCGCGCCTGACCGACGTGACCGTCGAGCTGACGGTCGAGGTCGGCCGCACGCGCATGTCGCTGGGGGAGACCATGGCCCTCGGCCCCGGCTCGGTCGTCACGCTGGACCGCCTGGCCGACAAGCCCGTCGACCTGCTCGTCAACGGCCGCCCGATCGCCCGCGGCGAGGTCGTGGTCATCGACGAGCAGTTCGGCCTGCGCATCACCGAGGTCGTCGGCGCCGCGCCGGCGGCGCCCGCGCCCGTGGCCTTCACGCCCGAGGCGCTGCCGCCGGGCGACGTGGCGCAGGCGGCGTAGCGCGCCGCGGCGCCCGCGGGTGCGGGCGGACGCGGCGCGACGCGACGCGACGCGACGTGCGTCGTCTGGACCCCGATATCCGGGGTCCAGACGACTCGGATCGGCCACGGGCCGCGGGGCTCCTACCCCGGGCTCCGACGGCTCTCGAACGCTCGTCCAGATTCGTCGCTCAAGTCCCTCCGGCGGGCGCCGATCACTGGGGCTGGCTGGTCGTCCCTCCCGACCTACCGAGTCCCTCCAGTGAAGGCAACCCTCCGCTTCACGACCGCGCTCGCGGTCGCCCTCCCGTGCGTCCTGCTGGCGCCCGCCGCGGTTCTCGCGGCCGGCACCAACAAGGACCCCTACGGCGAGCAGACGCCGCTCAACCTCCCGGCCGACGGCACGGCGACGCATGCCGCCGTGGGCTCGGGCAGCGGCTCGCTGGCCCGCACCTTCATCGGCCTGGCCGTCGTCGTCGCCGTGATCTACGGCCTCACGTGGGTCCTGCGCCAGCTCAAGGCCTCCAAGGAGGAGCGCGGCCACGGCTTCGGCCTGGCCACCGAGGCGAGCATGCCGCTCGGCCCCGGGCGCTCCGTCCACCTCATCCGCGCGGGGCGCGAGCTCGTGCTCGTCGGCAGCGCCGAGCAGGGCGTCGTGCCGATCCGCACCTACACCGAGGACGAGGCGCGTGCCCTCGGCCTGCTGGCGCCGCCCGAGCTCGAGGCCGGCGACGGGCCGTCGGGTGGCTCGGGAGCCGCCGGCGACCGCGTCCGCCGGGCCATCGGCGACGTGCTCGAGCGGCTCCGCGAGAGGACGGCTCGGTGACCGGCGACGGCGGCAACGCCGTCCAGCTGCTGATCCTCGTCGGGGCGGTCACGCTCGTCCCGGCGCTGCTGTTCTGCGTCACCGGCTTCACGCGCATCCTCGTCGTCCTGGGCTTCATCCGGACCGGCCTCGGCACGCCGACCGCGCCGCCCAACCAGGTGCTGGTCGGGATCGCGCTCTTCCTGACCATCTTCGTGATGGCGCCGACCTTCACCCAGGTCAAGACCGACGCCATCGACCCGCTGACCAAGCACGAGATCACCCAGGCGCAGGCGCTCGACCGCGGTCAGAAGCCGCTGCGCGAGTTCATGTTCCGCCAGACGCGCACCAAGGACCTCGCGCTGTTCGTGCACCTGGCCAAGCTCGACCGGCCGGAGACCCGCAGCGACGTCCCGACCTGGGTGCTCATCCCCGCCTTCATCATCAGCGAGCTCAAGACCGCGTTCCAGATCGGCTTCCTGATCTTCCTGCCGTTCCTGGTCATCGACCTCGTCGTGAGCTCGACGCTCATGTCCATGGGCATGGTGATGCTGCCGCCGGTCTTCATCTCGCTGCCGTTCAAGATCCTCCTGTTCGTCCTGGTCGACGGATGGGACCTCGTCACCCGCTCGCTCGTGGAGTCGTTTCACTGATGGACCAGGACGTCGTCGTCTCGCTCGCGACCCAGGCGATGAGCCTGGCGCTGAAGGTCTCGCTGCCGCTGCTGCTCGTCGGCCTCGTCGTCGGCGTGGTGATCTCGATCATCCAGGCCGTCACCTCGATCCAGGAGCAGACGCTCTCCTTCATCCCGAAGGTGCTGGCGATGGCCGCCGTGCTCGTCGTCGGCGGCCCGTGGATGCTCAACCAGCTCCTGTCGTACACGGCCGAGCTCTGGAGCTCGATCCCCAACATGGTGGGCTGACGGCGCGATGGGCTCCCAGCTGCAGAGCTCCGCCTCGCAGCTCATCGAGCAGTTCGGTGAGCAGCGGGTGCTCGCCTTCTTCCTCGTCCTGGCCCGGCTGTCGCCGCTGTTCCTGCTGGCGCCGCTGTTCTCCAGCAAGATGGTCCCGGCGCGCGTGCGCGGCATCGTCGCCGTCGCGCTGGCCATCGGCATCTCGCCGGTGGTCGGCCGCCACGCGCTGCCCACCGACGTGCTCGGGATCGGCTCGCTGCTGACCAAGGAGATGCTCGTCGGCGCGGCGTTCGCCTACACGCTGGCCGCCACCTTCGCCGCCATCGCGGTCGCCGGCACGTTCCTCGACACCTCGATCGGCTTCTCGTTCGGCAGCCTCGTCGACCCGGTCAACGGCAACCAGGGCGCGGTCATCAGCACCGCCTACAGCCTGATCGGGCTGCTCGTCTTCATCGCCATCAGCGGCGACGCCTGGGTGATCCAGGGGCTGGCCCGCACCTACGACGTCGTCGGCCTCACCGACTACCCGTCGCTCGGCCGCCTCGTCGCCGGCACGGGGCAGGCGTTCGTGCAGATCTTCGTGAGCGCGCTGGAGGTCGCCGGCCCGGTCCTGCTGGCGCTGGTGCTCACCGACGCGGCCTTCGGCGTCATCACGCGCGTCGTGCCGCAGCTCAACGTCTTCCAGGTCGGCCTGCCCGCCAAGGTGGTCGTCGGCCTGCTGCTGATCGGCGCCACGATGCCCTTCGTCGCCGGCTGGATCGCCAACCAGCTGCAGGCCGACGTCGGCGCCGCCCTCGACACGCTGCGGGTGGGGTGAGCGATGGCTGGTGAGAAGACCGAGAAGGCCACACCCAAGCGCCGCGAAGAGGCGCGCAAGAAGGGCCAGGTCGCCAGGTCGCAGGACCTCAACGGCGCCGTGGTCATGCTCGCCGGGCTGGTGATGCTCGGCATCACCGGCGCCGGGACGGCGCAGCGCCTCGGCGACAGCCTGCGCGACGCGCTGACCGCGTCGGCCAGCCACGGCCCGGGCCAGGACGTCTTCACCGCCAGCACCGTCAGCGACATCATGCTCGCGGCCGGCCGCACGGCGGCCGTCTCGCTGGCGCCGGTGGTCGGCGCGTGCGCGCTGGCCGGCGTGCTCATCTCGCTCGTCCAGGTCGGCGTCAAGCCGAAGACGGAGGCGCTCAAGCCCGACCCGCGCCGGCTGAACCCCGCCAGCGGCTTCAAGCGGATCTTCGGCAAGGACGCGATCTTCGAGACCGCCAAGAACATCGTCAAGGTCACCGTCGTGGCGGCTGTGGTGCTCAGCGCGCTGCTGCCGCACGTCGGCGACTACGCCGCGCTGGTGGGCATGTCGCCGCTGCAGCTGGGCAGCGACATCGCCGGCAAGGTCCGCGGCCTGGCCATGCGCGCCGTGCTCGCCTACCTGTTGATCGGCGTCGTCGACTACCTCTACCAGCGCTGGCGCCACGAGAAGTCGCTGCGCATGGACAAGCAGGAGGTCAAGGACGAGGCCAAGCAGCAGGACCTCCCGTCCGAGGTCCGCGGCGCCATCCGCCGGCGCCAGCGCGAGGCGGCGCGCGCTCGCATGATGGCCGACGTCCCGACCGCGGACGTCGTCGTCACCAACCCCACCCACTTCTCCGTCGCGCTGAAGTACGACGGCCAGTCGCCCGCCCCGCAGGTCATCGCCAAGGGCCAGGACCTCGTGGCGCTGCGCATCCGTGAGATCGCCGCCGAGAACGGCGTGCCGATCGTCCCCGACCCGCCGCTGGCACGGTCGCTGCACGCCACCGTCGAGGTCGGCCACATGATCCCCGAAGAGCTCTTCCAGGCCGTCGCCCAGGTGCTGGCCTACGTCTACCGCGTCGCCGGACGCAGGAGGCTCGCCTCGTGACCCAGATGATGAACAAGGTCGGCAAGTACACCGACCTGATCGCCGCGGGCGTGGTCGTCCTCGTGGTGATCATGCTGATCATCCCGCTGCCGCCGATGCTGCTGGATCTCGCGATCACGCTGAACATCTCGGTCGCGCTGGCCATCGTCGTCACGACGCTCTACGTGCAGAAGGCGCTGGACTTCTCCGCGTTCCCGTCGCTGCTGCTGATCACCACGCTCTTCCGGCTGGCGATCAACATCAGCGTCACGCGCCTGATCCTGCTGCACGGCGACGCCGGGCACGTCGTCGAGGCGTTCGGCAACTTCGTCGTCGGCGGCAACGTCGTCGTCGGCCTCATCATCTTCCTGATCCTCATCGTCATCCAGTTCGTCGTCGTCACCAACGGCGCGGGCCGCGTGGCGGAGGTCGGGGCGCGCTTCACCCTCGACGCGATGCCCGGCAAGCAGATGGCGATCGACGCCGACCTCAACGCCGGCCAGATCACCGAGGAGGAGGCGCGCCGGCGCCGCGCCGAGATCGCGCAGGAGGCCGACTTCTACGGCGCGATGGACGGCGCCTCGAAGTTCGTCAAGGGCGACGCGATGGCCGCCGTGATGATCACCGCGATCAACCTCATCGGCGGTCTCATCGTCGGCGTGGCGATGCAGCACCGCTCGTTCACGGAGGCCATCCACCACTTCTCGCTGCTGTCGGTCGGCGACGGCCTCGCCGCGCAGATCCCGGCGCTGCTGATCTCGGTCGCGACCGGCATCATCGTCACGCGCGCCGCGAGCACCGAGGACCTCGGCCGCCAGGTCGTCGGCCAGATCGGCGGCCAGGAGCGCGCGCCGCTGGTGGCCGGTGTCGTCATCTGCCTGTTCGCGCTCGTCCCGGGGCTTCCCAAGATCCCGTTCCTGCTGATCGGCACGCTGTTCGTCGTCGCCGGGCGCGCGCTGGCCAAGACCGCGCAGCAGCGCAAGCTCGAGGAGGCGCAGCAGGCCGCGGCCGCCGCGGCGCTGCCGCCGGCCCCCGCCTCGCCGCGCGACCAGGTGCAGGACGCGCTGTCGCTCGACCCGCTGGAGCTGTGCATCGGCTTCGGCCTGGTGCCGCTCGTCGACGGGTCGTCCGGCGGCTCGCTGCTGCAGCGCGTCTCGGCCGTCCGCCGCCAGATCGCCGCCGAGGTCGGGACGATCATCCCGTCGGTCCGCATCCACGACGAGATCGGCCTGCAGAGCCACGAGTACCTCGTCAAGGTCCGCGGCACCGAGGTCGCGCGCGGCCACATCATGCCCGGACACCAGCTCGCGCTGGACCCCGGCGACGCGGTCGGCCAGCTCGACGGCATCCCGACGACCGACCCCGCCTACGGCATGGCCGCGGTCTGGATCACCGACGCGGCCCGCGCCGAGGCCGAGGCGCTCGGGTACACGGTGGTGGACGCGGAGAGCGTGGTCGTCACCCACCTGACCGAGACGATCCGCCGCCACGTCGCCGACCTGCTCACCCGCCAGGACGTGCGCAGCCTGCTGGACACGCTCAAGGAGCACAACGCCGCCGTCGTCGACGAGGTCGTGCCCGAGCTGCTGTCGGTCGGCGAGCTGCAGCGCGTGCTGCAGGCGCTGCTGCGCGAGGGCGTCTCGATCCGCGACCTCGGCGCGATCGTCGAGGCCGCCGGCGACCGCGCGCGCGTCACGCGCGACCCGGAGCTGCTCGCCGAGTACGCCCGCCAGGCGCTGGGCCGCACGATCGTCTCGCCGTACCTGGACTCGGAGCGCACGCTGCGCGCCATCACGCTGGACCCGCACCTCGAGCAGGAGGTGTCGGACGCCATCGCCCAGACGCCCGACGGCGAGTACCTGGCCATGGACCCGTCGCGCGCGCAGGCGCTCGTGCAGTCGCTGGCCGGCCACGTCGAGCAGGCCGTCACGCGCGGCCGGCGTCCCGTCCTGATCTGCTCGTCGCGCGTCCGCCGCCACCTGCGGAGGCTCTGCGAGCAGGCGCTGCCGCAGCTGTCGGTGTGCGCGTACAACGAGATCGCCCCGGGCATCGGGGTGGAGACGATCGGGGTTGTGGCGGTATGAGCCCTGAGACTTCGCGCCGCCAGCCCGCTTGCAGGGGCAAGACAACGGAGACCACCGTCGAACGAGCACGCGTATGACGCCCGCCGAGCAGACCTTCACCTACCGCGGACGCTCGCTGGAGGAGCTCGTCCCGCGCATCCGCCAGGAGCTCGGCGACGACGCCGTCATCGTGGCGCGGCGCGAGACCACGAGCGGCGGCGTCGGCGGCTTCTTCGCCAAGCGCGAGATCGAGGTCGACGTGCGTCCCGGCGAGGCCGCGCTCGCGGCCGGGCTCGGCCCGGCCGGCGACACGGCGGCCGAGGCGTCGTCGGCCGCCGCGCGCGCCTTCGCCCAGCAGCTGGCCCAGGCGCAGGAGCGCCACGGCCTCGGGCCGGCGCAGCCGCCCGCGGCCGGCGAGCCCGCGGGCCCGCGCCCGGCGACCTCGCCCGAGGTCGACGCGCTGCCGCGCTCGTCCGACGTCACCGTCGACGACCTCTTCCCGCAGGCCCCGCCGCCGCAGGCGCAGGGGCTGGCCGCGCTGTTCAACGCGGGCCTCGCGCCGGCGCAGCCGCTGGCCGCGCCGGAGATCGAGGACGACGGCGAGCCGGCGGCACCGGCCGCCGCCGCGGCGTTCGCGCCGCCCCCGGCGCCGGAGGCCGACGCGCCCGCCGCGCCGGAGGGGCGCGAGCCGGAGCCGGCCGCGATCCCGCAGCCGCAGGACCCGATCACGTTCGAGTGGCCCGCTCGCGCGCTGGACGACGAGGCCGCGCCGGAGGGGCCGGCCGGCTCCGAGCCCGCGCCCGAGCTGGTCGAGGCGGAGCCCGCCGCCGAGGCGGAGCGCATCGATGCGGAGCGCGTCGAGCAGCCCACCGGGATGTTCGACTACGTGGGCATCGACCCGCACGACGTCGAGCCCGGCCCGGAGCAATGGGAGCCCGCGCCCGCGCCCGCCGCCCTGCCGCTCGAGGCCCAGGCCGCCGCCGACCGCCTCGCCGATCGCGGGCTGCGCGCCGAGCTGGCCGAGGCGATCGCCGACGAGGCGATGGCCGCGCTGCATCCCCTGCTGCCGACGGCCGAGCCGCGCGACCTCGTCGTGGAGGCCCTCGAGCGCCGGATCCCGCTGCACCCGCTGCGGCGCGGCCCCGGCGTGGTCGGCTTCGTCGGCCCCGGCGGCGCCGGCAAGACGCGCTGCGTCGCCCGTCTGGCCGCCGCCCACGCCCGCCACGGCGGGCTGCCGGTCACCGTCCTGGCGCTGCGCGCGCCCGACGGCGGCGCGGAGCTCACCCGCCTGCTGGCGCCCTACGGCGTCACGCTGCACGCGGTCGAGAGCGGCGCGGAGGGCGCCGCTCGGATCGCGTCGCTGCGCGGCGAGCACCTCGTGATCGTCGACACGCCGGGCGTCAGCCCGCGGTCGTCGGCCGAGCTGCGCTCGCTGCGCCTGGAGCTCGACGCCCTCGCCCCCGACGAGCTGCACCTGGCGGTGTCAGCCACGGTCGGGCCCGCGGCGGCGCGCGAGCTGGTGCGCGGCGTGCGCGAGCTGGGCGTCGGCGCGCTGGCGGTCACCCATGCCGATGAGACCGAGATGCTCGGGACCGTGATCGGGCTGGCCATCGACTGCTCGCTGCCGCTGTCGTTCCTGGCGCGCGGGCAGGCCGTCGACGCCGGCCTGCAGACGGCGTCGGCGCGTGAGCTGGCCGAGGAGCTGCTGCCATGAGCGACGCCGTGGGCGAGGACGGCATCCGCCTGAGCGCGCATCCGCGCGCGCGGCGACACATCGCCATGGCCAAGGGCTGGGGCGGCCTGGGGGCGTTCGCCCTGGTCGTCTGGCTCTCGCAGCGCGCCGGGGTGCCCACCGGCGACGCGCTGCTGCGCGGCCTGATCGGCGGCATCGCCGGCTACCTGGTCAGCTGGGGCGTGGCCGTCACGGTGTGGCGGCAGATCGCGCTGGCCGAGCTCGAGCGCCTGCGCCGGCGGCTGCTCGCCCAGGCCGCCGCCCAGGCGGCAGGTGGCCCGGCTCCCGACGGCTCGGGCGGGCCGGTCCCGCAGCGGTAGGGACAGGAGCTGACCGGTGGACCGCATCGAGCCCATCCGCCCGCGCCCGCCGGTCACCGAGCCGATCCCCGCCATCCGCCGCACGAAGCGCACGGGTGACGAGCGCGGCGAGCAGGAGCCGCCGCCGCGCAAGAAGCGCGATCCCGCGCCGCGCCGCGAGCCGCCGCCCGACGACGGCCGGCCGCACGTCGACGTCACCGTCTGAGCGCGCGCCGGCCGCCTCAAGGCGCCTGGCCGGATGTCCGATCACCGGGGCGTGCTCGTCTCGATCGTCGTGCCGCTGTCCGGAGGCGCCGAGCGGACCCTCGCGTGCCTGCAGGGCCTGTCCGCGCTGCCCGCCGACCCCGCGTTCGAGGTCGTCGTGGTCGACGACGCCGCGCCCGACCTGGCGCCGGTCCTGGCGATGCTCGAAGGCGACGTGGCGATCGAGCGCCTCCCGCGCCGCAGCGGCCTCGCCGCCGCGACCGCGGCGGGCGTCGCGCGTGCGACCGGGGACGTCGTGGTGCTGCTGCGCGACGTCGCCGTGCCGGAGCCCCAATGGCTGCGGGCGCTCGTCGCCGCGCTCGCCGACCCCGCCGTCGCGGCGTCCGCAAGCGTGGACGCGGACGCACCGACGCCGGCCGTCGCCGCCCACGCGCTGGCGTGGCGGCGCGCCGAGCTGAGCGGCGTTCCGCCGGTGCCCGACGAGCTGGTCGTCGCCGCGCTCTGCGCCGAGCTGGCGCGCCGCGGCGAGGTGCGCAGCGTCTCCGACGCGATCGTGACGCCGGCCGGCCGCCGCAGCGCGGTCGCGCGCGGCGGCGGGGCGTTCGGCGCCGCCCCGGAGCTGACGGTCGTCATCCCGACGCTCGACGCCGCCGGCGAGCGGCTGCGCCGCTGCGTCGCGGCGATCCAGGGCGCCACGAGCGCGTCGCACGAGATCGTCATCGTCGACAACGGCTCGCCGCCCCAGGGCTTCACGGCGCCCGTCAACGCCGGCCTGCGCGCCGGCCGCGGCCGCTACCTCGTGGTCTGCAACGACGACGTCGAGGTGCTGCCGGGCTGGTGGGATCCGCTGCGGGCCGCGCTGGACGCCGGTGCCGCCGTGGCGTTCCCGCACACGGTCGACGGCGCGATGCGCACCGACTTCGCCGCCTGGTGCTTCGCGCTCAGCCGCGACACGCTGGAGCGCCACGCCGTCGCCGACGGCGAGTTCCTCGATCCGGACCTCGTCGTCTGGTACCAGGACACCGACCTGCTCGAGCGCCTGCGCCGCGACGGCGTCCCGCCCGTGTACGTGCCGGAGGCGACGATCCGCCACGGCCTGTCGGAGACCGTCGCCAGCGCCGACCCGGCCCTGGGCGCGTGGGTGCGCCAGCAGGTCGAGCGCGACCGCGTGCGCTTCGAGGCCAAGCACGGAGCCGGCGTGGCCGGCGCCGCCTGAGCGGCTGCGTCCAGCCCCCGCTGGACGCGGCTCAAGGACCGCTCGCGGCGGGCCGATCAACGGCCTAGGAAAGAGGTGACAAGGAGTCGCCTCGGGACACCAACACCATCGTCATCAAGGAGATCGACGCATGTCCCTTCGCATCACGCAGAACGTGGAGGCCTTCAACGCCTACCGCAACCTGAACCACACGTCGGCCGCCGTCACCAAGTCGATGGCTCGCCTGTCGTCCGGCTACCGCATCAACAGCGCCGCCGACGACGCCGCCGGCCTCGGGATCTCCGAGTCGATGCGCTCGCAGATCCGCGGCCTCGCGCAGGCGCAGCGCAACATCCAGGACGGCATGTCGATGGTGCAGACCGCCGAGGGCAACCTCGACGAGGTCCACTCGATGCTGCAGCGCGTCCGCGAGCTGGCCGTCCAGTACAAGAACGGCTCGCTCGACGACAACGCCCGCACGTCGATCCAGAACGAGGTCAACCAGCTGGCGTCGGAGATCAGCCGCATCGGCTCGCAGGCCTCCTTCAACGGCATCAACCTGCTGAACGGCACCTCGACGGTCTCGTTCCAGGTCGGCGCCGACGACGGCCAGCAGATCGCGGTCTCGCTGGTGGACCTGTCGAACACCGTCGGCACGTCCTACAGCTCGCTCTCGACCAGCGGCACGACCGACATCTCCGAGATCGACGCGGCCATCAGCGCCGTCAGCACCGCTCGCGCGACGTTCGGCGCGGTCCAGAACCGCCTCGAGCACTCGCTGTCGGTGTCGGCCTCCTACCAGGAGAACCTGACCGCCGCCGAGTCGCGGATCCGCGACGTGGACATGGCCGAGGAGATGGTCAACCTCACCAAGAACCAGATCCTCCAGCAGGCCGGCACGGCCATGCTCTCGCAGGCCAACCAGGCCCCGCAGAGCGTGCTGCGGCTGCTCGGCTAGCGCAGGATCGACAGGCTCCAGGGAGCTCGCGGGCTCCCGGGGGACGGATCAGCATCGAGGGGCGGCTCAGGCCGCCCCTCGGTCGTTCCGATGACCGGGGCCCGGGCGGCCCCTTCAGGGGCGCGCGCGCCGTCCGATCACCTTGGCGATGAGCGTCGAGGCCGTGATGGCCCGCATCGCCGAGATCCAGCAGGGCCTGGCACCGCAGGGCGCGGCGGCGCGTGTCGCCACGGCGGCCACCGGCGGGGCGCTCGCGCCCGGGTCGCTGGCGGCGACCGGCACGCCGGCGAGCTTCGCGTCGGTGCTCGGCAGCCAGAGCGTGGCGCCGACGGCGACCACCGCGTCGCTGCTGAGCCCCACCGGCGCCACCGCCGGCCAGCGGGCGCTGGCCGCCGCGCAGGGCGAGATCGGCGTGACCGAGCAGCCCCCCGGCTCCAACGACGCGCCGCGCATCGCCCAGTACCGCCAGGCCACCGCCGGCAGCGGCATCGGCCCGTGGTGCGCCTACTTCGTCTCGTGGGCCGCCCAGCAGGCGGGCGCGCCGCTCGGCGAGTCCGGCCAGGGCTTCGGCTCGGTGTCGGCCGTCGCCGCGTGGGCCCAGCGGACCGGCCGCTGGACGCCGAATGCCGCGGGCGCGACCCCGAGCCCCGGCGACCTCATCGTCTGGGGCGGCGAGCACATCGGCATCGTCGAGTCGGTCGACCCCGACGGCAGCATCCACACCATCGAGGGCAACTCCTCCAACATGGTGACCCGCCGCACCCACGCCCCGGGCGGGGACGGGGCGACGGGGTACGTGCGGCTGGGGTAGGGGTGGGGCGGCCCAGTCGGGGTCGCCGGGCTCGGTGCAGGCTGGGCCTTGTGTCGAGGCCGCTCGGCGAGGGCACCATTGCTTCTCGAGGCGTCTCCAGGATGGTGAATCCGGACACAGCAACGTTCGAGCGGGTCCTCTCGCAGCCCGATGTGCCCTGGGCTCGCTTGGCCCGCGGCAGCGGGGATCTCGCGGTCGTGGTCGATGACTTGGTCGCCTACGCACGGGGGCGCACCGAGCTCGAGCACGATCTGGAGCGCCGGCTCGATCGCTATGTCGAGCACGTCGGCGGTGAGCGGTTGAGGATGGTGGATCCTTGGTCGTGGCTGTCCCGCGTCGTCCTGCGCCGCCAGGGGAGCCGGCAGGACGTCTACGTGCTTCCGGCCAGCTGGGCGGCTCGCCTCGGCGTGGTGCCGGCACGTGACCCACGGCTCGGCGAGCTGTGAGGTGTTCGACTGGCTGCTCGAGCTGCGGCCGGGTCCCGAGAAGTCTTGGTGGGGCCTGGTGGGCGTGGTCCTCGCCGTGGCGTTGATCGTGTACCTCCTCTGAGGCGGCGGTCATGAGCGACCACCAAGCTGAGCTCGTCACCGCCGCAGTGATGGTCGCGATGACCGTCGGGTTGCTCTTCGTCGGCGACCGCATGCTGCGGTCGCCCAGGCGGGCGGACCGCCATCTGCGCGAGCCGCGGTGGAGGCGGCTCGCCGCGCGGCTGTCCCTCGCGGTGAGCATCGGCGAGGAACGCTGCATGGGCCCGGCGGGGCAATCTGTGCATGCGTTCGGTCGCAGGGGCGCCCGCCCAAGGTGAATGAGACGACGTACTGGGTGCTCGGCGCTTTCCCGCTTTCGCCGGGGCGGTCTCCATCGCGGCGGTGTACGCCAGCGATTGGGTGCTTGCCGTCGCCGCAGCGCTCATCGCGGCGGTCCTCTTCGCCGCAGCCGGCCGGCGCCCGAGGCGGTAGCGCCCCGAGTCGGGTCACGCGGCGTGCCACCAGCGCGCTCGCAGGACGTACGCGACGCCGGCGGCGAAGCCGGCGATCTCCGCGACCACGACGAGCGCCGTCGAGGGATCCGGGTCGATCGCGCCGAGAAGGTTGAAGAGGAACAACATGCCCAGGCCCATGAGCACGATGAGCCAACGTCGTGCACCGCGGGGAGGGGGAGTCTCGGACGGCGGGGCGCCCGACCGCTCCAGGGCGGCGCCCTTCGCCACCAACCCCAGGCTGATCGGAACGCCGACGGCCGTCATCGCTCCGAGCGCGAGGTCGCGGTGCGTGATGCCGTACACCATTCCGCTGGCCATGATCGCCGCGCAGGCAGCGAAGAACACGATGGCCTGTCGTCGCAGGGTCACGCCGCGCGCCGTACCCCTTCCGGCGGTCTGGCCTTCGGGGGGCCCTCAGCCCTTGCCCGTGCGCGTGCACGCCCAGTGCGGGCGGCCGCTCTTGAGCTTCACCATGATGAACAGCCGGTTGCGCTTGCCGTCGATGCCGGTGGCCTTCGAGCCGTCGATCCCGCCGCCCTTGAACGTCGTCACGCCGCTCTTGGCGTGGTAGCGGTAGCGGCCGATCGCGCCGGTGCCCTGGCGGTAGCGGCCGCCGGGCAGCAGCGTGATGAAGCCGCGCGCCTCGGAGTGGTAGCCGTCGAGGCTGAACACCGACTCCGAGCACCCGTACTTGCCCAGCATCGGCCGGCCGGCCGGCCGCTCGCGGTCGGCGGCGCCCGCGGGCACCGCGATCAGCAGCGCGCACAGCGCGGTGGCGAGGGGCAGCAGGGAGCGGGGCGTCATCGGGTCTCCGGGGTCGTCGGCGGGCGGCTCCGGGGCCATGGCGCCCCAGGATCCGGTGGATCGTAGGGCCGGGCCAGCGCGCGTGCCGCGCCGCTGTCCGCTGACGATCGCGCGCTACCGCGCCGGGAAGCGCAGCCCGAGCCCGGGCACCTCGACGGTCCCGGCGCGATCGGTCGCCGTCCCAATCCGCCGCGCGCCCTCATGCCGCGCCGCCACGATCGCCGCCGCCTCGTCGGCGCGGTCCTCGGGCACCACCGCGACGAAGCCGCAGCCCATGTTGAAGACCTCCCACATCTCGGCGGTCTCGACCTCGCCGAGGCGCTGCACCAGCGCGAACACCGGCGTGACCGGCAGCGGATCCTCGATCGCGTAGCCACCGCCGAGCCGCAGCAGGTTGGTCAGCCCGCCGCCGGTGATGTGCGCCAGCCCGTGGACCGGCACGCCGGAGCGCAGCAGGTCGAGCACCGCGCGCACGTAGATGACCGTCGGCTCGAGCAGCACGTCGGCGACCGACGCGCCGCCCAGCTCGGCCGGGCGGTCGTCGAGCCCGAGCCCGCCCTGCTCCAGCAGTGCGCGGCGCGCCAGCGTGTAGCCGTTGGAGTGCAGGCCGCTGGCCGGCAGCCCGATCAGCGCGTCGCCGGGCCGGATCTCCTTGCCCGAGACGATCGCGTCCAGCGCCACGGTGCCGATCGCCGTCGCGCACAGGTCGAACCCGTGCGGCGACGGATGGCCGCGGATGAGCTCCGGCACGACCGCCAGCTCGCCGCCGGGGATCTCGCAGTTCGCCGCCTGCGCGCCGACGCGCAGCCCCTCGCCGATCCGCGCCAGCCGGTCGCTGTCGACCTCCTCGACGGCGAGGTAGTCGACCAGCGCGATCGGCTCGGCGCCGACGCAGACCACGTCGTTGACGTTCATCGCGACGCAGTCGATGCCGACGGTCTCCAACCGGTCGGCCTGCTCGGCGACGACGATCTTCGACCCCACGCCGTCGGTGCCCATCGCGATGCCGAGGTTCTCGGCGACCTTCAGGACCGTCGCGTAGTGGCCGGGCAGCGGCACGACCCGCGACGGGCCGTCGGTCTCCACCCGGCGCAGGACCGAGACCAGCGCGCCGACGCCGGCGTCGGCCTGGTCGGTGTCGACTCCTGCAGCGGCGTACGCGTCGCTCATCGCCCGGATCGTCGCAGACGCAGCAGGGCCGCGCCGGCCAGCGCCAGCCGCTCGGCGGCCACGGGGCCGACGGGGTTCGTCCGGCGCAGCGGCGCCGCCGCCAGCGTCGAGGCCAGCGCGGCCGCCATTCCCGCCGCGAACGGGCGGCGCAGGTCGCGGTCCAACCCGCGCCGGGCCAGCCGCCAGGCCTTCAACGCGGTCGCGCCCGCCACGATCGGCAGCCCCGCCTGGCGCCCGAGCGTGAACGCCGCGCCGCGCTCGAACCCGCGCAGCCGCGCGGCGGCGACCGTGACCCCGAGCCGCGAGACGCCCGGCCACAGCGCCGCGGCCTGGGCGGCGCCGAGCACGACGGCGTCGGCGGTCGACGGCTCGGCCTCGTGCCGCACGGGGCGGCCGCGCCCGCCGACCGCGTCGGCGAGCACCAGCAGCGCCGACCCCGCGAC
Source organism: Baekduia sp. (assembly GCA_035765735.1). Taxonomy (GTDB): domain Bacteria; phylum Actinomycetota; class Thermoleophilia; order Solirubrobacterales; family Solirubrobacteraceae; genus Baekduia. Next base: position 178,919 of record DASTWY010000056.1, on the reverse strand, counting down.
CAGGCCGGCCGCGGTGGCGCGCACGCCGCCCAGCCGCTGCTCGATCGGCCCCTCCAGCGCGAAGGCGGTCGCCGCGGCCGGCGCGGCCGACAGCACCGCGAAGCGGGCCGACGGCCGCGGCACGAGCAGCAGCATCCCGACCAGCGTGCCCGCGTGCAGGGCGACCTCGAAGGCCTTACGCACGTCGGCCGGCAGCGACGCGTACGGCCATCCGAGCAGCTGCGGGATGAGCGTCACGTGCGCCGAGGAGGACACCGGCACCAGCTCGGCGGGGCCGTGCATCGCGCCGAGCGCGACGGCGTGGCTCAGCGGCAGCCGCGGGCGCTCAGACGACATCGGTGGCCAGGCGGGCGCGGCGGCGCTGCCACCAGCGCAGGGCCAGCCAGCCGGCGCCCAGGACGATGATCGCCGCCACGCCGTAGTCGACGTAGTGGAGGCGGTCCTTCCAGTCGTCCCAGTTGTCGCGGGCTGCCTTGCCGATCAGCGTCAGCATCAGGATCCACGGGATGCAGCCCGCGAGGGTGAGGACGGTGAAGCGCCAGAACGGCATCCGCGCCACGCCCGCCGGCAGCGAGATGAACGTCCGCACGATCGGCAGCATGCGGCTGAAGAAGACCGCCCAGCCGCCCCAGCGCTCGAACCAGCGCTCCGTGATCGCCAGGTGCTCGGGCTTGACGTGGAAGAAGCGGCTGTGCTGCAGCACCTCGATGCGCCCGTAGTAGCCCACGCCGTAGGCGATCCAGGAGCCGATCAGGTTGGCGACCGCGCCGACGGCCACGGCGGCGACCAGGCTGTACTTGCCCTCGGAGACGTTGAAGCCGGCGAACAGCATCGTCGCCTCCGACGGGATCGGGATGCACGCGCTCTCCGGCACCATCAGCAGGAAGATCCCGGGCAGGCCGAGGTCCCCGACGACGTTGGTCGCGAAGTCGGCCAGCTTGTCGGTGACGGCGGCCATCACCAGCAGCGAGAGCATCATCGCGCGGGGAGGTTAGGGGAGCCGCCTAAGAGCGGGCTCAGACAGCCGCCGCGCTCAAGCGCCCCGGGCGCGCGCCGACCACCCGGGACGGATGATCCCGTGCTCGCCAGAGGCGATCGGCCGACCGCTGTCGATCCTCGTCGTCAACCCCGACGTGCCGCCGCCCGACCGCGACTCGGGCTCCCTGCGCCTGTTCCGGCTGCTCGAGCTGCTGGCCGCCGACGGCCATCGCCTGACCCTCGTCGGGCGCGTGGGCGTCGGCCAGGCCGAGGCGGTGCGCGCCGTCGAGGCGCTGGGCGTCGAGGTGCACCCCGTCGACGCCGAGCGCGCCCCGGTGCCGGTGCAGGCGCCGCCGCTGGACCTGCAGGCGCTCCTCGCGCGCGTGCGCCCGGACGTCGCGTGGCTCTCGTTCTTCCCGACGGCCGAGGTCTACCTGCCGCTGCTGCGCCGCTGGGCGCCGGCGACCAAGGTCGTGGTCGACACCGTCGACGTCCACTGGGTCCGCGAGGCACGCGCCGCCGAGCTGTCGGGCAGCGGCGCCGACGCGGCGCGGGCGCGCCAGACCCGCGAGCGCGAGGCGGCGGCCTACGGCGCCGCCGACGCGCTGGTGGCCGTCAGCGCCGACGACGCCGCCGCCCTGCGCGAGCTCGCCCCGCAGGTCCCCGTCTCGGTCATCTCCAACGTCCACCCGCCCGAGCCCGCCGGACCGCCGCGGGCCGACCGCGACGGCGCGCTGTTCGTCGGCAACTTCCGCCATACGCCCAACGTCGACGCGGCCGTGCATCTCGTGCGCGACGTGTGGCCGCTGGTGCGCGCGCAGCTGCCCGGCGCCAGGCTGCAGCTGGTCGGCACGGCGCCGCCCCCCGCGGTGCAGGCGCTCGCGGCGGCCGACGTCGAGGTCACCGGCTGGGTCCCCGACACCCGCCCGTACGTCGACGGCGCCGCCGTCTCGGTCGCGCCGCTGCGCTACGGCGCCGGCGTCAAGGGCAAGATCGGCGAGGCGCTCGCGCACGGGCTGCCCGTCGTCACCACGACGGTCGGCGCCGAGGGCATGGACCTCGAGCACGGCCGCGACGCGCTCGTCGCCGACACGCCCGAGCACTTCGCGGCCGCGATCGTCGCCGTGCATCGCGACGGCCGGCTGTGGGAGCGCCTGGCGTCCGGTGGCCGCGCGGCGATCGAGCGCACGCTCTCGCCGCGGGCCGCGCTCGACGGGCTCCGCGGGCTGCTCGAGCGGCTCGTGCCCCCAACCTTCATCGCGACGGGCGCACCGCTCGACGAGGCGGCGCTGAACGCGACGCTGGCCGGCTACCTCGGCGCGTTCGCCCCCGCCGACGCGGTCTCGCTCGTCGTGCCCGCACCGCCGCAGCGCCCGCTGCAGGAGCTCTTCGACGGCCTGGCGACGACGATCGCCGCGCTCGGCCACGACCTCGAGGCGATCCCCGACGTGGCGGTCAGCCCGTGGGCCGAGGACGCGGCCCTGCCGGCGTCGGCGGTCGTCGTCGGCGCGGGCGAGGACGCCGTGCTGCGCGCCGACGCGCCGGCCCAGGCCTGGCGCGCGGCGGCCGAGCCGGTGGATCGCGGACCGCGGCCGCGGGCCTCGCTCGTCGTGCGGCTCCCGCGCGACGGCGACGAGGCCGGCGCCCAACTCGACGCCGTCCTGGCGTCCGGCGTGCCCGCCGACGTCGAGCTGCTGCTGGCGGTGGCCGACGGCGACGACGTCGGCGAGCTCGCGCGCCGCTGCCCTGACGCCCGCGTGGTGGCCGCCGACCCAGACGCCGGCCGCGCCCGCGCGCTGCGCCGTGCCGCGATGGCCGCCCGCGGCGCCACGGTCGTCGTCCTCGAGCCGCACGCGCTGCCGGCCCCGGACTTCATGGGCGGCCTGGTCGCCGAGGTCGAGGCCGGCGCGGCCCTGGCCGGCGCCGTGGTCGACGGCGCGCACGGGCTGCGCGTCGCGCCGGACGGCACGCTGTGGCCGCTGCGCGCCGGCGAGGTCGCCCCGGACGCGCTGCCGCTGGACTGCCTGGCGGCGAGCCGCGACGCCTGGCTGGCGATGCCGATGGCGCTGCCCTCCCGTGAGGGCCACGCCGAGGCGCAGCTGGCCGCATGGGCGGCGCGGCGCGGCTCGATCGCCGTCGCCGGGGGCGCCGTCGTCCGCCGCGCTCCGGCGCCGCCTGCGACCGTCGTCGTCTGCACCCGCGATCGCGCCGACGTGCTGGCCGACACGATCGAGCTGGTCGTGGGCCAGGGCGCGGCCGAGGTCGTGATCGTCGACAACGGCTCGACCGACGCGACGCCCGATGTCGCCGCGGCGCTGGCCGAGCGCCATCCCACCGTCCGCGTCGTCGCCGAGCCCGAGGCGGGGCTGTCGCATGCCCGCAACGCGGGCGCGCGCGCCGCGTCGCACGAGCTGCTGGTCTTCCTCGACGACGACGCGCGCCCCGCGCCCGGCTGGCTGGCCGCGTGCGCGCGCGAGCTCGCGCGCGACGGCGTGGTCAGCGCCGGCGGGCCGATCGTCGGGCTGTGGCCGGAGGAGCGCGATGCCGCCTGGCCCGCGCCGGGCCTCGAGCCGCTCTACGGGATCCTCGACTACGGCGACGCCGACCGGACGGTCGTCGCGCCCGTCGTCGTCTACGGCGGCAACTGGTGCGTGCGCCGCAGCGCCCTGGAGGCGGTCGGCGGCTTCGACCCGAGCTTCGGCGTCGGGCCGAACGCGCGCATCGGCGGGGAGGAGGTGTCGGTCACCTGGCGCCTGCAGCGCGCCGGCCTCGGCGCCACCCGCTACGTCGCCGCCGCCGGCGTCGGCCACCTGATCCAGGCGCGGCGCCTGAACGAGCGCTTCCTGGTGGAGCGGGCGCTGACCGTCGGCCTCGAGCGGCCGCGGTACCTGGAGGCGCCGACCGCGACCGACCTCACCGCCGCCGCCGGCGCGGCCGCCCAGCGGCTGCTGCGCGCCGTCGCGCTGGCGGGCCGGCTGCGCCTCGAGGACGCCGTCGAGGCGGTCGTCTCGGCCCCGGCGGAGCCGGCGGTCAAGGTCCACGCCGCGACGGCCCTGGGCGAGCTGGCGGCGTGCGTCCTGCTCCTGGGCGAGACCGAGGCCCACGCCGGCGCGCTCGAGCTCGCGGTGCGTCCCGAGCACCTGCACGGCCTGCTCGACGCGGTGCGGGCATGAGCACCGGCCACGCGGCGGCGCTCGACGGGCTGGAGGCGGCGTTCGGCACCCGCCCGCTCGCGGACCTGTGCGCCGGGATCGCCGCCCTGCTGCCCGAGCTCGACGACGATCCCGGCCTGCGCGCACGCGCCCTCGGCGACCTCGGGGTCATCGCGCACGCCATGGGCGACGCCGCGGCCGCGGCCGATCACTTCGAGCACGCGCTCGACGCCGTCCCCGGCTACGAGCCCGCCCTGACCGGCCTGGCGTCGCTGGTTCGCGCCTCCGGCGACGGCCTGCAGGCGGTGGCGCTCGCCCGCCAGGCGGCGCTCGCCGAGCCGGGCGACGCCGAGCGGTGGCGCTCGCTGTCGGCGTACTCCGCCGAGGCCGGCCTGTGGCCGCTGGCGGGCGAGGCGGCCCGCCGCATCCTGGCGCTCGCGCCGGGCGATCCGGGTGCCGCGGAGCTCGAGCGGCGGGCCGTGCAGGCGCTGGGGCCGCAGCTGCCGCCCTCGCACCGGCTGCTGGTCGCCGTCGAGCGCTTCCACCCATCCACCGGCGGCTCGGAGCGGCTGGCCGAGGACGCCGCCCTCGCGCTTCGCGACCGCGGGTGGCAGGTCGACGTCGTCACGCGGGCGATGGACGAGCGTGAGAGCCGCGAGCACCGCGGCCTGCGCATCCACGAGGTGCGGCTGGAGAGCGCGCAGCACGAGCTGGCCGCGATCGTCGCGCGGGGCGCCTACGACGCCATCCTCGCCTTCGCCACACCGGCCTCCTGGCCGGTGCTCGCCCCGCTCGCGCTCGCCCATCCACGGCCGCGCGTCGTCGTCGTGCCGTGCGTCAACGGCCAGGTCGACGCGGAGCTGCGCGCCGACCGGCGGCTGCTGCGCCACTACGAGGCCCTGCTGACCGGCGCCGACGCCATCGGGCATTCGTCGCTGGACGGGCTCGACCGCCGGCTCTGCGCCGACCTGCACCTGCGCTCCGCGTACCTGCCCAACGCGGTGCACGCCGACGCGGCCGACCACGGCGCCGCCGAGCGGCTCGGGCTCGCGCCCGGCGAGCCGTTCGCGCTGGTGGTCGGCAACCACTGGCCGGAGAAGGACCACCTCGGGCTGCTCGCCCACCTCCAGCTCCACGACGACGACCTGCGGGTCGTCCTCGTCGGCGGCGCCGCGCCCGAGCTCCCCGAGCTGTCGGAGGAGATCGCGCGCCAGGCGGCGCGGGACCCGCGCGTCATCCTCGCCGGACCACGCGGGCGCGAGGAGGTCTCGGGCCTCATGGATGCGGCCAGCCTGCTGCTGCTGCCGTCGAAGGTCGAGGCGACGCCCCTGGTGATCCTCGAGGCGATGAGCCACGGCCTGCCGTGGATCGCGACCCCCGGCGCCGGCGCGGTGCACGACCACGCCGGCGGGCTCATCGTCGGGCTGGAGCGGTTCCTGCCGGCGGCCCGGGCGCTGCTCGCCCAGCCGGCGGCCACGGAGCGCCTCGGAGCGGCCGGACGCGAGCACTGGGCGGCGTCCTACTCCTGGGAGCGGCTCGCGGCGCGCTACGACGCGCTCCTGCGCGGCGCCGACGTGCTGCCGTCGCTCGACGCGCCGCCGGCGGCGCTGGCCGCCACCGCCGCCGTGCGCGACGAGCTGCTGGGCCGCGCCGCGGCGTAGCGGCTCAGGCGGCGGCGAGCAGGCGGTCGGCGTAGGAGCGCAGCTCGGCGACGCCCTCGGCGCCCCAGCGCGGGACGCCGGGCGGCACGAGCGAGGCGCGGCCGGTGAGGGCGGCGTGCACGCCGCGGGCCACGCCGGGGTGGTCGCCCGGGTCGCCGGGGCCGAAGACGGCGACCATGTCCGGCGAGCCGTCGCCGTCGAGCCCCGCGTCGGCCACGAGCGCGCCGAGCCGGTCCGCGACCGACGGGTCGGCCGCCGGGCCGTAGATCAGCAGCGTCGCGTCGTCGCCGTCGCCGAAGGCGGCGGCGTAGGCGCCCAGCAGCCGCCGGTCGGCCAGCAGCTCGTCGGCGAGCGCCAGCGTCACGAAGCTCCGGGCGTCGAGCCGCGGCGGAGCGCCGGCGCCGCCCGGCAGCAGCGCGGCGAGCTCCTCGCGCGCGGCGAGGGAGCAGGGATCGGCCGCGACGGCGAGCACCAGGCTCCGCGCGGCGGCCTCGTCGTCGCCGCGATCGCGGGCCATGCGCGCGCGGGCCAGCTCGAGCGCCGAGCGCCGGGCCTCGTCCCCGGAGACGGGCGCCAGCGCCTCGAGCGGCTCGCCGAGCCCGCCCGAGACGTGCTTGAGGAACCGGTCGTACGTCACCAGCGCCCGCAGGACGTGCGGCAGCTCGACGCCGGAGAGGTCCATCTGCCCCAGCACCCAGCGGCGGAACCGCAGGTCGTTGGCGATGAGCCGGAGCTTGCGCTCCTCGGAGGCGCCGAGGTTGTCGTTGGCGCCATGGAGCCGGTAGTGGTTCATCGGCCGGTCGACGTAGGCCACCTCGGAGACCGCGGCCAGGCGCGTCCCGATCCACCAGTCCTGCACCGACGCCTGGGGCGGGATCGGGTGGTAGACGTGCCGGTCCCGCGCGCGGAACATCATCGTCCCGCCCGGCATGAAGTTCTCGACGAGCAGCGGGCCGAGCACGCGGCCGGCGTGCGGCGTGACCGGCTCGGTCCCGTGGTAGGAGGCGCGGAGCTGCCGGTCGTCGGCGTCGATGATCGTCATGTCGCCGTAGACGAGCCCGACCTCCTCGCGCGCGTCGAGGATCGCCGCCTGCGTGCTCACGCGGTCCGGCGGGATCGTGTCGTCGGCGTCGACGAGCAGGAGGTAGCCGCCCGTCGCGGCGGCGATCCCGCGGTTGGTCGCGGCGATCTGGCCGGCGTTGTCCTGGCGCAGGTAGCGGACGGCGTCGCCGTAGGACGCGACGACCGCGCGCGTGTCGTCGGTCGAGCCGTCGTCGACGACCACCACCTCGAGGCGGTCGCGCGGGTGGTCCTGGCCGAGCACGCTGTCGAGGCAGCGGCCGATGAAGCGGCCGTAGTTGTAGGCCGTCACGACGCACGTGACGCTGGAGCCCGAGGCTCGCTCGCGCCGCATGCCGGCTATCCGTTCGGGACGTCGCGCGGCGTGGCGAGGAAGACCGCGTCCGGGCTGCCGTCGACGACGTGGCCGCGCCCGCGCAGCGCCTCGACCAGCGACGCCTTCTCGGCGCGTCCGGGTCGGGCGGCGCCCGCGAACCCGCCGACGCCGGCGTAGGCCGACCGCCGCACGCCCAGCGCCAGCCAGTGCGCGTCGGGCAGCCACTGGCCGTCGGGCCGAGCCGACCGCGGCAGCACGGCCACGGGCCGGTGGGGACCCTCGAGCGCCCGCGACATCGCGCGCAGCCAGCCCGCGCACGGCACGGCGTCCTGCTGCAGCACGACGACGTGCTCGCCCTCGGCCGCGGCGGCGCCCTGGTCGGCCGCGGCGCCGAAGCCGCGGGGTGCGTCGTTGCGCAGCACCCGCACGTCGCCGTCGAGGCCGGCGAGCAGGTCCGGGGTCGCGTCCTGCGAGGCGTCGTCGACGATGACGACCTCGAAGGGCACCTCCTCGGGCTCGCGGGCGATCCCCTCCAGGCAGCGCAGGGTGAGCTCCACGTCATCGCGGACGGGCAGGACGAGCGAGATCTGCGGTGTCATCCGATGCACTCCCCCGCGGCGAAGGCCGCGCCCCAGAGGTCGAAGGTGCTGCGGTCCCAGTCGGTGGTCGCCACGATGTCGGGCGACCGCAGGTAGTTCCACTCCGGCGCCGGCGTGCGCCAGTCGCCGTACTTCGCGGTCAGCTCGGCCTCGTGGTCGCGCACCTTCAGCCAGGTGCGGTCCAGGAAGCGGAACTCCTCCAGCGGCTGCGCCGGGATCTCCAGGCGGTTGCGGACGAAGCGGTGGTCGTCGTAGCCGTAGTGGTGGTAGACGAAGCTCCCGTCCTCGACGTCGAGGCGGAAGAACTCGAACTTCGCGTCGTCGCGCAGGAAGCTGTACTCGGTCGCCGGGCCGTGCAGCCCGGGGAAGCGGTAATGGGGCATGAAGCCCTCGTCGGCGAGCAGCGGGATGGTGGCCTGGAGCCGCTCGACGTCGTCGCCGAGGAAGGCGAAGTCGACGTCGTCGGCGTCGTGGGCCAGGAGGTCGCCCTCGCGGGCCCATCCGAGCAGCATGCCGGCCCACACCCACACGCGCCCGGCCATGGGCGAGCGCGCGAGGACGTCGTTGAGGCGCTGGAGGTTGGCGATCGTGCGCCGGCGCTTGGCCTCCGGCAGCACGTCGGGCTCCACGGCGGTCGCGGAAGGGGACACGTCCCGGTGATCGGCCGGGCCGGCGAGACGTTGAGGTGTCAGCAGGCCCGCGAGAAGGAGCCCTGGCGAGCTCTCGCCAGCCTCACCGAGCGCTCTGCGCGAGCGTCAGGCCCGTCACGCGGCCTGCGGGCCGCGGCGCATCGCGGGCCGGTGGGCGACCAGCTCGATCCGCTTGAGGATCGCCACGGCCGCCTCCTGGGCGGCGATGGCCATGCCGATGCTGGACTCCGGCGACGTGCGGCGCTCGACGCAGCGCAGGAAGGCCTCGGCCTGGACGGCCGTCGGGTCCTGCGGGACGACGTGCACGCGCTGGGCGACCGCCTCGTGGCGGCCGGCTCCGGCCGCGGTGGTCCGCACGGCCTCGACGACGCGCGCGTCGAGGTCGGCGGTGACGCGCGCCTGCGTCGTGGAGACCGTGACGCGCCGCACGCGGGCCGCGCCGGCGCGCGACGCCAGCAGGCTCACGAGCACGTCGTCCTCGAGCACGAGCAGCGCCTGGGCGTGGTCGACCGGCCCGCCGCGACGGACGCGGCGCCCGGCAGCCTGCGTGGCGGCGATCGGCTGGCCGCAGAGCGCCAGCACGAGCTGGAGGTCCTGGAGCATGAGGTCGTGGACGACGTCGAGCTCGGGCGTCGGCCCCGTCTCGGCGGGGTCGAGGCGCTCGACGTCGACGCCGAGCAGCGGCTGGTCGGCGACCAGCTCGCGCAGCTGGAGCACTGCCGGGTCGTAGGCGTCGTCGTAGGCCACCAGCGCGACGGGGCGCCGGGGGGCGCGGACGATCGCCGACAGCAGGCCGTGGGCCATGTCGGGGGCGGGCGCCAGCGGCGGCTCGACCAGCACGTCCAGGCCGCGCTCCAGCGCTCCACGGGTGAGGGCGGGGCGGTCCTCGAGACGCCCGCCGACGATCGCCGCGTCGGCGCCGTCGAGCGCCGCGTCCAGCCCGTCGAGCACCGGCAGCCCGAACGCCCCGGCCAGCTCGGCGGCCGCGGCGGGGTCGGCGTCGTGGACGCCGGTGAGCGTGCAGCGGTCCGCGTGCGCGCCGAGCGCGCGCACGTGACGGTGCACCGGCGCACCCGCGCCGAGGACGACGGTCCTGACCATGCCATGGTGATCGGCCATTCGTCCAGGCGGTTTAGGGCGACGCTCGCCCAGGGGGCGAGGTCGCTCGCGAGAGCTCGCCCAGAGGCTCGCTCTCGCAGGTCTGCTTGCCCTTCACCGTCGGGGTCCTCGTACAATGCGGCCGATGCGCCGACGCCTTCGCTCGGCGGCGGTGCTGCTCCATCGCCACTCGGTCCCGCAGCTGGGGATCGACGCGGCGCTGGTGGCGCTCGCCTACCTGCTCGCCTTCCGCCTCCGGTTCGACAACGGCGTCCCGGACGAGTTCGCGCGCCTGCGCGGCGCCACGATCGGCTGGGTCGTCGGCGCGAGCCTCGTCGTCTTCGTGCTGTTCCGCCTCTACGAGAAGCGGTGGCGCTACGTCGGCCAGCGTGACTTCCTGGCGATCGGGCAGGCGGTCGTCGTCGCGACGCTGTTCGTCCCGGCGTTCGTCGCGCTCACACACCCCGTCGTGCTCGAGACCACGCGCGGCGACGTCACGCGGACGGTGCCGACCGGCGTGCTGGCGATGTACTTCCTGCTCCAGCTCGCCTTCGTGGGCGGCTCGCGCTTCCTGGCGCGGACGGTCTACGAGCGGCCGCTGCGCGGCTTCCGCGCGCGCCGCGACGCGCGCCGCGTGCTGATCGTGGGCGCCGGCGACGGCGGCCGGCTGGTCCTGCGGGAGATCGTCAAGAACCCCGGCCTGGCGCTGAACCCGGTCGGCTTCGTCGACGACGACCCCACCAAGCGCGGCGCCCGCATCGACGGCGTGCGCGTGCTGGGCCGCACCGACGAGCTCGCGCGGATCCTCGACGAGGCCGAGCCCGACGAGGTCACGATCGCGATCCCCTCGGCGCCCGGCACGGTCCGGGCGCGCGTCGTCTCCGCCTGCCGCGCCCGCGGCATCCCGGTGCGGACGCTGCCGACGGTCTTCGAGCTGCTGCAGACCGGCGGCGTCAACGTCGTCCGCCAGGCGCGCCCCGTCGAGGTCGAGGACATCCTCGGCCGCGAGCCGGTCCGCATGGAGCTCGACCGCGTCGGCCGCTACCTCGAGGGCGAGGTCGTCATGGTCACCGGCGCCGGCGGGTCGATCGGCGCCGAGCTCTGCCGCCAGATCTCGCGCGTCGCGCCGCGCAAGCTGATCCTCCTCGACCACGCCGAGGACAACCTCTTCAAGATCCAGCGCGAGCTGGAGGACGACCGCCACGTCCACCCGTCGACCCTCGCCGTGGTCCTCGCCGACTGCAAGGAGGGCGAGCGGATGCGCGAGGTGTTCGCCGAGCACCGGCCGACCGTCGTCTTCCACGCCGCCGCCTACAAGCACGTCGGGCTCATGGAGCTCAACCCGGTCGAGGCGGTGCGCAACAACGCGCTCGCCACGCGGCTGATGGCGCGCGTCGCCGGCGAGCACGGCGTCAAGCGCTTCGTGCTGGTCTCCACCGACAAGGCGGTGACCCCGGCGACGGTCATGGGCGCCTCCAAGGCGCTGGCCGAGTTCGCCGTCGAGGCCGCGCAGTCGCGCTGGCCGCGCACGCGCTTCGCGATCGTGCGCTTCGGCAACGTCCTCGGCTCCTCGGGCTCGGTGGTGCCGATCTTCCGCCGCCAGATCGCGCTCGGCGGGCCGCTGACGGTCACCGACCGGCGGATGACGCGCTACTTCATGACGATCCCGGAGGCCGTCCAGCTCGTCATCCGGGCGGGGTCGCTGGGCGCCGGCGGGGAGATCTTCGTGCTGGAGATGGGTGAGCCGGTCTCGATCTGGCAGCTGGCCGAGACGATGATCGAGCTCTCGGGCCTGCGCCCGGGCGAGGACATCGCGATCGAGGAGGTCGGCCGGCGGCCGGGGGAGAAGCTCCACGAGGAGCTCTTCAACCCGTACGAGCGCACGCAGCCCACGCCGGCCGAGAAGATCCTGCGCGCCGACCGCGACCGCCTGGACCCCGACACCGTCGAGGCGATGTTCGACGAGGTCGGCCTGCTCGTGCTCGAGGGCGACGCCGCGGCGCTGGCGGCGAAGGTCTCGCAGCTCACCCAGCTGCGCGCCTCGCCGGGGCCCGAGGCGACCCCGGAGAGCCCGCAGCCGGGGGGTCCCGGGTCCGACGGAACCGACGCAGGCCGAGCCGTTCTCTAGCATGGCCGCCTCGATGCCGTCGATCCTGGCACTGTCGGTCACCGACAAGATCGAGCAGTACGGCGCCTATGCCGGCTTCGCCGCCGTCCTCGGGCTCGCCGTGCTCTCACTGCTCTACTTCGCGCAGGCGCGCGAGGTCAAGCGCCTGCGCGAATGGGCGGGCCGCGCGCCCGAGCGCGCCGCCGAGGTCCAGGCCGACGCCCAGCGCCGCGCCGCGCCCGCGGCCCAGGCGCAGCCCGCCGCGCGGCCGCAGCCCGTCGCCCAGCCGCAGCAGCCGGGTCAGCCGCAGCCGCCGCGCCCCGCCGGCGCGCCCGCCCCGGCCACCGCCGCCGCCCAGGCGCAGCAGCCGAGCGCTCCCGGAGCGCCCGTCGCGGCGCCCGGCGCCGGCGCTCCCGCCACGGCGGCTGCCGGCGCCGCCGCGGCGGCCGCCTCCGGCCAGCCGACCACCGTGCAGCCCGCCGTCGGCGGCCCGAACGGCCCCGGCGGCAACGGCGTGCCGCCCGCCCAGCCCGGCCAGCCCCTGCGCGTGCCGCCGGGCTCGCCGGGCGCCCGCACGCCCGCGGGCGCCACGAGCGCCCGCCGGCTCGCCGGCCTCGACCCCGAGCCGCAGCGGTCGCGCGGCACCCTGCTGGCCATCGCCGGCTCGCTGGCGGCGCTGGTCGTGGTGGTCCTCGTGCTCGTCTTCGTCGTCTTCGGCGGCGGCGACGGGAACAGCAACGCCCGCCAGGCCAGCAGCCAGGGCAAGACCGCCACGGCGGCCGGCGGCCGCGACGGCACGTCGACCAACGGCCACGCCACGACGGCGCCGAGCCCCGGCTCGTTCACGACCGCCGTCCTCAACGGCACGACGGTCCCCGGCCTGGCGCGCGGTGTCGCCAACCGGCTCGAGGCGGCGCAGTTCCAGACCGGCACCGTGACCAACGCCCTCGACCAGACCCGCTCCCAGACGCTCGTCGAGTACAAGCAGGGCCACAAGCGCGAGGGCCTGCTGGTCGCCAAGGCGATCGACGTCGGCGCCGACGCCGTGCAGCCCATGTCCTCGGGCACGCAGACGATCGCGGGCAGCGACGCGACCGTCGTGGTGACGGTCGGGGCCGACCAGAACCAGCCGCCGCAGCAGTAGCGCGCGTCCCGAGCAGGTGGCCGGCTTCCTCGACCTCCCCGAGCGCAGCGCCAAGCCGCGCGAGCGGGGCATCACCCACGTCCTCGACAAGGGCCTCTCCGTCGCCGAGGTGGACGGGCTCATGGAGGTCGCCGGAGACGCGGTCGACATCGTCAAGCTCGGGTGGGGCACCGCGCTGGTCAGCGGCAACCTCGAGGAGAAGCTCGCCCGCTTCCGGGCGCACGACGTCCCCGTCGTCCTGGGCGGCACGCTGACCGAGATCGCGCTGCGCGACGGCCGGCTCGAGGGCCTCGTCGCGTGGCTGAAGGAGCTCGGGCTACGGCACGTCGAGGTCAGCGACGGCACCCTGGCGCTCGACCCGCAGCGCAAGCGCGAGGTCATCGCGGCGCTCGCTCGCGAGTTCGTCGTCTTCTCGGAGGTCGGCTCCAAGGACGACGAGCGGATCATGGCGCCCTACCGGTGGGTCGAGCAGATCGAGCAGGAGCTCGCCGCCGGCGCGTGGAAGGTCATCGCCGAGGCTCGTGAGTCCGGCACCGCAGGCATCTTCCGGCACGACGGCGAGGTCCGCATGGGGCTGATCGATGAGATCGCGCACGCCGTCGACCCCGACCGCATCGTCTTCGAGGCGCCCCAGCGCCAGCAGCAGGTCTGGTTCCTGCAGCGCTTCGGCCGCGAGGTCAACCTGGGCAACATCGCTCCCGGAGACGTGCTCTCGCTCGAGACGCTGCGCCTCGGGCTGCGCTCCGACACCATGGAGCTGCCGTGATCGCGCTCGCCCGCCACGGCGAGACGCCCTACAACGCCGAGCGCCGCTTCCAGGGCCACCTGCCGGTCCCGCTCACCGAGCGCGGCCGCGAGCAGGCCCACGAGCTGGCGCGCGTCGCGGCGCAGCGCGAGTGGGCGGCGCTGATCTGCTCGCCGCTGGCGCGCGCCCGCGAGACCGCCGAGATCGTCGGCGCCGCGATCGGGCTCGCGCCGCGCCAGGACGCGCGCTTCGCCGAGACCGACTGCGGCGACTGGACCGACCGCTCGTTCGACGAGGTCGAGGCCGAGCACCCCGAGGCCTTCGCCGCCTACCGGCGCGCCGACGCCGGCTTCGCGTTCCCGGGCGGGGAGTCGTTCGCCGCCCAGCAGCAGCGCGTGCTCGAGGGCATCGCGGCGGCGCGCTCCGGCCCGGTGCCGGCGCTGGTGGTCTGCCACCGCGGGTCGATCCGCCTCGCGCTCGCGGCGCTGCACGGCGACGACGCGCTGCGGACCGCCGAGGTCCCGAACGCATCGCTCGTGGAGCTGCCGTGACGGCCGCCGCCCCGGCCGGCATGCGCGGGGAGCGGGCGCCGGGGGCGCCGCCGCGCGGCGACCGGCCGGCGCGGATCGCCGTGGTCGCCTTCGCCGTGCTCGTGCTGGCCACCTTCGCGGCGTTCTTCGTGGCCCAGCGCGTCAAGCGCGCGCCGAGCGTGCTCGAGGACCTGCAGATCGGCACCGGCGTCCCCGGCCGCCTGTTCTCGCCCAACGGCGACGGGCGTCACGACCGGGCTCGGATCGCCTTCGCGGTCAAGCGCTCCGACCACGTGACGGTGAGCGTGCTCGCCGACGGCGGCGACGCCGTCCGGACGCTCGTCGACGATCGCCGGGTGGCAGCGCACCGGCCGGTGGCGCCGCACGGGATCGCCTGGGACGGGCGCGACGACGACGGCCGGCTGGTGCCGGACGGGCGCTATCGCCTGCGGATCGTCCTGCGCGACCAGGGCCGCTCGGTCGTGCCGCTGCGGACGATCGTCAAGGACACCCGCCCGCCACAGCCGCGCGTCACGGCGATCGGGCCGCAGCGGCCGCGCCTGCCGGAGCTGCTGCCCGAGCCGGGCGGCGCCGTCGTCCACCTCACCCCGGCGCTGGCCGGCGGCCGCATGCACGTCTTCCGCACCGCACCCGGTCAGCCGCGCGAGGTCCGCACCGACCCGTTGCCCGCGGGCGCGACCACGTGGCGGTGGTCGGGCCGCGACGGCGACGGCCGGCGCGTGCTGCCCGGCACGTACCTCGTGGTGCCCGAGTGGCGAGACGCGGCCGGCAACGTCGGCACCGGCGTGCCGCTCGGCCGCGACGGGCTGCCCGTCCTCGGCCACGGGCCGCTGCCCGGCCGCGGCGGCGTGACGGTGCGCTACCTCGCCGTCCAGGCGCCGGTCGCGCCGGCGCGGCCCCGCCGGCGCGTGCAGCTCGCCGTCGACGCCCGCCGCAAGCCGTACCGCTGGAGCGTGCGGCGGATCGGCACGCGTGAGGCGCTCGTGCACTCGCACCGGGCCAAGACCAGCGCGCTCGTGAGCTTCGAGGCCCCGCGCGGCGACTCGGGCGTCTACCTGTTCGAGGCCCGGTCCGGCGGCCACCGCGCCACGGTCCCGTTCGCGGTGCAGAAGCGCGTCGGGGTCGGCGGCACGGCGGCCGACCCGCGCGGCGTCCTCGTCGTGCTGCCGGCGATCACCTGGCAGGGCCGCAACGCCGTCGACGACGACGGCGACGGCGCGCCGAACACGCTCGACCTCGGCGGGCCGGCGAAGCTCCTGCGCGTCGCGTCGGGCCTGCCCGCAGGCTTCACCGAGCACGAGGCGCCCGCGCTGCTGTGGCTCGACAGCACGCACCGCGCCTACGACGTGACGACCGACGCCGCGCTGGCGGCCGGGAACGGGCCGAAGCTCGCCGGCCACCGCGGCGTGCTCATCCCCGGCGACGCCCGCTGGCTGCCGGCCGGCGTCCGCGCCGAGCTGCGGACCTTCGTCCGCCGCGGCGGGACGCTGGTGTCGCTGGGCACCGACAGCCTCCGGCGCACCGTGCGCCTCGACGGCGACCGCCTCTCGGACCCCTCGCCGCCCCGGCGCGCCGACCTCTTCGGCATGCGCCTCGGCCCGCTTCAGCACCGCGCCACGAACCTCGAGGTCTTCCAGGACGACCCCGCCGTCGAGCTGTTCTCCGGCGGGTCCGGCCTCTTTGCCGACGTGCCGGCCTGGGAGCCCACCGAGCAGGCGGGCACGGAGGCCGACCTCCTCTCGCGCGCCGTCACACAGCAGCCCGCCGGCACCAACGTCGTCGTCGCCGCCCGCTTCGGCAAGGGCCTGGTGATCCGCCCCGGCTTCCCGGCGTTCGCCCAGCGCCTGTCGCCCTCCGCCAACGACCCCGCCGTCAGCGCGCTGATGGCCCGGATGTGGACGCTCCTGTCCCGCTGATCGCCTGCGCGCTGCTCGCCGCGGGCGCGATCCTCCTGCGCGGTCCGCGGCTGCGGGCGGCCAGCACGCTCGGTGTGCTGGTGCTCGCTCCGGTGCTCCTGCTCGCAGACATCTGGGACACCGACCAGCTGCGCGCGGTCCGCGACCATCCGCCGGCGGCGATCGCTGCTGCGGTCGCGGGCGCGCTGGTCGTCGTCGCCCTGGCCTGGCTCGTGCACCGGCGGCCGGAGGCGCTGCCGGTCGCGGCGGCGCTCACGATCCCGTTCCGCGTGCCGATCGCCGTCGGCGGCTCGACGTCCAACCTGCTCGTCCCGCTGTACCTCGTGGTGGCGGCCGGCGCGCTGGCCTACGCGGTCCCGCGCCTGGTGGGCGGCGACGGCGCCGAGCGCCCGCCCGAGCGCCGGCCCGGCGCGCTGGAGTGGCTGCTGGCGATCGCCGTCGTGCTCTACGCCGTGCAGGCGTCGTACTCCGACGACCGCGACCAGGCGCTGCAGAGCCTCGTGTTCTTCTACGTGCCGTTCGCGGTGCTCTTCGCGCTGCTGGCACGGATGACGTGGACGCGCGCGCTGGCGCTGCGCGTGCTCGGTGTGGTGAGCGCCCTGGCGCTCGTGTTCGTCGCGGTCGGCTTCGTCGAGTACGCGACCCGGCACCTGCTGCTGAACCCGAAGATCGTGGCGGCCAGCCAGGCCGGCTCGGCGTTCCGCGTCAACTCGCTGTTCTTCGACCCCAACATGTACGGCCGCTTCCTGGCGGTCGTGATGATCGGGCTGGCCGCGACGCTGCTGTGGACGCGCCGCGCCCGCGACGCCGGCGCGCTGGCCGCGGCGCTGGTCATGCTCTGGGCCGGGCTGGTGCTCACGCTCTCGCAGACGAGCTTCGCCGCGCTCCTGCTCGGCCTGCTCGTGCTCGCCGGCGCCCGCTGGCGTCTGCGCTGGGCGATCGGCACCGGCGTCGCGGCGCTCGTCGCCGGCGCTGCGCTGGTGGTCCTCTCGCCGTCGGCGATCGACGTCCACCTCGACAGCGCCAAGGGCGCCAACACGGCCACGAGCGGGCGCTACGAGCTCGTGCGCGGCGGCGTCGACCTCTTCCGGCAGCGGCCGCTGGCCGGCTACGGCTCGGGCGCGTTCTCGGTGGCCTACCGGCGCGCCGAGCACGCGGCGGGCGACAGCGTGTCGGTCTCGCGGTCGCACACGATCCCGGTGACCGTGGCCGCCGAGCAGGGCGTGATCGGCCTGGCGGCCTACGTCGCGCTGCTGGTCGCCGCGTTCGCCACGCTGTTGCGCGGGGCGCGCGCCGAGCCGGTGCGCGTCGCGCTGGCGGCGGCGTTCGCGGCGCTGGTGCTGCACACCTGGAGCTACGCGGCGTTCCTCGAGGACCCGCTGACGTGGGCGCTGCTGGGCGCCGGCCTCGCGCTGGCCCGGGCCGCGGCGGACGCCCGCCCGCGGCGGCGCCGCCGGCCGGCTCAGGAGCCGGCCGTCCCCGTCCCGGCCTGAGGCCGGCCGCCGGCCGGCGCGGCCTCCAGCGTCCCCAGCTCGTCGAGCGGGAAGGTCCGGGCGGCCAGCCGCGCCGCGGCCTCGTCGAGCTGCACGAGCCGCTCGCGGTAGTGCGGGCCGGCGCCGGGGTGCGCGATGTCGAGGTCGGGCCGGCCGTACCAGAGCTCGCACTCGGGCACGAGGTGCAGCAGCGCCCGGCCGTGCAGCGCCTGCACGGGGTCGAGCAGGACGACCACGCGCGGCCGGTCCCCGTTGCGGCGCAGCACCTTGACCAGCCGGCGCGCGACCCGGCCGGCCATCGCCTGGGCCACCGCGATGGGCAGATGCGCCAACGCGCCGTAGGCGATCCGCGGCGGGTCGACGGCGACCACGTCCTCGGCCTCGAGCAGCCGCTCGGCCTGCTCCCGCAGCGCGAACTGCTCGAGGCGCTGGGGGAGGAGCAGCAGGACCAGCGGGCGAAGGGGGGCGGCCACGGGCTGGAGGCTAGTCGCCGACGCGCACGCGGCCGCGGAGGTTCAGCGCCGTGACGGTCGCGGGGCCGAGCGGGCGGCCGTCGACCGGGCGCAGCCGCACCGATCGCGGCGTGCCCGGGACCAGCGTCAGGGCGTCCGGCTCGGGCCGGAACCCGGGGGCGTGGATCCGCACGCCGTAGGCCACGCGCTCGGCGGACAGCGTCACCGCCACGGCGCCGTCGCCGTCCGCGGCGGTCGCGTCCGCCCGCAGGCCGAGGTCGTCGCGCGGCTCGAGCGGCGGGCCGAGCGGGAAGTGACAGGTCTGCCCGAGCAGCTGGCCGTCGCGCTCGAGCGTCGCCACGACGGCGTCGTGCGCCGGCGGGCCGAAGCGGTAGGCGTACGCGGCGTCGGCGAAGCGCCCGAGCAGCGCCTCGACGCCATGCCGCGCGCTCCCGTGCCCGGGCACGGCGAGGTCGAGCGCGCCCTCGGCGACGGCGTGCCGGCCGCCGGCCAGCAGCGCCACCCGCAGGGTCGCGTGCAGCGGCTCCGGCCGGTCGTTGGCCACGTGGACGTCGACGCCGCCGAGGCCCTCGTCCACCAGCCACACCGCGACGGGGGCGAGCACCTCGCCGAGGCGGCGCAGCGCGACCTTGGGGGCGCCCGTGTGGTCGAGCAGGCCCCAGCCGGCGCCCGGCCGCAGGTCGCGCGCCCACAGCACGATGCCGCCCGCGCAGGGCGAGGCGGCGCGGCGCCACTCGCCGAAGACGGCGGCCATGGCCTCGCCGCTGACCTGGCGGGAGAGCGCGAGGTAGCGCTCGTGGCCTGCCGCGCGCGCGTCGTCTGCGTCGACGCCCAGCAGCTCGGGCAGGTAGTGGTCGCGCACGTCGGCGAAGTCCCAGTCGGCGCCGGCGTCGCGCGGCACGCCCTCGCCGTCGTCCACCGCGGCGTCCGGCACGTTGGCGAAGGCGAGGCACTCCGAGGCGAAGCGCACGCCGGCGGCGCGCACGTCGGCCAGCGGGCGCCGGTAGCCGCCGACGCCGAACCAGTTGTCGACGCCGCTGCCGGGCTGCATCGGCAGGTCGCCGCCGCAGGGAGCCGACGGCACGTACGGCACGTCGGCGCCCGCCTCCCGCGCCAGGCGCGGCAGCAGCTCGCCGAACAGCTCGCCGCGCGCCGCGGGCAGCAGGTCGTCGCGGGCGGTGCCGAACATCGCCGCCTGCTGCTCGACCTCGCTGTTGCCGCACAGCACCGCCAGGCTCGGCCGTCCGGCAACGCGGGCGAGCACCTGCCGCGCCTCGGCCTCGACCGCGGCGCGGAAGCGCTCGTCGGCCAGCGGGTAGTCGAAGTTGGCGAACATGAAGTCCTGCCACACGAGCATCCCGAGCTCGTCGCAGGCGTCGTGGAAGGGCTCGTCCTCGTAGACCCCGATGCCGGGGATCCGCACGAGGTTCATCCCGGCGTCGCGCAGCGCGAGCAGCGTCGGGCGCACCTCCTCGTCGGGCACCGGCGTCCAGACGGCGCCGCGGGCGAAGACCGGCACGCCGTCGACGGCCAGCGCCAGCCCGTCGCGGGCCACGTCGTGGTCCGGCCCCGGCGTCAGCGCGCGAAAGCCGGCGCGGGCGCGGTGGACCAGCGTGCCGTCGTCGAGCACCACGCGCACGTCGTGCAGCACCGGCTCGCCGTGCGTGTGCGGGGCCCAGCGCGCCACGTCGGGGATCCGCAGCGTGGCGCGGACGCGCCCGTCGGCGGCCACCTCGAGCGGCGCGGCGTGGGCGCCGGACGGGCCGTCGACCTGCAGCGTGCCGGCGGGCGCGCCGGACGACCGCCGCAGGACGCCCCGCAGCTCCAGCACGCCGGCGCCCTGCTCGACGCGCGGGCGCAGGGCGACGTCGTCGAGCCATGGCCCGCGACGGCGCACGAGCCACACCGGGCGCCACGGGCCGGTGATCGGCGGGCCGGGAGCGATCCCCGGCGCGCGGCCGATGACGGCCGTGCGCACGAAGCGCAGGCGGGCGTCCTCGACGATGCGCGTGCGCCAGCGCTGGCGCGGCCGCCGCGGCTGCTGCTCGAGCACGTCGCGCAGCGCCCGGCAGCGCACCACGAGCTCGTGCTCGCCGCCGGCGCGCAGCGCGGCCGAGACGTCGACCTCGTGGCGGGCGAACATCGACGCGCCCTCCAGGATGGGCGCGCCGTCGAGCTCGACCGCGAACGCGGTGGCGATCCCGTCGAAGGCGAGCGCCGCCTCCTCGCCGTCGGCCAGCGGCTCGGCGGCGAAGCGCAGGACGGAGGTCCGATCCTCGTCGTCGGTGGGCGGCCCGTCGGCGGTGAAGCCGTCCAGGCGCCGGATCTCCTGGCCGTCCTGCTCAGGCCAGCGCGGCATCGAGGCCCTTCATGGCCTCGTCCCACGCGGCGGCGAGGCGCTCGATCACGGAGCCCGGGTCGAACGCCCGGCGGCGGGCCAGCTTCAGCGACAGCAGCTTGCTGCCGTCGACGATCTCGCCCATCGCGGCCGCGGCCGCCTCGCCGCGCTCGCCCAGCAGCCAGCGGGCCTGCGCCGCGAGCAGCTCGAAGCCCGACCCCACCATCCGCACCGTCGCGAAGGCGTAGGCGTGGTAGTCGGCGGGCTGGCCGGCCAGCAGCTCCGGCAGGTCGCGCTCGAGCGCCGCGCCGAACCGCTCGAACGGGTTCGTCGCCGGCCGCAGCGACAGGTGGTGGCCCAGCAGCTCGGCCGCGGCCTCGCGCAGCGCGTCGCCCTGCAGGCGCTCGCCGGCGTCGAAGCGCACCAGCTCGGTGTAGGGGGGCAGGATCTCCGGGCGCACCGGCCCGTCGAGCCGGAAGACGCCGCGGAAGTCCTCGCCGCGCAGCTCGTGCAGGCCGGCGTTGTGGAAGTAGCGCAGGACCTCGGCGTCGCGGTCGATGGCCTCCGCGGCGATCGAGGTCTTGACGTGCTCGGCGCGGTAGCTCGTGGCGGCCGTGTCGGGCAGGTGCCAGGCGTCGAGCTCGACGATGATCGTGCGGCCCGCGCGCAGCTGGCGCTCGATCTGCTCGGGCAGCGAGCGGTACGGCTGCATCTCGTGGATGTCGATCCCGAACAGCCGCTCCACGTCGCCGGGCGCCGGCTTGAAGAACGTCCACTGGTCGCCCTCGAAGTCGAGGCGGGCCGTCGCGCCCATCGCCGCCAGCGGCTCGTCGCCGCGCGCGTGCAGCAGCTCGACGAGCACGTCGCTGTAGCAGTTGGTCTCGAGGTACGTGCGGTCCCCGCGGTGGACGGGGTGAGGGGTGTAGGCGGCCGGGTCGCACCCGAAGAGCGAGACCGCCCCGCTCACGCAGGCCACAGCTCCTGCCGCACCTCCCCGGGCCACGCGTCGACGTCGAGCCCGTGCGTGCGCAGCAGCGCCAGCACGATCCGCTCGTGGCCGAAGCCGAGGCAGGCCGTGTGCGCCGTGTCCCCGCTCGCGGTCTGGATGCCGTAGAGCGAGGCGAAGTGGTCCTGGTGGTAGTTGAAGGACGCGACGGCGGTCGGCTCGGGCCCGGCGATCTGCACGAGGATCTCGAACTTCAGCGCCTGCTCGCGCTGGCTGTTGGCCATCATGCGCCCCGCGCGGCCGAAGAACGGGTCGGAGGCCACGTCGAAGTCGGCATCGAGGCCGAGGGCGCGCAGCAGCTCCAGGGCGCGGTCGCGCCAGTGCTCGCGCCAGTCCTGCACGGCCTCCGGCTCGCCGATGCGCACCAGCTCGCGCATGTGGAACATCTGCAGGCGCGCCGGGTCGCCCGACGGCTCGTGCCGGAACGCGTACGACCCGCCCGGGTCGATGGTCACGCCGCCCTCGGGCAGCGGCCCGCGGCGGGCGACGGCGGGATAGACGGGGTAGCAGACCGCCGGCATGAGCACGAGGTCGCTCATGCACTGGTGCTCGGACCAGTCCTCGTGGGCGGCCGCGCGCTCGGCCTGCACCCGCGCCTGCGCCTCGGAGCCCTCGAAGGCGAACACGGTGCCGGCCAGGTGCGGGAAGCTCTTCAGGTACCCGCTCCGCTCCAGCTGCCGGCGGGGCAGCACCGGCGGGAAGCGCAGGACCTCGGGGGCGTCGTCGGCGGCGGCGCGCGACACGTAGGCGTCGAACCGCGTTCGCACGTCCTCGAAGGCGCTGCCGCGGCCGTAGACGCCGGGGACCCCGCTGGGGATCAGGTGCCCGGCGTCGACGAGCTCGTCGAGCAGCTGCGCCTGGTCGGGCGTGGCCTCGCGGAACTCGGCCATGCTCAGACCTCCTTGGCGATCAGCAGCAGGCCGGCGTTGGTTTGGTGGATCCGCTCGTTGGCGACCATCAGCGACGCCGACATCGTGTCGCGCAGGTGCCGGCCGATGCTGAACGGGGTGTCGTTCTTGAAGCCGACGATGCCGCAGACGTTCATCGCGCCCTGGCAGACCCGCGGCGCCTGGTCGGAGGCGGCCACCTTGAGGTTGTTGAACAGCAGCGCCATCGCCATCGTGCCGAGCCGGTCGCGGTCGTCGGCGTCGACGCGGAGGAACTCGTCCAGCGCGGCGCGCACCTCGGCGCGCAGCAGCGACAGGTCGCTCATCACGTGCGAGAGCTTGACCGCCGCCGGCACCGGCTGGCCGGGCTTCTGGCGGGCGGCGGCGCGCACGAACGCGCGGGCGCGGTCGAAGGCGTCGGTGGAGATGCCCAGCCACAGGTGCGACCAGAGCAGGTGCGAGACCGGCACCATCGTCTGCGACGCGATCGCCGAGAACGGCACGGCGAGCACCTGCTGAGCGGGGACCTCGGCGCGGACCACGTACCCGGGCGAGCACGTGCCGCGCATGCCGAGCGGGTCCCAGGTGCCCTTCGGCTCGAGCGTGGTCTGCTCGCGGCGCGAGAGCGCGACGACCTGGTCGCCGGCCTCGGCGTCCGGGCCCGAGCGCAGCGTGGTCAGCAGGTCGTCGGCGTAGGCGCCGTAGCTCACGGTCGGTGCCTGCTTCTCGAAGGTCGCCATGCCGTCGCCGGCGGGGGTGAGCGCCGCGATCGAGCGGCCCATGTCGCCGCCGGTGCCGACCTCGGAGGTGACCGAGGCGATCAGCCGCTGCTGGTCGGCGAGCTCGCGCAGGTAGTCCTCGAAGAACGGCGCGCCGTCGAGGTGGCGGACGATCGTCGCCACCTGGATCTGATGCATCGCGAAGACCATCGCGCTGGCGCCGCAGCGGCGGCCGAGCTCGAAGCAGGCCTCCGCCACCGCGCGGAGCGAGACGCCGTCGCCGCCGAGCTCCTCGGGCACGAACGCCGAGAGCGCTCGCTGCTCGCGCAGCGCGTCGAGCGACTCCTGGGGAAAGCGGGCGTTGCGGTCGACGTCGTCGGCGTTGGGCGCGGCGACCTCGTCGGCGATCTGGCGGATCCCGGCGACGAACGCCTGGTCACGGTCGGCGAGGACGCTCATGCCGCCTGCGCGTCCAGCTGCGCGATCGCCGTGGAGATCGAGGCGATGCTCTCGAACACCTCGCGCTTGAGCAGCTCGTCGGGGAACTCGACGTCGAAGCGGTCTTCGAGCGCGAGCATCACGTTGACGCTGGCGTGGGAGGTCATCCCGGCGTCGTAGAGGCTGGCGTCGTCGGCGAGGCTCTCCACGTCCGCGCTCAGGCGGGCGTGCTCGCGCACGACATCTCGGACGGCTTCGGACACGGCTTCAGGCACGCTCTTCATTATCGACGCCCCCTAGGCGTTCTTGATCGGGGTCGGGTGCAGCTCGGCGACGACCACGGCGGAGGCGTAGGGCTCCTCGTGGGTGAGGCTGACGGCCAGCTCGGTCATGCCCGCGCGCGCCGCCAGGTCCGCGGCCGGGCCGTGCAGGACCAGCTCCGGATGTCCGTCAGGTGACCGGCGGACCTCGATGGCCGTCCACGGCACGGCCGCCTCCCCGACGCGCAGCGCCTTCATGGCGGCCTCCTTGGCGGCGAACCGCGCGGCCAGCCGCAGCGCGTCGACCTCGCCGGTCGCGGCGTCGGTGCAGTCGGCGGTCTCGGCGGCGGTGTACACGCGCTGCAGGTAGCGCTCGCCGTGGGCCTCCAGGGCCTCGCGCACGGCGGTGGCGAGGACGAGGTCGGTCCCGACGCGCAGCGGCACGACCCCGATCCTCGCAGGATTGGCCCGGGAAGTGGCGCAACACCCCGGGCTTGGCGGCCGGCACGACGCGGCGTAGGGTCGAGGCATGTGCCGCAACATCCGCACCCTGCACAACTTCGAGCCCCCGGCCAGCGACGACGAGGTGCGCGCGGCCGCCCTGCAGTACGTCCGCAAGATCAGCGGCAGCACGAAGCCGTCGAAGGCCAACGAGGCGGCGTTCGAGCAGGCGGTCGAGGCCGTCGCCGCCGCGTCGCGGGAGCTCCTCGGCGCGCTCGTCACGACGGCGCCGCCGAAGGACCGCGAGGCCGAGGCCGCCAAGGCGCGGGCCCGCGCGCAGAAGCGCTACGCGGCGTAGCGCGCCGCGCGCCGCTCCCGCACCGTCCGCAGCGCGAAGAGCAGCGGCGGCCGTGAAGGCGAACCACGACGCGAGGATCAGCCCGGCGCTCGGCGCCGGGACCGACGACGACTGCGGATAGTCCTCGTAGTTGATGGTGTTGTCGGCGTAGTGGACGACCGACACCGCGATCGCCACGGCGAGGAGCCCGGTGAGCTCTCGCAGACGGCGGTCGTGGAGCGTCCGGGGCACGGTCAGGAGATCTTCGCAGGCCGCCGGCGCGGCGTCGCGGCGTGCCGTACGGCATGCTGACCGGCTCGTGAGGAAGACGATGTTCTGGACGTCGGCGGCGCTGCTCGCCTGGGCGCAGGCCGGCTACGGCCTGGCGCTGGCGCTCGTCCGCCGCCGGCCGCGGCGTCCCTGGTCGCCGGTCGCCGCCGCCGACGCGCTGCCGTCGGTCTCGCTCATCGTCCCCGCCCACGCCGAGCGCGAGGTCATCGCGGCGAAGGTCGCCAACGCGCTGGCGCTCGACTACCCGCGCGAGAAGCTCGAGGTCGTCGTCGCCTGCGACGGCTCGACCGACGGCACGCCCGAGGAGGCGCGCCGCGCCGGCGCCGACGTCGTGCTGGAGCTGCCGCGCGGCGGCAAGGTCCGCGCCCAGGACGCGGCGGTGCGCCGCGCCCGCGCCGACGTGGTGGCGTTCTCCGACGCCAACGCCCGCTGGGAGCCGGATGCGCTGCGCGCGCTGGTGGCGCCCTTCGCCGACCCCGCGGTCGGCTACGTGTGCGGCCGGGTGTCGTTCGTCAACCCCGACGGCGGCACGAACCAGGAGGGCGTCTACTGGCGCTACGAGATGTTCCTGCGTGAGCGCGAGAGCGACCTCGCGTCGGTCACCGCGGGCAACGGGGCCATCTACGCCACGCGCCGCGACGCGTACGTCGAGGTCGACCCCGTCATGGGCCACGACCTCAAGCTGCCGTTCACGCTGGTCCGCGACGGGTGGCGCTGCGTCGAGCAGCCGCTGGCGCGCGCGACCGAGCGCATGGTGCCCGACGTCGAGGGCGAGGCCGCGCGCAAGCGGCGGATGATGAGCCACACGTGGGCGATCGTCCTGCGCGGCGGGCTGCTCGACCCGCGCGGCTGGCCGCCGCGCTACGTCGCGATGATCGCCAGCCACCGCTGGCTGCGCTACCTCGGGCCCTTCCTGCACCTGGTCGCGCTCGTCACCGCGCCGCGGCCGCTGCGGCGCCTCCAGCTCGCCGCGCTGGCGGCGGCGTTCCTGCCGGTGCGCGCCCGGCCGCTGCTGCTGGCCCGCTACTACGTCCTGACGCAGGCCTCCGTGGCCCAGGGGCTCGTCGACCACCTCCGTCACGGCACCGAGGCGGGCTGGGAGTCGCCGGAGGGCACCCGCTGATGCGCGAGCCGCTGCGCCGGATCTTCGACATCCTCGTCGCGGGCTTCGCGCTGCTGCTCAGCGCGCCCGTGCTGGGCGCCGCCATGCTGGCGATCCGGCTGGAGTCGCCGGGCCACCCGATCTACCGCCAGCGGCGCGTGGGCCGGGACGGCGTGCCGTTCGACATGCTCAAGCTGCGCACCATGGTGTCGGGGGCGGAGCGCATGGGCGCGGGCCTGGCCGTCAACGACGGCGACACGCGCATCACGCGCATCGGGGCGCTGCTGCGCCGGACCTCGGTGGACGAGATCCCCAACCTCATCAACGTCCTGCGCGGCGAGATGTCGATCATCGGGCCGCGGCCGACGGTGCCCGTGCAGGTCGCGCAGTACACGGCGCGCCAGCGCGGGCGGCTGGCCATCAAGCCGGGCATCACCGGCTGGGCGCAGGTCAACGGCCGCGCCTCGCTGCCGTGGCCCGAGCGGATCGAGCTGGACCTCTGGTACGTCGAGCACCGCACCACGGCGCTCGACCTCAAGATCATGTGGATGACCGTGCGGATGCTCGTCAGCGGCCACGGCCTCTACAAGGGCGACACGGGAGGATGGGTGGATCCATGAGCCGGGCGGTGCTCCTCACAGGAACCGGCAAGCGCTACGACATCGTGTCGGCGTTCGCCCAGCACACCACGGTGATCGCGTGCGATCCGAATCCGCTGGCGCCGGCGCAGTACGCCGCGACGATCCGCGCGAAGGTCCCGCTGATCCGGGACCCCGGCTACGTGCCGGCGCTGCAGGAGCTGTGCGAGCGCCACGACGTCGGCGCCATCGTCCCGTTGACCGACCTCGACATCGAGGTGCTGGCGCAGGCGCGCGCCGACGGCCTGCTGCCGGCGCTGGTCCCGGACCCCGAGATCGCGCGGCGGACGTTCGACAAGCACGAGTGCCACCTGCTGCTGCAGGAGCACGGCCTGCCGTCGCCGCCGACCGTGCTTCCGGGCGAGGAGCCAGAGTCCTATCCGGTCATGGTCAAGCCGATCCACGGCTCCGGCGCCCGCAACATCTTCGCGGCGCGCGACGCCCGCGAGGCCGCGTTCTTCGCCGGCTACATCGACGAGCCGGTGATGCTCCAGCGGCTCATGGACGGCCCGGAGTTCTCCGTCGACTGCCTCGGCGATCGCGACGGGCGGTGCATCAACGCCATCCCGCGGACGATGCTCGAGTCCCGCGGCGGCGAGTCGATCAAGGGTGCCGCCATCGCCGACCCGGAGCTGGTCGAGCTCGGCCGCCGGGTGATGGAGGCGCTCGGCGTGCGCGGCCCGGCGACGATCCAGGCCTTCCGCGATCGCGAGATCGGCCTCGGCATCACCGACGTCAACACGCGCTTCGGCGGCGCGTTCCCCGCCCCGATGTACGCGGCGCAGCCCGGCCGCACGTACCCCGAGCTCATCGTCCGCATGGCCGATGGCGAGGCGGTCGAGCCCCACGTCGGCGACTTCACGCCCGGACGGACGTTCACGCGCTACTTCTGGCAGCTCGAGCTCGACGAGCGGCTCAAGCCGACCGGGCGCGACATCGTGTCGCCGCCCGGCCCGCCGGCGCCCCGCTGAGGGCGCCGGCCGCGCGCGCTACATCACGACCTCGCGGCCGTGGTCGACCCACTTGTCGCGGAACGCGCGGATGGCGTCGAAGACCTGGTCGTTCCACTCCGGGCACGTGATCGAGCGCGTCCACGACGTCGCGGCCACCGCGTACGGCATCTTCGTCGTGTTCTTGAACAGCAGCTCGTGGAAGCCGGGGACGCCCTTGACCTTCTCGTTGACGAGCGTCTGCAGCTGGCCGATGCGGCGGGGCGTCGTGCCGGGCTTGTACTGGATGTCGATCCGGCCGTGCTCGAGCGAATGCACCGTCGCGTTGACGCTGGGCGGCGCGTCGGGCGGATAGATGCCGTCGTCGGCCGGGGTGATCCGATGCGTGCCGGACGTCGGCGGATTGGTCTTGTAGCCCTTGAAGGTCGCCGTGTCGGCGATGTGCTCGTGGCCCTCGTCCTTGTGCTGCTTCCACGTGCAGCCGGCGGCCTTCGCGGCCGCGTCGAGGTCGTAGACCTTGCGGGCCGGGATCGGGACGTCGGCCAGGTTGTTGTTGGCGCTGGCCGTGCTGTCGCCGCCGCCGCCGGTGGCGGAGACGATCGCGGCGATGATCGCCGCGACGGCCGCGATGCCGAGCACGGCGGCGCCCACGAGCTGCAGCCGTCGGCGTCCGGACGCCTTTCGCGCCTCCGCGTGCTCCCGCGCCTCGCGCTCGGCGCGGCGACGCTCCTTCTCCTCCTGGCGACTCGACACGGCGCGGGAGAGTACCGGTGCGCCGATTAAGGTTGGGTGAAAATTTCTCAGCGGCGGGGCGGAGGGCCCCGAGGATGGCCTACGCGGCCCCCGCGGCGGCCGTGCTCGAGCGCCCGCCGCGCCGGCGCCGAGGGGCCCAGCAGCCGTCGAGGAACTCGCCGATCTCGGTGGTCAGCCGCTCCGGGCTGAGCCGCAGCTCCAGGATCGAGTCGGCGCGCAGCAGGCGCCCGTCGGGCAGCTCCCGGACCAGCGCGTCGGAGTCGCTGAAGGGGTGGATCGGGTCGCGATCGTGCCCGATGACCAGCGCCGGGGCGCCGATCGTCCGCCGCAGCTCGCCGGGCGGCGCGACGCGGCCGAAGAACAGGCCCTGCAGGACGGCCGCGCTCGGCCCCGGGGCCTGGCGCACGAGGTCGAGCAGCACGTCCGCCCCCCACAGCGGGCCGGTCGGCACCCGTCGCGTCAGCCACGAGAGGCCGCGCATCGCGGGCTCGCCGAAGGTCAGCGCGACCATCAGCGGCGTGAAGAACATCGCGCACCCCAGCAGGGCGTTGTCGAGGACGGGCATCTCGAGCACGAGGCCGCGCACGCGCCCGGGCTCGGCGACTGCGACCTCCAGCGCGGTGTTGGCGCCCAGCGACGTGCCGGCGATGACGGCCTCGTCCACGCCGAGGTGGTCGAGCAGCCCGACGACCTCACGGCCGTAGATCGTCATCGAGTACTCGGCGAGGTCGCGCGGGCGGTCCGAGCGGCCGTGGCCGAGCAGGTCGAGCGTGATGACGCGGTTGCCGCGGCGGGCCAGCGCGCGCGCCAGCGGCCGGTGCATCTTCTGCGACAGCAGCAGGCCGTGCAGGAGCACGCAGGTGCGCGGGCCGGCGCCGAAGACGGTGTAGGCCAGCCGGTGGCCATCGTGCTCGAACGTGGGCATGAGCAGGGCAAGCGTACCCCGGCGGCGAGGCGCCGGCGCAGGTTTGACAGCGTGTCAGGGCCTGGTACGGTGACGCCTCCGTCAACTTTGAGTCCGGACCGGAGGCCCGCATGGCCAAGCAGCACCGCATCCTCACCGGCCAGGTCGCCGCGATCACCGGCGCCGCCCGCGGCATCGGCCGTGCCACCGCCCAGGCCTTCCTCGCCCAGGGCATGAAGGTGGCGATCGGCGACCTCGACCTCGCCACCGCCGAGCAGACCGCGCGCGAGCTGGGCCACGGGACGATCGCGCTGCCGCTCAACGTCACGGAGCGCGAGTCCGTCCGAGCGTTCGTCGACGGGGTCGAGGAGCAGCTCGGGCCGATCGACGTCTTCGTCAACAACGCCGGGATCATGCAGGTCGGCCACAGCGTCTGGGAGGAGGACGACGCGACCACGCTGCGCATGATCGACATCAACGTCAACGGCGTGATGTGGGGCGTCAAGGAGGTCGTGCCGCGGATGCTGGCCCGCGGGCGCGGCCACGTCGTGAACATCGCCTCCAGCGCGGGCAAGGGCGGATTCCCCGGCGGCGCCACGTACTGCGGCACCAAGCACTACGTCGTCGGCCTCTCGGAGGCGCTGCGCGCCGAGCTGCGCGGCACCGGCGTCGAGGTGTCGTGCGTCATGCCGGTGGTCGTCAACACCGAGCTGGCCTCGGGGCTGCAGGAGACGCGCGGCGTCAAGCACGTGCAGCCGCAGGACGTGGCCGGCGAGATCGTCAGCGCGCTGCAGGAGCTGCGCTTCGACGTCTTCGTGCCGCGCTCGGTCGGCACCATCAGCAAGGTCATGACCCTGCTGCCGCGCGGCGGGCGCGAGGCGCTCACCCGCGCGATGAAGGCCGACCAGGTGCTCGCGCAGGTCGACTCCGGCCAGCGCGCGGCCTACGAGCTGCGCGCCTCGAAGTCCGACCCGGCGCTCGAGCCGGGCGAGCAGGCCAAGGAGCTCACGCCGTAGGCCGCCCGCGCGCTCAGGCGCGCAGCCACGCGGCGATCCTGCGGCCGATCGCCTCGCCCGCGTCCTCCTGGAGGAAGTGCGAGGCGTCGGCCACCGGCTCGGGCTCGGCGCGCCCGATCGCCTCGGCGAAGCGCCGACCGGTGGCCAGCGGGATGATCGGGTCCTGGTCGGCCCACAGCATCAGCGTGGGCCGGTCGTCGGCGGTGAGCGCGTCGAGCACGCGCTGGCCGGCCTCGGCGCCCGGCCCCTCGGGCGTCAGCGGGATCATCAGCGGGAAGGCGCGCGCCCCCGCCTTCGAGGCCGGCGTCGGGAACGGCGCGTCGTAGGCCGCCTTCTCCTCGTCGCTCAGGGCGCGCAGCGTCCCGCCGTCGACGAGCATCGAGATCGGCAGGTCCTGGTGCGCTCGACGAAGTCGCGGAACGCCTGCCACGCGTCGGTCATCCGCTGGTGGCCGGTGAACAGGCCGGTGTCGAGGATCACCAGGCGGTCGAAGCGCTCGCGGTGCTCGACGGCCAGCCGCAGGCCGATCGGGCCGCCCCAGTCGTGCACCACCATCGTCGCGCCGGAGAGGTCGAGCTGCTCGAGCAGGCCGGACATCAGCGCGACGTGGCGGTCGTAGCTGTACCAGCCGAGGTCCTCCGGCTTGTCGGAGCGGCCGAAGCCGGCGAGGTCCGGGGCGACGCAGCGGAAGCCGGCCTCGACCAGCGGCGGGATCACCCGCCGCCACAGGAACGACCACGTCGGCTCGCCGTGCATGAGCCACACCGCCGGCGCGCCCGGATCGCCCTCGTCGAGGTACGCGAGGCGCAGGCCGTCGACCTCGGCGTGCCGGCTGGGGAACATCCCGAGACGTTCCCAGTCGATCGCCGGCTCGGAGCGCATGGGGGCCGTCTCGGACATGCGGGTAGCGTACGGGGCCATGGAAGCCGCCACTTCGTCCACGTCGATCGAGCAGCTCAGCGTCGACACCATCCGCACGCTGTCGATGGATGCCGTCCAGAAGGCCAACAGCGGCCACCCCGGCATGCCGATGGCGATGGCTCCTGCCGCGTACCTGCTCTTCGCGAAGGTCATGCGGCACAACCCGAAGGACCCGGACTGGCCGGACCGCGACCGCTTCGTGCTCAGCGCCGGCCACGGCTCGATGCTGCTCTACAGCGTCCTGCACCTGTCGGGCTACGACCTGCCGCTGGAGCAGCTCGAGCGCTTCCGCCAGTGGGGCTCGCTGACGCCGGGCCACCCCGAGCGCGACCGCGTCCACGTCACGCCGGGCGTCGAGGTCACCACCGGCCCGCTCGGGCAGGGCTTCGCCAACGGCGTCGGCATGGCGCTCGCCGAGCGCTTCCTGCGCGAGCGCTACGGGCGCGACGTGATGGACCACAACGTGTACGCCATCGTCTCCGACGGCGACCTGATGGAGGGCATCGCGTCGGAGGCCGCCTCGATCGCGGGCCAGTACGCGCTCGGCAGGATCGTCTACCTCTACGACGACAACTCGATCTCGCTCGACGGGCCGACCTCGCTGAGCTTCGACGTCGAGGACGTCACCAAGCGCTTCGAGGCCTACGGCTGGCACGTGCTCGAGGTCCACGACGCCAACGACCTCGTCGCGCTCGAGGCCGCCATCACCGAGGGCCGGCGCGAGGACAACAAGCCGACGCTGATCCGCGTCAAGTCGATCATCGGCTACCCGTCGCCGAACAAGATGGGCACGAGCAAGGCCCACGGCGCGGCGCTCGGCGAGGACGAGGTCCGCGCCACGAAGGAGGCGCTGGGCTGGGACCCGGACGAGCAGTTCTTCGTGCCCGAGGGCGTCTACGAGCACTTCGACGCCAGCGAGCGCGGCGCCGCGCTCCAGAAGGAGTGGCAGGAGCGCCTCGACGCCTGGCGCACCCGCGAGCCCGAGCAGGCCGACGAGTGGGATCTGGCCTGGGAGGGCGGCTCCTACGGCGGCCGGCCGCTGCCGGGCCTGAAGGAGGCGCTGCGCTCCATCGACTGGAGCGGGAAGGACAAGATCGCCACGCGCTCGGCGGGCCAGAAGGCGATGGCGGCGATGGCGGCGTTCGTGCCGACGATGGTCGGCGGCGCCGCCGACCTCAGCGAGTCGACCAAGACCGAGTTCCCCGGCGGGGACGCCGAGCGCTACTCGCGCGCCCGCGCCGGCCGCAACGTCTTCTGGGGCGTGCGCGAGCACGGCATGGGCGGCGCGGTCAACGGCATGGCCGCCCACGGCGGCATCCTGCGGCCCTACGGCTCGACCTTCCTGCAGTTCGCCGACTACATGCGCGGCTCGATCCGCCTCAGCGCGCTGACCGGCCTGCGGACCGCCTGGGTGTTCACGCACGACTCGGTGGCGCTGGGCGAGGACGGCCCGACGCACCAGCCGGTCGAGCACCTCGCCGCCCTGCGCGCCATCCCGGGCCTCACCGTCCTGCGCCCGGCCGACGCCAACGAGACCGCGGAGGCGTGGCGCGTGATCCTGGAGGATCTCGAGGGCCCGGCGGCGATGGCGCTGTCGCGCCAGGACCTCCCGATCCTCGACGTCGACTTCGACGGCGTCGGGCGCGGGGCGTACGTGCTCCGGCCCGCCGGCGGCGACGAGCGGATGGTCCTCGTCGGCACCGGCGCCGAGGTCCACACCGCGCTGGAGGCCCAGGCGCTGTTGGCCGAGGAGGGCATCGCCGCGCGCGTCGTCTCGATGCCGTCGTGGGAGCTGTTCGCCCAGCAGGACGACGCCTACCGCGACGAGGTGCTGCCCAGGACGCTGCCGAGCGTGGCCGTCGAGGCGGGCATCTCGATGGGCTGGGAGCGCTGGGTCGACCGCAGCGTCTCGATCGACCGCTTCGGGGCCAGCGCGCCGGGGCCCGAGGTGCTGGAGCGCCTCGGCATCACCGGCGAGCACGTCGCGCAGGTCGCCCGGGACCTGTTGGGCGCGATCGGCTCCTAGCTCGCGCGCTCGGCGGCCACCAGGCCGCCGGCGTCCGGCCCGACGGCGATGTGGATGCTGTCGGGCCGGCGCACCCACGCGACGAGGTGCAGCGCGGTCAGCCGGTCGAGCCAGAACTGGAACGCGCCCGCCTGCGCCCGCGACGCGTACGTCCGGCTGATGTCGAACGCATAGCCGGTCGTGTGCTCGGAGGGCGGCGTCTCGACGTCCGCGGCGCCCGAGCCGGACTCGCCCGCGACGCTGCGGCTCGCGGCGGTGACGGTCAGGTCGCCCCGCCCGCCGTCGACCTCGGCCACGCCGCGGCCCAGGTAGCGCAGCAGCGCGGCCGCGGGCGGGCGCAGCGCGCGCTCGCCCTCGGGCCGCCGGGCCAGGGCGGGGGAGAGGCGCACGTGCGTGCCGAGCAGGTAGCGGCGGTCGAGGAGCACCTGCTCGCCCGTGCGCAGGGCGGCCGCGTCGCTGAAGCGCGGCGTCGTGCCGGGCGGGTGCAGCGCGTGCTCGGCCGACGGCCAGTCCTGCAGCGCCGCCTGGGCGGCCAGGCGCTCCGGGTCGTCGCGGAACGTCCGCATGATGTCCTCGGCCGCGCGCACGCGCCAGAGGTAGGTCGACGAGTCGTCGCCGAGGCCGGCCAGCTTGCTCCACGCCTGCGCGTGGCGCAGCGGCGTCGAGTCGAAGAAGAGCTGCGCGTACGGGATGTCGTCGTCGCCGTAGGCCCCCAGCGCGCCCTGGAGGTTGCCGATGCCCATGTGGTAGCTGACGACGGCCAGGTCGTCGCGGCCGAGGTGGCCCTTGGCGAGCTCGAGATAGCGCGTGGTGGCCTCCAGCGCCTTGCGCGGGTCGAACCGCTCGTCGACCGCGCGCCGCTGCGCCTCCCAGCGCTTGACGCGCGCGGCGGGGCCGCCGCGGTCGATGCGCCGCGTGAGCCGCTCGGAGGCGGCGACGTCGACCTTCAGGCCCAGCAGGTCGGTCGCGGTATGGGCGAGGATCTGCGTCAGCCCGACGGCACCGCGCAGGTCGTTGGAGGCGCGCGCGTCCGGCCGCCCCGCGCTCTCGAGGAAGACGATGCCCTCCAGCGTGTCGGCGTCCTGATGGGCGCGCGCCGCGACGTCGTCGATCATCGGCCGCAGCGCGGCCACGCGGCGAGCCGTGGCGACGGCGCCGCCCGGGCTCTTGGCGTAGAGCACGTGCGCCAGGCCGGCGGCGGCGCGCTGCTCGAACTGCTGCTGCTCGTCGCCGTCGTAGGCCAGCGGGTCGGCGGTCGTGTCGGTGCTCCCGCGCCCCGGCGCCAGGCGCCGCGGCCCGTCGGGCTCGCCGCCGCCTCCGCTGGCGAGCGCGATGACGATCGCCAGCGCGACGACGACGACGCCGAGCAGCAGCGCCAGCCGGCGCCGGCGGATCACCGCGGGACCGGGGCGACCTGGCGTGCCGTGACGACGATCCGCTGAGCGGCGCTGTAGAGGGGATGGCATGCGGTGAGCACCAGCCGTGGCGCGCCGGCCTTGGCGCGGAGCGACGAGGCGTCGTCAGGCGTGGTGATCTTCGTGCCCGTCACGCGGTAGGCGAAACGTCCGTAGGGCATCTGGACCGTGATGCGCGAGCCGGGGCGCAGCGCGTCGAGATGGCGGAACGGCGCGCCGTAGGTGGTGCGGTGGCCGGCGATCCCGACGGTGCCCGGCATGCCGGGCAGCGCCGTGCCGCGATAGTGGCCCGGGCCCCTGGCCAGCGCGTCGTGGCCCGTGGACTCCACGACCACCGCGTCGAGGTCGATCTGCGGGATCTCGATGCGGCCGATGGCCGCGCCGTCGGGCTGGGCGTGGAGCATCGCGACGGCGTCGCGCTCCAGGCGCGCCGCCCGCGCGGCCTGCCGCTGGCGCCGCTGCGCGGCGATGAGCCGGGCGTCGTGGGCGGCGAACGAGTGCTCCAGGTGCGAGAGGTCGTCGCGGAGGCCGGCCTGCGCGCGTGACTGCAGCGCGGCGGTCACGGGCTCCTGCCAGGCGATCGTCAGCAGGCCGTCGGCCACGACGGCCAGGCTGGCGACGAGGCCCGCGACGAGCACGGCCCGCCGCAGGCGGCGGCGCGGGACCTCGTCCCGCGCCGCTCGGGGGCTGCTGGCCTCCGGTGCTGGAGGCCGCCGGATCACCGGCCCTGCGAGGAGCGCCGCCGGTCGCGGACCAGCAGCGTCGCGGCGGCGCCGGCACCGGCCAGGCCGAGCGCGATGAGCAGCAGCGGCTCAGCGCCGGTGAAGGCGAGGTTGGCGGGCGCCTGCTCGGTCGTGGCGGCGACGACGGGCGCCGGCGTCTCGGACTGCGTCTGCGACTCGACCTGCGGCGTGACCGTCTGCTCAGGCGTCTGCTCCTGGGTCTCGGTCGTCGAGGTCGGGGTGGTCGTCGTGTAGCTGTTCGTCGGCGTGGTGGTGGTGTAGCTGCCGGTCGGGTCGGTCGTCGTCTGGGCGGTGGCGACGCCGGTGGCCGCGAGCAGGCCGGCGACCATC
The DNA here is from genome assembly GCA_035765735.1 of Baekduia sp. Lineage (GTDB taxonomy): Bacteria > Actinomycetota > Thermoleophilia > Solirubrobacterales > Solirubrobacteraceae > Baekduia. Next base: position 143,441 of record DASTWY010000056.1, on the reverse strand, counting down.
AGCGCGAGGGCGAAGCGGATGCGCACGAACGAAGTCCCTTCTTCAGTTCGGTAGGGGGTCGCGGCCCATCGTACTCGCGCGCGCGGGCGGCGCACCAGCCGGTGGTCGATCGGCGCATCGCCGCTCGGGCGCGCGCGCCGCGCTGTGAGAGAGTGCCGCCATGCCCGCCGCCGCTGACCGTCCGCACGCCGTCGTCCTGCTCGGGGCCACCGGGTTCACCGGGGGGCTGACCGCGGTCGAGCTCGCGGCCCGCGCCCCGGAAGGCCTGTCCTGGGCCCTGGCCGGCCGCAGCCGTGACAAGCTCGAGGCCGTGCGCGACCGGGTCATGGCCGCCCATCCCGCGGCCCCGGCGCCCGAGCTGGTGATCGCCGACGTCACCGACCCGGCGTCCCTGCAGGCGCTGGCGCGCTCGACCCGCGTGGTGGCCACGACCGTGGGCCCCTATCTCCAGCACGGCGAGCCGCTGGTCGCCGCGTGCGCCGCGGCCGGCACCGACTACGTCGACCTCACCGGCGAGCCGGAGTTCGTCGACCGCATGTACGTCGCCCACCACGCGCGCGCGGTGGAGACGGGGGCACGGATCGTGCACGCCTGCGGGTTCGACTCGATCCCACACGACCTCGGCGCGCAGTTCACCGTCGAGCAGCTGCCCGAGGGCGTGCCGCTGCATCTCCGCGGCTACGTCCGCGCCGGCGGGCGCTTCTCCGGCGGGACGTTCCACTCCGCGCTGGGGGCGATGTCGCGCCCGCGCCAGGGCATGGCGGCCGCCCGCGAGCGCAAGCGCGTGGAGTCGGCCCACTCACCCGGCGCCGCGGGGCGCGCGGTGCACCTCGAGGCCTCGCCGCACCGCGCCCTCGGCGTGTGGGCGGTGCCGCTGCCGACGATCGACCCGCAGGTGATCGGGCGCTCGGCGCGCGCCCTCGACCGCTACGGCCCGGACTTCACCTACGGCCACTACGCGGCGGTCAAGCACCTGCCGGTGGCGGTCGGCGGCGTGGCGGGGATCGCGGCGCTGTTCGCCGCGGCGCAGGTGCCGCCGCTGCGCAGGGCCCTGCTCAGCCGCCTGCCGCAGGGCGAGGGGCCCAGCGAGGAGCAGATGCGCAAGGCGTGGTTCTCGGTCCGCTTCACCGGCGAGGGCGGCGGCCGCCGCGTCATCACCGAGGTGGCGGGCGGCGACCCCGGCTACGCCGAGACCTCGCGGATGCTCGCCGAGTCGGCGCTCTGCCTGGCGCTGGACGAGCTGCCCGAGACGGCCGGGCAGGTGACGACCGCCGTGGCGATGGGTGCCAGGCTGCGCGAGCGGCTGGTGCGCGGCGGCATCGCCTTCCGCGTGCTCGAGGACGCAGAGGCGGCCTGAGCGCGGTGGCCACCCGCTCGTGGTGGGGCTGGGGCACCGTCGAGGAGGCGGCCACCGCCGCGGAGGCCGAGGCGGTCCTGGCGCGCGTCCGCGAGCTGCTGCCCGACGCCGACCTCTCCGACCACGCCCCGCCCGACCCCGCCGCCCTCGGCCTTCCGGCGCCCCGGGTGACGCCGCCCGCCGCGCTGGCGGATCGCTGCTCGGGCGACCCGGCCGACCGGGCCGCGCACACCCACGGCAAGGCCTTCCGCGACGTCGTGCGCAACCTGCGCGGCGAGCTGGACCACCCGCCCGACCTCGTCGTCCGCCCGCGCGACGAGCAGGACGTCGTCGACGTCCTCGACTGGTGCTCGTCGGCGGGCGTCGCGGTCGTGCCCTACGGCGGCGGCAGCTCGGTCGTCGGCGGCGTCGAGCCGCGCGTCGAGGGCCCGGCCGTCAGCCTCGACCTCGGCCGTCTGGACCGCGTGCTCGAGATCGACGCCACGAGCCGGGCGGCCCGCATCCAGGCCGGCGTGCTCGGCCCGCACCTCGAGGACCAGCTGCGGCCGCACGGGCTGACGCTGCGCCACTTCCCGCAGTCGTTCCAGTTCTCGAGCCTCGGCGGATGGCTGGCCACGCGCGCCGGCGGCCACTTCGCGACGCTCTACACCCACGTCGACGACCTCACCGAGTCGATCCGCGCCGTCACGCCGGTGGGCGTGAGCGCGTCGCGGCGGCTGCCGGGGTCGGGCGCCGGCCCGTCGCCGGACCGGCTGCTGCTCGGCTCCGAGGGCACGCTCGGCGTGATCACCGAAGCGTGGATGCGGCTGCAGGAACGCCCGCGCTGGCAGCAGACCGCGACGGTCGTCTTCGACGACTTCGACCGCGTGGTGGCCGCGACGCGGGTGATCGCCCAGGCCGGGCTGCACCCGTCCAACTGCCGGCTGCTCGACCCGGCCGAGGCGTTCATGAACGCCGGGATCGGTACGCCGGGCGGCGTCCTGATCGTGGCGTTCGAGTCCGCCGACCACCCCGTCGACGCCTGGCTGGCGCGGGCGCTGGAGATCGCCCGCGACCACGGCGGGCAGCCGCGCGCCACACGCGGCCGCGACGAGGACGCCGGCGAGGACGCCTCCGCGACCTGGCGCTCGGCCTTCCTGCGGATGCCGTACCTGCGCGACGCGCTGGCGCGCCATGGCATGGTCGTCGAGACGTTCGAGACGGCCTGCACGTGGGACCGCTTCGCCGACGTGCACGCCGCGATCACCACCGCGGCCCAGCAGGCGATCACCGAGGTCTGCGGCGCGGGCCTCGTGACCTGCCGCTTCACGCATGTCTATCCCGACGGCCCGGCGCCGTACTACTCGGTCGTCGCGCCCGGCCGCTGGGGCAGCACCGTCGCCCAGTGGGATGCGATCAAGGTGGCGGTGTCGGAGGCCATCGCCGCCAGCGGCGCGACGATCACCCACCACCACGCGGTCGGGCGCGACCACCGGCCGTGGTACGACCGCCAGCGCCCCGACGTCTTCGCCACCGCGCTGGGCGCGGCCAAGCGCGCGCTCGACCCGGCCGGGATCCTCAACCCCGGGGTGCTGCTGCCGGCGGGCTGAGCGCCGCCGCTACCGCGCGGCGGCGCCGGCGAGGTGCGCGAAGGCCGGCCAGAGGGTGAGGTCGATGTCCGGCACCAGCGCGCAGAGTTCGCCCACGTCGGACTCGAGGTCGGTGCGCAGCGCCAGCTCGATGTCCGGCCACAGCTCGGGCCGGATCGTCGCCGGCGGCGTGCGGCCCCGCAGGCGCCGCCGGGCCAGGCCGAGGCGGCGGCGGACCGCGACATAGGCCTGGGCGCCGCGGTCGCCGGTCAGGGCGCGCAGGTTGACCGGCAGCACGTCGTCGCGCACGCCGAGGAAGCGCAGCGTCCGCACGTACTGGCCGGCGGGATCGCGCAGGCACTGCTCCTGCTGCAGCACGAGGATCTGCTCGCGGTCGAAGGAGCGCAGCAGGTTCTGCAGCTGCACGGCGTAGCGACCGCGGGCCGAGGCGTCGGCCATGAAGATCTGCTCGTCGCCGGCCTCGTCGCCCTCCTCGGGGCCCTGCTCGAGGCGGTCGCGGTAGCGCTCCAGCGGGTCGCTGACCAGCAGCAGGAGCTTGGCGTCGGGCGCCGCGCGCTTCAGCAGCCCGGGCGCCCACACGTCGTAGGCGTAGCGCGGCGTCCACTCGCCGGCGAGCTTCCCGCGCGGGCGGGGGAACGCGGCGTGGTACGCGGCGATGTCCGCGTCGGTCATCTCGCGGGTGCAGAACTGCTCGAAGAAGTGCAGCTCTCGGCGGTCGCGCGGCCCGACGATGTCGGGGTGGCGCAGCAGGAGCGAGTGCCACCACTGCGTGCCGGAGTTCAGCGTCCCGACGCCGACGAAGTCCGGCGGGCCGGTGACGTCGTCCTCGTGGGCGTGGCCCCTGGCGGTCAGCCGCTCAAGCACGGCTCGTGGGCGCCGGGGACTGGCGGTGGGCACGCGGGTCCTCGCGCGGCGGGGCGCCGCCGGTGGCGAGATGGGCGAAGTTGGGCCACAGGGCGAGGTCGAGGTCCGGCACCAGCGCGGCGAGCTGCTGCACCTGCGGCTCGAGGGCGCCCTGCAGCGCCCGGTACAGGTCTTGCCAGAGGACGTCCTTCTTGGCCTCGGTCGTCGTGCCCCGCGCCTGGTGGAGGTCCGCGGGGTCGTAGCCCTCGTCGACGCCGAGGAAGCGCAGCGTGCGCCGGAACTGCCCGGGGGCGTCCTGGCGGCACTGCTCGTACTGGAGGACGAGGATCCGCTCCGGCGGGAAGAACGCCTGCAGCCGCTCGAGCTGCAGCGCGTAGCGTCCGCGCTCCACCGCGTCGGAGGCGAGGCGCTCCGGCAGCCGCTGCGGCGTCCGGGTCAGCTGGTGCTGCACGCCGGAGCGGTAGCGCTCGACCGGGTCGCGCAGCATGACGATGAGCTTCGCGTCGGGCGCGGCGCGGCGCAGCAGCGGGGCGACCCACACGTCGCGCATGTAGCGCGGCGTGCACTCGCCGGCGATCTGCCCCGGCTTGCGCGGGAACAGCGCGTGGTACTCGGCGATGTCGGCGTCGGTGAGCTCGCGCGCGCCGAAGCGGTCGAAGAAGTGCAGCTCCTTCTGCTTCGCGCGGCGGCGGCCGTGCGCGGGCCGGATCTCGGGATGGCCGCTCAGCGTGCGGAACCACCAGGTCGTGCCGGAGCGCTGCGCCCCGACCCCGATGAAGTCCGGGGGCCCCGTCGTGTTGGTCGCCTTGACCACCTAAAGGCAGGTTATGCGGCGGAGGTGATGCGGCGCGTTGCGGCGGTGATCGGGCCGTTCGAGCGCGGACGGCGTGGCGGTCGGACGGGGCTCTGCAGGCGACCCGTCAGAGGTTCGTGATGCCCAAGGCGATCATGAAGGCGGCGCGCCGGGCGGGGTCGGTGCTCATGGCTCAGCGCGGGCCGTTGCGGCTCTTCCCGGTGTCGCGGGCCTGCGCCCGCCGCTCCTCGCGCTCGTCCCGCAGCACGCGGGCGCAGCCGACGAGCAGCGCGGTGAGCCGCTCGCGGTCGGCCTCCGGGACGTCGGCCAGCACGCGCTCCTCGACGCGCCGGACGCGCCGATCGGCCGCCAGCAGGCTCTTGCGGCCGGCCTCGGTGAGCTGCAGCCGCCCGATCCGCCGGTCCGAGGGGTCGGGCGAGCGCTCCACGAAGCCCTTGGCCTCGAGCAGCCGCACGATCTCGCTCGTGGTCTGCTGCGTGAGCATGGAGTTCTGGGCGAGCTCGGTGACCGACACGCCGGGCTCGTGGCGCAGCGCGCTCATCAGCGAGAACTGCGGCGCGGTCAGCCCGTACTCGCGGACCTCCTGCTCGATGGCGCCGTGCATCGCCTGCTGCGCCTGGCGCAGCAGATAGCCGAGCCGTCCGCCGGCCCCGCGGAACCCTGATCCGATCGAAGTTGACATGGACGAAGGAGGACCGTAACGTACCGACCAACTCCACAGGGTCCTGTGGAGTTGACGTCGTCCGCGACACGGAGAGAGAGATGCGCTGCACCAGCAGGCACGCGCCAGCGTGCCGCCGAACGCGAGGCAACCAGCGGTGACGCACGTCCACCGCATCCCTCCGCCCGCCGACCTCGAGGGGCGTCGCGCCGCCGTCGTCGTCATCGACGTCCAGAACGACTACTGCCACGCTGACGGCGCCTTCGCCGGGGCCGGGCTCACGCTCGCCGACCTCGACGGGCTGGTGACGTCGATCAACCGCCTGACGTCGGCGGCCCGCGCCGCCGGCCACCCCGTCATCTGGGTGCGCATGGTCTGGGACACCGACGAGGACCCCGGGATCCTCGGCCGCCGCAGCCCGTTCATGGCCGGTGCGCTGCGGCGCGGGAGCTGGGGCGCCGAGCCGGTCGACGGCCTCGACGTCGAGCCCGGCGACCACGTCGTCGAGAAGCGCCGCTTCAGCGCCTTCCACGAGACCGCGCTCGAGGACCTGCTGCGCGCGGAGGGCGTCACGACGCTCGTCGCCGCCGGTGTGCGCACCGACTTCTGCGTCGAGTCCACCGTCCGCGACGCGATGTTCCGCGACCTCGAGGTCCTCGTCCCGCGGGAGACCGTGGCGGGCTACGTCGCCGAGCTGCACGAGCACTCCCTGCGCCTGATGGACACCGTGTTCGCCTGGGTGCTGCCCCTGGAGCAGGTGCTCGCCCTCATGACCCACTCCCCCGCCCACCACCCACCCCAGGAGGTATGAGATGGCCGACATCGTCTTCGCCGGCGCGGCCGCCCACGCACCCGGCCTGACCGGCTGGTTCGAGAAGGCCGAGGCCGGCACGCAGGCCGAGGTCCGCGACGCCTACCGGCGGCTGGGCGACGAGATCCAGCAGGCACAGCTCGACGTGCTGCTCATCGTCGCCAACGACCACATCCTCAACTACGACCCGTCGGACTACCCCGACTTCGTGATCGGCACGAGCGCCGAGCACACCGGCCCGGCCGAGTGGTTCAAGCCCTGGCTGGCGGTCGACGACTACCGCATGCCCGGACGGCCGGACGTCGCGGAGATCCTCTACGAGAGGCTGGCCGAGGCCGACGTGCGCGTCGTGCGCAACGACGAGCTCTCGTTCGACGACAACATCTCGGTGCCCGTGACCATGACGGGCTTCAAGGAGCACGGCACCGCGCTCGTCCCCGTCATCCAGAACTGCACGGTCCCACCGGTGCCCGACGAGCGCACGTCCTACGCGCTCGGCGAGCGGCTCGGGCGCATCATCCGCGACGAGCTGCCCGACGGCCTGCGCGTCGGCCTGCTCGGGTCGGGCGGCCTGAGCCACGAGCCGGGCGGCCCGCGCTATCTCGAGATCGACGACGAGTTCGACCGCTGGTTCCTCGACCTGCTGGCCGAGGGGGACCACGAGAAGGTCCTCGACCAGGCGACGCTCGAGCGCATGGAGCAGGCCGGCGCCGGCGGCACCGCGGAGCTGCTGTCCTGGATCGTGGTCATGGGCGCCATCGGGCGGCGCGACTGCGAGGTCCTCTGCTACGCGGCGGTGCCGGACTGGCGCTGCGGCGTCGGCGCCGTGCGCTGGGAGCTGGACCGCGAGCCCGCGACCACGATCGGAGGCTGACATGGCCCTGGCGCACTTCTCGAAGTACTTCAACCGCGACCTCGTGACGCACAAGCTCGTCCAGGACCTCAAGGGCGACCGCGAGCTGCGCGAGCGGTTCCGCGCCGACGAGGGGTCGGTGCTGGACGGCTACGACCTCACGCCGGCCGAGCGCACGGCGATCGAGGGGCGCGACTTCAAGGCGCTGTACCTGGCGGGCGTGCACCCGTACTCCCTCGGCCAGCTGTCGCGCCTGATCTACGGCACGGTCGAGGGTGCGGGGAGCTCGCAGGCGTCCTCGGCGCTGGTGGAGTCCCTGCTCTCCGAATGACCGACGCGGCGGACAGCGCGATGGTCGACGTCGGCGGCGGCGTCCATGCGGTGCGCGCCGACTTCGACGGCGTGCCGCTGACGCTCTACGTCCTCGAGGGCCCGGGCGGACGCCTGGCCCTCGTGGACTCCGGCGTGGCGTCCACGCCGGAGCGTCACCTGCTCCCCGCGCTGGCCGCGGCGGGCGCGGGCGCCGCCGACGTCGAGACGCTCGTCTGCACCCACGCCCACCACGACCACGTGGGCGGCATGGCGGCCCTGCGCGACGCCAACCCCGGGCTGTCGATCGCGATCCATCGCCTGGACCTGGCCTGGGCCGAGGATGCCGCCCGCTACTTCCGCGAGCTGTACGAGCAGCTCTTCCCCGGCGCGCCGCTGCCGGGCCCGGGCTTCCGGGACCGCATCCTGTCGCTGATGGGCGGCCCCACCGCCGTTGACCACCCGCTCGAGGACGGCGACGAGGTCGAGGCCGCCGGCCGGCGCCTGACGGTCACGGCCGCGCCCGCCCACACGCCCGGGCACGTCGTCCTGCACGACCGCGAGGCAGGCGTGCTCTTCGCCGGCGACGCGCTGCAGGCGTGGGGCTTCGAGATCACCGGCCGGCCGCGGCTGTTCCCGGGATACCTGAGCCTGCACGCCTACCGCGCCTCCGTGGAGGCCATCGCCACGGCGGGCGCGGCGCGCGTGTGCACCGCCCACTTCGGCGTCCTCGACGCCGACGGCGTTCGGCGCCTCGCGGACGACAGCCTCGCCTTCACGCACGCGCTCGACGACCTCCTGGTCGGCGAGCTGCGGCGCCGCGGGCGTCTGACGCTCGCGGAGGGCGCCGCGTCGGCGCTCGCCGCGTGGCCCCAGTTCGAGCCGGGCGTGCAGGCCTACGCCACGGTCAACGCACACCTCCAGGAGCTCGCCCGCGCCGGGCGTGCGACCCCGCACGCGGGCGCCGGCGCCGAGAAGTCCTGGGCCCTCATCTGATCACCCCCCACCAACCACTCCAAGCGAGGTCATCGTCGTGAACAGGCTCCGAATCCGCAGGCCGCTGGCCGTCGTCGCTCTCGCGGCCGCGGTGGCGATCCCCGCCGCCGGCTGCGGCGGCTCGTCGGACAGCAGCTCGGCGTCGTCGTCGAACGGCGGTGGCGGCGGTGGTGACAAGGTCACCACGTTGAACGTCGGCATCGTCGGCATCGCGCCCGACGCCTCGATGTACCTGGGGATGAAGAAGGGCTTCTTCGCCAAGCAGGGCCTCAAGGTCGTCCCGAAGATCAGCGGCGGCGGCGCCGCCGTGATCCCCGGCGTCGTCAGCGGCGGGCTGCAGGTCGGCAGCAGCAACCCCGTCTCGATCCTGCTCGCCACGGAGAAGGGGCTGCCGCTCCAGGTCGTCGCCGGGCAGAACGAGGCGCCGGCGAGCGCGTCGGACACCGACCACGTCATCTCGGGCGTGCTGGTCCGCAAGGACAGCCCGATCACGTCGGCCAAGGACCTCGCGGGCAAGACCATCGCGGTCAACACCCTGCAGAACATCGGCGACGTGACCATCAAGGGCGCGCTGGCCAAGCAGGGCGTCGCCGTCGACGGGATCAAGTTCCTCGAGATCCCGTTCCCCGACATGCTCGCCGCGCTGGACTCCAAGCGCGTGGACGCAGCGTGGGTGCTCGACCCGTTCCTGTCGCTGGGCAAGGCGCAGGGGGACCGCATGGTCCTCGCCAACTTCGTGGAGGCCGCGCCGCGGCTGCCGCTGACGGCGTACTTCGTCTCCAAGAGCTACGCGTCGGCGCACCCCGACGTGGTCAAGGGCTTCCGCACGGCGATGACCGAGGCATCGGACTACGCGACGCAGCACCCGGACGAGGTCCGGTCGATCGTCACGACCTTCACCAAGATCCCGCCGGAGGCCGCCCAGAAGATGGCCCTGCCGGTCTTCACGACCCAGATCGACCAGGGAGCGATGACGACGCTCGCGCAGATGATGCAGCGCTTCGGCCTCGTGCAGGACGCCCCTGACGTCAACGCGGTGTTCGGGCCCGCCTTCGGCTGAGGCGGCCGAGACGCCGAGGAGAGGAGAGCACCCCATGTTGCACGCCATCACACGCATCTCGACCACCGCCGTGGCGCGCCGCGCCACGGCCGTGGGCCTCATCGCGGCCTGCGCCGCGGTCTTCGCCGCCTGCGGCGGCGGGTCGGACGGCAAGGGCGGCACGGCGGCGAGCTCGGGCGGGACGACGACGCTCAAGGTGGGCGTCATCCCGATCGCCGACGTGGCGCCGCTGTACCTGGGCATGAAGAAGGGCTTCTTCGCCGAGGAGCACCTGAAGATCGAGCCGCAGTTCGCGGAGTCGGGCGCCGCCATCGTGCCGTCCGTGGTCTCCGGCAACGCGCAGATCGGCTTCTCGAACGTCGGGTCGATGCTGGTGGGCCAGACCAAGGGCCTGCCCGTCCGCATCGTCAGCCAGGCCGACGAGGCCGCCGGCGACCCCGCCGACGCATGGACCGGGCTGATCGTGAAGGGCTCGAGCGACATCCACGCGCCCAAGGACCTCGAGGGCAAGACGATCGCCCTCAACGGCCTGCACGAGCTCAACGAGGTCGTCGTCAAGGCGGCGCTGGCCAAGAACGGGGTCGACATCGACAAGCTGCACTTCACCGAGGTCGCCTTCCCCGACATGGTCCCGGCGCTCGACGCGGGCCGGGTCGACGCGATCGCCGCCTCCGAGCCGTTCGCCACGATCGCCAAGGAGGGCGGCGACCGCAGCGTCCTCGCGCCGGCGGTCGCCCTGCAGCCGAACATGACCTTCGCCGTGTACTTCTCCTCGCAGTCGTTCGTCGAGCAGCACCGCGACCAGCTCGAGCGGTTCCAGAGGGCGATGGGTCGCTCGCTCGACTACGCGGCCGCCCACGAGGACGAGGCGCGGGCGATCATCCCGACGTACTCCAAGGTCGATCCGAAGCTCGCCGAGCAGATCAAGCTCCCGGTGTGGACCCGCGACCTCAACGAGCCGTCGATCGAGATGATCGCTGAGCAGGGGCAGAAGTACGGCCTGCTGGAGCAGGAGCCCGACCTGTCGAAGCTCATCGTCGAGCCGCCCGCGAGCTGAGCGCGTTGAGCTACTCGATCTTCACGGACACGATCGCCGACCTGACCTACCCCGAGGTCGAGGCGGCGGCGAGCGCGGGCGCGCTCGTGCTGCTGCCGGTCGGCGTGATCGAGGAGCACGGGCCGCACCTCCCGCTGGCCACCGACGTCTACGGCGCGTACCAGCTGTGCCGCCTGACCCGCCGGCGGCTGCTGGACGCGGGCGCCGAGACGGTGATCGCTCCACCGTTCTACTGGGGCGTCAACCACGTCACGAGCGCGTTCGCGGGGAGCTTTCGCGTGCGCCCCGCGACGATGCGCGCCCTGCTCGACGACGTGCTCGACACCCTCGTCCAGACGGGGTTCGAGCGCGTGCTGCTCGTCAACCACCACGGTGACCGCCGTCACAACGAGGTCATCGCCGAAGCGCTGGCGGACCGCCCCGAGCCGGGCGTCCGCTGGCTCGACGATGGGGTCATGCGCCGGCGCCTGGAGGCGTTCAGCGACGAGGCGTTCTGGCTCGTCGACCGCAGCGCCGACGCGGGCGCCGAGACGGCGCTCGGGCACGGGGGCGAGGTGGAGACCTCGCTCGTGGCGCGCTGGTTCCCCGAGGTGGTCGACTGGGACGCGCTGGAGCGCACGCGGCCGTACGAGATGACCGGCGAGGGCCTCACGCGCTGGCGGCGCGGCGGCGAAGACGCCCGCGCCGTCACCCCCGAGGGCTACTTCGGCGAGCCGCGCGCGACCGCGTTCGACACGTGGCGGTACTACGAGCGGCGGGCGGCGCTGATGGCCGAGGCCGTGCTGGAGGCCTACCCGCGCTGACGCGGCGCGCTGGGCGTCAGCTGCGCGGCTCGCCCAGCGTCGCCGAGATCCACTCCGCGTGCGGCGAGTGGCGGCCGACGGCCCTCGCGACCTGCCGGGGGTCGCCGCTGGCGATCGCCTCCACGAGCCCCTCGTGCACGCGCAGGTTCGCCCGGCCGCGGAAGACCTCGTCGGGCGCGACGTCCTCGACCGAGGTCTCGATGAAGTCCATGAGCGTGGTGTAGACCGCACGCAGGACGGCGTTGGGCGAGATGGCCACGAGCCGGCGGTGCAGCGCCCAGTTGGCCTCCAGGAAGCGAGCCGGCGAGTCCAGGCTCTCGGCCATGCGCGCGAGGATCCCCCGCAGCTCCGCGACGTCCTCCTCGGTGTGGCAGCGGCGTGCGTCCTCGGCGACGAGCGGCTCGAGCGCGTTGCGGACCGCGAGGCAGTCGGCGATCGTCGTGCCGCCCTCGCGGAAGCCGAGGATGAGGTGGCTGAGGCGGATGTGGGGCGAGGGCGTCGCGACGAAGAGGCCGCCGCCGGGGCCCGGGCGCGCTTCGACGAGCCCGCGGGTCGCGAGCACGCGGATCGCCTCGTTGACCGTGCCGACCGCGACGCCGAAGCGGTCGCGGAGCTCGGTCTTGGTGCCCAGCCGCCAGCCCTGGGGCAGGGCCTCGTCGCGGATGTGCTCCTCGATCTGCCGGGCGAGCGCCTCCGCGCGGGAGATGCGTGCGTCCAGGCGGTCGCGATGGCCGCCGGGTGCGGTGGAGTGCTCCATGTCGCTCACAGTCTATTTGACTCGAATGAACATTACGAATATGGTGGATACACCGACGGACCACGGCCCGCCCTGCGCGCGGGCCCAAGGTATTCGATCGCTCAGGGGGGCTGGGGAGAGATGCGAAGCAACGGCAGCGACGACAACCACGGGCGCAGAGGCTGAGCCTGATGGCGGCGGCAACCACGGCCCCACTCATGGCGCAGCGCACGGGCCGCCGGCGGCTGCGCGTCCCGCACGCGCTGCAGGGCGTCCTCGCGGTGCTCGCGGTGCTCGCGCTGCTCGAGCTCGTCACCGCGATCGGGTTCCTGCCCCAGCGCCACTTCCCGCTGGTCTCCGACGACTTCCGAGCCCTCGTCGAGCAGCTCGGCGACGGCGGGTTCTGGACGCAGGTCGGCCAGACCCTCGAGGGCTGGGCGATCGGCTTCGGGCTCGCGTCGGTGATCGGGATCGCGCTCGGGATCGTGATCGGATCGAGCGAGGCGCTGCACAGCGCGACGCGCGTGATCGTCGAGTTCCTGCGCCCGATCCCCTCGGTCGCCCTCATCCCGCTCGCGGTCCTCATCTACGGCACCGGCCTGCAGAGCAAGGTCTTCCTCGCGACGTTCGCCGCGACGTGGCCGGTCCTGGTGCAGGCGATCTACGGGGTCCGCGACGTCGACCCGGTGGCGATGGACACCGCGCGCGCGTTCGGCTTCGGGCGCCTGGCGCGGATGCGGTCCGTCGCGCTGCCGAGCTCCGTCCCGTACGTGGTCACCGGCCTGCGCATCGCGTCGGCCACGGCGCTGATCCTCGTCGTCACCGCGGAGCTGGTCATCGGGGCCCCCGGGCTCGGCCAGGCGATCAACGTCGCGCGCTCGGGCGGCGACTTCGAGCTCATGTACGCGCTCATCATCGCGACGGGCCTGCTCGGCTGGGGCCTCAACACCGTCTTCGTGACGATCGAGCGCCGGCTGCTGCGCTGGCATCCGTCCCAGCGCCTGGCGGAGGCGGGCCGATGACCGCACGCCGCGCCTTCCTGCTCGGGCTCGAGGTCCTCGTCCCGATCGCCGTGGTCGCGCTGTGGGCGGCGTGGTCGGCGAGCAGCACGAGCTTCTACTTCCCGCCGCTGTCGAAGATCCTCACGACCTTCAAGGACACCTGGCTCTTCGACCGCGTCGGCAGCGACGTCGTCCCGAGCCTCCTGCGGCTGCTGGCCGGCTACGCGCTGGCCACGGCGATCGCCGTCCCGGTGGGCCTCGCCCTCGGCCTCTCGCCGGCGGCCCGGCGCGCGTCCGCGCCGATCGTCGAGTTCCTGCGGGCGATCCCGCCGCCCGCCCTGATCCCGTTCGGCATCGTCGTGATGGGCGTCGGCAACACGATGAAGGTCTTCATCATCGTGGCCGTGTGCGTCTGGCCCGTGCTGCTGAACACGGTGGACGGCGTCCGCGGCGTCGACGCGCAGCTCATCGAGACGAGCCGCGCGTACGGGATCGGCATGCGCGACCGCCTGAGCAGCGTGATCCTGCCGGCGGCGCTGCCCCAGATCTTCGCCGGCATGCGCACCGCGCTGTCGCTCGCGGTGATCCTCATGGTCATCAGCGAGATGGTGGCCAGCACGAACGGCATCGGCTACTTCGTGCTCGAGTCCCAGCGCACGTTCGCGATCCCCGAGATGTGGTCGGGCATCGTCCTGCTGGGCCTCCTCGGCTACGTCCTCAACCTGATCTTCGGGGTCGTCGAGGCCCGCGTCCTGCGCTGGCACCGCGGCGCGCGGAGCGCGGCCCGGTGAGCTTCTCAAGCGACGACGGAAGGGCATTTCGATGCTGGAAGTGACCGGCCTGAACAAGGCCTATGGCCACGGGCCGAACGCGACGGAGGCGGTCGGCGACCTGACGTTCAAGGTCGAGCGCAGCGAGTTCGTCTGCATCGTCGGGCCGTCGGGCTGCGGCAAGACGACGCTCCTGCGCTGCCTGTCGGGCCTGCTGCCCGCGACGCGCGGCGAGGTGCGGCTGCACGGCGAGCTGATCACCCGCACGCCGGAGAACATGGCGCTCGTCTTCCAGGAGTACAGCCGCTCGCTGTTTCCCTGGATGACCGTCCGCGAGAACGTGGCGTTCCCGCTGCGGCGCAAGAAGCACGCCAAGGACCACGCGCGGGCGCTCGTCGACCGCTCGCTGGAGGCGGTGCACCTGGACGAGTTCGCCAGCCACTACCCCTGGCAGCTGTCCGGCGGCATGCAGCAGCGCGTGGCGATCGCGCGCGCCCTGGCCTACGAGCCCGAGATCCTGCTCATGGACGAGCCCTTCGCCTCGCTGGACGCGCAGACGCGCGGCGACCTCGAGGACCTGACGCTCCGCCTGCGCAACGAGTTCGGCGTGACCGTGGTCTTCGTCACGCACGACATCGACGAGGCCGTCTACCTCGCCGACCGCGTGGTCGCGCTGACGCCGCGCCCGACGCGGGTGCAGGAGATCGTCGACATCCCGCTGCCGCGCCCGCGCGACCAGCTGGCCACGAAGGAGCTGCCGGACTTCGCGCGCCTGCGCGCGCACGTCTACCGGCTGATCAAGCGCGTCGAGGGCGACCCCGCCGCCGGCGCCGCCACCCACCACGAGCTGACGAGCGCATGACCGACACGCAGACCGAGATCGCCGACCTCGCCGAGGACCTTGCCGGCGCCGAGCGCGACCGCGCGCCCGTCGCGCCGCTCACCGAGCGCGTGCCCGGCCTGACCGTCGCCGACGCCTACGAGATCCAGCGCCGCAACGTCGAGCGCCGCACGCAGGACGGCGAGCGCCTCGTCGGGCGCAAGATCGGCCTGACCTCCAAGCCGATGCAGCAGATGCTCGGCGTCGACGAGCCCGACTTCGGCGCGCTGCTCGAGGGCATGCGCGTCGAGGACGGCGACGCCGTCGCGGTGGAGACGCTGATCCAGCCGCGCATCGAGGCGGAGCTGGCCTTCGTCATGGGCGAGGACCTGCGCGGCCCCGGCGTCGACGCGCTCACCGTCGCGCGCGCCGTCGCCGGCGTCGTCCCCGCGCTGGAGGTCATCGACAGCCGCGTCGCCGACTGGCGCATCGCGCTGGCCGACACCGTCGCCGACAACGCGTCGTCGGCGCGCTACGTCCTCGGCGCGACGCTGACCCCGATCGCGGGCCTCGACCTGCGCCTGCTCGGCGTCGTCCTCACGCGCTCGGGCGAGGTCGTGAGCACCGGCGCGGGCGCCGCGGCGCTCGGCAGCCCGCTGCGCTGCGTCGCCTGGCTGGCGAACAAGCTCGGCGAGTACGGGGACGGCCTGCGGGCCGGCGACGTCGTGCTCTCCGGCGCCCTGCACGCCGCCGTCGACGTCGCCGCGGGCCACGTCGTGCGCGCGGAGTTCTCGCAGCTCGGCGCCGTCACCGTCCGGTTCACATCATCACAAGGAGGCGACTCGTGAGCGCACGCATCCCCTGCGCGATCCTCGGGTCCGGGAACATCGGCACCGACCTGATGGCCAAGCTGGCCGGGTCGGAGGCCCTGGAGCTCGTCGCGTTGGTCGGCATCGACCCGGCTTCGGACGGCTTGGCACGCGCCCGGGAGGCGGGCGTCGAGACGTCGGCCGAGGGCGTCGACTGGATCGTCGCCAACCGCGACCGCATCCGGCTCGTCTTCGAGGCGACGTCGGCCAACGCCCACAAGGCCAACGCGCCGAAGCTCGCGGAGGCCGGCATCCAGTGCGTCGACCTCACGCCGGCGAAGCTGGGCCCCGGCGTCGTGCCCGTCGTGAACATGGCCGACCACCGCGACGCCGCCGACATCAACCTCATCACCTGCGGCGGCCAGGCGACCATCCCGATGGTCGCCGCCGTCTCGCGTGTCTGCTCGGTCGACTACGCCGAGATCGTCGCGACGATCGCCAGCCGCTCCGCCGGTCCGGGCACGCGCGAGAACATCGACGAGTTCACGCGCACGACCGCGGCGGGCGTGCGGGAGATCGGCGGCGCGGCGCGCAGCAAGGCGATCATCGTCCTCAACCCGGCCGAGCCGGAGATCATGATGCGCAACACGATCTTCTGCTCGCTGCCGGCCGATGCCGATCGCGACGCGGTCGCGGCGAGCATCGAGCAGATGGCCGCGGCCGTCTCCGAGTACGTGCCGGGCTACCGCCTGCGCACGGCGCCGGTCTTCGACGACGATCGCGTGGCGATCTTCGTCGAGGTCGAGGGGGCGGGGGACTACCTGCCCGCCTACGCCGGCAACCTGGACATCATGACCTCGGCGGCGGTGCGCGTCGGCGAGGAGCTCGCGCGGGTGCACGCGCAGGAGGGGGTGGCGGCATGACCGCGATCACGCTCGTCGACTCCACGCTGCGCGACGGCAGCCATCCGAAGGCGCACAGCTACACGCGCGAGGAGGTGGCCCGCGTGGCCGCCGCCCTCGACGGCGCGGGCGTCCCGATCCTCGAGATCTCGCACGGCGACGGCCTGGGCGGCTCGTCGTTCAACTACGGGTTCTCCGCCACCGACGACCTCGCGTTGCTGGAGGCGGGGCGCGACAGCGTGCAGCGCGCCCGGCTGGCGGTGCTGCTGCTGCCCGGCATCGGCGTCAAGGAGGACCTGGTCGCGGCGCAGGAGCGCGGCGCCGGCGTGGCCCGCGTCGCCACGCACTGCACCGAGGCGGACATCGCGATCCAGCACCTGGGGCTGTCGCGCGAGCTGGGCCTCACGACGGTCGGGTTCCTGATGATGGCCCACATGAACAGCCCGGCCGGGCTGGCCGAGCAGGCGCAGATCATGGCCGACGCCGGCGCCGAGGTCGTCTACGTGACGGACTCGGCCGGCGCGCTGCTGCCCGACGGCGTCCGCGCCCGCGTGGAGGCGCTGCGCGCGGCGCTCGGCGACGACGTGGCGGTCGGCTTCCACGGCCACCAGAACCTCGCCCTCGGCGTCGGCAACTCGCTGGCCGCCGTGGCCGCGGGCGCGACGTGGATCGACGCCTGCACGCGCGGGCTCGGCGCCGGCGCCGGCAACACGCCGACGGAGGCGTTCGTCGCCGCGTGCTCGCGCGCCGGGATCGAGACCGGAGTCGACGTCTTCGCGATCGCCGACGTCGCGGAGACGGTCGTGGCGCCGCTCATGCCGCGCGAGCAGATCCTCGACCGCGACGCCCTGCTGCTCGGCTACGCGGGCGTCTACTCGTCCTTCCTGCTCCACGCGCGCCGCGCCGAGCAGCGCTTCGGCGTTCCGGCGGCCGAGCTGCTCGTCGAGCTCGGGCGCCGCGGAACCGTCGGTGGGCAGGAGGACTGGATCATCGACGTCGCCGCCGAGATGGCGGCCGGCCGGGCGGCGGCGCATGCCTGAGCCCCGCACCATCGCCGACGCGCTCGGAGACGCGGTCGCGCGGCGCGCCGCGATCACGCGGTTCACCGCCGACGCGGAGCTCGACGTGGAGACCGCCTACGACGCGCAGTGGCTGGGCATCCAGGATCGCCTGGCCGCCGGCGAGCAGCTGAGCGGCCTGAAGCTCGGGCTCACCAGCCGAGCCAAGCAGGTGACGATGGGCGTCGACGACCCGTTGTACGGGTGGCTGACGAGCGGGATGCTCCTCGACGCCGCCGACCCGCTGCCGCTCGACCGCTGGATCCACCCGCGCGTCGAGCCGGAGATCGCGTTCGTGATGGGCGCCGAGCTGACCGGGCCCGCGTCGATCGCCGACGTGCTCGCCGCGACGGCGGGGGTCACCGCCGCGCTCGAGGTCATCGACTCGCGCTACGCCGACTTCTCGTTCCGGCTGCCCGACGTCGTCGCCGACAACGCGAGCGCGGCGGGGTACGTCGTCGGCCCGCGGCTGCGGCCCGTCGCCGAGCTGGAGGACCTGCGCCTGCTCGGCTGCGTGCTGCGCCGCGACGGCGAAGTCGTCCATACCGCGGCGGGCGCCGCCGTGATGGGCCACCCGGCGGCGGCGGTCGCGTGGCTGGCCGGGCGGCTCGCCGCCTCGGGGCGCTCGATCCCCGCGGGGGCGATCGTCCTCTCCGGGGCCCTCACCGACGCGGTGCCCCTCGCGCCCGGCGCCACGGTCACCGCGGAGCTCGAGGGCCTCGGAACGATCGAGGTCCGCGCCTGATGCCGCTCATCCAGGTGACGCTCGTCGAGGGCCGCTCGGCGGAGGCCAAGCGCGCCCTCATGGAGCAGCTCACCGACGCGACGGTCCGGACGATCGGCGCTCCGCGCGACGCGGTGCGGGTGATCCTCGCCGAGGTGCCGCCCGAGCACTGGGCTGTCGGCGGCCGGCCGAAGTCCGACCGCGCCTCAGACCCTCAGACAGACAGCGACAGGAGCACCACATGAGCGAGGCACCCACGATCGCCGAGCGCGCCCCGATCGAGCGCGACGAGGAGGTCCGCCGGCTGCGCCACGTCATCGGCGGGGAGCTCGTCGACGCGGCCGACGGCAAGACGTTCGAGAGCTTCGACCCGCACACCGGCAAGGTGTGGGCGACCGTCGCCGAGGGCGGGGCCGAGGACGTCCGACGCGCGGTCGCCGCGGCGCGCAAGGCGTTCGAGGACGGCGGCTGGTCGCGGCTGCCCACCGCCGAGCGCCGCCGGCTGCTCAACCGCCTGGCCGACGGGATCGCCGAGCGGGCCGAGGAGATGGCGATCGCCGAGACGCGCGACATGGGCAAGCCGTACCGCGAGTCTCGCCACGCCGACCTGCCCCGCGCCGAGGGGAACTTCCGCTTCTTCGGCGACTTCCAGCACTTCGCGACCGCCGAGACGTTCCCGGCCCACCAGCACCACACCTACACGCGCTACGAGCCCAAGGGCGTGGTCGCCGCGATCTCGCCGTGGAACTTCCCGCTCATGCTCGCGTCGTGGAAGGTCGCGCCGGCGCTCGCGTTCGGCAACACGGTCGTGCTCAAGCCGGCCGAGCAGTCGCCGGCGACGGCGACGATCCTCGGCGAGATCGCTGCGGAGGTCCTGCCGCCCGGCGTGCTGAACATCGTCCACGGGTTCGGCCCGGACGCGGCGGGCGAGCACCTCGTCGCCAGCCCGTCGGTCGACGTCGTGACGTTCACCGGCGAGACGCGGACCGGCACGGCGGTGATGGCCAACGCGTCGCCGACGCTCAAGGGGCTGTCGCTGGAGATGGGCGGCAAGTCGCCGAACATCGTCTTCGCCGACGCCGACATGGACGCGGCGGTCGCCGGCGCGCTGCGCGCGATCTTCATGAACAACGGCGAGGTCTGCCTGGCCGGCTCGCGGCTGCTCGTCGAGCGCGCGATCTACGACGAGTTCCTCGAGCGGCTGGTGGAGCGCACCGCGGCGCTGGCCGTCGGCGACCCGCTGGACCCGGAGACGATGGTCGGGCCGGTGGTCTCCGTGGAGCAGCGCGAGCGCGTGCTGCGCTACGTCGGCATCGGGGCCGAGGAGGGCCGCGTCCGCATCGGCGGCGGCGTGCCCGAGCGGGCCGAGCTGGCGGGCGGCTACTACGTCGAGCCGACGATCATCGACCAGCTGTCGCACGACAGCCGCTGCGTCACGGAGGAGATCTTCGGCCCGGTGCTCGTGGCGGAGGCGTTCGACACCGAGGAGCAGGCCGTGCAGCTGGCCAACGACAGCGAGTACGGCCTCGCCGGCATGGTGTGGACGACGAACCTGAACCGCGCGCACCGCGTGGCGCAGGCGCTGGAGTGCGGCCTCGTGTGGGTCAACTGCTTCTTCGTCCGCGACCTGCGGACGCCGTTCGGCGGCGCGAAGCGCTCGGGGGTGGGGCGCGAGGGCGGGTACCACTCGCGCGAGTTCTTCACCGAGCCCAAGACGGTGACGATCGAGCTGTCGTGACGACGGAGATGACCGACGTCGCCGCGCAGACCACCACGCCGCGCGTCGACGTTCACGCGCACCTCATGCCCACGGCCGCGTTCGACGCGCTGCCCGAGGGCCTCGAAGCGGTGCCCGACGCGGCGCGCGGCGAGATCGCGCTGCGCGTCGCCGCGCGCGACGGGGCGGTGGGGCGTGGGGCGCCTGAGGCGCTGCGTGAGGTCGGCGTCCACCGCGAGCGCCAGCGCGACCGCGGCGTCGACATCTCGCTGACCGGCCCGTGGATCGACATGGTCAAGGCGGCGACCGACGCGGCGACGCAGGCAGCCTGGTGCTCGGCGATCAACCGCGCCCTCGCCGCCGCCACCCGTGGCTGCGGGCACACGCGCTTCCTCGCCGCGCTGCCCGACCTCGACGGCGCCGCCGCCGCTGACGCGCTCGACGAGGCGCTCGAGCTGGGCGCGGTCGGCGGCATGCTGTCGGCCAACCCGTCGGTGGGGACGCTGGCGCGCGGCGACCTCGACGCGCTCTGGAGCGCGGCGGAGCGCCGGCGCGCCCCGCTGGTGCTGCACCCTGGCGAGTTCAGCCCCCCGTCGCGCCTGGCCGAGCACTTCATGGTCAACCTCGTCGGCAACCCGTTCGAGACGACGCTCGCGGTGGGCTCGCTCATCGGCGCCGAGGTACCTGAGCGCTTCCCCGGCCTGGACCTCGTGCTCGTGCACGGCGGCGGGTTCTTCCCGTACCAGGTGGGCCGCTTCGACCATGGGTTCCGCAACGCCCCGCAGCTGCGCGGCTACGGCGGCCGCCCGCCGCGGGAGTACCTGATGTGGTTCCGCTACGACACGGTGCTCTTCGACGACGAGCCGACGCGCTACCTGCTCGACCTCGTCGGCCCCGACCGCGTGCTCGCCGGCAGCGACTGCCCGTTCGCCATGCACGACCACCGGCCCTTCGAGGTCCCGTCGTGCCTGGGGCTCGCGCCCGCCGAGGTCGAGCGCGTGGTCGGGGGCAACGCCGTCGAGCTGTTCGGGCTGGACGTCACGGGCGCCGAGACGCCGGGCGCCTGAACGACGAAGCCCCCGCCTGTGGGGGCTTCGTGACGACGATGGAGCTCGGGGGACTCGAACCCCCGACCTCCTGCGCGCGATGCAGGCCAGCTGCGCGCGGAGATGTGCCTATCGAAGGTGAGCAGTCGTGTGGCGTCGTGGCGGTGGGCGAGCATGATGAGCGCGCAGTCGGCGAGGCCGAGCTCGAGGTCGGCGTAGCGCGCGCCAAGGCCGGCGACCGCGGCGTAGTCGTCACGGTCGAGGCTTGAGACGGTGAAGCGGCCGGCGGCCAGGTCGGTGAGGTCGTCGTGGATCGCCGCGATGATCGATCGCCTCGTTCACCACGCCGAGATCCTCGGCGCTCAACGGCGACAGCGACCGCCTCAAAGACCGCGACCTCGCCCGAGCGACCCCCGCAGACTGATCGCGCGCGGCGAGTGCGCGGAAGGGGTCAGTTTTCGTCCGGCGCTACGGGGTCGCTTTTCGAGCGGCCTTGACAACTGGCGCTCGGTTGCGCCGACGGCCGTCGATCTCGGGCCCGGGCCGCTGAACGCGCCCAGTTCGAGCGCCCGAGCTCGCTCGAACGCCACAACCTATCGCTGATCGATTTCCGGCCAGAGCTCTCCCGAGCCGTTTAGATACGTGCAAGTATGCAAAGGTCATTGACGGACGTCGTCGGGACGCACGAGACGCAGACACCGGAAGGAGCCCGTTTCCCGGCTGATCCGCCGACGCGTGGTGTTCCGCGCGGACCGCAAGCGATCGTGGGGCTGACGTCGTCACGCTGCCGCGCTGGAATCAAGAGATAGGCGACGAGCGTCTCACATGACCGACCTGACTGAAGGTAAAATGGAACCTGGCTGCCGCTCTCGACTGCGCCACGCCGAGGCGCTTCGCCGCGAGGCCGAAGCGCTGCTGGAACAAGGCCACGTGCATGAGGCGCTGAGCGCGTTCGCGTCCGTGGTTGCTGAGTTCGCGGATTCCGAAGATCAGGACGTGCGAGCTGAAGCTGAGCTAGCGGGCTACAAGCAGGCGCACACGCTGACGGAGATCGGACGACATGCGGACGCCCTGGCGGCGATAGCGGGATCAGAGGCATCGATCGCGGCCCCCGGGGCGACGCTCACGGCTGCCAAGCGTGCGATGGTCAAAGCGAGGGCTCTCACGGGGCTCGACCGCGCGGATGACGCCCTCGCCACATACGCAGACGTCGTCGTGCGCTTCGGGAGCTCTTCGAGCGACGAGGTCCTCGCCTGCGTGGCGAATGCGCTGAACTGGCGCGGCTACCTGCTCAGCGCACGTGGCGACGAGGCCGGCGCGATCGAGGCGTATGACGAATGCGTGCGCCGCTTTGGGCAGGCACGAGAGGCGGAGCTCCGAGAAGAGGTTGCGCTGGCTCTCGTGAGTGGGGCCCATGCGCGCTGCGCGATCGGCGAGTTGGGCGAGGCGCTCGACTGCCTTGCGCGGTACTTCGCGGAATTTGCCGACGCTTCCTCGGCACCCCGACACATGAGCGCACTGCTCACGTACGGACGGTGCCTGCGCAGCCTCGGTCGCGCCGACGAGGCAGTTCGCGCGTACGAGGACGTCGTGGCCTACTCCCACGGCGCCGGAGCTGGTGCGGCCCGCGCGAAGATGGCGCGGGTTCGGCTCGTCCAGATGGAGCTTCTCGACGAGCTCGGCCGCAGTGCGGAGGGTATTTCGATCGCGGATGAAGCGCTGGAGGAGTTCGGCGCCGATCGAGATGAAGAGATTCGGCGCACGCTCGGGTGGATGATGTGTCGAAAGGCGCGGTTGCTCGAACGGCGCGGCGACCCCGCACATGCGCTTGCGGCGTATGACGAAGCCTTGCTGCGGCTGGAACAGAGCACGGTGGCCGGTGACGCCGCCTACGTCGCGATCGCGCTGGATCAGCGATCAGCGGCGTTGAGCGCGCTCGGTCGTGATCGCGAGGCGCTCGCATCGCTGGACGAGTTGCTCGCCCGTTTTGGCACCGAAACGGACGACGCGGTCGTGCGAGGCCGGGTTCTTCGCGCGCTGGTGAGGAAGGCCAGCATGCTGGGCCGAATGGGGCGACCGCAGGAGGCGTCGCTCATCGAGCGGGCGTTGCTCGACCGCCTCGACGAGCCCGCGGACGCAGAGTCTCTGGCGATGCTGGGCCGAGCTCTGCTCGGCCACGCGGTGAATCTGGTCAGCGACGGGCGAACAGGAGCGGCGCTCGAGCTGTACGACCGGATGGTCGAGGCCTTCGACTCCGCGGAGGACTCGGTGCGCGGTTATGCGGTGCTTGCGCTGACGAACAAGGCTCAGATCCTTGGGTCGTCAGGTCATGAAGGCGACGCGGACGAGCTGTTTCACGACGTGGTGGCGCGCTTTGGTGAGGTTGCGGTCTGCGCCTATGACGACGTGATCGGGCGCGCCGGCGAGGCGGACGAGCGCGGCGAGATTCCCTCCATGCTCTACCTGAAGGGCATGGCCCTGCTCGTCCTTGGCAGGGACACCGATGCGGCCGAAAGCTTTCGCGAGCTGGTTCGGGCGTTTGCCCGGGATGAGCGACCGCAGGTGCGCTGCCTTGTCGGTGCAGCGCGCGAGCAACTCGAGGCGCTTGCGGGGGATTGAGGTGCTCGAGCCTCGTCGCTGTGCGCAGGATCCGGCGACTGCGTGCTGCCCTTCGGTCCCGGTGAAGGGTCTGTCCGATGAAGTGCGTGTGTGGTGACGCGATTCGGCCTTTGTGGCCGGGAAGGAACACCATGACCATCGACTCCATCTCTGGTCGCGAGCGAGCGTCAAAGAGCGCCAGCAAGGCTGAGAGTCGCCCGATGCGAGGATCTGCGGCTGGGTGCGAAGCGCCCGCAGGGCCGCGGGTCCCCGGCTATCCAGCCACACATCCCGGAACAAAGGCACGAGTGCCTTCTCGCGACGCCCAAATCGCCGCGATCCGCCCGCACCCTCTAACGCCGAAGCCCCCGCGTTAGCAGGGGCTTCGTGCCGAGTGGAGCTAGGGGGACTCGAACCCCCGACCTCCTGGGTGCGATGCAGCCGAGCGGCGCAGTAAAAGTAGGCGAGTTGCAGCTTCTTCGTAGGGACTCCATTTGCGGCGTCGGCGGCGGATACCGGCCGATACGGGGCGGTTCCGGGGGATCCAGGCACTGGCGGCGTGCCAGTGCCTGAACTGCGAAGCCAGAGGGACGTGCTCGCGGTGCCACGGCTGGATGACCAACGGCGAGCCGCGGCCTGATAGTCAACCTGGATGCTGAGCTTCGAGGTCCACCGGCAGCTCGCCGACCTGATCGCCTCCGTCAATCGACTGACGACGGCCGCCGCCGACCGTGCGCCGGCCGAGGAGATCGCGCTGCTGGCCGACGTCGCAGAGGCCAACGCGACGGACCTGGCGTCCGCGACCGGCGCCGAGCTCGGCAACCTCATGCGGCACATCTGGTGGATCCGCAAGAACCACCGTGCGGGCCGCCCGGAGGCCTCCGACGGGGACATCGCCGACCTGCGCGAACGCGACCTGATCGTCGCGATCGACGCAGTTACAGCGTGGAGCGCGACGTTCCTGAGCTCGGCGTTGGTCGAAGCCGTCGAGGGCTCCTGG
The DNA here is from genome assembly GCA_035765735.1 of Baekduia sp. Taxonomy (GTDB): domain Bacteria; phylum Actinomycetota; class Thermoleophilia; order Solirubrobacterales; family Solirubrobacteraceae; genus Baekduia. The sequence continues at coordinate 119,086 of DASTWY010000056.1, read as the reverse complement.
CGGGCTGAGCAGTATGACGCTGCGGTGCGTGACGCCTTCGTCCACCTCGAACGCCGGATGCGCGATCTGGCTGCCGTCGAGCCCCGAGAAGGCCTGACCGGCCGGCGTCTAGTCAACCGGCTCTTGCCAACCAATGGTGGTGCTGGCCACCTGGGCGACCAGGGGCTGCTTGGCCACCTCACCGACGGCGAGCAGGGCGGCGCTCGAGACCTGCTCAACGGCGCGGTGTCGCTCTTCCGTAACGCCTCGGCCCACCGCCAGACCGCCTACTCGCGAGCAGAGGCCGAGGACGTCATCCACCTCGTCAACCTGTGCCTGCGCTTGATGGACAAGTACCGTCGGCCGGATAACGGAGCGGATCCGTCTCACGCGACCGCTGACGGTTCGTCGCCCTCGTCACCGTCGTCGACGAGTTGAAGTTGGACCTCGCGGGGGATGTGCTCGACCACCTGCAGGACGCGCCGCTCGGTGTGTAGCGTGCCATCGCCGCCCCGAGATTGAAGGATCTCCATGCGGCAGCGCAGCATGTCGCCAGCGCGGAATGATTCGCGGCCGGCGTCGATCGCGGCCTTGAAGGACTCGTCGTCCAGCGAGGCGTAGAACGTGGTGCTGCCGTCGCTCAGGCGCCACTTGTTGCCGCCGGTGAAGGAGGGTGAGGCGATCGCGACGACCATGTCCACCACGTTGTCGGTCACCGGCTCCTCGACGCTGGGCAGTGGATCAAACGCTGCGATGTCGTCGCGCGCGATCTCGATTGCGATCTCTTGCTCGCGCACGATCTGCACCCGTTCGATTCCTGGGTCCTCCAGTGGCTCGACGACGGTCCGGGCGGACTTGCGGACCTTGATCTTGCGGTAACCGTCCAGGACGGCCGCGGGGATCCGTAGAACTTCGCCGTCCTCCAGCGTCAGTTCGACCATAGCGACCGGCTGGTTGGGCTCGTCGACCTGGGTCACCTTGGCGATGCGGCGGCGGCGCAGCCGCCGGATCAGGCTCAGGATTCCGGCCCCGCCGGCCAGGTAGCCGAAGAGGTTGTTGACGGCATCCGCTCCATCGGAGCTGAAGATGTCGATGATGTGGTCCCACGGCGCCTGCAGGACCAGGTCGATGGCCAGCGACCCATCGCGTGCGCCTCGAACTGCTAGCCGCGCGGGCTCGCGCGTCGGGAACGCGCTGCGGCTCATCTCCTGGACGAGGTCGTCGAGGGATCCCAGGGCCGGTGCCAGCTCCTCGACCGACATCGCGCCGTTGTCCAGTCGCGCGCCAGCGTACACCAGCGCGAACGCAAGCTCATTCATGAGTAGCGCGCAGCCGACCAGACACAGGAATCCGGGTCAAGACAAAGATCGCGCATCTTCCGCAGATCGCAGCGCGAAATCGCGCCTACTGGCCGATCAGCGGGCGCTGCACCGCTGCGCCACGACATGCTCGACGTGAATGTCCTCGGGGATCGGCGACAGGCACAACTGCGATCGCTTGCCCGAGGCGCACGTGCGCATCTAATCGGTGTGAGCGTCGAGCAGGGGGCCGATTTCGAGGGTTATCGCGCACACTCGTCGAGGGCCGTGAGGTCGCTCGCTACGCGCGAGACGCGATCGCGCAGTTGGGGCCGGGCGAGCAAGCACAACATGTAGTCCAAGGGCGCCGCGGCGGCGCTGTAGTGGGCCTCGGGGCCGGCGTCGACGGCGACGCGGTTCTCGTCGCCCAGGACCCGACGCGGAGTTTGTTTGCGGCACACGGCACGCAGGCAACTGCCGATCGAGTACGTAGGCGCTCCGCGTAGCGCACCAGTACGGTACCGCCGTGCCAGTCAACTTCTATGAACTCATCGGGGGCGGCGGGCTTGACGAGGGCCGTGCGGTCTTCGAGAAACTGATCGTCCAGGTTGTTCGGCTCAAGTACCCGGCCATCGGCATCACGGCTCGCCCCGGCGATTGGGGCATCGATGCGATGGTCGGCGAGCTCGACGGCACCGTGTCGATCTGGCAGTCCAAGTACTTCATCGAAGGCTTCGCCGCCGACCAGCAGCAGCAGGTTCGCGAAAGCTTCAAAGCCGCGCGGAAGGCAGCCGAGGACTACGGGCACTCGATCGAGGCGTGGACGTTGTGCGTGCCAGTCGAGCCGGACGCTCCGACGCTGAAGTGGTGGCAGGGCTGGCGCAAGCGGCAACAGAGAGACACGGGCGTCCTGATCGACCTGTGGTCGGCCTCGACGCTGGAGGCCATGTTGCTGGCACCGGAGGCCGCGGCCGTGTTTCGCCGCTATTTTCCGAAGTCGGCGGCGAGCCTCGCACCGACGAGCGCGACGTTGGTCGATCTGCCGGACGACGACCGCTACGACGAAGCGTTGTTCATTCGCCAGCTGCGCGAGGCCGGCATCGCGGAGCACCGCTCTGCGAAGCGCGAGTTCTTCAACTACGAGGTCTTGGGCCGCGAGGTCGCCGACAAGGCGATCGACGCTGAAGTTGAGGTCCTCAAGTCAGTTCAGGTCGAGGCTCACGCGCTGTGGGAGACGCGATTCGTGAACGCCGCGGAGGCGGTCGAGCACGGGCGACTCCCCGGGCTGCACGGCGACGTGATGCGTGCCATCGAGGATCTGCACAACCACGCGTCACACACGCATCCGCCGCTCAGCGTCGTCCATCGATTTGGTGGCATGCACCGAATCGTCGAGGACGGCGAGGCGGGCTGGGTTGCGCACTTCCGTGCGGTGGCCAAGGAGCATCACGGTGCCTGACCGTTCTGAGCTTCGCGGGGATCACGCACTGCCCCTCCGTCCCGACGGCCTGACCGCGTTCCGTCTCGCTCGGCTCGTGCTCCTGCTGACGATCGTCTGCGACGAGGGGCGGGACGGCGTCGGCCTCGATCGTCTCGCCTATTACGACTTCTTCGCCGACGCGCCGTTCCTGGTCTTCGGCGACGACACGGCGCAGCGTCGGCAGCTCGTTCTCGCCGGTTTCAGCAAGACGAACTTGTCGTACCACTCGGCCGCGCAGCGATTCGCCAACCGCCGGGCCCGGCTTCAGCATGACCTGTCGCTGCTTGCGGCGCGCGGGCTGATCGCGCCACGGCAGGCCAGCGGCCGCGTGACATGGGTGACGACGGATGATGGAACGCGTGTCGCTGGGCAGCTTCGATCGATGTACGCCTTGGCCTTTCGAGAAAGCGCGGCGCTTGTGGTGACGAAGCTCAACAAGCTGAGCGACGGTGCGCTCGAGCGCGACGCGCGGCGATGGCTGAAGGCCGAGCCGTTCCTCATCGATCTGGTCTTGGACGCGGAGGTTGCCTGGTGATCCGCATCCGCATGCTCCGCGTCGTCGGAGTGGACCGGAACTATGACGTCTCGTTCGTCGATGGCGAAGGACGCGTGCGGCCGCTGAGCGTGATCGCCGGCGAGATCAGCACGGGGAAGTCCTCGATCCTGGACTTCATCGACTACTGCTTTGGCGCGTCGGGTCATCCACGCCAGATCGAGGTGCAGCGCCAAGGGCGAGCGGCGTGGCTGGAAGTCGAACTGGACGGGATGGTTGCGACGATCGAACGGCCGCTCTTCACCAGGGAGCAGTGGGTGTGGCTTCATGAAAGCGCGATCGATGGAATGGGGGAGGCGCACGCCACCCGACGTCTGCCGATTGGGCCCGCCTCGAACTCGAAGTCGCTCAACTGGGGGTTGTTGGCCGGTAGCGCTCTCGAGGGCACGGTGCTGAAGCAGGCTCCGACTCAAGAGGACTCCGCGACGCACGTCCTCTCCTTCCGCGACGTCATCGATCTCGCCTACCTTGACGAGAGGCGTCTGCTGTCCAAGCAACTTCTTCATGAAGGCCAGTTCATGAAGAAGTTGAAGTTCCAGCAGCTCATCGAAGTCATGTTCGGCGTGCATGACCAAGAACTCGCTGCGATGGGCGATCGCATCCGCATGATCGAGGAGGAACGCGGCCTGCATCGGCGCGAGATCGACTCGCTGCGGATGTTCCTCGAAGAGCAGGCCGTTCCCGCGCGGGTGGATCTTGCGAGCGCCCGTGGTATGATAGCCCGGCAGCGTCGAGAGCTGGCCGGCCGACTTGAGGCGCTGGAGGCCGACATGGAGGCGGAGACCGAGTCGGCGCAGACGGCGCGTGACCTCTACGCCGAGCGTCGTCGGGCTACGCGGCATGCGGAAGCGGTCGTCCGCGATCGCAAAGCGCTGCTGCAGCGACTGCTGCCTCTTCGAGGGCAGTACGCGGAGGATGAGCGGAAGCTGGTCTTCTTCGCCGAGGCGCGGCGCCTGTTCGATCCCCTCAAGGTCACAACATGCCCCAGCTGCCTTCAGGCTCTGAAGGAGAACCCGGCGATCCGCGACGGCTGCTGCACGCTCTGCGGCCAGCAGGTCTCCACAGAGGAGGAGCAGGCGATCGACATCGACGTTGAGCGTCGCTCCGTGCTTGCGCGCCTGCGCGCGATCGACCGGTACATCGAGGAGGTCGAAGGCGAGGGCCGTGCCGCCGAGCTTGAGCTTGCGTCCGCGAAGAGGCAAGAAGACGAGGCGCGCAGCGAGCTCGACAGCGACCTGGGGATCCGGCTGGCGCCCTTTGTCGCTGACCGTGATCGCCTCGTTCGTCAGATCGAAGTGACGCGTTCGCGTTCGGCCGAGCTCAAGCGACAACTCGGCTATCACGACGCGATCGATCGCCGAACCGGAGAGCTCGATCTGCTGCAGCAGCGCCTGGAGGAACTGCGCGCCATCCAAGCGCGCCTCCAGAGCACCCGGCCTGACAAGGAACTCGTGCTCAAGGAGATCAACGCGCGGTTCGCGGCCTTGCTCGACACGTTCGGCTTCCCCAAGCTGAACGATCCCGAGCCGCCCTACCTCACGGCCGACTTCCACCCGTTCGTCCGTGGCGTGCCCTACGAGGAGCTTCGGTCCCGGGGTGCCACCACCTTGGTCGCTGTCGCTTGGCAGCTGACGATGTTCGAGCTCGCGACCGAGCAGAACCTGCCGCACCCCGGCTTTCTGCTCATCGACAGCCCGCAGAGCGGACTGAAGCCAACCGAGGCAAGCTCGGAGCAAGACGACTTCGCTAACCCCGAGATCGCCGAGCGCCTCTGGATCCACGTCCGCGCGTGGGCAAACCAGCATCCTGAGGCGCAGCTCATCCTCGTCGACAACCTCCCGCCAAGGTTCATCGACGACTACGTCGTCGTTCGCTACTCGGGCGACCCGACAAACCCGCCGTACGGCTTCATCGACAACGAGACCGGCGCCGACGGTGTAGCAGAGGGCGACGACTAGACACGATCGTGTCGCATGTCGTCCGGATTGACGGCGCTGGTCGGGGCGCGCATCGAGGCTGCCGGCTAGCTCGTGAGCGCCTGAATCGCCGGTCCTCCCCGGCGATCGAACGCCTTTAGGGGGTGCTTCAGGCACTAGTGCCTGAAACGGAGCGCGCTTCCGGCCGATTTCGGCGCCACCCCTGAACGACGAAGCCCCTGCATTTGCAGGGGCTTCGTGCCGAGTGGAGCTAGGGGGACTCGAACCCCCGACCTCCTGGGTGCGATCCAGGCGCTCTCCCAACTGAGCTATAGCCCCAGGCTGAGGCGTCGATTGTAGCCGGGCGCGGGGCGTCCAGGAGATCTGGACGCTTTCCGGCGCCCTCCTGCGCTGCGGCTACGCTGGCCGCGCCCGATGTCCCCGCGCCGTCCCACCGGCGACCTTCGCGATCGCCTGTTCAGCTTCCGCGTCCGGCTGCGGCTGTTCTTCCTGCTGATCGTCGTGGTGCCGATGGTCGCCGTCACGCTCGTCGTGTTCCGGCTGATCTCCGACAGCGAGCACGGGCAGGGCGACGCCCGCGTGGCCGCCCGGCAGGAGGCCGCGATCAGCCTGTACTACGCGGCACGTCAGCGCGCCGACCGCATCGCCGCGCGCGTGGGGCGCGACCCGCAGCTGGCCGGCGCGCTGCGCGCCGGCACGGCCGGCGAGGCCGCGCTGCGCCGCCGCGTGCGGGTGCTCCTGCGCTCGACGGGTGCCGATCGCGTGCGCGTCGTGCGCGGCGGCCGCGTGCTCGCCGACGCCGGCGACCCGCGCGCGACGTTCCCCGCCGCGCGCAGCCTCGTCTCGGGCGGGCACGCCCTGGCCGCGGTGCAGGTCTCCGTCATGGACGCGGAGCGCTTCGTCCGCAACGTGCGCAGCGTCACCGGCCTGGAGGCGGTCGTCCGCCGCGGCGAGGAGGTGCTCGGCACGACGCTCGCGGGCGCCGGCGCCGGCGACGTCGCGCTGCCGTCCCGCACCGGCGCCGTGCACATCGGGGGACGCTCGTACCGGGCCGCCAGCTTCACGGTGCCCGGCTTCAGCCAGGAGCGGCTGCAGGTCACCGTCCTGGAATCCGCTGCGCGCACCGAGCAGGCGATTCGCGGCGGACGGCTCGTGGCGGGCTTCGTCCTGGCCGGGTTCTTCCTGCTCGCGCTCGTCGCGGCCGGCATCGTCTCGCGGGCGCTGCAGAACCAGATCGACGCGCTGCTCGGCGCCGCGCGCCGGATCGCCGGAGGCGACCTGTCGGCCCGCGTGCCCGCGCGCGGCCGCGACGAGTTCGCCCAGCTCGGCGACGAGTTCAACAAGATGTCGGCCGAGCTCGAGCGCCGGATGCAGGAGCTGGCGCAGGAGCGCGTGCGCCTGGAGCTGTCGCTGCGGCGGATCGGCGAGACGTTTGCGTCCGGATTCGACGCGCGGGCGCTGCTGGAGATCATGGTGCGCACCGCCGTCGACGCCGTCGACGCCGACGGGGGCGAGGCGCAGGTCTGCGACGAGGGCGGCGAGCTCGCTCCCGTGGCCCGCCGCGGCGGCGCGCCACCCGCCGCGCTGGCCGAGGCGGAGCGCCGCGCCCTCGCCACGGGGGAGCCGGCGATCGCCGAGGTCGACGGCGTCCACGCTCTCGCGCATCCGCTGCCGCCGGCCCGGCCTGCCACGGGCGTGGCAGGCGGGGTCGGCGTGCTGGCCATGTGGCGCGCCGGCCGGCCGTTCGCCCACCGCGAGCGCGAGCTCTTCCACTACCTCGGCGGGCAGGCGGCCGTGTCGATCGAGAACGCCGCCCTGCACGAGGCGATCGAGCGCCGCGCGGTGACCGACGAGCTCACCGGCCTGGCCAACCGCCGGCGCTTCCAGGAGGTCATCGACGCGGAGGTCGAGCGGGCGCGGCGGCTCGGTCAGGGCGTCGGCCTCGTCCTGCTCGACATCGACGACTTCAAGGCCGTCAACGACACGTACGGGCACCAGCAGGGCGACCTCGTGCTGCGGGAGGTCGCTGCGGTCCTGCGGGCGACCTCGCGCGAGATCGACGAACCGGCGCGCTACGGCGGCGAGGAGCTGGTGATCGTGCTGCCCGGCACGGACCTCGACGGCGCCCACCGGCTCGCCGAGCGGGTGCGCGAAGGCGTCGAAGCGCTCCGGATTCCGGTGCTCGGCGACGACGCCGCAGCGCCCCTGCGGATCACCGCGAGCCTGGGCGCGGCGGCGGCGCACGGCTCCGACGCGGAGGTGCGCGCGCTTATCGCGGCGGCCGACGAGGCGCTCTACCAGGCCAAGCGCGGCGGCAAGAACCGGACCGTCGGCGCGGCCTGACGGGATCGGTCGCCGCGCTCGCGGTCCCGTCTCCGGCCTCGTTACGCTAGGGCGACCATGGGCCTGTTGGATGACGCCATCCGGGAGCACCTCGAGCTCAAGCGGCGGCGGGGTGCCGACCCGGGGGAGATCGCACGCGAGGAGACCGAGGCGCTCGGTCCGGTGCGCCGCGAGGCGCCCGAGCCGGGTGTCGCCGCGCCCCTCCCCGAGGAGCACCACGTGGGCTTCGAGGAGCCGGGTGAGGCCTACGCCGAGCCCGTCCACGAGGACCTCCGCGATCAGCCGCACCTGGGCGAGCCGCCGCTGACCCACGAGGCGCCGTACGCCGAGACCGAGGCGGAGAGCGCGACCCCGCCCCACGGCGACCCGTTCCAGCCCACGCGGGAGTACTCGGCCGAGGAGCTGGAGGCGGCGATCGGCCGGGCCGAGGCCGAGGCGGCCCGCGGCGAGGCTCCCGCGCCGCCGGTCGAGCGCGAGCAGCCGGCGCCGGAGCCGGAGCCCGCCGCGAGCCCGGCAGAGCCCGCTCCGGCGGCGCCCGTGGGCGCCGAGGAGCCGCCCGAGGGCGAGCCCGGCGAGGAGGACGTCCTCGAGGAGACCCCGGACTTCCTCCAGGAGACGCCGGAGCACGACCGGCTCTGGTTCGAGCAGAAGCCGCCGAAGGACTTCGACTTCTAGCCCGCCGGCTGAAGGGCGGCGCCCTCGTCCGTGTGTCCAGGCGGACACCGCGCCGCTCGGGGCCGTCGCGTCCGCCTGCCGACACCCGATGCGACACAGGCAGCGTGCCGGCATCGGGGAATCAACCGGCGCGCGCGCTCTCGGCGACGAGGGCGAAGGACGCCGCGGGTGCGCCCGCCTTCCTCGGGCGCGGCGCATCCGCATCCTTCCTCGCCGGCGCGCCACGGCTCGCGTGGCCGCTCCGGCGCCGAGCTAGACTCACCCGGCACGGGGCCATAGCTCAGCTGGGAGAGCGCCTGCTTTGCAAGCAGGAGGTCGCCGGTTCGATCCCGGCTGGCTCCACTTCCGCTACGCCGCCACCGAGGCCGCCTGTTGCCCGTCGCCCTCGGACCCGGCGAAGACCGCCGTCACGAGCCCGATCCCGTCGACCCGCAGGGCGACCTCGTCGCCTTCGGCCACGAAGCAGTGCCCCGTGCACGTGCCGGTGCTGACGAGCTCGCCCGCGGCAAGGCCGCGGCCTCGCTCCTGCAGCCAGTTGACCAGCCACGTCAGCGCGGTCAGCGGATGCCCCATGGCCTGCCGTCCGAAGCCCTCCTTCACGAAGGAGTCGTTGAGGAAGAGCGCCAGCCGGGCGTTCGGCAGATCCAGGTCCTGCCAGTCGACGATGTCCTCCCCGTGGACGACCGCCGCGCCGCCGCCGTTGTCGAGGCAGGACCCGAAGTACGCGCTGGCTCCGTACCAGTCCTCGAAGACCATGTCGCCGATCTCGAGCGTCGGCGTGAGGCACTGGATGCGCCCGGCGATCTCCTCGGCGGAATACGGCCGGTCACGCAGCTGGATGGCATCGCCGAGTCGGAAGGCGAGCTCGCACTCGACGTTGCGGTAGTTGATGAACAGCGAGGCCGGCAGCGTCGCGGGGCTGCTGAACACCCCATCGGCGTACACGCGGCCAGGGCAGGGCGCGGGGAGGCCCTCCGAGATCCGGACCTCCTCGCTCGCGGCACCGATCTTCCATCCCGCCGGCGGGCGGCCGAGCCGCTCGTCGAGCCTGAGGAGGACGTCGATGACGGACGGCCAGTGGCGCGTCCGGAGCTCCTCGGGCAGGTTCGCCGCGCGGCGCTCGATCCGTCCTGCGGCGATCGTCTCGACGACGAGGTCGAGCTCGTCCTCGGTGAGCGGCGTGTCCCGCCGGCACGGAACCGCCTGGCCGGGAGGCGTGGCGCCGTAGATCAGCCGGCCGCGATCGGTGACGACGTCGGCATCGCGCTCGGCGCTCATCGGGCGTCCTCCCGGCCGAGCTCGGCGCGACCTGGGAAGCGCGGGTCGCGCTTCTCGACGAACGCCGAGATGCCCTCGACCGCGTCGTCGGTGACGATCAGGCGCGCGGTGGCGTCCTGCTCGAGCGTCAGCGCCACCGGCAGCGGGGCGTCGCGGCCCTCGCGCACGATCCGCTTGATGACGCTGAGCGCCTGCGGCGCCATCTTCCCGCACGCCGTGGCAAGCTCCTGGGCGACGTCGAGCACCTCGTCCTTCGGCACGACATGGTTGGCGATACCCCAGTCCGCGGCCTCCTGGCCGGTCAGGAACCGGCCGGTCATGAGCAGCTCCAGCGCGCGCGACGCGCCGACCAGGCGCGGGAGGCGCTGCGTGCCGCCTCCCCCTGGGACCAGGCCGAGCTTGGGCTCCGGCAGCCCGAAGCGGGCGTTGTCGGCGGCGACGACGAAGTCGCAGCCGAGCACGAGCTCGAAGCCGCCCCCGAGCGCGAAGCCCTGGACGGCGGCGATCACGGGCTTGTCGATCGTGCCGATCAGGTCGGTCGCCTCGCGGCCGACGTCCATGAAGGCCCGGTACTGCTCGACCGAGATGTCGACGTAGTCCTGGATGTCGGCGCCGGCAGCGAACGCGCGGCCCGCGCCGTGCAGCACGCCGGCGGCCACCGATCGGCTCCGGTCGAGCGTCCGGAGGGCGTCGGCGAGCCGCTCGAAGACCTCCCGGTTCAGCGCGTTGAGCTTGTCCGGGCGGTTGAGCGTGATCCAACCGACGCCGTCCCGCTCCTCGTAGATCACCATGTCGCTCGACAGCGTCGGCATGGGCGAATGCTCCCCTCCAGGTTCCCCGCTCGCCGCGTATGCGCGAGCTGCTTCGTCTTGACTCCAGGTCCCGCACCATTCATCCTACCTTCCCTACAAGGCCCATCAAGAGGAGTTGGGGGAGGAAGTCATGTGGAAGAGACCAGCGGCGCTCGCGCGGACCGGGGCGTGCTCGCTCGTCACGGTGGCGTTCGCGGCGATCGCGCTCACCGGGTGCGGCTCGAGCAACAACGACGCCGCCACGGCGTCTGACAGCGGGACGACGTCGACGAAGTCGGACGCCGGCAAGGCGACGACCAAGCCGAGCGGCCCGCTGACGGCGACCAAGGACCTGTGCCAGAAGGACCACTACAAGATCGGCTACGACGTCTTCTCGGCGACGCAGCCGTTCGCGAACCTGGTCGGCAAGGGCCTGAAGGACGCGGCGAAGAAGCTCGGGTGTGTCGAAGTCATCACGACGGTCGACAACCAGAACGGCCCAGTCGCCGTCGGCAACGTGAAGACGATGCTCAACCAGCAGGCCGACGGCATCGTGGACTTCAACGTCCTCGCGCCCTACCAGCAGGCGATCTCCAACCTGCTCAAGAAGACGAACACGCCGGGCGTCGCCGTCATCGGCGCGGACCTGCCCGGCTATCCGGGTGTCGGCGCCGACAACTACGGTGCCGCCGTCATCAACGGGCAGGAGCTCGCCAAGGCGGGCAAGGCCAAGTTCGGCGACGCCGTCCCGTATCTCGTCGTCGCCGCGGAGCCGACCGCCGGCGAGATCGTGATGCAGCGCTACCACGGCACCGTCGCCGGGGCGAAGAAGGTCTACCCGGACCTGCCCGACAACCACATCATCCAGGTCAAGGCCGACGGCACCGAGTCGGGCACCTACCCGAACGCCGTGTCGGCGCTCTCCCGGGTCCCGTCCGGCAGCGCCATCCTGACGACGGCGGAGAACGACGAGGTCGCGCACGCGATGTACAAGGCGGCCCAGGCGCGCGGCTTCGATCAGTTCTTGGTCAACTCCTTCGGCGGTGACCCCTTCGGCCTCCAGCAGGTCTGCGCCGATCCCGAGCACTACGCGGGAGCGCTGTTCCTCGAGCCGGAGAAGTGGGGCGAGTCGGCGCTCGTCGTGGTCATGAAGATGATCAACGGCGAGTCGTATCCGAAGACCGTCGGCATCACGGGGACCCAGGTGACGGCGGACAGCCCCGAGGCGGGCTGCAAGTAGGGCAGTTTCGGTCGGCGCCGAGGGCTGGGGGCGCTCCCGTGCGGGAGGCCCCCGGCCCCGGTCGCTGCACGACCAAGACCAGGACGGGAGAGTTATGAGATCGACACAGCGAGGGGCGGTTTGATGCCGGGTCGTGACGCGGTAGGCGTTGCCGAGCGTGGGGCCGTGAGCAACGCGCCCGCCGCGGCGGCGCGGCGCCGGGAGGCGCAGCTGGCCCGGCGGCGCAAGTTCATCCAGCGGGTCCAGGGCCAGGGGCTCGCCCTGGTCCTCGCGATCGTGTTCGTCGTCATGTGGACGCAGTCGCCGTACTTCATGACGGTGGACAACCTGTCCACGGCTGCCGGCACGGTGAGCATCCTCGGCGTGATGGCGGTCGCCGAGACCCTCGTGATCATCATGGGCGAGATCGACATCTCGATCGGCAGCGTCATGGCGCTCAGCTCGGTCTTGATCGGCGTCCTCGTCGGGCACGGATGGAACCCATGGGCGGCGTCCCTGGCGGCCGTGCTCCTTGCGGCGTTCGTCGGGTTCCTGAACGGCACCCTGGTGGTCTGGGCCAAGATCAACTCGCTCGTCGTGACCCTCGGGATGTACTCCGTGGCGCTCGGCTGCGCGTACGTCCTGTCCAACAGCTCCACGGTGGTGATCGACGGCAGCGGCTTCGAGACGCTCGGCTCGGGCAGGGTCGGCCCCATCCCGGTCGAGGTGTTCGTCTTCCTGCTCGTGTGGCTGCTCGGCTACGCCGTCCTGCGGTTCACGGCGCTCGGCCGGCACATCTACGCGGTCGGCGACAACTACGACGCGGCGCGCCGCGCGGGCATCCGCGCCGACATGCTGCGCATGGGGATCTTCATCGCCATGTCGGTGAGCGCAGCGCTCGCCGGCATCATCGCGACCTCGCAGCTGTCGTCCGCCGCCCCGCAGGTCGGCGACCCGTACCTGCTGGCCGTCGTGACCGCCGTCATCCTCGGCGGCGCCAGCCTCTCCGGCGGCCGCGGAACGCTCGTCGGGACGCTCGTCGCGGTGGCGATCCTCGGCATCATCCAGAACGGCTTCGCGCTGCTGTCGATGTCCGTGTATGTCCAGTACATCGTCCTCGGCGGCCTGCTCATCGCCGCTGTCCTGACCGACCAGCTCGCCAGGAGGGCTGAGCGATGACCGATCTCCAGGCACCTGTGACCCACGACAACGCCGGCGGCGCAGGAAGCGTCGTCATGGAGGCGCGCGGCCTCTCCCGGTACTACGGGAGCCTGGCGGCGTTGCAGGGCGTCGACCTCGACGTGCGGCGCGGCGAGGTCGTCGGTCTCGTCGGCGACAACGGAGCCGGGAAGTCGACGCTCCTGAAGCTGCTCTGCGGTGCGGTCCGGCCGTCGGAAGGACAGATCTTCGTCGACGGCGAGGCGGTCGACTTCCAATCGCCGCGCGAGTCGCGCGAGCGCGGGATCGAGGTCGTCTACCAGGACCTGGCGCTCGCGACGGAGCTCTCCATCGCCGACAACGTCTTCCTGGGCCGTGAGCGGCCGCGCGACTCGCTGCTGGGCAAGCTCCGGGTGCTCGACAAGCCGGGCATGGCCCGGCAGGCGGAGGAGACCCTGAAGTCGCTCGGGATCCACATCGACGACGTCCGCACGCGCTGCGGCCTGCTCTCGGGCGGCCAGCGGCAGGCCGTGGCCGTCGCCCGCGCGGTCATGTGGGGATCGAAGGTGCTCCTCCTCGACGAGCCGACCGCGGCGCTGGCGGTGCTCGAGCAGCGGAAGATCGGCGCGCTCATCAACGAGGTGAAGAAGCAGGACGTCGGCGTCGTGCTCGTGAGCCACAACCTGCGGCAGGTGCACGAGCTCTGCGACCGCGTCTTCGTGCTGCTGCGCGGTCGGATGGTCGCGACGCTCCGGCGCGAGGAGAGCAGCCCCGAGGAGCTCGTCCGCTGGATCACCGGCGTCGCGGTCGAAGACGAGCTCGCCGCGCAGGAGGAGATGTCCGCGGAGCTCGGGACCGAGTAGGCGGATGCTGCGCATCGCCGAGCTGCTCGATCCCGAGGTTCCCCGGGAGCTGTGGCCGCTGCTCCCCCAGGTTGGCGTGCGCGATGTCGTCAGCATCCTGGATGCGGGGGAGCAGCGGATGCGATGGCTCCGCGCCGGGGCGCCGGTGCGCGTGGACGCGACCGGCGAGCCGGCGTGGAGCCGCAACGCGCTCGAGCGCTTGAAGGCGCGGTACGAGGAGGCGGGCCTCTCGCTCGTCGCCATCGAGGACACGCCCCCGATGGACGACGTCCGCCTCGGCCGGCCGGGTCGGGAGGAGCAGCTCGACGCGGTGTGCGAGCAGCTGCGCGCCATGGCGGCGATCGGGGTCGGCGTGCTCTGCTACAACTGGACCGCCGTCGAGAGCTGGGGTCGCACCGGTGTCGCGGTGCCCGCCCGCGGCGGCGCGCTCGTGACCGAGTACGACCACGCGGTGACGCGCGCCGCGCCAGCCCATCCGGAGGCCGACCTCGCCGGGGAGTCCGCGCTCTGGGCGAACTTCGAGTACTTCCTGCGCCGGGTCGTACCCGTCGCGGAGGACTGCGGCGTCAGGCTGGCGCTGCATCCGGACGACCCGCCGATCTCGCCGGTCAGGGGCATCGGGCGCATCATGCGCAGCGTCGAGGCGTTCGAGCGCGTCCTCGAGCTGGTGCCGAGCCCCTCGAACGGCGTGACGTTCTGCCAGGGCAACTTCGGGCTGATGACCGACGACCTGCCGGCGCTGATCCGGCGCTTCGGCAGCGAGTCGAAGATCAACTTCGTGCACTTCCGCGACGTTCGCGGGACGCCCGAGCACTTCGTGGAGACCTTCCACGACGACGGCCCGACGGACATGCTGGCCTGCCTGGAGGCGTACCGGGACGTGGGCTACGAGGGAGTGCTCCGCCCGGACCACGTCCCCACGCTGCACGGGGAGTCGAACGACCGGCCGGGCTACGCGTTCCTCGGCCGGCTCCACGCCGTGGGATACATCACCGGGCTGCGCGAGGCGGCGTATCGTCGGCCGCGGCGGCCGGCGTAGCCCCATCCTCCAACGGCCCTCCGAGGCGGCGGCCCACCTCGATCGCCTCGCTGGCGCTCTCCATGTGGCGTCGCATCGCGGCCGCGGCGGCCTCGGGATCGCGCGCCTTGATCGCCTCGAAGATCCGGCCGTGCTCCCCGATCGTGCGCTCGATCGCCCACGGCACCCGCTCCGTGAGTCGCCGGGCGTTGGCGATCAGGCCGCTGACGGCGTCGAGCATCGTCGCGTAGACCCGGTTCTGGCTCGCCTGGGCGACCGCGGCGTGGAAGGCGTCGTCGGCGCGGCTGAGGGGGGCATGCTGCGAGTACGCGAACTCGTACGCGCGCAGGCAGCTCTCGATCTCCTGGATGTCCGCGTCGCTCGCGTGGCGCGCGGCGCACTGGGCGGTCTCGACCTCCAGCAGGCGCCGGAAGGCGTAGAGGTCGTCCACGGCCTTCTCCTTCAGCAGCACCGAGATCGTCGCCGCATCCACGGCGTGCGCGCTCTCGATGCCGAGCACCGTCGCGCCACGCCCGGGACGCACCTCGACGAGGCCGAGCGTCACCAGTGCCTGGACGGCCTCCCGCACGGAGTTCCGGCCGACGCCGTACTCCTCCATCAACATCTTCTCGGTCGGCAGGCGATCGCCTGGGCCGAACTCGCCGGACCGGATGCGTTCGAGCACCGCCGCGCTGATCGCTTGGCTGAGCGTTTGACGGCCGAGGGTCATGCTGCGGACATTACTTGCGGGCGGTCAGTATGCCCCATGAATCCTACGACCACGGGATCCTCCTATCGCTCCAGGCGAGGCTCGCCTGCGCCGCCTCGCGGTATGCCTCGAGCAGCGTCGAGCTGCCCGCCTCCAGCGGTTCGTGCTGTGCGTCGTGCCCACGCAGCGCGCGGGCGGCCGCGAGCTCGCCGTGCGCCGCCGCCGCGCCGAGCATGGCGGCGCCGAGGGCGGAGGCGTCGCGCTCTTCGAGGACGCGCATCGGCCTGCCGAGCGTCGCCAGGCGCGCCTGGCTCCATGGAGGCGTGCCTGCGCCACGGCCCCCGACGCGGACCTCCGTCGCTCGTGCCCCCAGGTGCTCCTCGGCGACCGAGAGCACGTCCAGCTCGCTCAGGCAGACGCCCAGCACCACGGCGCGGGCGATGTCCGCGGGGCCGTCATCGGCGGAGAGCCCGAGGAACCCACCCCGGACGTCGGTTCGCCACACCGGGGCGCGCTCGCCGGCGAGATAGGGCACGAAGATCGGGCTGTCTGCACGCGGCGGGGCCGACGCGGCGAGCTCGAGCACGTCGGGGACCTCCATCCCGAGGAGCGTGGCGAGCCAGGTGAGCGACGCCCCGCTCGACTCCGTGGGTCCGTACGCCACGGAGAGCGGCGCGCAGGCGGTCGGGATCTCCAGCAGCCGATCCGACGCGGCACCGGCCGGCGCATCGGCGGTCGACAGCCCGACGATGCTCGACGTCCCGGTGAGGACGAACCCGGTGGGTGCGTCGAACGCGCCGACCGCGAGCATCGCCGCCAGCGCGTCGCTCCAGCCGACCGAGACGGGCGTTCCGGCGGTGAGCCCGAACTCCTCGGCGGCCTTGGCGGTGACCGTCCCGCGCCGCTCCCATGCGTCCGCGAGCGGTGGCGCTGCGGTGGCGGCGACGCCCGCGTGCTCGAACAGCGGTGCAACGGGCGCGCGGGTGAGCACGTTGGCGAGGCCCTTGCTCGACCACGGGTCCGAGACCGCGGCGCCCGTCAGCCGGAACCCGACGAAGTCCTTCGGCTGCAGCAGCCACCGCGCTCGCGCGACATGCTCGTGCTCGTGGCGTGCGAGCCAGAGCAGCTTGGCGGGAGCGTACGCCGCCGTCCACGGCAGGCGCGTGCCGAAGAGGCGCTCGCCCGAGCCGAACGTCTCCGCGAGCTCCGCGGCCTCCGCCTCCGCCCGATGGTCCTGCCAGGTGAGCGCGGGCCGTACCGCCTCCCCGTCCCGGTCGATGGCGAGGAGCGTCGGCGTCTGCCCGGCGAGGCCCACGCCGCCGACGTCCGCCTCGGCCGCCCCGCAGCGCGCGATCGCCTCCCGCGCCGCGCGGAGGTAGTCGCTCGGGTCCTGCTCCGCTTCGCCGCGCCGGCCGTAGCTCGAGGGATACGCGACCCCGGCGCGGCCCCTGACCGCACCGGAGGAGTCGACGAGGAGGGCCTTGACGGACGACGTGCCGAAGTCCAGGCCGAGCCAGCAGGAGGCGCGCACAGCACTAGCCTATCCGCTTCATCCGATGATAGGATGTTCTTGTGCCTCACTCGACGCCTTCCGAGTTCATGGCCGGCACGTTCTGCATCGAGACGGACTACCCGCAGGTCGCCGACGCGCCGCTCTGGATCTACCTGCTCCGGGGGCGATCCGGGCGGTGCGCCCTCGTCGACTGCGGCGTTCCGTCGACGTACGAGAACGTCCTGGACCACGCGCTGCCGGAGATCGGCGTTCGCCCGGCTGACATCGACTGGGTCGTCCTGACCCACGGCCACCCCGATCACATGGGCGGTCATGCCGGCCTCCGCGACCACGCGACGTTCCAGGTCGCCGCGCCGCTGGAGGACGTCATCTGGGTCGAGTCGGTCCCGCGGCAGTGGCACGACTTCTGGGACTGCTTCCCCGGCTCCTTCGCCCTCGACGACGCCGGCCGGAAGCTCAACGTGGAGATGTGCGGCGGCGATCTCCCCGTGGACCGGATCCTGCGCGACGGGCAGGTCTTCGAGCTCGACGGCCGCGCCCTCGAGGTCGTCCTCACCCGCGGGCACACGCGCGGCCACTGCGCGCTGTTCGAGCGCGAGACGGGCGTGCTGTTCTGCGGCGACGCCGTCCAGGGCTACGGCCTCCCTGCTTCCAGCGGAAGCAGCGTCTTCGCGCCGCTCTACGACGACGTCGAGGACTGCCTCACCGGGCTCGACCGGCTCCGCGAGCTGCCGTTCTCGACGCTCTGCCCGGCGCACCATCCGCCCGTCGGCCGGGACGAGGGGCTGGCGCTGATCGAGCGGAGCATCGCGTTCGTCCACGAGGTGGACGGCGTCGTCCGGGCCGTCGTCGAGCGCGCGTCGGCTCCCGTCACCCTTGCCGACGTCGCCACGGCCGTGGGCCGTCTGTGCGGGACGGATCCGCCGGTGACCATCCAGACCGCCTACACGGCCCGCGCGCACCTGAATCGCGCCGCGCGCGAGGGGCTGCTCGAGGTCCAGTGGGCGCCGCGGAGCGCGACGTGACGCGTCCGGTCGAGCTGCGCGGGATCACCTGGGATCACGAGCGCGGCCTGAACCCGCTGCTGGCCACGGCCGAGCGCTTCGCTGCCGACAGCGGGATCCGCGTGACCTGGGAGGCGCGATCGCTCCAGGGCTTCGCGGATCAGTCGATCCCCGAGCTCGCGCGAACGTACGACCTGCTCGTCTACGACCACCCGCACATCGGCGAGATCGTCCCGACCGGCGCGCTGCTGCCGCTCGACGGGCTCCTCGACGACGCCTTCCTGGCCGACCAGGCGCAGAGCTCCGTGGGCCCCAGCTACCGGAGCTACGAGTGGGACGGTCACCTCTGGGCGCTTCCGATCGACGCGGCCGGCCACGTCAGCGCCTATCGGCCCGACCTGCTCGAGCGACTCGGCGTCGGGGCGCCCGAGACCTGGGACGACGTGTGGGCGCTCGACGAGCTCGCCCGGGAGCACGGCATGCGGATCTCGCTGCCGAACAAGCAGGTCGACACCATCGCGTCGTTCCTGACGCTCTGCGCCAACGCCGGAGTCGATCCGTATCTCGACGACGAGCGCGTCGTCGATCGCGACGTGGCGCGCGCCCAGCTGTCGGTGCTGCAGCGGCTCACGGCCGCGAGTCCCGCCGCGGCGTTCGGCTGGAACCCCATCCAGCTGCTCGATCGCATGGCGGAGACCGATGAGATCGTCTACTGCCCGCTCCTCTTCGGATACTCGAACTACAGCCGGCCCGGGTTCCGCCGCGAGCTCGTCCGCTTCCGGCCGGTGCCGTCTGCGGGCCTCGGACCGTGCGGCGGTGTGATCGGGGGCGCGGGCCTCGGGATCTCGGCGAGCTGCCGCGACGTCCCGGCCGCGCGGGCGTACGCCGAGCACGTCGCCTCCGCCGAGGTGCAGCGGACGTCCTACGTCGAGGCGGACGGGCAGCCGGGACATCGCAGCGCGTGGATCGACCCGACGGCCAACGAGATCGCCGGCGACTTCTTCCGCGACACGCTCCCGGGACTCGACGCCGGCTACCTCCGGCCGCGCTACGACGGCGCGCTGCTCGTCCAGAACGAGGGCGGCGACCGGGTCTGGGAGTTCCTGCGGGACGGCGGTGACGGCGAGCGGCTGCTCGACGGCCTCGACGCCCTGTACCGGCAATCGCTCGGCCGCACGTGAGCGGCGAGCGCCCCGGCGTGGAGGTGCGACGCGGGCCGTGGCGTGCGCTGCAGCTCGCGAACGACGAGATCGCCGTCACGCTCCTGCCCGAGAAGGGCTGCGACATCGTCGAGCTGGTCCATCGCGAGACGGGCATCGACGTCCTCTTCAAGGCGCCATGGGGATGGGGCCGACGCCCCATGCATGCCGCGTCCTCGTTCGAGGCGTGGATCGAGGCGAACCCCGGGGGATGGCAGGTCATCCTGCCCAACGGCGGCGACGCGAGCGTCGAGAACGGCGTCGAATGGGGCTTCCACGGCGAGGCGGGCCTCGTCGACTGGGAGGTCACGGACGCGGGACAGGACCACGCCGTCTGCACGACCACGCTCGCCACCGTGCCGCTCGAGATCGAGCGCGTCGTCCGCCTCGAGGGCAGCACGCTGCGCGTGGACGAGCGCGTCACGAACGCGGGCGGGGATCCGGTCGAGGTGATGTGGGGGCACCATCCTGCCTTCGGCGCTCCGCTTCTCGAGCCGGGCTGCCGGATCGAGACGAGCGCCCGGAGGTTCACCGCCGACGACCGAGCGCCAGGAGCAGGGCTCGAGCCGGGGCGCGTCAGCCCGTGGCCGCACGCCGCGGTCGAGGGCGGGGGCACGATCGACCTCTCCGTCATCCCGCCGGCCGACGAATGCCGCGCCGTCCTCGGCTACCTCGACGACTTCGCGGAGGGCTCGTACCGGATCGTCAACCCGCGCGTCCCGCTCGCGGTCGAGGTGCGGTGGCCGCTGGAGCTCTTCCCCGTGGCGTGGTACTGGCAGGAGCTGCGAGCGAGCAGCGGCTTCCCGTGGTACCGCCGCGCCTACACGACGGCGATCGAGCCGAACACCACGATGCCGGGGCAGGGCATCGCGCGCGCACGGGCGGCGGGCGCCGCCCTGCTCGAGCTCTCCGCCGGGGAATCGCGGACCGCGACCGTCGAGGCGGACCTGCTCCGACCTTGACGGCGCCGTGGGGCTGCGTTACCGTCATCGCATTCGTAGGATTCATAGGATGTTTTGTCCGGAGGTTCGCGTGTGAGCGGTTCGTTCGACGGAAAGGTCGCGCTCGTCACGGGCGCCGCCATGGGGCTGGGCCAGGCGATCGCGTCCGCGTTCGCCGCCGAGGGTGCCGCCGTGGGTTGCGTCGATGTCGACGAGGCGGCGTTGGGGGAGACCGTGGAGGCCATCCGGGGCCGCGGCGGGCGCGCTCTGGCGGCTGTCGCCAGCGTCGCCGACGGGGCCGCGATGGAGCGGGCCGTGGGGTCCGTGGCCGAGGAGTTCGGCGGCCTGGACATCCTCGCGAGCAACGCCGGCGTCGTCCGCTACGGCGAGGTGCCCTCGATCAGCGAGGACGACTGGGACTTCGTCATCGACACGAACCTCAAGGGCATGTACAACGCCGCCCGCTTCGCGATCCCCGAGATGCGCAAGCGCGGCAAGGGCGCCATCGTCAACACCGCGTCGGTGCAGGCCTACTGGAGCCACCAGGGCGCCGTCGCGTATTCGTCGTCCAAGGGCGGGGTGGTCGCCTTCACGCGCTCCCTCGCGCTCGATCACGCGCATGAGGGCATTCGCGTCAACGCGATCGCTCCCGGCTCGGTGCTCACGCCGATGCTGCGCGACGCCGCCCGGCGGAGCGATCCCGACAACCCCGAGGCCGCCCTCGAGGTGTTCGCGCGGACGCACCCGATCGGGCGCCTGATCCAGCCGGAGGACGTCGCGAACGTGGTCCTCTTCCTCGCCAGCGACCAGGCCGGCGCCGTCACGGGGATCACCGTGCCGGTCGACGGCGGCATCCTGGCGGGCAACGTCAGCTGGGACATCGACGCGGAGGAGCCGCAGTCGTGAGCGGTCCCCTCAGCCACCTCCGGGTCCTCGACTTCACGGCCCTCGTCCAGGGGCCGATGGCCACGCAGGTCCTCGGCGATCTCGGGGCCGACGTCATCAAGTTCGAACGCGTCGGCGGCGAGTGGATGCGCTCCTGGGGCATCCTCAACGGGCGCAGCCATGGCGAGATGGACTCCTTCCTCGCCTTCAACCGCAACAAGCGCAGCGTCTCCGCCGACCTCAAGGACCCCGCCGTCCGCGAGCGGATCCTCGAGCTGGCCGCGGACGCCGACGTCGTCGTCGAGAACTTCCGGCCGGGCGTCATGGACCGCCTCGGGCTCGGCTACGACGACTTCCGGGCGGTCAACCCGGAGATCATCTACGCGTCCTCGTCCGGCTACGGGCAGACCGGCCCGTACGTCAAGCGCCCGGGGCAGGACCTGCTCATCCAGGCGCTGAGCGGCCTGATGTTCCTCAGCGGCCGCGCCGACGACCCGCCGACCGCCCTCGGCGTCGGCATCGCCGATCAGTACACCGCGCTGCACATCGTCATCGCCGTGCTCGCCGCGCTCGCGCACCGCACGGAGACCGGACGCGGTCAGAAGGTGGAGGTCGACCTCTTCTCCTGCACCGTGGCGATGCAGCAGCAGGAGCTCACGTTCTACCTCAACCACGGCTTCGTGCCGGAGCGGCCGAAGGAGAACCTCGGGTCGGTCTGGGCGACGGCGCCCTTCGGCATCTACGGCACCTCGGACGGTCACATCGCGATCGCGATGACGCCGTGCCCCGTGCTCGCCGAGGCGCTGGGGCTGCCCTGGCTCGCGCAGTACGACACGCTCGACAAGATGGTGGAGTCGCGCGCCGACATCTACGCGGGGCTGTCGGACCACTTCCGCACCGACACGAGCGAGCACTGGATCGAGGTCCTCCTGGGCCACGACGTCTGGTGCGCGGCCGTGCAGGACTACGAGCGGCTCGTCGCGGATCCCCAGGTGGCGCACAACGGGCTGTTCTGGGACGTGCCGGTCGGCGAGGACGAGGCGACCTTCCGCACGCCGGCGTCGCCGATCACGTTCTCGGAGACGCCGGCGTCGATCCAGCGCGGCGTGCCGCGACCGGGTCAGCACACCTCCGAGATCTTCGACCGCGCCTCCACCGGCACATGACCGCCGGCCCCGTCTCCGCGGCGGAGAAGGTCACGCAGGGCCTGCGGACGAGCGGCGTCCTGCCGATCGTCATCCTCCCCGAGGTCGAGCACGCGGTCCCGCTCGTCGATGCCCTCGTCGCCGGAGGGATCCGGTGCGTGGAGGTCGTGTTCCGGACGCCGGCGGCCCGCGACGGCGTCGCGGCGATCCGCGAGCGCCATCCGGACGTGCTCGTCGGCGCGGGGACGATCCTCGACGCCTCGCAGCTCGCGGATGCGGTGGAGGCCGGCGCCGACTACCTCGTCGCACCCGGTACGGATCCCGAGATCGTGCGCGGGGCGCTCGACCGGGGCGTCCCGATCATCCCGGGCGTCTGCACGCCGTCCGAGATCGGCATCGCGCGCGGACTCGGGCTCCGGACGGTGAAGTTCTTCCCCGCGGAGCCCATCGGAGGGCCTCGATACCTCCGCGCGATGTGCGGGCCGTTCCCCGACGTGTCGTTCGTCCCGACCGGCAACATCACGCCTGCCTCGCTGCCGGAGTACCTGGCGATCCCGCAGGTGCTCGCCGTGGGGGGCACCTGGATGGTCAGCCCGGAGCTCATCGCGGCCGGCGAGTTCGACCAGATCCAGCGCCTCGCCGCGGAGGCGCATTCGCTCTGCCGGCAATCGCGGTGATGCAGCCCTGGGTCCGGGGGGCATGAGGTCGCCCGAGGTCGTCACCGCGGGGGAGGCGCTGCTCGCCGTCGTGCCCTCCGAGCCGCTGCCGTTCGAGGACGCCAGCTCGTTCCTGACGTTCGTCGGCGGCGCGGAGGTCAACTTCGCCATCTGCCTCTCCCAGCTCGGCGTCGACGTCGCCTGGCACGGCCATCTCGGCGACGACCCCGCGGGGCGGAAGGTGCTTCGCGCGCTGACCGACGCGGAGGTCTCGACCGCCCTCGTGCGCAGCTGGCCGGACGAGCGCACGGGCCTGTACCTGCGCGACTGGCGCCCCGACGGGGTGCGCCGGCCCTCGTACTACCGGGCGCGCTCCGCGGCGCGGCACCTCCATCCGCGTCACTGGCCGGCCGACGCGACGGCGACGCGGTGGCTGCACCTGACGGGCATCACGGCCGCCCTGGGCGACGGCCCGCGCGCGCTGCTGGAGCACCTCCTGGAGTGGGCCCGGGCGTCGGGTCTGCGCATCTCGTTCGACCCCAACTACCGCCCCGCGCTCTGGTCGGCGGCCGAGGCGGCGCCGGTGCTTCGCGCCCTGGCCGCGCAGGCCGACGTCGTGCTGCTCTCCGAGGAGGACGCGGAGCTCCTCTTCGGCGACCTGGCGCCCGAGGCGACCCTCGAGGCGGCGCTGGGCCTCGGCCCCGGGATCGCCGTGCTCAAGCGTGGCGCGCGTGGCGCGCTGGCGGCCGCCGACGGCGTCGTGCATCACGTGGCCCCGGCGCCGGCCCAGGCGGTGGACCCTGTCGGCGCCGGTGACGCATTCGACGCCGGGCTCGTCGCCGCGCTGCTCGAACGGCGACCGCTCGAGGAGGCGCTGCGGCTCGGCGCGCTCCTCGGCGCGCGAGCGACCGAGCAGGCGGGCGAGCATCCGCCGGCCGTCGTCCCGAGTGCGCGAGCAGTCGAGATCGACCTCGGTCGGTCGCAAGCATAAGGTAGGATGAATAGGACAAATGAGCGCTGTATCCCCGCAAGAGGCGCGCGTCGCCGTCGTCACTGTCGCCCCCGGCACGTTCGAGATCCGCCCGGAGGCGCAGCCGGCGCCAGGGAACGGAGAGGTGGTGGTCCAGACGCTCGCGACGGGCGTCTGCGGGTCCGACGTCCACCTCTTCCAGGGCGACCACCCGTACGCGCAGTACCCCCGAGCCCAAGGCCACGAGGTCGTGGGCCACGTGGCGTCTGTCGGCGCCGGCGTCGACGCGTCGCTCGAAGGGGCGCTCGTGGTCGTCGAGCCCACGCTCGAATGCGGGGCGTGCGCCGAGTGCGCCCGCGGCGCCTACAACCGGTGCGAGCAGCTGGAGGTCGTCGGCGTGCAGCGCGACGGCTCGCTGGCCGGCCGCTTCGTCACCCGCGCCTCCAAGGTGCATCCCGTGCCCGAAGGCGGCGACCCGGCGAGCTGGGCGCTCGCCGAGCCGGTCGCGGTCGGCTGCCATGCTGTCGATCAGTCAGGCCTCGGCCGCGGTGATCTCGCCGTCGTCCTCGGCGCAGGCGTGATCGGGCTCTCGATCGCGCTCGCCCTCCGGCGCCGGTCGCCGGGGCAGGTCATCGTCATCGAGCCCAGCGAGGAGCGCCGGCGCCGCGTCGAGGAGCTCGGGCTCGGGGCGGCCGCTGCGCCCGACGACGCCGCTCGCGTGATCGCGGCCGCCAACGCGTCGGGCGCCGACGTCGTGTTCGAGGCCACCGGCGTCCCGGAGGTGCTCGGCGCTGCGCATGAGCTCGTCCGCCCCGGCGGACGGATCGTGGTGGTGGGGCAGTCCGGAGGCGACTTCTCCCTGCCGATGATCGCGATGACGCGCAAGGAGCTCGAGCTCGTGGGCACCCGCAACAGCGCGAACAACTTCCCGGAGGCGATCGACCTGCTCGCCGGCGCGCCGGAGTTCATCGCGAGCGTCGTCACGCACCGCTTCCACCCGCGCTCGGCGGCGGAAGCCCTGGCTGAGCTGACGCGACCCGGGACCTCGGCGCTCAAGGTCCTGCTGGAGGTCGCGTGATGGACGGACTCGCAGGATCGTTCGCCATCGTCGTGGGCGGCTCCCGTGGACTCGGGGCCGACGTCGCCGCTGCGCTGCACGAGCGGGACGTCGACACGCTCGTCCTCTCGCGCGGCGGATCGAGCGAGCCCACGCCGTGGGAGCAGGTGGAGGTCGACGCTGCGGATCCCGAGGCGGTCGAGCGCTTCTACGCCGCCTACGCGCACCGCTTCAGGGAGCGGAACCACCTCGTGAACTTCGCGGGGCTCCGCTACAACGTCGGGCTCGCGGACTCCGATCCGGCCGCGTGGCGCGCCTGCGTCGAATCGAGCCTGTTCACGACCTATCTGGCCACGCGCGGCTTCGCTCGTGCTTGCGGTCCTGCGGCAACGGGGGCGGTGGTCAACATGGCCTCCATCCACGCCGACGGAGCGGCGCCGGCCCGCACGGCCTACGCCGCGGCGAAGGCGGCCGTCGTCCAGTTCACGGCCGTCGCCGCGGTCGAGCTCGCGCCATCGATCCGCGTCAACTGCGTGGCTCCCGGGTTCATCGCGACCGAGGCGTCCAACGAGATGATCGCCGCCGGGAAGCTGGACGGCGCCGGGATCGAGCGGCGCACCCCGCTCGCCCGGCTGGGGACGACCGCTGACGTGACCAGCGCGGTGCTGTTCCTCCTGTCGGACGAGAGCCGCTTCATGACCGGCGAGACGCTCCGCGTCGACGGCGGCTGGCTGCGCCACGCCGAGGTCTGAGACGACCCGCGCGCCCGCGCTGCCGCGGGGCGCCGCTCGCCTCCGGGGTCCCGTCCCCACCGTCATGGCAGGATGCGCCGCCATGCCGCCCGCCGCCGAGCCGGAAGTGATCATCGTCGGAGCTGGGCTCGCCGGGCTCGTCGCCGCGCACGAGCTGGTCGCCGCCGGCCGCCGCGTCGTCATCGTCGACCAGGAGAACCGCCACAACCTCGGCGGGCAGGCGCACTGGTCGCTCGGCGGGCTGTTCTTCGTCGACAGCCCGGAGCAGCGCCGCATGGGCATCCAGGACTCCCACGAGCTGGCGCTCCAGGACTGGATGGGCTCGGCGCAGTTCGACCGCGAGCGCGAGGACCGCTGGCCGCGCCGGTGGGCCGAGGCCTACGTCCGCTTCGCCGCCACGGAGAAGCGCGACTACCTGCGCGCGCTCGGCCTGCGCGTCATCCCGCTGGTCGGGTGGGCCGAGCGCGGCGGCGCCGACGCCCTCGGCCACGGCAACTCGGTCCCGCGCTTCCACCTGACCTGGGGGACGGGACCCGAGGTGGTCCGCGTCTTCGCGGAGCCGGTGCTGGCCGGCGAGGCGCGCGGGCTGGTGCGCTTCGCCTTCCGCCACCGCGTCGACGAGCTGATCGTCGAGGACGGCGCCGTGGTCGGCGTGCGCGGCGCGGTCCTGGCGCCCGGCGACGAGCCGCGCGGCGTCGCCTCCTCGCGCGAGGTCGCCGGCGACTTCGCGCTGCGTGCGCCCGCCGTCGTCGTCACCACCGGCGGCATCGGCCACAACTTCGACCTCATCCGCCGCAACTGGCCGGCCGACCGGCTCGGCCCGCCGCCCGAGCACATGATCTCCGGCGTGCCCGCGCACGTCGACGGCCGCATGCTCGGCATCGCCGAGGACGCCGGCGCCAGCCTCGTCAACCGCGACCGGATGTGGCACTACACCGAGGGCATCCACAACTGGGATCCCGTCTGGCCCAACCACGCCATCCGGATCATCCCCGGTCCCTCGTCGCTGTGGCTCGATGCCAACGGCGACCGCATGGAGGCCCCCAACTACCCCGGCTTCGACACGCTGCGGACGCTGCGGCGGATCCTCTCCACGGGGCACGACTACTCGTGGTTCCTGCTCACGCAGTCGATCATCGAGAAGGAGTTCGCGCTCTCGGGCTCCGAGCAGAACCCGGACATCACCGGCAAGGACATCAGGCTGATGGCGCGCAGCCGCCTCGCCGGCGGCGCGCCCGGGCCGGTCGAGGCGTTCAAGCAGCACGGCGTCGACTTCGTCGTGCGCGACACGCTGCCGGAGCTGGTCGCCGGCATGAACGCGCTGTCGCGCGGGCCGGTGCTCGACGCCGCCCACGTCGAGCGCCAGGTGGTCGCGCGCGACCGCGAGACCGCCAACGCCTACAGCAAGGACGCGCAGCTCATGGCGATCTCCAGCGCCCGCCGCTACCGCGGCGACCGGCTCATCCGAGTCGCCAAGCCGCACCGCCTGCTCGATCCCGCCCACGGCCCGCTGATCGCGGTGCGCCTGAACGTCTGCACGCGCAAGACGCTCGGCGGGCTGGAGACCGACCTCGACTCCCAGGTCCTGCGTCCCGACGGCGAGCCGTTCCCCGGCCTCTACGCGGCCGGTGAGGTCGCCGGCTTCGGCGGCGGGGGCGTCCACGGCTACAACGCCCTGGAGGGCACCTTCCTCGGCGGCTGCATCTTCTCCGGCCGCGCCGCGGGCCGGGCGCTCGCCGCGCGGCTGCGGGGCTGACCGGCGGCGGCCGGCGCTCAGAGCACGTCCCGGCGCTCGAAGAGCAGCGCCCCGACGACGGTCAGCGCGACGCCCACGAGCGTCAGCGCGACCGCGTGGCTGACGTCGAACCCGTCCTGGATCGCCGACCCGTAGTAGCGGAAGGCCGACACGGCCCGGATCGGGCGCAGCGGGTCGGACAGCTTGCCGAGCAGGTCGATGACGTACATCGCCACCACGGCGCCCGACGCCAGCCCGGTGACGGCCGCCGGCCGGTGCAGGACGCCGGCCAGCAGCGCGGCCAGGCCGCCGAAGGCCATGGCGAGCGGCCAGACGTTCAGCGCGCCGGCGCCCAGCGTGGTCGCCGAGATCCCCGTCCCGGCGATCGTGCCCGCCACCCACGTCATGCCCCAGAAGACCGCGAGGACCGTCGCGAGCGCCGCGCCGGCGACCCCGTATGCGGCGCCGACGACCACCCGGCGCGAGACCGGCAGCGACAGCAGCGTGTCGAGATGGCCCCGGTCCTCGGCTCCGACGGTCGCCCGCGTGACGCAGCGCACGACGAAGAACGCCGCCGCGAACGGCACGATGAGGCTCAGCATCTCGGCGTCGACGTAGCGCTCGACCGAGTCCAGCCGCTGGATCCCGAACGCCTGCTTCAGGCTCTCCGGGTAGCTGCGCATCAGCTCCTCCATGGAGCCCTCGATCGACGGCCAGATCGCCGCCATCAGCGCACCGAGCGCGCCGAGCCCGGCGCCCCAGGTCAGCGGCGCGCGGGCCTGGTCGCGCAGCCCGCGACGCAGGAGCGCGAGCAGCGAGCGCCGGGTGGGCGGCGGCGCCGGCGCCCCGACCGGCGGCGCGGCCGGGGTGCGCGGCGCGCGGGTGGTGGTGGCGCTCATCGCGCACCCCCGTCGCGGTAGTAGGTGAGGAACAGCTCCTCGAGCGTCGGGCGCGTCACCTCGAGGTCGCGGACGTCGTGGCGCGCCAGCGCCTTGACGACGGGGTCGAGCTCGCCGGCGACGTGGAACCGCACGCGATCGCCGTCGGCGCGCACGTCCACGACCCCCGGGACCGCCGCCAGCTCATGCGGGTCGACGGCCCGGCCGAAGCGGACCGCCACGTCGCGATGCGCGCGCTCGCGCATCGACGCCACGTCCTCGACGGCGATCAGCCGCCCGTCGCGGATGATCGCCACGCGGTCGCAGGCCCGCTGCACCTCGTCGAGGTCGTGGGAGGAGAGGAAGACCGTCGCGCCGCGCTCGCGCTCCTCGGCGACCACCGCGAGGAACTCCTCCTGCATCAGCGGGTCGAGCCCGGCGGTCGGCTCGTCGAGGATCACCAGCTCGGGCTCGTGGAACAGCGCCTGGACGAGGCCGACCTTCTGCCGGTTGCCGCGTGACAGCTCGCCCATCCGCCGCGAGAGGTCGGCCTGGAAGCGGTCCGCCAGCGCCTCGGCGCGGCGCAGGTCGGGCACGCCGCGCAGCGCGGCGAAGAAGCGGAGCGCGTCGCGGCCGGTCAGGCGGTCGTCGTAGGAGAACTCGCCCGGCAGGTTCCCGAGCCGCGCGTGGATGGCGCGGCTGTCGCGCCGGCTGTCGAGGCCGAACAGGCACGCGCTGCCGCTGGTCGGGTGCAGCAGGTCCAGCAGCGTGCGGATCGTGGTCGTCTTGCCCGCGCCGTTGGGGCCGAGGAAGCCGAAGACCTCGCCGGGTGCGACCGCCAGCGAGAGGTCGTCGATGCCGCGCGCGGTCCCGTACCGCTTGGTGAGGCGGTCGGTCTCGATGATCGCGGCGCCCATGGCCGCACGATCGACCACCCGCCGCGCCCCGTCATCGGCGGCGAGCCGCAGCACCTGACCGTGGAGAACCGCGGCTGGCCCGGCCGGCGGGGAAGGATGAGCCCATGAGCAGCCAGACCGCACCGGACTTCCGCCTCGACGGGCAGGTCGCCCTGGTGACCGGTGCCGCGCGCGGCCTGGGGCGCGCCATCGCCCTCGCGCTGGCGCACGCCGGCGCCGACGTCGCCCTCGGGCTGCGCGACCCGGCCGCCGGCGGCGACCTCGCTCAGGAGATCGAGGCCCTCGGCCGGCGCGCGCTGGCGCTGCCGATGGACGTCACCGACCTCGAGCAGGTGCGCGCCGCCGTCGACGCGGCGGCCGACCGCCTCGGGCGGCTCGACCTGCTCGTCAACAACGCCGGCATCGCGCCCGGCAACCCGGCCGAGGAGGTGGCCGAGGCCGACTTCGACGCGACGATCGCCGTCAACCTCAAGGGCACCTTCTTCACGAGCCAGGCCGCCGGTCGACGCATGATCCGCCAGGGCACCGGCGGGCGGATCGTCACGATCGGATCGCAGGCGGGGGCGGTGGCGCTTCCCGGCGAGTCCGTCTACTGCATGACGAAGGCCGGGCTCGCGCACCTGACGCGCTGCCTGGCCATCGAGTGGGGCCGTCACGGGATCAACGTCAACGCGGTGGCGCCGACGTTCGTGCGCACGCCGGGGACCGAGGAGGCGCTGTCGGACCCGGCGTTCCGTGCCGACGTGGTGGAGCGCATCGCGGCGCTGCACCGCATCGGCGAGCCGGTGGAGGTCGCCGGCGCGGTCGTCTTCCTCGCCTCGCCGGCGGCGTCGCTGATCACCGGCGAGACGCTGCTGGTCGACGGCGGCTGGACGGCGCGCTGACGCGCCGGGGCCGCCGGCCGTGGCGGCCCCGCGCGTCCGCTCGCATGCGGCGACCCGTCCGTGCGCCGTTGATGCGCGCCGTACTCGAACGACGTGCAGGTGCGGCGCCGGGTCCGGTGCTGGCCGCAGCGGCGGTCCGCCCACCGACGAACCGCGCTCCGGAGCGAGGGAGCGCTCAGGTCAGCGACGGGGCGGGGCCGCCGATCTCCGTCACGACCGGCGCGTCGTACGCCGCGCCGGGGATGCCGCCGATGACCATCATCCGCAGCCCGTCGTCGCCCGGGACGACCTTGCGCCGCGCCGCGGGGCCGACCCGCACGAGCGTGTCGGCATCGAGCGGCAGGCGCTCGCCCTCGACCTCCACGACGCCCGAGCCGCGCAGCGCGACGAAGACCTCCTCCTGGCCGTCGGCGGCGTGGTCGTGGTCGGGATAGTGCGCGAAGCGGGGCGGCAGGTCGATGACCTGCAGGCCGAAGGCGCGCACCCCCAGCTCCGCCCGCGCGCGCTTGAAGGAGCCGCCGAGGGCGGCGTCCATGTCGTCGATCCGTCGTGCCGTGCAGTCGCTCATGGGCCGGGAACATAGGGGACGGTCGGTCGCTATGCAAGGAAAGCGACCGATCGGTCGCTCGACACCGGCGGCGCGGCGGCTACGCTGCGGGCATGAGCCCTCGCCGCTCCGTCGCCGACGCGCTCGAGACCCGCCGGCGCATCGTCGAGCGGTCGGTCGACGTCGGCACGCTCGAGGGGCTGGAGATCCTGTCGTTCGGCCGGCTCGCCGACGACCTCGGCATGAGCAAGTCCGGCGTCCTGCGCCACTTCGACACGAAGGAGGCGCTCCAGCTCGCGGCGATCGAGGCGGCCACGGGCGCCTTCGCCGAGCGGATGGCGGCGCGCGTGCGGGGCAGCGAGCGCGGCCTCGAGCGGCTGCTGGCGCTGTGCGACGGCTGGATCGAGGACGTGATCGAGCGCCAGCCCGCGGGCGGCTGCTTCTTCACGGCGGTCTCGACCGAGTTCGACGGCCGTCCCGGTCCCGTGCGCGACGCCATCGCCGCCGCGCTGCGCACCTGGCAGGACGCGCTGGCGGCCGAGGTCCGCCGAGCGGTGGCGCTCGGCCAGCTGCCGGAGTCCACGGACGTCGCGCAGGTCGTCTTCGAGCTCGGCGGCCTCGTCATGGGCCTCAACCAGCGGCTGCTGCTCCGCGGCGACCGTCGCGCGCCCACCCGGGCCCGCCGGGCGGTGCGGCGCATCCTCGGCGTCGCCGCGGCCTGAGCGGGACGGCGGCGGGTAGGACCACCGCATATGCCCGACGCGCTGCCCGTTCCGGACATCCCGACCGACGACCACGTCGTGGTCGACCCAGCCACCACCGCGCTGGTCGTCGTCGACATGCAGCACGACTTCGTCAGCGCGGGCGGCTCGCTGCTGGTGCCCGACGCCGCGGCCACCGTGCCGCGCATCGCCCGCCTGCTGGAGCTGGCGCGCCGGTCCGGCATGCGCGTCGTCTTCACGCAGGACACCCACGGCGAGGGCGACCCCGAGTTCGCCATCTGGCCCGAGCACGCCCGCGAGGGCACGTGGGGCTGGGAGATCGTCGAGGAGCTGGCGCCGCGCGACGACGAGACCGTCCTGCGCAAGCCGCGCTACGACGGCTTCTACGGCACGCCGCTCGACCACCTGCTGCGCCAGTGGGGGACCCGGACGCTGATCATCTGCGGCACGGTCGCGAACATCTGCGTGCACTACACGGCGGCCAGCGCCGCGATCCGCTGGTACCGCGTGATCGTGC
The DNA here is from genome assembly GCA_035765735.1 of Baekduia sp. GTDB lineage: Bacteria > Actinomycetota > Thermoleophilia > Solirubrobacterales > Solirubrobacteraceae > Baekduia. Next base: position 87,463 of record DASTWY010000056.1, on the reverse strand, counting down.
CGCGCGACGCGGTCTCGGCGCTCGACCCGTTCGACCTCGCCGCCTCGCTGCGCCAGACCGCCACGCTCTTCGCCGGGACGGTGACGAGCGTGGACGGCCTGGCGGTCACGGCGAGCTAGCCGTCGGACGGGTCGAGGACCCCCTCCTCCACCCACGTGAAGCGGCCGCCCAGCACGTCCTGCGCCAGCGCGTAGGCGGCGTCGTCGTCGTTGTCGAACAGCGCGCCGAAGAGCGCGTCGGCACGGCGCCGCGCCTGGCGGCAGAACAGGTCGGCCAGGCGGCGGGCCTCCTCTGCGTGCTGCGGCTGCTCCCGCTGGAGCGTGTCGGCGTAGATGACGGCCGAGGAGATCGCGAACAGCTCGGCGCCGATGTCGACGATGCGCCCGAGCACGGTCTGCTTGCGCTCGAGCTTGGCCTGCCAGCGGCCCATGGCGTAGAACGTGGAGCGTGCGAGGCGGCGCGAGGCCCGCTCGGCGTAGCGCAGGTGCCCGGCGAGCTCGCCGAACTCCGAGAACGCGCTCGGCTTCTGGCCCTCGCCGACAGCGAGCCGCGGGAACCACGTGGCGTAGAACTTGCCCGCGGCCACCGCGGCCTGGGCCTTGTCCTTCAGCGCCACCCCGGGCTCGAGGATGTCGCCGGCCACCTGGAGGTGCTGGTCGACGGCCTCGCGCGCGATCAGCAGGTGCATGATCTCGGTCGAGCCCTCGAAGATGCGGTTGATGCGCATGTCGCGCATGGCCTGCTCGACGGGGATCGGCTTCTCGCCGCGCGCCCGCAGCGACTCGGCCGTCTCGTAGCCGCGGCCGCCGCGGATCTGCATCAGCTCGTCGACGACCTTCCACGCCAGCTCCGAGGCGTACAGCTTGCCGATCGCCGCCTCGATGCGGATGTCGCGCTGCTTGTCGTCGGCCATGCGGCTGGCCACGTCGAGCATCGCCTCGAGCCCGAACGCCGAGGCGGCGATGAAGGCGATCTTCTGGGCGACGGCGTCGTGGCGGCCGACCGGCTGGCCCCACTGGACACGCTCGTTGGCCCACTCGCGCGCGATCTTCGTGGACCACTTCGCGACGCCCAGGCAGATCGCCGGCAGCGCGAGCCGCCCCGTGTTCAGGGTCGTCAGGGCGATCTTCAGGCCCTCGCCCTCGCGCCCGATCCGGTTCTCCTCGGGGACGAAGACGCCGTCGAGCTTGGTGACCGAGTTCTCGATGCCGCGCAGGCCCATGAACGCGTTGCGGTGCTCGACCGTGACGCCCTCGGTGTCGTAGGGCAGGACGAACGCGCTGATCCCGCCACGGCTGGTCTCGGTCTTCGGCACCTTGGCCATGACGACGACGATGTCGGCGATCGCGCCGTTGGTCGCCCACAGCTTGCGGCCGTCGAGGCGGTAGCCGCCCTCCACCGGCGTCGCCGTCGTCCCGAGGCGCGCCGGGTCCGAGCCGACGTCCGGCTCGGTGAGCAGGAACGCGGAGATGTGGTCCTTGGCGACCTTCGGCAGCCAGCGCTGCTTCTGCTCCTCGGAGCCGAAGAGCAGCAGGGGCTCCGCCACCCCGATCGACTGGTGCGCCGACAGCAGCGCCCCGAGCGACGAGTGGTAGGCGCCCACCAGCGTGAGCGCCTTGTTGTAGTAGACCTGCGAGAGGCCCCGGCCGCCGTACTGCCGGGGCACCTTCATGCCCAGAGCCCCGAGGGCCTTGAAGCCGTCGATGACGTCGTCGGGGATCTTGGCGTCGCGCTCGATCTGGTGCGGGTCGACCTTGGTCTCCAGAAAGGCCCGCAGGTCGGCCAGGAACCGCTCGCCCTGCTCGACGGCGGCGGGGTCGAGCTTGGGCTGCGGGTGGATCAGGCCGAGGTCGAGGCGCCCCAGGAAGAGGTCCTTGCCGAAGCTCGGCAGTCGCCATTCGCCCTCGCGGGCCTCCTCGGCGACCCGGCGTGCTTCGCGTTCTGAGACGTCGGTGGCCATGGCGGGGCCCTACCCCCGCGACCGCCCGCTGGAACGACGAACGGCCGGCAGCGCGCGCTGCCGGCCGTCGCAGTGGTTCAGGCGCGGCTGGGCCGCGCGCTCGGGCTAGGCCGGACGGACGTTGACGGCCTTCGGGCCCTTGGCCCCGGCCTCGGTGTCGTACTCGACGCGGGCGCCCTCGGCCAGCGTGCGGAAGCCGTCGGCGACGATGTCGGAGTGGTGGACGAAGAGGTCCTTGCCGGACTCGTCGGGCGTGATGAACCCGAAGCCCTTCTCGTCGCTGAACCACTTCACGGTTCCCTGGGCCATCTGTGCTCTCCTCTGTGCTGCGTGCTGCGGACGCGGGAGGCACTTCTGACCAACCACTGCGGCGCCAACACACTCTGGATGCCGACCGCTCAGCCGGCTCTGACGCGCGCACCGTAGCACTCATCGAGAGCGCTCAGTGAAAATTCCACGACTGCGCTCAGAGGTCGCACTGGGCCTGCGAACTTCGGGCGTTTCCTGGCTGGGCGGCCAGCCGACCGGCTCAGCGCAGCGCGCGGAAGCCGCGGTCCAGCAGCTGGCGCGACTGCGTGGCGATGTCGGGCGAGTGCAGGAGCACCACGCCGAGGCGATGGCCGCCCCGCCGGGCCGCGCCCACGATGCACGCCCCAGCCTTCGTCGTGAAGCCGGTCTTGATGCCGAGCGCGCCGGGGTAGCCGAGCTTCACGAGCGGGTTGTGGTTGGAGAGCCAGAGCTTCCCGCCCTTGATCGGGAACGGCAGCACCGCCTGCCGGCGGCGGACGATCCGGGCCAGCCGCGGAACGTCCAGCAGCGCCCGGGCCTCGACGGCGAGGTCGGCCGCGCACGAGTGGTTGCCCGCGTCGACGATCCCGCTGGGCGTCGTGTAGTGCGTGCAGGGCAGGTTCATCGCGGCGGCGCGCGCGTTCATCAGGCGGATGAAGGCGCGCTGGCTGCCGTGGGCGGCACGCTGGGCGAGCGCGATCGCCGCGTCGTTGCCCGACGGCAGCAGCAGGCCGTTGAGCATCGTGTCGACGTCGATCCACTTGCCGCGCGGCAGCACGCCGACGCCCGAGCCCTCGTAGTGCAGCGCCTGCTTGGTGATGAGGACGGTGCTTCCGGTCGGCACGCGGTCGGCGACCACGAGCGCGGTCATGATCTTGGTGAGGCTGGCGATCGGCAGCACGCGCGTCGGCTGACGCCGCCAGAGCACCCGGCCGGTGTCGAGGTCGAAGAGCAGGCCCGCGCGGGGCGGGTGCTTGAAGCGCACGTGCACGGGGTCGGCGGTGCCCGTCAGCTGCAGGGTCAGCGGCGAGGTCGCCGGCGCCGGCGCGACCGGCGGCCCGTTGGCCGCCTGGAGCAGCTGGTGCTCCGGGGCCAGGCCGGCTGCGCCCGCGGCGGCGGGCCCCGCCGCGCCGGCCGCCAGCTGCGAGCTGGCCGAGCCGCCGCAGCCGGCGAGGCCCGCCAGGACGGCGGCCAGGACGGCGAGGAGGACGGCGGTGCGGCGCGGGAGCACGGTCCCCGTCAGTACACCGGATGGCGCGGACCGCCGACGTACGCCGCGTTGCGCCGCCGGGCGAAGGCGCGGATCGCCAGCAGCCCGAACGCGAAGCCGCCGATGTGCGCGAAGTACGCCACGCCGCCGCCCCCGCCCGTGGGGTTGCTCAGGCCCCAGGCCCCGAAGGCCAGCTGCTCGACGAACCACAGCCCGAGCACGAGGATCGCCGGGATCTCCACCAGCGTGAAGAAGAAGATGATGAAGATGACCGTCAGGACGCGGGCGCGGGGGTACAGCAGGATGTAGCCGCCCAGCACCGCGGCGATGGCGCCGGACGCGCCGAGCGTCGGAACCTGCGCCGACGGGTCGATGGCGATCTGCAGCGCCAGCGCGGCCAGGCCGCCGAGCAGATAGAAGGCGACGTACTTCACGCGACCCATGGCGTCCTCGACGTTGTTGCCGAAGATCCACAGGAACAGCATGTTGCCGCCGAGGTGCAGCAGGCCGCCGTGGGTGAACATCGCCGTGAAGGCGGTCAGCCAGGTCGCCTCCTGGTGGCGCCCCGACACCGCGCAGGTGATGCCGTTGGGCGGCGTGGCGCCGTCGTAGGCGCAGTGCTTGCCCCAGTGCGAGAACTCGTAGGGGATCGCCGCGTACTTCGTCAGGTCCTGCTGGTCCAGGCTGTTGCCGCCGAAGTCGATCCCGCTCTTGGGCTGCAGGAAGAGGTAGACGATGCAGTTGATCGCGATCAGCACGATCGTGACGACCGGTAGCCGCTCGGTGGGGATGTTGTCCTTGAGCGGGAACACGCGCCCGCGGCACGTTACCCGGCGGCGAGTGGGCCGACGCCCGGCTCGGGCTGGGGGACGTGCTCGTCGGCGTGGTAGCTGGAGCGCACCAGCGGCCCCGCCGCGACGTGGTCGAAGCCCATCTCCATCCCGGCCTTGGCCAGCGCGTCGAACTCGTCGGGGTGCCAGTAGCGCACGATCGGCAGGTGGCGCTCGGTCGGGCGCAGGTACTGGCCGACGGTGATGACCTGGACGTTGCGCTCGCGCAGCTGGCCGAGCGCGTCGAGCATCTCCTCGAAGCTCTCCCCGAGGCCGACCATCAGCCCGGACTTGGTGGTCACCTGCTCGCCGCCGAGCTCCTTGGCGACCTCCAGCACGCGCAGCGAGCGCCGCCACGTCGACCCGCGGCGCGCCAGCCGATACAGCCGCGGGACGACCTCGACGTTGTGGTTGAACACGTCGGGGCGCTCGGCGATGACCCGGGCCAGCGGCATGTCGAGCCCCTGGAAGTCGGGGGTCAGCACCTCAACTTTGCACCGCGGGGCCTGCTGGCGGATCTGGCGGATGACGCCGACGAACGCGCTGGCGCCCTTGTCGGGCAGGTCGTCGCGGTCGACCGAGGTGATCACCGCATGGCGCAACCCCATCCGGGCGACCTGCCGCGCGACGCGGGCGGGCTCCAGCGGGTCATGCCAGGTCGGCTTGCCCGTCTTGACGTTGCAGAACCCGCAGCGCCGGGTGCACGTGTCGCCCAGGATCATGAACGTCGCGGTGCCACGCTCCCAGCACTCGCCGATGTTCGGGCAGGCCGCCTCCTGGCAGACCGTGTGCAGGTTGTCGTCCTTGATCCGCGCCGACAGCTCGCGATAGCGCGGGCTGCCGGGCGCCGGCACCTTGAACCACGGCGGCTTGCGGGCCCGCAGCGGCTGCACATCGGGCCCCAGCACCTTCAGGACATCCATGCCCCCCGGATTCGCGCGCGACCGGGTCTTGTGCTCACGCTGCTGCGTCGTGGGTTCAGCGGCCATGCCGCGTTCCACCTTAGTGCGCGGCGGACGCGGCCTGCGCGCACGTGGCGACGAGGTCCGCGCACGCTCGCGCGAGCGCGACCAGCCCGAACGTCCACAGCGCGACCTGCAGCCCGGCGTGCTCGTCGGTGGCGCCGGCCCAGCGGGCGGCGGTCACCGCCGCGGCGACGAACGCGACGTCGCCGGCGAGCGGGCCCGCCAGCAGGATCGCCGCGCGGCGGCCGGCGGGAACGGGGTCGTGCGCGCACTCGCCGCCCCACCAGGGCTGCGCGGTCACGCCGATCAGCAGCCGGCCGGCGCGCAGCGCCCAGCGGGCGCCGCCGGCGCCGAGCAGCACGCAGACGCGGCCGCGGGTGAGCAGCAGCGCGACGGCCGCGCGCGTCAGCTCGTGCAGGAGCGCGGCGGGCACGATCGCGACCGCCGCGGCGAGCAGGATCCAGAGAGCGCCGTCCATGGCGACGACGGCATCGGCGCGTGCCCGCGCCTGCTTGACCGCGGGCGGCCGCCGCTCAACCGACGGACGTCGCGGCGCCGGCGAGCTCGCGCTCCAGCCGCGCGCCCGGGACGAGCCGCTGCCGGGCGCCGAGCGCCTCGGCCAGCCGGTGCGCGAGGCGCTTGCGGAAGCAGGGGAGCCGGTCGCCGGCGGTGGCGCCGAGCTCGCGAGCCAGCGACGTCATCGCCACGCCGCCGAGCCCGCAGGGCACGATCCACTCGAACGGCGCCAGGTCGTTGTCGACGTTGACCGCGAGCCCGTGGGTCGTCACGCCGCGGGCGACGTGCACGCCGATCGAGCCGATCTTGCGGTCGCCGACCCAGACGCCGGTGAGCTCGCGACCCTCCTCGGAGCGGCCGCGGGCGTGCACGCCCTCCTCGGCCAGGGCGGCGACGATGGCGCCCTCGAGCGTCCGGACGTAGGCGACGACGTCGTCCACGCCGACGATCGGGTAGGCGACGAGCTGGCCGGGACCGTGGTAGGTGACCTTGCCCCCGCGATCGACGTCGACGATGTCGATGCCCTGCCCGCGGTACCAGTCCTCGCCGAGCGGCAGCTCGCCCGGCTCGCTGCGGCGTCCGCGCGTGTAGACGCGAGGGTGCTCCAGCAGCAGCACGGTGTCGGGGATCGCCCCGGCCTGGCGGGCGGCGCGCACGCGCAACTGGAGCTCGAGCGCCTCGCCGTACGGCACCTGACCGAGATGGACGGTCCAGAGCTCCATGGAGGACAGGGTGCCACACTCGCCGCGGATGCCCGACCGGGACACCATCCCGATGTGGCGCTCGCGGCTGCGGTGGCGGCTGCGCGGCGCCTGGCAGTGGCCGACGTTCACGGTGGCGCTGGTCGTCGATGCGCTGCTGCTCGCCCGGCTGCCGTTCTCCGGTGGCCGCTCCAACCTGCTGGGCTCGTTCCTGGCCGCCGGCTTCCTGAACCTCATCGTCGTCGCGGTCGTCGGCCGCCTCGGCGGCGCCCTCCTGCGGCGGCGGGTGCCGAGCCTGCCGTCGGGCGTCGCCGCCGACCGCGCGTCCACGATCGGGATGGCCGCGCTGGCGGGATTGCTGATCGCCGGCGGGATCGCCCATCGCGGAGCGGTCGTCGCGCAGGACCAGACCCGGGCGCTGGCGATCTCGGCGGCCCGCCGGTACGCCGCCGAGCACGCGCCGGCCCAGTACCTGCGCAACCTCCACGCATCCGACACCTGGGAGCAGGGCCCGACCCTGTTCCGCACCTGCTTCCCCGGCGACGACCCGGCGCGCGACTGGTGCCTGGTCGTCCGCACCGACGAGCCGGCGCCGATCGTCCGCCGTGACCCCGACCAGCGTCCCAACGACACCGTGGCCGGCCCGGGCAACCCGGGGCGCACCGGCGGCTGAGGGTCACTGCGCCCGGCCGATCCGTGTCGTCTGCGCCCCGGTATCCGGGGCGCAACCCACATCCTTTGCCGTTCGGCCCCGAACCCGGGCTCGCGCTGGGGTTGTCGGCCTGCGAACATCAAGAAATGCGGGCGGTGCGCCGATGCTGACGTCGATGCGGGGGTTCGGATGGCTCACCGGCGGTCTCGGCGCCTCGGGCGCGCTCGTCGCAGCCGCCGCGGCGATGCTGCTCGCGCTCAGCGCCGCCGTCGCGTTCCACGGCTGGCCGGACCGCCTCGTGCCCGGCGGCACGGGCGTGTCGCCGATCGAGATCGCCGTCGCGGACCCGTCGCCGCATCAGCGCGGCGAGGCGCCGATCCCCGCTGTGCCACGCGCGGTCCCGCGCGCTCGCCGTGCCTCGCCGTCCGCCGGCCGTCGCGCGAGCGGACGCCCCGCTCGCTCTGCTCAGCCGCCGGCCGCGGGGCGCATGCGCGGCCGCACGACGCCGGCGGCGCAGGTGCCGGCCCCGGCGGCGCCCGTCGCGCCGGCGCCGGCGCCCACGGCCCCCGCGACGCCCGTCGCCGCGGCGCCGGTGCCCGCTGCGCCCAAGGCCGGCGCCCATCCTGCCCCGCCGGCCAGGACGCTGCCGCGCCCGCCCGCCGATCCTCCGGCGCTGCCGCCGCACGGCCACCGCCCGACCACGCCTCCAGCCGTTCCCGATCTCCCGGACGTCCCGGGCTCGCCGGGCGTGCCCGGCCCTCCGCTGACGCCGCCTGCGCCGGTCCAGCAGGTCGGCGAGGCCGCGCAGGGCGTCGTCGGCGCCGTCGACCAGGCGGCGCAGGGCGCGGCCGGCGTGGTGGCCGGCTCGGTCGACAGCATCGCCCCGCCGGCCGGCGACACGGTCCGCGGGGCGGCGGAGGCCGTCCACGACGTCACGCGCGGCGTCGGCGCCCTGCTCGGCGGCGCATCCGGCTCGGCGCCGCGGGTCGGGCGCTAGGCCAGCAGCGCGTCGGGCTGCTCGAGCCGCTCGCGGACGGCCGCGAGGAAGCGCGCCGCGTCGACCCCGGAGACGATCCGGTGGTCGCAGCTCAGCGTGAGCCGCGCCGTCCGGCGCACCGCCGGCGCGCCGTCGGGCCCGGCGACGAGCCGCGGGGCGATCGCGCCCACGCCGAGGACCGCCGCCTGGGGCGTCACGATCACGGGGTCGACCTCGGCCACGCCGTGCATCCCGAGGTTGGTGACGGTGAAGGTCGCGCCGCTGAGCTCTCGCGCGGTGATGGTGCCGGCGCGCGCCGCCTCGGCGAGCTGGCGTGCCTCGTGGGCGATCGCGGCGAGCGGCTTGGTGTCGGCGTCGAAGATCGTCGGCGTGACGAAGGCCCCGCCGGTGTCGACGGCGATGGCGACGTTCACGCGCGAGTAGGCCTCGAAGCGGTTGTCGCGGTAGCTGCCGTTGATCTGCGGCACGTCGCGCAGCGCCAGCGCGGCGGCCTTGACGACCAGGTGCGTGAAGCTCGGCGCGCCGTCGGCGCCCGCGCGGGTCGCCGCGCACGTCTCCATGTCCACGTCGGCCCGGACCGTGAAGTCGGGGACCGTGGCCCGCGACTCCGCCACGCGGCGGGCGAGCGTCTGCTGGGCCCGCGTCGGCTCGGAGACGGTGACGTCGCCCTTGGCCGTGCCGCGCTCGGTGACCTCGGGGGAGCCGGCGGCCTCGCCGGCCGCGGTCTGCGCGTCGTTCCCCATGGTCATGCTCCGCAACGTAGCGCAGGCGCTGCGCGGGTCAGTCGAAGTGCTCGGGCTCCGCGACGGCCCACTGGTACAGGAACTCCTGCGGCGTGAGGCGGTCGAGGTCGCGGATCAGCGCCTCGCCCATGCGACGGCGCTGGCGGGGCGTGCAGTCCCAGAAGAGGATGCCCTCGCCCGCGTCGAGGTCGACGATCTCGATCGAGTCCCGCACGACCTTGACCTCGTAGCGCGACCGGGCTCTCATGGCGCCCCCGCGGCGGCGGCCGTCTCCAGCGCGGCGTCGCCGTGGAAGACCGTGCCCGCCGGCGTCCACACCGCCGGGACGTCGAGCACGCCGCGCGCGGCGGCCAGCGCGGTGGCCGCGTCGAGGGCGCGGACGACGGCGTCCCGCTCGAGTGCCTGCAGGACCGCCCGCGGATGCATCTCGCAGGCCGAGGCCGCGATCAGGATCACGTCGCGGTCCCCGAGGTCGTGCCCGCCCGCGTACGCCTGCCGGAACGCGGCCAGCGAGAACGCCACGACGCGCCCGATCTGCTTCGCATAGGTGGCGGCGCGCAGCGCCAGCTCGCTGTCGAACGCGGGAGGCCATCGGACGGCCTGCAGCGCGCGCTCGGCGGCCGTCCGCTCGACCTGCTCACGGGCGATCCGCTCCTCCTCGGCGCAGCGGAACACCGCCCACTCGCGCGGCGACCGGATCGGGATCCACTCGGCCGCGTAGGGCAGCGTCTGCAGGACGCGCTCGGCCGCGAGGTACGCGTCCGGACTCGAGAAGTCGAAGTAGAACGCTGCCCGCTGCGGCTCCGGCTCCGGCTCCGCGCCCGGTCCGCCGTGCTGGGTGAGCGGCAGCGACATCGGTGCTCCGTCAGCCGTGGATGAGCCAGCCGTCGGCGGCGCGGGCGGCTTCCATGACGGCTTCGGAGAGGGTGGGGTGGCCGTGGATGATGCGGGCGACCTCGGGGAAGCCGCCCTCGAGCGCCTTGACGTTGACCAGCTCCTGGATGAGCTCGGTCGCGCGGGTGCCGACGATGTGGCCGCCCAGCAGCTCGCCGTAGGTGCGGTCGCCGACGATCTTGATCATGCCGGTGCGGTCGCCGTAGACGGTGCCCGCGCCGACGGCGCCGTACTGGATCTTGCCGACCACGACGTCGTGGCCGGCCTCGCGCGCCTGCTGCTCGGTCAGCCCGAAGCTGCCGACGTTGGGCGTGCAGAACGTCGCGCGTGGGATGTCGATGTAGCTGATCGGATGCGTCTCGTGGCCGGCGGCGTCCTCGACGGCGATGATGCCCTCGTCGGAGGCCTTGTGCGCCAGCGCGGGGCCGGGGACGATGTCGCCGATGGCGTAGACCTTGGCCTTGGACGTGCGCAGAGCGCCGTCGACCTTGATCAGCCCGTGCTCGGTCAGCTCGATGCCGGCGGCCTCCAGGCCGAGCGCCTGCACGTCGGGCCCACGGCCGGCGGCGATCACGACCCAGTCGAAGCTCGCCGTGTCGGCCGGGTCGAAGAAGGTGGAGGTCTTGACCTCGATGCCCTGCTTCTTGAAGCCGCGCAGCGCCGCCTTGGAGATGTCGGCGTCCTCGGTCGGCAGCACGCGGTCGAGCCCCTCGTAGAGCGTGACCTGGCTGCCGAGGCGCTGGTAGGCCGAGGCGATCTCGGTGCCCGACGCGCCGGCTCCGATGACGGCCAGCCTGCCCGGGACCTGCTCGAGCGCCCACGCCTCCTCGGTGCCGATCACGTTGGCGCCGTAGTCGAGGTTGGGCAGCGGGCGGCGCACCGACCCGGTGGCCAGCACGACCGCCTTGGTCGCGGTGTAGACCGTGTCGCCGACCGTGACGTCGCCGTCCGGGGTCAGCGACGCCTCGCCGCGGATGACCTCGATCTTGTTCTTCGAGAACAGGCCCGACACGCCGCCGGTCAGCGTCGAGATGACCTTCTTGCGCCGCTCGCCGATCGCCGCGAAGTCGACCGTCGGCTCGCCGCCGATCCCGATGCCGAACTCCTGCGCCTCACGCACCTCGCTGAGGATGTCGGCGCTGCGCAGCACCGCCTTCGCGGGGATGCAGGCGTAGTTCAAACACCGGCCGCCCACCACGTCGTCGCGCTCGACGACCGCCGTCACCATCCCCAGCTGAGCCGCCCGGATCGCCGCGACGTACCCGCCGGGACCCGAGCCGATGACGATGCAATCGAAGGAGTCGGCCATGAATCGGAGCGTAGCGAAGGCGGGTGGTGTGACCCTACGTCGGTCGCGGACCGTCCTGGACGCCGTCGCGCGGCGGCGCCTGGAGGCGCGCGAGGACCCGGATCAGCTTCCAGAACAGCCACCCGGTGGGGACGATCAGGACGAAGCAGATCAGCAGGTCGAGCGGCGACGAGGCGCGCAGCAGGAAGAGGAAGCCGAAGGTGACCGCGATGGCCAGCAGGCACTCGAAGGCCAGCACGGCCGCGTAGCGCCGGGTCCACATGCCGGAGGCGATCAGGAGCATCAGCGCGCAGTAGACGACCAGGCCCTCGGGCCGGCCGCCCTGGCCGGCGGCGAGCAGCACGACGTTGACGGCCGCGAGCGCCAGCGCCAGCACGACGGCGACCACGAGCGCCGCCGGGCGCTCGCCCGGGTCGAGCGGGCGCAGGTGCGCGCGGACCTCGGCGTTGCGCTCCTCGGAGCTCTTGCGCGCGGGACGCGCGGCGGGCGCCGCGGGCCGGGGCTCAGGCGGCGTCACGGCTGTCCTTCGCGGCGTCCAGGGCGTCGCGCAGCTCGCGCGCCGCCCGCTCGGGATCCGACGCCTCGGCGATCGCCCGCACCACGGCGACCCGCCGCGCCCCGGCCGCCAGGACCGCGCCGACGGTGGCGGCGTCGATGCCGCCGATGGCGAACCACGGGACCACCGCCTCCGAGGCGGCGTGCTCGACCAGGCCGAGGCCGACGGCCGGGCGCCCCGGCTTGGTCGGCGTGACGTGCAGCGGCCCGACGCCGACGTAGTCGACGGCACCCGCGGCGGCGAGCTGCTGCGGCGAGTGCGTCGAGAGCCCGACGAGGCGCTCGGCGCCCGCCAGCTCCTGCGCCCGCTGGACGGGCACGTCGTCCTGGCCGACGTGGACGCCGTCGGCGCCGGCCGCCTCGGCGAGGTCGGGGCGGTCGTTGAGCACGAAGAGCGCGCCGGCGTCCGCGCAGGCCGCGCGCGCCACGGCGGCCGCGGCGAGGATCGCGTCGTCGTCGGCGTCCTTCATGCGCAGCTGGAAGAGGTCGACGCCGCCGCGCAGCGCGGCGGGCAGCACGTCGGCCAGCGACCGGCCGCCCGGCCGGTCGTCGGCGATGAAGTACAGGCGCGCGCGCTGGAGCCGCGCGCGGCGCTCGGAGCGGGACATCGCCCTCCAGTGTCGCACCCTCGCGCGGGCGCTACGCTCGGCGTGGGTGACGACGGAGCTCCCGCACACGGACGTCGCCGTCGTCGGCGGCGGCGTCATCGGCCTGGCGGCCGCCTGGCGCGCGCGTCAGCGCGGCCTGGACGTCGTCGTGGTCGACCGCGGTGAGCTCGGGATGGGCACCTCGCGCGCCGCGGCGGGGATGCTGGCGCCGGTCGGCGAGGCCGACCCGCAGGAGCGCGACCTGCTCGACGCCAACCTCGAGAGCGCGCGCCGCTGGCCGGCCTTCGCCCAGGAGCTGGCCGAGGCCACCGGCCTCGACGTCGGCTATCGCCGCTGTGGGACGCTGCTCGTCGGCCGCGACCGCGACGAGGCCGAGCACGTCGAGCGCGAGCGCGCGCTGCGTGAGCGCCTCGGCCTCCGCGTCGAGCGGCTGCTGGGCTCGCAGGCGCGGCACATGGAGCCGGCGCTCGCCCCGTCGCTGCGGCTCGCGCTCGAGCTGCCCGATGACCACGCCGTCGAGCCGGTGAAGGTCGTCGCGGCGCTCGTCGAGGCCTGCCGCCGCAGCGGCGTCCACCTGCGCCCGGGCACCGCGGTCGACGACCTCGCCGCGCTGCCCGCGGAGCGCGTCGTCGTGGCCGCCGGCGCCTGGTCGGCGGCGCTGGGCGCCGTGCCGGTGCGCCCGGTCAAGGGCCAGTCGCTGCGCCTGCGCGACCCGGCGGGGCCGGGCCTGTGCGACCACGTGCTCCGCTTCGAAGGCGGGTACCTCGTCCCCCGCGGCGACGGCCGCTACTACCTCGGCGCCACGGTCGAGGAGCAGGGCTTCGACACGTCGGTCACCGCGCTGGGCGTCTACGAGCTGCTGCGCGAGGCGGCCGAGGTGCTGCCGGGCGTCCTCGAGCTCGAGGTCGACGAGCACTTCGCGGGCCTGCGCCCCGGCACGCCGGACAACGCGCCGATCATCGGCCGCGACCCGGAGGATCCGCGCGTGGTCTGGGCCACCGGCCACTACCGCAACGGCATCCTGCTGTGCCCGATCACCGCCGACCTCGTGGCCGGCATCCTCGCCGGCGACGACGCGCCGCCCGCCTTCCGCCCCGACCGCTTCGCGCCCCGCGTCCCCACATGATCCACGTCAACGGCGAGCCGTCCGAGATCGAGCCCGGCACGACGCTGCGCGAGCTGCTCGCCGCGCTGCGGGCGCCCGACCGCGGCGTGGCCGTGGCCGTCGACGCCGAGGTCGTGCCGCGCGGGGAGTGGGAGCGCTTCACGCTGGCCGACGGCGCCCGCGTCGAGGTCCTGATCGCCGTCCAAGGAGGATGAGCCCCATGCGCATCGCCGGCCGCCAGTTCACGTCGCGCCTGATCCTCGGCACGGGAGGCTTCCCGCGCCTGGAGACGCTCGCCGCGGCCATCGAGGCCTCGGGCACGGAGATGGTCACCGTCGCGCTGCGGCGCATCGACCCGGCCGCCCGCGGCTCGCTCGTCGACGTCCTCGACGCCGCCGGCGTGCAGGTGCTGCCGAACACCGCCGGCTGCTACACCGCCCGCGACGCGGTGCTGACCGCCAAGCTCGCCCGCGAGGCGTTCGAGACCGACTGGGTCAAGCTCGAGGTCATCGGCGACGAGCGCACGCTGCTGCCCGACGCCGTCGAGCTGGTGCTCGCCGCCGAGCAGCTCGTCGACGACGGCTTCGTCGTGCTGCCGTACACCACCGACGACCCGGTGCTCGCACGGCGCCTGGAGGACGTCGGCTGCGCGGCGGTCATGCCGCTGGGGTCGCCGATCGGCTCGGGCATGGGCATCAACAACGCCTACAACATCAGGCTGATCCGCGAGCAGACGGCGATGCCGGTGATCCTCGACGCCGGCGTCGGCACCGCGTCGGACGCCGCGCTGGCCATGGAGCTGGGCTGCGACGCCGTCCTGTGCGCGAGCGCGATCTCGCGCGCCGAGGATCCCGTCGCGATGGCCCGCGCGATCCGCCTGGCCGTCGAGGCCGGCGTGCTGGCGCGCGGCGCCGGGCGCATCGCGCACCGCCTCCACGCCGAGGCCAGCACGCCCGAGGCGGGGACCCCGGAGTTCGTGCACCCGTCGGACCCCGCACGGCCGATCGAGTCGTGATCGACCAGCTCCTCGACGACTTCCAGGCCGCGCTCGTCGGCCGCGACCGGGCGGCGTTCGCCGCCTGCTGCTCGCTGGACGTCCACTACGAGGACCCGCTGACCGGCGCGCCGCTGCGCGGGCTCGACGCGCTGGCCGACCACGCCGCGCGCCTCTGGGTCGCCGCGCCGGGGGCCAGCGTCGAGCAGGCCGGCGCCCGCCTGGACGACGGGCGCTTCGTCGCCGCCCCCGTGCGGCTGGCCGGCACCCACACCGGCGAGCTGCCCGGCCTGCCGGCGACTCGGCGCAGCTTCAGCGTGCACGGCGTCCTGTACTGCGAGCTCGACCCGCCGCGCCAGCGGCTGTGGCGGATCCGCGCCTTCTTCGACCTCTACGACACGTCGGTGCAGCTCGGCGTCCTGCCGCCGCACGGCGGGCTGGGGGAGAAGGCGCTGATGCTGCTGCGCGGCTTCGGGCTGAGGTCGCGCGGCTGAGCCGCTCAGGTCTCGCGCCGCAGCGGCACGAGCACCGGCGCGTGGTCGGAGAGGCCGCCGCGCTCGGGCACGGTCACCGCGCCGTCCGCGGCGAAGCCGCGGGCCAGCACGCGGTCGACGTGGTGGCCGCCGAGGTCGGTGAAGCCGTCGATCGCCGGGTCCGGGACGTTGCAGTCGCCGCCGAGCACCGCCGGCGCCCCGGCGGCCCAGGCCCAGAGCGCGGCGCCGGCCGCCGCCAGGTCCTGTCGCGTCTCGCTGTGCGGCCGCACCTGAGCGTGGACGTTGGCGATCCACGCGCCGCCGCCGGCGCCCGTCAGCCGCACGGCGTGCACGTGGCGCCGCTCCGGGCAGATCCGCAGCCGGCGCGCGCGGTGCTCGGCGATCGTCCCGGCCGACGGGCGGACGAGGATGGCGTTGCTGCCGCCGCCGTTGGACTTGATGACGTCGGGCCAGCGCTCGGCGGCCCAGCGGCGCAGCGGCAGCAGCGCGTTGCGCGACGTCAGCACCGTGCGCTGGTCGGCGCCGGCGGTCGCGGCCAGCTCCGGCGGCCACCACGGCGGCACCTCCTGGAGCAGCGCGACGTCCCACGGCCAGCCGGCGATCCGCTCGCGGAAGGCGGCGAGCAGGTCGCGGCCGGCGCCCGGCACCGCCCGGCCGTGGAAGAGGTTCCAGGTCAGCACGAGCACGGGTCGTATGCTTCCCCGCTTCCTGCACGGACCCCTCCTGACTGCGATGCGACATCTCCTCACCGGATTGGAACTGGCCAAGGACGAGCTCGACGCGCTGCTGCTGCGCGCCGCGCACCTCAAGCGCGAGCCGTGCGCCTCGCAGGTGCTCGACGGCCGCACCGTGGCGCTGGTGTTCCAGAAGCCGAGCACGCGGACCCGCGTGAGCTTCGAGGCCGGCATCGTGGAGATGGGCGGCCATCCGATGGTGCTGCGCCCCGGCGACACCCAGCTCGGCCGCGGCGAGTCGCTGCGCGACACCGCGCGGGTGCTCGGGCGCCACGTCGCCGCCGTCGGGGTCCGCACGCACGCCGATGACGAGCTCGAGCAGCTGGCCGCCGAGGACGTCGTCCCCGTGTTCAACATGCTCACGCAGGGCCACCATCCCTGCCAGGTGCTCGCCGACCTGCTGACCCTGCGCGAGACGTTCGGCCGGCTGGACGGCCTCAAGCTCGCCTACGTGGGCGACGGCAACAACATGGCCCGCTCGCTGGTCGAGATGGGGCGCGTCGCCGGGCTGGAGGTCGTCGTCAGCTCGCCGGAGGGCTACGCGCTCGAGGGCGTGCCGGCGGTGACCGACCCACGCGAGGCGGTGGCCGGCGCGCACGCGGTCTACACCGACGTCTGGGTCTCGATGGGCGACGAGGACACCGCGGACGCCCGCCGCGCGGCGCTGCAGCCGTACCGGATCGACGACGCGCTGCTGGACGCCGCCGCGCCCGGCGCGATCGCGCTGCACTGCCTGCCGGCTCACCCCGGCGAGGAGATCACCGACGCCGTGCTCTACGGTGCGCGTCAGCGCATCTGGGACCAGGCGGAGAACCGCCGCCACGCCCAGAAGGCCATGCTCGAGTGGCTGGTGACGGGATAGCCGCCAGCCCCACCGCCCGGCGGCCCTCCAGCGGGTAGGGTCGCGGGCACCGTCCGAAGGAACGAGGCCAACTCCGCCATGCCGCCAGTCAAGAAGTCCGGTTCCTCCGGGTCGCGCAAGCGCCCGGGGCGCGACGCCCCGCCCGCCCTGACGGCGGTGCCGACCCGTCCCGAGGACGTGGCCGCGAACTTCGCCATCCTCCGCGACCGCCTCGTCAGCTCCGTCACGCTGACGACCGAGCGGCTGCAGGACACCGTCGACGACGCGGTCCGCCGCGGGCGCATCACCCGCAAGGACGCCGAGGACCTGCTCTCCGCGCTGGTCAGCGCCGGCCGCTCCCAGACCGAGGCGCTGCTCTCGGACCTCGAGCAGCTGCTCGGGCGCGGGGCGGCGATGCGGGTCCGCACCGCCGACCACGCCGAGACGGTGCGCCGCACCGTCGACGCGGCCCGGCGGCGGGTGAGCGGCACGCCGCCGGCCGTCGCCGAGGATGCCGAGGAGGTCGAGGAGGCCGCCCCCGCCGGCGGCCTGCCGATCGAGGGCTACGACGGCATGACCGCGGTGCAGATCACCAAGGCGCTGAAGGACCTCACGCCGGCGGACCTGCGCAAGATCCGCGACCACGAGCGCGCGAACGCGAACCGCAAGTCGGTCCTCGCCGCGGTCGAGCGCAAGCTCGGCTGAGGCCGGCCGTCAGCCGGTGATGGCGGCCACGAGCCGCCCGTCGTCCAGCGACCGCGCGCGGCCCAGCGCCCGCAGGTAGTCGGCGCTGCGGACGAGCGGGTCGCCGGCGGCCAGCCACGGCGCCGCCGGCCAGCTGAGGCTGGTGGCGGTGGCCATCCGCCGCGCGTAGCGCTCGCGCAGCGACGGGTGCGGTCCGGCGTCGAGGAGGTCGAGGTCGTGCAGCAGCGACGCGGCGAGGCGCCGCGCGCGCAGCAGCCCCATCGCGGCGCGGTGCTCGGCCAGGGCGGCGTCGCCGCCGTCCGGGACCGCGCGCGCCTCGAACGCGAAGGCGACTGCCTCCGCCTCGACGCGGTCGACGAGATGGCGGTCCTCGAACGGGGCGCCGGGGGCCCGGTGGCCGAGGTGCAGCGCGTGACCGGCCTCGTGGAACAGGGCCTCCAGCCCGGGGAGCCCGCCGTCGGGCACGACGACGAGGTGCACGTCCTCGGGCACGCGCACGGCCGCGCAGAACGCCCGCGGCGACTTCTGCGCCCGTGGCTCGGCGTCGAGCGCGAAGGCCGGCTCCAGGCCGAGCTCCGCGATCGCCGCCCGCAGGTGCGGCAGCGGCTCGGGCAGCGCCACGTCGGCCCAGGCGGCGCGCTGGACGCGCGGCAGGTCGTGGCGAGCCACGACGTCGCCGGGCAGGGCCGGCACCGCGGTGACGCGCAGCAGCGCCTCCGCCTCGGCGGCCACGGCCCCGAGGTCGACGCCGTGCAGCTCGCAGAGCATCGCGCGCGGCGACGGCCATCCGAGGGCGCGCGCCTCGGCGCGCACGCGCTCGAGCGCCTCGGCGGCGGGCGGGGTGAGCCGCCGGGCGACCACGTCGAGGCGCTGCTCCTCGAGCTGCACGCGACAAGCCAGGTCCTCCTCGCCGGCCAGCGCGGCGGTCAGCGCCGCGAGGCCCTCCTCGGCCTCCGCGCGGGCGCGCTCGGCCTCGGCGTCCGCGGTGACCGCCGCCAAGCGCGACTCCACGGCGAAGCGCAGCAGCCGCCGCATCGGCGCCGCCGGGTCGGCCTCCGCGGCCGCCGCGCCCCGCAGCGCCTCGATCGTCGCAGGCTCGAAGGCGCCGGCGTGCGCGGCGTAGATGGGCGCCGGATCCCAGGCGCCGTCGAGCCCCGCGAAGCGCCGGTGGTGGGCGCGGTTGAGGTCCGAGGCGAGCGCCTGCGCCTGGGCCCGATAGGCGTCGAGGTCCATGGCGGTGCCATCCTAGGTCGGTGACCTCCGACGCCGCCACCACTGCCGCCCCGCGCCCGCCCCGCCCCGATCGCGGGGAAGAGGTCGAGCTGCGCATCGACTCGCTGGCCTTCGGCGGCGCCGGGGTCGGCCGCTACGGCGATCCGGAGCACGGCTGGGTCGTCTTCGTCCGCGAGGCCCTGCCCGGCGACGTGGTGCGCGCCGTGGTCACCAAGCGCAAGCGCCATTACGGCGAGGCGCGCCTCGTGGAGGTCGTCCAGCCTGCCGCGGATCGCATCCCGCCGCAGGCCGACCACCCCGGCGCGCCGTGGCAGGTGCTGCCCTACGAGCGCCAGCTGGAGATCAAGCAGGGCCAGGTCGACGAGGCGCTGCGCCGCCTCGGCCACCTCGACGGCTTCGAGCTGCAGCCGATCGTGCCCGCCGTCGAGCAGTGGCGCTACCGCAACAAGCTGGAGTTCTCGTTCGGCACGGGGGAGGACGGCGAGCTGGTCTGCGGCTTCCACGCCCCCGGGTCCTGGGAGGACATCGTCGCCGTCGACGACTGCCTGCTGCAGTCCGAGGCCGGCAACGCCGTGCGCCGCGACGTGCTCGACTGGGCGCGCGCGCAGGGGCTCGGCGCCTACGACCGCCGCACGCAGCTCGGCGCGCTGCGCAACCTGGTCATCCGCGAGGGCCGCCGCACCGGCGAGCTGCAGGTGCGGCTCGTGGTGACCGAGGGCGAGGAGGTCGACACCGCCTCGCTGGCCGAGGCGATCCGGGTCGACAGCCTGCTGGTGACGCGGATCGCCGACGTGGGGGAGACGACCGCCGGCGGCGAGACCGAGCTCGTGGCCGGCGCCGCCACCATTGCCGAGGAGCTCGGCGGCCTGCGCTTCCGGCTCTCGGGGCAGGCGTTCTTCCAGACCAACACGGAGATGGCCGAGCGCCTGTACGCGGTCGCCGCCGAGGCCGCGGCCCTGCAGGGCTGGGAGCGCGTCTACGACCTGTTCTGCGGCATCGGCACGATCGGCCTGTCGCTGGCGGGGCGCGCCGGGGAGGTGTGGGGCCTGGAGATCGTCGAGGACGCCATCTCCGACGCCATCACCAACGCCAGGGCCAACGAGATCGGCAACGCCCAGTTCTTCGCCGGCGACGTCCGCGTGTCGCTGCGCGAGCTCGTCGAGCGCGCCGGCCGGCCCGACGTGGTCGTCGTCGACCCGCCCCGCGCCGGACTCTCCCAGAAGGTCGTGCGGCGGATCATCGAGGCGTCGCCCAAGCGCATCGTCTACGTGTCGTGCAACCCGACGACGCTGGCCCCGAACGCGGCGCAGCTCGTGGAGGCCGGCTACGCGCTGCGGTCGGTGCGGCCGGTCGACATGTTCCCGCAGACGCCGCACATCGAATGCGTCGCCTTGCTCGAACGAGGCCAGTAGCCGCAAGGGTTCCGGCCGAAGCGAGTACCAGCGGAGTACCGCGTCATGCGAGCTTCTCGATGTCGCGGAGAAACTCGGCCACGATCGCGTCGGCGTTCCCCCGCGCTTGTTCTTCGGTGTAGCGGCGTACGACGGCGATCCGGTGTGCGTGGTACAGCCGATCCTTCTCTGTGTCCTGCGCCTTTCTGCCTTCGTGGCTACTGCCGTCGACCTCGAGCACTCCCCACTTGCCGTCGTGGCAGACGACGAAGTCGGGTTCGACCATCGTTCGCATGTCGGGTGTGACGCCAATTGCCGCGCGAGGCAGCGGCAAGAAGAGGACGTTCGCCTTCTCAAACGCCTTAGCGATTGCGATCTCGCCCTGCGTGCGGAAGTTGTTGTGCATCCAGCGCAGTGGAGCCGGGGTCTTGCCTGCGCCCTGGTTTGTGATGCCACGGCCCGAGGCCTGGGCCATAAACTCCTCTCGCCAGCCGTCGTAAGGCTCGACCAGTTGTAGTCGGGGCTCAATCCGTACGCTGAGGTGATCATCCAACAGCGTCTGTGGGAGCGGAGCAACGAGAGCGTGTTCGAGAAGTAACCGCTTGTCGTGATCCCCGCCGGACTCGGTAGTCGTGAGAAGCTCGTACATGCGCGGCGGGCCGAAGACGTCCATGTTCAGATAGGCGTCCGTCGGCCCATAGCTCCCCACATCGCGGTATTTCACCGAAGCGGCGAGGAGGAGCTGTACGGCGCCCAGCTCGCCCTTCCACATGAGGTATTGACATGCCGAGGCGACAAGGGTTTCTTCGTCTGGCAGGTTCTCTCTCCACCACTCGGTCACAGCTCAGGATTGTGGCGGCGTGCTCGGCCAGAATCGAGCGCGCATCTGCCGACGTCCTTGGGATTGGGAAGCGACCCGTCCTTTGATGGTTGGGGCTCACCCATCCACCACAGGAGGCCGAGGACATGGCGACGAAGGACAACGAGAAGGGCATCGGCGTTGCGCAGCTGGCTGACCACCTGGGCACGGACGCACGGTCACTCCGAGCGTTCCTGCGCCGTACCGAGCGGGCTGTCGGCCGCGGCACGCGCTACCGCTGGTCGTCGCTCAAGGCGCCTGAGGTCCGCAAGATCGAGACCGACTGGAAGGCGGCCCAGGCTCCCGCTGCGGCGGAACGCGGGAACGCGCCGGAGTCTGAGTCGAAGTGAGGACCCTGTGGGCCGACTTCTAGTCGACGGCTCCACGCCCCGCAGCTCAGTAGGGGTTCGCTAGACGCGCACGACGCCTGAGCCCGGGCTATTTGCTGCCTCGCCCTTGTTGGCGGGGCAGTCGTGTCACCGAAGCGCTTTCACGAGGCGCGCCGCGCCGCGAACACCACTTCCGGGTCATCGGAACGCTTCAGCAGCCTCGTGAGTTCCGCGAGGCGGCGTTCAAGGTGGGCGACCTTCTGTTCCAGCATGGAGATGCGCTGCTGATCGTTCATGGTTGCCAGAAGCTACGCCGTACCCAGGACGGCAGCGGCGAGCAGGCAAGCGCGTAGGACGTCCGCGACGTCGTATGGCAGTGGTACTGCACGCCAGGGCAGTGGATCGCTCCTACGGCGTCCCTGGCCGCTTCCTACGGCGTCGTACTTGCGGGTGCAGGGCGCCGACCGCCGGCCCGCGCTGTCCTACAGCTTGCAGTCGCGCAGGTCGCCGCGGTAGTTGTTCTGCTTGTACCGGCTGACCTCGCCGGGCCTCCACGGCACGGGGCAGACCGGCTCGCGGACGACCAGCTTGCCCGCCCGAAAGCAGAGGCGCCACATGGTTCCGGTGGCCTCGACGTAGGACAGGCCGTGGACGTGCACGCCGCGGTAGTACTCGCAGACGTCACCGTCCGTGGTACCGCGGTAATACGGCACGGATTCGAGGGGCTTGCGCTTGAGCACGTCCCTCACCTCAGACTGCTTCGCTCCGATTGGTAGCGACTTGACGACGTTGTTGTACGCGATGCCCGGCGGCTCGTTGTCGCCGCAGCTGGTGACCATGCACGTGATCGCTGTCATGGCCGCTGCGGACCTGAAAACGGAGTAGTTCATAGCAAGGCAGCTTACCGCTCTGGTTCTGGTCACTTTGGCTTAGCTGCCACAGGATCGCTCCCGTGGATCCGGCCGTCGTTAGCTTCGGACTTCGCGTCCGTGAGGCGCGGCTGGCGCGCGGATGGACGCAGGAAGACCTGTCCCGTGAGAGCGGGCTTGCCACAGTCCAGGTCTCGAGGATTGAGCGCGGCGTCCGAGAGGTCAGACTGACCACGGTCCTGCGACTGATCGCGGCGCTTGACGTAGCGCCTGACCACCTCCTCCGCGACCTGACGTAGGGCCGCCGACCGCTACAGCCCGAGGTAGTCAGCCAGCACGTCCGCCGGCGTCTGCTCGTCGTCGTCCCGGAACAGGATGTGCGGCGGGACGTCGAGCGCCTTCGCCAGTTTGCTCGCCGTCCCCCACTGCGGGTTGCGGTGCCCGTTCTCCAGCTTCGAGATCGCGACCTTTCCGACTCCTGACTCGGCGGCGAGTTCGGCCTGGGTCATGCCACGAAGTTCGCGGACCACACGAAGCCATGTCAACGACGACGCACTAGACAACTCTCTCTCGCCGGAGCTAACATGCTTTCGTTCTCGGCGTTCGGGCATTGGGCTCGTCGCCATCGTACACCGGGGCCGGCGGCTCCACAGGGGGAAGGAAGCATGAGCGATGGCAACCGACCTCATGGTCGTGCAAGTGGAACCGTCACGCGCGCCGCGCATCGCCGGGGCCGCTCGTGCCCTTGTGGTTTTCCGCCAACTGAGGGTGTGCCATAGCGCGCCTTCCCATATGCGCGCGAGGGGGCGACCAAGGCAATGAACTTCCTTGGGACCTTGAACTCTCGGCCGGTAAAGTTTGCTGAACAATGCCAACCACAAGTGCAACCTATCTGAGTTGGGTTCGCGTCGCTCGCATCGCACGACGGCTGACGCAAGGCGAACTCGCGGCGCTCGCGGGCCTCAGTCGCAAGGCAGTCGTGTCCATCGAGAACGACCCTGACCGCCGACCGCACGAGGCCACCAAGCAGGCGCTGGCGCTCGCGCTCGGCTTCGACGTCGCTGAGCTCTTTCCGACAGGCAAGCAGTGCAACTTGACCCTCGTCGAATGGGATCGCGCGATCCAAGGAGACCACGCATGACCCTCACCACCATCGGACGGCCGCTCTTCCTCGGTGAGCCGGTGCCCGGCAGCCCTCGGGTGCGCATTTTTTGTCCCTACTGCGCCGGTTTTCACACGCACAACATGCGGCCCGACGAGGAGATCGTTCACCGCCTCGCGCCGTGCGACGTACCGGATTCGCCGCTGCACACCACGGGGTACTGGATTCAGCGTCGTGCCACTGCTGTGGAGCCGTTGCGGCCCAAGCGTCGCCGGGTCAAGCTGCGCTCGGCTGGGGAGGGCGAGTCGTGAGCTACCCGTCCTGCGTCCGCGACGAGGCCGACGAGGCCATGGATTGGTACCAGCGAACCGGCCAGCTCGACGCGTGCTACCGCAAGCGGAATCCGGCTCAGTTCACCGCGATCGTCGTAGCTGACGACCACGGCCGAGTCATAGGCCGCGAGCAGCCACCAACATGGTTCGCCCGTCGCGCTCGTGCTGCCCGTCGTCATGCTGCTCCGATCCAGCGCCGGCCTCGGTCGGCGGGTCGGCCTCGGGAGCGCCGGGATGCTGCCAGCCGCAAGGCGAGCCGCGCCGGCCCTGACGACGACCCAGACCCAAGTCATCCGCAGCCGGGGGCGGTGGTGTGAGCCGCGACCTCGACACGATCGAGCTGGAGCGGCTGCGGCCTATCAAGCTGACGGACGAGCAGGTCAGGTGGCTCGCGGCACAGGAGTCGATGAACGGCCACGGGCACTCGGACGACGACTCGTTCGAGGACGAAGTCGGTCGTGCCGTCGAACGGGCCAAGATCCATGACGAGGCCCGGCGCCGTCTGCGAGCCGAGGAAGCGGGGGCGATCGAGTTTCCGCCCTTGGGCGAAACGCTGGCCGATGCGCTCAAGCGCGACGTCGAGCCAGTCCGCTACCTCGTGGATGGCCTGTTCATCGAAGGCGGCAACGTCCTACAGGTCGGCGGCTTCAAGGTCGGCAAGACCACCGCCACGGGCAACCTCGTCCGTTGCCTGGTCGATGGCGAGCCGTTCCTCGGCGTCTTCGAGACCCACTTCGATGAGGGCCGGATCGCGTATCTCAACTATGAGGTCAGCGACGCCCAGTTCCACAGCTGGCTGCGCGATCTCGACATCGCCAACCCGGATCGGGTCATCCCCTACAACCTGCGCGGCAAGCGGCTGCCGTTCTGGGTGCCGGAGGTCCGCGACCGCTTCGCCTACTGGTGCAAGGCCAACGACGTGCGCCTGCTCGCCCTCGATCCGGTGGGTCGTGCATGGCGCGGCCTCGTGGACAACGAGAACGACAACTCGAACGTCCGCCAGTTCACGGATGCCGTCGATGAACTGAAGGTCGCCGCCGAGGTCCCGAGCGCCTTTCTCGTTCACCACACCGGCCGCAAGGAGCATGAGCAGGACGCCGAACACGGCCGGGGGGCGACGACGCTCGAAGACTGGATGGACGCCGGCTGGTACTTGACCAAGGACCGGGACGGCACCCGCATGTTCCGCGCGATGGGCCGTGACGTCGAGGTTGCCGCCACCGCTCTGGGCTACGATGCGGCGAACCGCGAGCTTCAGTGGACGGGACAGACGCGCGCCGAGCGTCGCAAGCGAGGCGACATGCTGAGCGCGCTCGTCGCGCTGGCCGAGCTACGGGAGGAAGGCGAGCGCTATCCGGCTCCGTCAGCCAAATGGCGCGAAGCGATTCACGGGGTACGGAAGGACGCACGCGGCGACCTCATGGCTGTCGCTGTCCGCGACGGTTATGTCAAGGTCGAGAGCGGCGCCAAGGGCGCGAAGCTCCACAGCCTCACGAAGAAGGGTCGGGTCTACCTCGACAAGCACGCGGGAGGCGGCCGATGAGCGCTCTGCTTGCCCGCTTGCCTCTGGTTGCCCCGTGCTTGCCCCGGGCACGCTGCCAGTCTGCTTGCCCGCTGCCCTATAAGGGCGGGCAGGCAGGACAGCACCAGGGTGCATACCTATTTCTGCTTGCCCCGGCTATCTCGGGGGCTGGACGGTGCTGCAACAGAACGCTGCCGCTCAGAGCGGGACACGTGGGCGACTCGGCGGCGGGAGGCTTGCTCCTTTCGGCCTCTGGTACCTGGGTCCGCCGTAAGGATCGCAATGCCGGGGATGCGCGACCGTCCCCTCGCGGCGTCCTGGCCCGCGTGCCCCGCTGTGGGCTGCGGATGCGGGAGGCGACGTCATGAGCCCCCGGAGGAACGGGACGCGTATGGCGGTCCCGACCCCTACGAGGGGTGGGTCTACGCGTACCAGCGCCGCCGAGCGGCCCAGGGACGCCGCGGACACGACGAGAAGCGACGCCACCAGGCTGCTCACCGCCGCCGAGGTTGCCGAGCGCTGGCAGGTCCGCACGAAGCAGGTCTACGCGCTCGTCAACCGCGGCGAGCTGCCGTGCATCCGCATCGGCCGCTACCGCCGCTTCCGACTGGAGGCCATCGAGGCATGGGAATGCGAACAGGAGGCCGCACCTAATGTGGGGTGAGTCGTCACGCCCGGCAACCACGGGCCATCCGGCTGCTTGGTACCGCAACGGAGTACCAGGGAAGCCGCTGGAAGCTCTCCACGGAGCCTCAGGCGCCGGGACCAAGTTCATGGGCTTGGAGCCCGTCATGGGCTTGTTGGATCCGGCGGACGCGAACGGAACGCGGGCCGCGGAGTCTCAGCCCCGTGCGGTGGGCATCTGGCCCTGGCTTCGTCACGTCGTGATCGTGATCTTCGTCTTGGCGGCCCTGGTCGTCGGCATGGTCCTCGGCGGGCTGGTCAGCTGGCTGGTTGCCGCGGGCGTCGTCGTGCTGGCTGCACCGACGTGGAGCGCTGCGGCATGAGGGCGCGAGTGGTTGCCGCCTGGCGTGCCTTGCGCTGCCTTCCATGCGAGGCGTGCGCCGCACGTGAGCAGACCGCCGCGGGCGTCAGCGTGCCGATCGAGGACTTGCGCAGGCTGAGCCGCATGGCCCTGTGGGGCGTTGACGGGCTCGACCGCGATTGGGTTTTCACCGCGCCGTCGCATGAGCTTGAGGCCGTCCGCCGCATCATCGGCATCGAGCTGTCCACACGGGACATCGAGCTGCACGGCCTGCTCTCCGGATTCGAGGGGTCGTCATGAGCGCGCTGCCCTTCGACCGCATGGTCAATGTCGCGATCCGCGCACGGGTGCTCTGGCTGATCAACGAGGCGCGCCGTCAGTGCGAGGCCGCCGACAGTCCGCTCGACGCGCTGGTGCCGGAGTTTGGGGCGCTCGATCACGTGCTCTTCGTCTTCGGCCGCGAGGACCGCGACCCCGCCAAGGGGCGCGAGCGCGACCTGGCCGCGTTGGCCTACAAGCTCGACGACGCCTTCGCACGCAAGAGGGGCGCGGGGCGGCTGCTGTTCGCCACGGTCGCCGACGCGGTCGCGATCTACGACCTCGACGGCGTGCTCGCCCTTACTCATTCGCTGCGCCACGAGTACCGCGACGCGATCCGCGACTGGCTGTCCACCGATACCGAGTGGGGTCAATACGTCGGCGAGTCCTGGGAGCAGGTCGCCGGACTCGTTGCGCAGATCGAAGCGCTCGGCCCGATCAAGCGCCGCACGGTGCTCGACGTCTGGCGGGACCTGCCCGACTGGCTGCTGGACGTGCTGCCGCGTCGCTACCGACCGCAACCCCTGTTCCTCGAGGAGATCGCATGAGCAAGCCCAAGCCCCGCAAGGGACCGAATCGGCCGCGCTGCGGCGCACGCACCAACGCCAAGCGCGAGGGACGGCCCTGTCGGCGCGAAGCTGGATGGGGCACCGACCATCCCGGCTACGGCAACTGCAAGCTCCACGGAGGCAATAGCCCCAACGGCCGGCTGCACGCCATCAAGCTGGAGGCGCGCGCCGAGGCCGCCAAGGCCGTGGGCGTCGTGCCCGAGGACCTGTCGCCCGACACCGCGCTGAACGTCTGCCTGCGCCTGGCCGCCGGCGAGGTCGAGTACCTGACGGCCAAGGTCGAGAGCCTGAGCGAGGACGAGGCCATCGTCACGTCGCGCAAGACCAAGACCCGGCCGCGCAAGCTGCGCGACGGCGAGTCGGCCACCGAGACGGTGCAGGAGACCACGACCTCCACCGATGCCCAGCTGCATCCGTGGATCAGGGCGCGACAGGAGGCGATGGACCGCCTGGCGCGCTACGCGCTGATGTCGATCCAGGCGGGCCTCGCAGAGCGAGAGCTTGCCGCCGCCGAGCAGCTGGGCAACGAGGTCGCCCGCTTTATCCAAGCCGTGCTCGCGGACCTCGATCTGACGGCCGAGCAGCAGACGCGCGCTCCGGTCGTGGTGCATCGCCACCTCGCCCTTCTCGAAGGCGGCAAGTCGCCGTCCCACTCCAAGTAGTCCCACAACAAGCGATCCACAAGGAGGATCACCATGTCCTACGACCAGCACGAAATGCCCGACGCCCACAGGCAGCATCGGGAGCGTGTGCTTGCAGCGGCCGTGCGCGCCGGCAAGATCACCGACGCCCACCTGCCCGAGTACCGCCAGATGTTCGACCGCGACCCGGTCGGCACGCAGTCGCTCATTGCCCAGCTCGCGGCTCGTGGCGAGAACCAGTACGCCGCGTCCGAGTCGTCCCGCGTCCACTACGCCGACCGGCAGGCCAGCCAGCCCGTCACGGCCAGCGCAGACGTGCCGCACGTCGATCACACCACGGACAGGCCCAAGCGCACGGCGGCCAACCTCGGCGCCGACGATTCCGTGCTGCGCCACTCCGAGGCCAACCCCACCGAGAACGGCCAGCAGCTGGTGCCTGTGGCGGGCGGCGGCTACATGACCGCCGAGCAGGCGGCCAAGTCCGAGCAGGAGCGACAGCTCATCGAAAGCTACGACCAGACGCCGGGCACCACGTCGCACGCCTCGGGGCTGGTCCGCCGCATCAACGACTAGTGAACGACGACGACCGCACTGTGGTCTGTCCCGCCTGCGGTCGAGTGCTGCCCGCCGAACGCGGCGAGCGGCACTTGGCCGGGCTGGACCCCAAGCACATGGACTGCCCCCGCCAAGACCTCGAAGCCATCAAGGCCGAGGCCGAGCAGCAGAACACCAACATCTCGTCGGTGTCGTTCTGAGGCCGCGTGCAGCGACCCGGGGGGTTGGGCCGGAGCCGGGGCCGTCCTAGGCTGACCCGGTACCAATACCTACAACAACGGCACCACGGCATGCCGGAAAGGGGGAGGAAGCCTTCGATGAATCCACAGCTTGCGCCGCGAGTCAGCGGCTCACTGGTTCTCCGTGAGGGCACGCGGGGCCAGCGCTGGTACGGCAAGTGGCGCGTCAACGGCCGGCAGCACAAGAAGCTCATCGGGCCAGCGTGGAACGAGCGCAGTCGCCCGCCGCAAGGGTTCTACACGCGCAAGATGGCCGAGGCCGTCCTTCACGGCTGGATGACCGACGCTCGCCGCGGGATCATCGAGGACCCCTTGGTGGGAACGCGGATGACCTTGCAGGCTGCCTGCGAGGCGTGGCTGGCGTACGTCGAGCACGACAAGGGTCGCGCCCCAACCACGGTGGGGGACTACCGCAGGACGTGCCGGAACCACTTCTGGCCGGCGTTCGGCGCGACGACGCCCGTGGACAAGATCAGCAAGCGCGACGTGGAGCGCTTCCGCGCACGCCTGCTCGAAGAGAGCGGCATGACGAGAGCGAGCGCCCACAAGGCGATGGTGCTGCTGCGCGGCTGCATAAAGTACGCCAAGCGCCAGGGCTGGATCAGGTCGAACCCGTGCGAGGACGTCGAGCGCATCACGGTCAAGAAGTCAGGCGACTTCCAGGTGCTCTCGGTCGAGGAAGTTCACGCGGTCATCCGGGCCGCCGAAACGGAGCAGGACGCGGCCATCTTCGCCGTGGCGGCGTTCGCCGGGCTGCGGATGGGCGAACTTCGCGCGCTTCGCTGGCGCGACGTCGACTTCGCCAACCAGACGCTGCACGTCCGCGGCAACTTCACCCACAGCCAGCTACGGACGCCGAAGTCCGGCAAGGTCCGCGCGGTGCCTCTGATCGACCTCGCGGCAGCGCGCCTCGACGCGCTCCGCCGACGCGAGCTCTTCACCCAGCCCGGGGACCTCGTCTTCTGCACGCCGCTCGGCTCGTATGTCCACGACGGCGACCTGCGGCGACGGTTCTACGCCGCGCTGCGTGTCGCCGGTCTCGGGCACAAGCGCTACGAGGACAAGCCCATCACATTCCATGACCTGCGCCACACCTTTGGCACGCTCGCCGTCAAGGCGTGGGACCTCGCCACCGTCCAGGGCTACATGGGCCACAGCGACATCAGCACGACGATGGGCTACGTCCACCACGTGCCGAAGACCCAGCACGCCGATCAGCTCGGGCGGCTCGTATCGCTGGGAGCCGAGAGCGAGCTGGCCGCCCTCATGACGGTGTCGCGAGCGGAATCGCGCAAACTCGAAGGAGAAAGCTCGCACAGTCCGAATCGCGACTGCTAAGAAGATGCGTGACCGCCGCGCGCGCCTTCCACAACGTCACGCGGCGGCCATGCAGTGAACCTAGGGCGGCCCTTCTGTGGCCGCCCTAGCTATGAGGAGCAGTTGCCGTTCCGCTCCTTGTCCTTGCACTGCTCGCAGAGATCCCAGGCAGGACGCGTCGTCTGCGTCTTCTTGGGATGGCTCGGATAGTGCGAGCAGTTGCGGCACCAGTGCCACGTGTTCGAGTTGCTGAGCACGTAGGTAGCCATCGGGCATCACTCGTCCTTTCTCCACGCGGGGGTGCGTGGCTGGACCTCCGATCGGTCCATCGATCATTGGAGCAGACGGCGACGACGGAACCGTTAGGCTCCGAACCTTTTCCCTGCAAATACCGCATTAAACGTGTGATCGCTACGCCCGATCCGCGGCACTCCGGGTCGCATTCGGCACATGGATGGCCGGTACCAGCCCCATGCGGATCGGCATCAGGTACCACGCGCGAGTACCAGACCGAGCGGCATTGAGCGGCATTCGGTGGCCTGAACGGCACGCGGAAGGCAGGCAGGGCCTCGGGCGACCCGGCATGGCTGCTACATCGAATGCGTCGCGCTGCTGGAGCGCGCCGCCTGAGCCCGTTTGGACGCTGCGCCGCCCCCGGCCTCGCTACTCTGCGGCGCGATGCAGCCGTCCCAGCAGCCGTCCGACATCGTCTGGCAGGAGGGGCGCGTGACGCGCTCCGAGCGCGCACGTGCCACCGGCGGCGCCGGCGCGACCATCTGGCTGACCGGCCTGCCGGCGTCCGGCAAGTCGACGATCGCCTTCGCGGTGGAGGCGGCGCTGATCGAGCGCGGCCGCGCCGCGTACGTGCTCGACGGCGACAACGTCCGCCACGGGCTCTGCGGCGACCTCGGGTTCAGCGCCGACGACCGTCGCGAGAACGTCCGCCGCGTCGCCGAGGTCGCGCGCCTGGTCGCCGACGCCGGAACGGTGGCGATCGTCGCGCTGATCAGCCCCGAGGCGGCCGGCCGCGTGTCCGCGCGCCAGGTCCATGACGAGGCCGGCCTGCCCTTCGTCGAGGTCTTCATGGACACGCCGCTGGAGGTCTGCGAGGAGCGCGACCCCAAGGGCTTGTACGCGCGCGCCCGCGCGGGGACCGTCCAGGGCCTCACCGGGCTCGACGCGCCCTACGAGCGGCCGGACGACGCGGACCTCATCCTGCGCTCGACCACCACGTCGGTGGCCGACGAGGTCGAGCGGGTCCTCGACGCGCTCGCGGCCGCGGAGGCCGCGGCGCTCGCCGCCGCGCAGCGCTGAGCCGCGCGCGGTCGTAGGCTTTCGGCCTGTGCTGAAGAACGCCGTCAACCGGGGCCTGCGCCGGGCGATCGGCTACGAGCTGCGCCGGGCCGGCACGGCTGCCTCGGCGGCTCCGCAGCGCCGCTACGACCCGTCGCGCGACCGCCTCTTGGATCGGCCGGCGTTCATCCTCTCCAGCGTCCGGTCGGGCTCGACGCTGCTGCGCGTGCTGCTCAACAGCCATCCTGAGCTGCACGCGCCCCACGAGACGCATCTGCGCGACATCGACGTCGCGCTGCGGGAGTCCAAGTACATCGAGCGGGCGCTGGAGCACGCGAGCATCGACGGGCGCCAGGGCCTCCGCTTCCTGCTCTGGGACCGCTACCTCCAACGCGAGCTCGCCACGTCCAGCAAGCCGCGCCTGGTCAACAAGACCCCCAACGACCTCTTCATCGTCGATGACATCGCGCGTTGCTGGCCCGACGCGCAGTTCATCTTTCTCCTGCGCCACCCGGGCGCGATCGCTCGCTCGCGGCACGAGACCCGCCCGCAGGACAGCGCCGAGCGCAACGCGCAGATGGTGAAGCGCTACGGCGACGCGCTGCAGGCGGCGCGCCAGCGCTACGAGGGGCTGACGGTCCGCTACGAGGATGTGGCGACCGACCCGGCCGCCGAGACGCGCCGCATCTGCGCGTACCTCGGCGTGCCGTGGGTGCCCGAGATGGTGAACTACGGCGAGTACGACCACGGCCGCTTCAAGGCCGGCCTCGGCGACTGGAAGGACAAGATCAAGTCCGGCGAGGTCCAGCCGCCCGAGCCGCCGCCGGCCGAGGTGCCCGAGCAGCTGCGCGAGCTGACCGCCGCCTGGGGCTACTGAGCGGCGCACGGCGCGCATGGGGCGCCGCCGGGCCGGGCACCGCTCTCCTCATGGAGCGCGACGAGCGAGCCGGCACCCTTCCCGACGACGCCCTGCAGACCCCCCGGCCCGAGCGCCCGGGTGAGGGCGGCCCGGCCATCCACGGCGGCGACCTGGCCGACGACGCCGCCGCGACGCCGGGCACGCCGCCCGACCAGCAGGTCGCGGGCCCCAGCGGCGACGGGCCTGCCCGCGCCGAGCGCGGCGCCGCCGGCACCGGCACGTAGCCCGCGCTCCGTGCACGATCACGTTCCCGGCTGACACTCGCGTGCAGCCCGGGGAGCATCGGCGCACCGTCGCGCATCGGGCCGCCGCGGCTCCGATGCGTCGACTCGGCGTCAGCTGGGAAGGAGGGTCCAGGGCCTGCTGGCCGGCTCGGTGAAGTAGCTCCGGGCGCCGGGAGCGGGTACGAGGACGGCATGCACCCCGCCACGCACCGCTCCCTGCGCGAGCTCGTCGCCTCCGCGCACGCCCTGTCGCACCGCTGGTCGCGGCTCGCCGAGCTGCTGCCCGACGCCCGCGCCGACCTGCGCATGGGCGTCGACGCAGCCGGCGGCATGGTCGCCGCGCTCGGCGAGCTGGCCGGGACGCGCGACGTCGCCATCGGCGGCGCGGCGAGCGGCCTCGGAGCGACCGTCGGCGAGGGCATGGCCCGGATCGGCGAGCCGTTCCTCGAGCGCAACCAGGCGCTGCGCACGGCCGTGCTCGACGTCCACCACCTCACCGTGCTGCTGCACTACGTCGAGCGGCTGGCGCGCGCCCAGGACGACGACGAGCTGGCCGCGTCCTGCCACCACTGGGCGCACGAGCTGGTCGCGGTCGAGGGCCGCGTGCGCGAGGCGGCGATCGCCGAGGGCGACGAGCCGGACCGCGCCGTGCAGCCCGTGGACGCCTCGGCCGCCGGGCGGGTCGCCCACCGCGTGGCGGTCGGGGTCGGCTCCGCCGGCGAGTGGATGGACCGGCGGATCGGCTAGCCGAGCAGGCGCAGCAGGCGCAGCAGCAGGTGGCGGGGCCCCGGCTGAGCCGCCTGCTCACGCTCGTGCCGCCACGACGACAGCGACTGCCCGGGCGGCACGTCGCAATCCTCGTAGCGGAAGCAGTCGTGGAGGTCGGTGGAGGTCACGGTGGTCGTACGGTCTCACCGCCGGCGGACGGCGGCGACGTGGGGTTCCCGCGGGCCCGATGCGGTCGATCCGCGGGGCTGCACCGCAGATCGTTCCCACGTGGGAGCGGGTCGTGCGCCGGCTGTCCTCCGGCTGCCACGATGGCCCGATGCGGATCGCCGTCCTCTCCGACGTCCACGGCAACCTGCCCGCGCTGGACGCGGTGCTGGCCGCGGTCGAGGACGAGGGCTTCGACGCCGTGGTGTCGGGCGGCGACGTCGTCACCGGGCCGATGCCCGCCGCGTGCCTCGAGCGACTCGCGCGCCTCGGCGACCGCGTGGCGTGGGTGCGCGGCAACGCCGACCGCGAGGTCCTCGAGCTGCTCGCCGGCACCTTGGAGGAGGACCCCCACGGACCCGTGGCGCGCCAGGCGGCCTGGGCGGCGGCGCGCCTGAGCGCCGAGGACCGCGAGCTGCTGGCCGCCTTCGCCGCCACCGTCCGGCTCGGCGAGGTGCTCGTCTGCCATGGCACGCCGGCGTCGGACACCGGCATCGTGACCCCGCGAGCCCGTCCACGGCGCCTGTCGGCGGCCGTCGGCGACACGGACGCCGCGATCGTCGTCGGCGGCCACGTGCACCTGCAGTTCGTCCAGCGCGCGGGCAGCGTCCAGTGGGTCAACGCCGGCAGCGTCGGGATGCCGTACGAGGGCGCCTCGGGCGCGTTCTGGCTGGCGATCGTCGACGGCTCGATCGACCTCCGGCGCACGGCGTACGACACCGCCGCGGCCGCCGCCGCGATCCGCGCCACCGGCTACCCGGACGCCGACGACCAGATCGCGGCGATCACCGGCGCGATCACCCGCGAGGAGGCGATGGACGCCTTCGACCCCCACCCCTGACCGCCCCAGCGTTCCCTGGTGCGTCGAGGGACGACTGAACCATCGTCACGATGGTTCAGTCGTCCCTCGATGCCCTGGGCGGGGGCGGCGCTGGGGCCGAGCCACTAGGTTCCGTGGCATGCGCGCCGCCACCATCCGCGACGGCGAGGTCGTCGTCGCCGAGCACGACGACCCCCAGCCCGGCTCCGGCGAGGTCCTCGTCCGCGTGCGGGCCGCCGGGCTCAACGGCGCCGACCAGATGCAGCGCCGCGGCCTCTACCCGGCGCCGCCCGGCTCGCCGGCGGACATCCCGGGGCTCGAGCTCGCCGGGGAGGTCGCCGCGTGCGGACCAGGCGCCACCCGGTTCGCCGAGGGCGACCGCGTCATGGGCATCGTCGGCGGCGGCGGGCAGGCTGAGCTGGCCGTCGTCCACGAGCGCCAGCTCATGCCGGTGCCGGACGAGCTCGACTGGCCGCAGGCGGGGGGCACGCCCGAGGTCTTCACGACCGCCTACGACGCGATCTTCACCCAGTGCGGGCTGGCCTCCGGCGAGCGCCTGCTCATCCACGGCGCCGCCGGCGGCGTGGGCACCGCCGCCGTCCAGCTCGGTGCCGCGACCGGAGCGCACGTGACCGCGACGGTCCGCAACCCCGACCTGCGCGACGGCGTGCGGGCGCTCGGCGCCCACGAGGTCCTCGACCCCGAGGGTTTCGAGGAGCACGGGCCGTTCGACGTGATCCTGGAGCTGGTCGGGGCGCCGAACCTGCCGGCCGACGTCAAGGCGCTCGGCACCGGCGGCCGGATCGTCGTCATCGGGATCGGCGCCGGCGCGAAGGCCGAGATCCACCTCGGCGCGCTGATGGGCAAGCGCGGCCGGATCAGCGCCTCGACGCTGCGCGCACGTCCGCTGGAGGAGAAGGCGGCCACGGCCCGCGCGCTCGAGCGCCACGTGCTGCCGCTGCTGCAGCGCGGCGCCGTCCGCGTGCCGGTCGCCCAGACGTTCGCGCTCGACGACGTGGCCGCGGCCTACGAGCGCTTCGCCGCGGGCGGCAAGCTCGGCAAGGTCGTCGTGACGATGGGCTGAGCTCGCGCTAGGCGGGCCCGGCCTCGTCCTCGCCGTCCTCGGCGAGCTCCTCGACCTCCGTCATGTGGATCGTGCAGAGCGTGGGGCCGCCGCGCTCCAGGACGAGCTCCATCTCCTGGGGGGTGAGCTTCGCGCCGCACTCCTCGCAGCGATCGCCTGCCTGCTCCAGCGTGCGCTCTTCGAGGTCCATGCAGGCGACTCTACCCGCCGCCGACCCGCTCAGTCGTGGCCGGCGAGCCGCGCCAGCGCGGGGACGCGGTCGGCGTTGACCAGCAGGTACGCCGCCACCATCAGGGCCAGCACCGGGACCGAGCGGTCCGCCCACACCTTGACCGCGACCGCCACGACGATGGCCGCCCACAGCCCGACCGCGGTCGCCGTGCGGCGGAAGCCGTAGCGGCGCCCGTAGGCGAGGAAGACCCCCGCGAACGCCGCCTGGGTGATGGCCAGCGCCCCGGCCGGGCCGCCGGTCCCCCAGCCCGGGAGCTCGAGCGCCAGCGGATCGCCCAGGTGCGTCGCGCCCGTGCCGAGCAGGATGTCCCCGGGGCCGCCCGCCAGGAGGCTGACGACCTCGAGGCCCGCCACGAACACGGGCAGGGCGAGGGCCAGCGACGGCGCCATCAGCGCCGTGGCGAACAGCGCGCCTCCCGCGCCGTAGGCCACGGCCTCCACCGGCGTGGCCGCCGCCCCGAGGTGGGCGACGTCGAAGCCGCAGACCAGCACGGCCGCGCCGGCGAGCACGAGCACCAGCAGCGGCGGCACGTCGGCGACCGGGACGACCCCGGCGACGCAGGCGATGACGGCCGCCGCGCCGGCGGCGCAGGCCAGCACGGTCCCCAGCTCCGCCGGGGTGACCGCGGGCAGGTCGGGGGCGACCAGGACGTAGGCCTGCGCGAGGCCGAGGAGGCCTAGTACGGCGGCAGGTCCGCGTACCACTCGCCCAGCACCCGGAACGCCGACCAGAACGCCCGCTTGGCGGACTCCTCGTCGAGCGACTCGTCGATGTTCGGCGTGACCAGCGCGTCGATCGAGGGCGTCAGCTGCTGCAGCGCCCCCGGCTGCCAGGACAGCGGCTTGGCCAGGGGCACGTCGAGCTCGTTGAGGGCGGCGAGCGCCTCCTCGCCCATGACCACGACGATCTTGGGCTGCACGATCGCCAGCTCCTCGACCACGCGCGCGACGCAGCCCGGGTCGGCGAGCGCGGGGTCGCCGACCGGGCACTTGGCGCAGAGCGTGCCGTAGACGGCCAGCGGGTCGATCTGCAGCCGCTTGAGCGACTTCATCAGCGCCGTCCCGGAGCGGCCGTAGAAGGCGACGCCCTCCTCGACCTCCGACGGCATCGGCGCGTGCTTGAGCAGGAACACGTCGGCCTGCGGATGGCCGGAGCCCAGCACGGGCATGATCCCGCCGCGGGGGCAGGCGGTGCAGCCCTGGAGCTCCCGCGTGAGCGTGTTCAGCTCGCGGATGGCGCGCTCGAGGTACTTCTCACGGATCTCGTCGTCGGTCGCCGGCATGGACGATCCGAGGTTCGACGGTCCCGGACGCTGGCCCTGCGGCTGCATCAGCCCTTGCGGCTCGCGGGCGCGACCCGCGGTTCGTGATGGTCGTCGCCCCGCATCAGCTTCCGCGGCTCGCGGGCGCGACCCGCGGCTCGTGGTGGTCGTCGCCCCGCATCAGCTTCCGCGGCTTGCGCGCTTCACCCGGCGCTCCCGCCGCGCCCGGCGCGCGGCCTTCGGCGTCGCCTTCGTCTCCAGGAACTTCAGCGCCTGCACGTACAGCAGCGTCCCGGACTTCGTGCTGATCTCGGCGTGCCGGAGGGACTCCAGGAACTCCTCCGCGCCGTCGAAGTCCCGCATCCGGATGCGCACCGAGCCCAGGCCTGCGGCCACATGGCTGTCGGAGCCCGCGCCGCGGACGATCCGGTACTTGGCGGCGAAGCGCTGCGCCTCGTCGTTGAAGGACCCGATCGCCACGCGCGGGTTGTAGACCTCGATCGCGTCGACGTCGTCGAGGATCGTCAGCAGGTGCTCGTAGTCGGGCACCGCGTGCATGCGGTCGAACGGGTGCGGCACGTAGACGAGGCCGCCCTGGCGCTTGATCTCGGCGACCGTCTCCTCGAGCGTCAGGCCGCGCGGGATCTTCTCCGTCAGGAACAGCCCGATGACCTCGCCCTGCGAGGCCGTCTTGACCTCCTCGCCGATGATGATCTTCACCCCGAACCGCTCGGCCTTCTCGGCCGCCTCGAACGCGCCGGAGACCTCGTTGTGGTCGGTGACGGCGATCGCCCCGAGGCCCTGCTCGCGCGCGGTGGCCAGCAGGTGCTCGACCGGCGTGGCGCAGTCGTTGCTGTGGTCGGTGTGCATGTGCAGGTCGACCTCGATCAGGGGCCGGCCCTCCAGGCGCCGCCACAGCTCCGGGTCGCCGCTGTCGTCGTGCCGGCGGGCGACGATCCGGGCGTAGGAGGCCTCGACGTCGTCGGCCACCGCCGTCCACGGGCGGACGGGCGGCGCCCCGGCGCGGAGGCGCGCACGCAGCGCGGCGTCCTCGGCCAGACGCCGCAGCTGGCCGGCGAGGACGTCGACGTCGCCGGGCTCGAAGACGAGGCCGTGGCCGTCGACGAGCTCCTCGTAGACCGGGAGCCGCGAGACGACGGGGATCGCGCCCGCCGCGACGGCCTGGACGACGTGCGCGGGCGCCGGCACGGCGCCGGACGAGGCCGCCACGACGACGTCGGCCGTCGCCAGCGCCTCCTCCGCGCCGTCCGAGCGGAACTCGACGCGCTCGCGCAGCTCGGGGCGCAGCGGCGTCGACGACGACGGGCCCTGCGCGCTGACCACCGTCGCCGTCCACGGCACGTCGGTGCCGATGCGTCGCAGCGCGCGCAGCAGCACCCGCAGCGCCGGCCGCTCCTCGACGTCGACGAAGGCGATGCGCAGCGGGCGCCCGTCGGCCGCCGCCGGTGCGGCGCCGGCCGGCGCGTCCGCCCCCGGCGGCACGACCTCGTACGACGCGGGGAAGAAGCGCTCCATCAGGGCCTTCGTGGCCGGGTAGGCGGCCTGCCGGGCGTCGAGCCGGCCGAAGACGAGGCTGACGAGCTTTCGGGCGACCTGCGTGGCGACGACGCGCTCGGTGGGGGCGTGGAACGTGCCGACGTTCAGCGCCCGGGAGTGGCGCAGCGCCACCGAGGGGACCGACGGCGCGAACGGCTCGTGGACGTGGCAGATGTCCAGCGGCGTCCGCGTCAGCAGCTCCTCGACCGTCCGGGCCACGTCGATCGGCACGGCGGCGCGGCGGCGGCTCGGGCCAGCGCCCGCGGCGCCGCCGGGCGGCCGGATCGTCAGCGCCTCGCCGACCGCCAGCACCCGGACCTCGCCGGGGGCGCCGAGCGCCTCGCCGGCCCGGATGGCGCGGCGCGAGGCCCGCACGGCCTCGTCGTCGCGGGATGGCGCGGCCACCACGACGCGGTGGCCGCGGGCGGCCAGCTCGTCGCTCAGGCGCGCGACGTACGCGTTGACCTCGTTCCCGTCCTCCCAGGGGTAGGGCGAGAACTGGGCGATCGCCAGGGGCTCCACGGCGACTCAGGATAGGCGAGCGGTGCCACCGAGACGCGAACGGCCCGCCGGATCGGCGGGCCGTTCGAAGCTGCTGCGGGGTGTCGCCGGGCTCAGGAGGCCTTGGCGGCGGGGGCGCCGCGCTTGGCGCGCCCCTTCGGCGCCGTCAGCGCCTTGTCCCGGTGGTTCTTGGCGATGAACTTCTCCGTCATGTCCCGCGCCTCGTCGTCGGGGCGCTGGTTCTGCGGCGACTTCATCAGGTAGGACGAGGGGCCGTCGAGCTGGCCGCCGATGCCGTTGTTGAGCGCCAGCTTCGACAGGCGCACGGCGTCGATGACGATGCCGGCCGAGTTCGGCGAGTCCCAGACCTCGAGCTTGAGCTCGGCCGTGAGCGGCACGCCGCCGAACGCCTCGCCCTCGAGGCGGATGTGGGCCCACTTGCGGTCCGTGAGCCACGGCACGTAGTCCGACGGGCCGACGTGGACGTCGTCCTTGGGCAGGTCGACGCCGGCGATCGAGGTGACCGCGTTGGTCTTGGAGATCTTCTTGGACTCCAGCCGCTCGCGCTCGAGCATGTTGAAGAAGTCCATGTTGCCGCCGACGTTCAGCTGCGAGGTGCGCTTCAGCAGCACGCCGCGCTCGTGGAACAGGCGGGCCAGCACGCGGTGGGTGATCGTGGCGCCGACCTGGGACTTGATGTCGTCGCCGATGATCGGCAGGCCGGCCTTCTTGAAGCGGTTGCTCCAGTACGGCTCGCGGGCGATGAAGACCGGGATGCAGTTGACGAAGGC
The DNA here is from genome assembly GCA_035765735.1 of Baekduia sp. Lineage (GTDB taxonomy): Bacteria > Actinomycetota > Thermoleophilia > Solirubrobacterales > Solirubrobacteraceae > Baekduia. The sequence goes on along the minus strand of DASTWY010000056.1, from coordinate 48,486 downwards.
GCAGCCGGCCTCGAGAACCTGCTCGACGTACCACTTCGTCGCCTGCTCGGAGCCGACCGGCAGGTAGGAGACGACGACGTCGGTATGCGTCTCCTTGAGGATCGAGACGATGTCGGCCGTCTCGCCCGGCGCCTTGGTGATCCGCTGGGAGAGGTACTTGCCGATGCCGTCGTGCGTCATCCCGCGGTAGACGGGGACGTCGAGCTTCTTCGGGACCTTCTTCGTGAACTTGATCGTGTCGTTGGGGTCCGCCCAGATGGCCTGGGCGAGGTCCTTGCCGACCTTCGTCTTGTTGACGTCGAAGGCGCAGGTGAACTCGATGTCCTTCGGCAGGTAGCCGCCGAGGTCGGTGTGCATGAGGCCGGGGATCGGCTGGGCCGGATCCGCGTCGGCGTAGTGGTGCACGCCCTGCACGAGGGAGTTGGCGCAGTTGCCGACGCCGATGATCGCCACGCGGACCTTGTCGCGCTGGTAGCGGGCCGCGCCGTTCGTCGCGGGGCCGGTCTTGGTGGCGGTCATGCCGTTGGTGCCGTTGGTGCTCAAGGAGGGTTGCCTTTCTCGAAAGTCCGAGGTCATCCACCCCACAGGGCGGCTGCAGTTACAGCGAGGAGGCCTTCGCCGGCCGGATCAGCCCGTGGGCGCCGGCTCCGTCAGGACCCGGCGCACGTGGAAGATCCGCTGCAGGACGGTGACCACGCTGAGCCCGGCCAGGACGTAGACGGCCGGGGCCAGCAACTCGAAGTCTGCCAGAGACGCTCCCTTGGCGAACAGCAATCCGGCGCTGAGGATGACCACGCGGACCGCGCGGGTCGCGATCCCGACCTTGCACTCGACCCCGAGCGCCTCGGCGCGCGCACGGGTGTAGCTCACCATCAGCGAGGCGAGGACGGCCACGACGCAGGCCGCGACGGCGAACTGCATGTCGCGTGAAGCGAAGTACGCGGCGACCGTGGTCAGCACGACGCCCTCCTCGATGCGGTCGAGCGTCGAGTCCAGGAACGCGCCGAACGGCGTGCCCTTGCCCGACATCCGCGAGTACCGGCCGTCGAGCGTGTCGCAGACCGAGCCGACGATGAACGCGATGCCGGCCAGGAAGAACAGCCGCTCGGCGACGAGCACCGCGGCCACGACGCAGAGCACGAGGCCGGTCAGCGAGATGGCGTTCGGCGTCAGCCGCGAGTCGATCAGCCGGTTGCGGACGAGATCGCGGCGCTCGGTCCCGGAGAGGGCGCGGCGGCCGCCGTTGCGCGGCGAGGGGGAAGTGGACATGAGGGCGATGGGCGGTGGGGGTTCGGGGCACCGGGCGTGGAGCCCGGCGGGCTCAGGCCGCCGCCCGTGCGCGGGGGTCGGCCGGCGAGAACGCCCACGCCTCGGGGCGCCGGTGCGCGAGCCAGCGGGCAGCGTAGAGGCTCAGCGCCGCGGTCGCCCCGCCGAGCAGCGCATCGGTCACCCAGTGGTTGCCCGTCGAGACGACGACCCAGAACATCACCACGGGGTACGCGGCCCAGAAGAGCTTGGCCGGACGCCAGGTGAGCATCTGCGCCAGCGACCAGCCGATCAGCAGCGCGTTGCAGCAGTGCATCGACGGCACGGCGGCGTACGGGTTGAACAGGGCGTTGACCTTGACGTCGTTGTGGTCGATGCCCGTGAAGTTGGCGACCGCGTCCTGGAAGCCCAGCTCGGGGAAGAACCGCGGCGGCGCCGTCGGGTAGACCATGTAGCCGATCAGCGCGATGGCCATCCCGACGATGAACATGTTCCGCACGAAGTAGAAGCGGTCGTTGTGGAACAGGTAGATGTAGATCAGCGCCGCGAGGCAGATCGTCGTCTGCGCGTTGATGTAGATCCAGCTGGCGACGTCGATGGCGGCCTGCCATCCGCTCGTCCAGGTCTGGACCGACGGCTCGATGAACAGCCCCGTGGCCTGCTCGATGCTGATGAGGTGGCGGGCGTTCTGGAACGCCGTCGTCGCGCCCTGCGGGTCGTCGATGTACCCCCGCGTCAGCCGGTAGGCGTAGTACGCCGCGGCGAACAGCAGCACCTGGCGGAGCACATCCAGAGGCCCGTGCGGGAAGACCCGTCCGAGCAGGCGTTGGAGGGGGATCGGCATCGACGGCCACCGATCCTACCGCCCCTCCCGCCGCCCGACAGGAGGGTTGCCCGAACCCCGACGGGTGCGTGTGCGGGCCGCCGCCTCGCGGTGTCAGCCGGTGCACCGCGGCGAGCTCGCGCGGACCCGGGAGAGGGCGAAGCCGGCCTGCAGCTCCACGGGGCCGCCCGTGCGCAGCCGCAGCGCCGTCCAGTCGCCGGCCGGCTCGACGCAGCCGGCGCCGCGCGCGATCCGCCAGTACGGGGTCCAGCGCACGCGCACGACGTAGCGTCCGGCCCGCGGGGCGCGCAGCGCGACGCGGTCGGCGCCGAGCGCGGTCACGCGGGCGCCGCCACCGGCCATCGGTGCGGGGTGGGCGACCGCGAACACCCGCCAGTGGGCGTCGTGCCAGACCTCGCGCAGGTACGGCGTGCCACGGCGGACGAGCGCCGCCTCGGCAGCGGCCGAGTAGTCCATCGGGGCGTCCGGAAGCGCCACGAACCGCACCGCGTTCTCGTCGAGCCAGCGCCGGTAGCGCTGCGCGGTCAGCGGCGCGTCGTCGTAGAAGAGCGGGTTGACCTTGCGGTCGAGCTGGCGCTCCCAGCCGCGGGCGAGCGGGATCGGAACGGGTCCGCCGGCCACCCGCGCCGACTCCCAGTGGTCGTCGGTGAACGGGATCTCGACGCGGAACGGCGGACCGCCCTGCGCGCCGAGGAAGCGCAGCACGCCCTCGTAGTACGAGGCCCGCACCGCGGGGTCGGCCGCCGCCCGGCGCCAGTCGTCGACCGGCGTCGTCCACTGCCAGTAGGCGAGCGGGAGCAGGAGCAGCAGCAGCGCGCGCCGCTGGCCGGGCCACAGCGCGTAGGCCGCCACGGGTCCGGCGAGGATCGCGCCGAGCCGGACCGCGTTGCCGCCCATCGGCGTCTGGAGCGCCGCGCTGGCCACCAGCAGCAGCGCGTACAGCGCCACGCCGGTCCGCAGCGCGCGCTCGCGGGGCGGCAGCGCGAAGAGCACGACGAGCGTCGCCGCGAGGCTCGGCCAGAACGCCGAGGCGACGAACGGGAAGTCCCCGCCCTCGGGGAACAGCACCATCAGGGCCAGCGCGGGCGCCAGCGTCGCGGCCAGCAGCGCCGCGGTGGGGGCGAGGCGGCGCGTGACGGCGCCGTGGGCGACGAGGGCGAGCGCGAGGAACCCGGCCGCGACCGGGCTGGCCAGGGCCGTCGCGGCGCCGGCCAGCGCGGCGAGCGCGAGACGTCCGCGCGCCAGCGCCAGCGCCGCCGCCACGCCGAAGGCGAGCCCGAGCGCGAACGTGAGCCGGCCGCTGACCAGCGATGCCGCCGTGCCGGCGGCGAACCACAGCGCCGCGGGCCGCGCGGCCGCGCCGCGGGCATCGTCGACGAGGCGCTCGAAGGCCCACGCGGCGCCGACCGCCGCCAGGGCGCCGACGAGCCGGGGCCCGAGCAGCGCCGCCAGCGGCGGGAACAGGATCGAGTACGCCGGGACGTGGTGGCCGGCGTACCAGCCGTTGTCCCAGACGGTCCAGCCCGCGTGCTCGAACAGCCAGGTGCGGTACGTCTGCGCGGCGAGGTCCGCGCTCGGCGGATCGAGCACGAGGTACAGCGCCGCCAGGGCGGCGGCCACGGACCAGGCGGGGAGGCGGCGCACGGCCGCCGCCAAGATACGAGACAGGCGCGCCGCGCCCGCCGGTGCCGTCAGGGGTCCCGGCGGGCGGCCGATCGCGCCTACGAGCTGAAGTCCGCGGTGATCGCCGCGCCGTGCTGGGCGCCGAGCGCGCCGCGCCAGCGGCCGACGCCGACGCGCCGCATGCCGCCGTCGAGCAGCACGGCGCGGTGCGCGGGCGAGTGCATCCACAGGCTCACGATCGTCTTGGCGCTGCCGCTGCGGCGCGGCGCCCACGCCAGCGTCTCGCCGACGCGCGGGCGCACGCCCGTGCTGCGCAGCCGCAGCGCGAAGGACGACCCATCGAACGAGCTGTGCGTCAGGACGTCGTGGCGCAGCATCGAGAGCGAATGCGCACGAGCCACACGGGTAAGCCGAGCGTCGACGTGCACGCGGCGCAGGCCGTGCAGGTGGCGCATGCGGTTGATCTGCCGCACGATCGCGCGCTCGTGGTGCGTCTGCACCTTCGCGACGTGGGCCGTGGGCGGCGTGGCGGGGACGGGTACGGGCATGGGTGAACCTCCGGGTCCGGTGGGCGGATCGGGGGGTGCGGGCGGTCCATGCCCACAGCACGCAGGGGCGGCCGCAACGCAGCCGCTGTCGATGGGCGGGGTGTGACGGCACCCGGCCCGAGTACGCGGGCTGACCTTACTCACCCGCCAGGATCGACGTCTGGCGGCGGAGGTCCAGGGGTGCAACGAATCACCCATGAACCGCCGGACAGAGCGGGATGCGGGCGGGCTACCGTAGGTCCCGATGCGGACACTGTGCGTCGGAGAGGCGCTCGTCGACCTGGTCTGCGAGACGCCCGCGCGCTCGCTCGCCGAGGCCGCGTCGTTCGTCCCCCACTTCGGCGGCGCCGTCGCCAACGTCGCGGTCACCGCCGCGCAGCGCGGAGCCGACGTCGCGCTCGCCGGCGGGGTGGGCGACGACGCGTGGGGCCGGTGGCTGCGGGAGCGGCTCGCCGAGGAGGGAGTCGGGCTCGACTGGTTCACCGCGACCCCCGACGCCCGGACCCCGATCGCGTTCGTGACGGTCGACGCCGGGGGCGAGCCGGCCTTCACGATCTATGGCGAGAGCCTGCAGACGGCGCTGGCCACGCTCGGCGACCGCCTGCTGGAGGCCGTCGACGCCTGCGACGCCCTCTTCATCTCCTCGAACACGATGGTCGGCGACGGCGAGCGCGAGCTGACCCTCGCCGCGCGCGAGCGCGCCCTGGCCGCAGGCAAGCCGGTCGTGCTCGACCCGAACCTGCGGTTGCACCGCTGGCGGTCGACGGCGGCCGCGGCCAACGTCGTCGGCGCATGCGTGCGCGGATCCTTCCTCGTGAAGTGCAACGCCCTGGAGGCCCAGGCGCTGACCGGCGAGCGCGACGTGGAGGCGGCGGCGGCCTCGCTGCTGGCGGCCGGCGCCCAGCACGTCGTGGTGACGCTGGGCGCCGATGGAGCCCTGCTGCGCGGTGGCGGGCTCGACCGCGTGGTGCCCGGGGTCCCGGCGTCGCCCATCAACACCACGGGCGCCGGCGACGCGGTCAGCGGCGTGCTCCTGGCCGCGCTCGGACGGACGGGCTTCTACCCGGCGGCGCTGGCCGCGATGCTGCCCGACGCCGTCGAGGCGGGGGCGCGGGCGACCGAGCGGCACGGCGCGGTGGCGCGCCCCGGCGCGTGAGCCCGATCGGGCGCGGGCGCGGCCGCGACGCCGCCGCCCGGCCCGCCACGCCCGCGCTGCCGGCCGTCCCGCGGGCCGAGTGGAGCCCGCCGTCGCGGGCGCGCGTCGCCCGCATCCGCGCCCGACTGCGCGAGGTCTATGGCGTGCCGTGCGCGCCGCCCCACGAGGATCCGCTCGCCGAGCTCGTGCTCACCGTGCTGTCGCAGTCGACCAACGACCGCAACCGCGACGTCGCGTTCCTGCGCCTGCGGGAGCGCTTCCCGAGCTGGGAGGCGGTCGCGCACGCGCCGGTCGAGGAGGTCGAGGCGGCGATCCGGCCGGGGGGGATCTCCAAGGTCAAGTCGGTGCGCATCCAGGCGATCCTCGCCGCCATCGAGGAGCGCAACCCAGGGGCGGCGACCTCGGGGGCGGCGCCGGCCGCCTCGCCGCTGGACCTGTCCTGGATGCGCGACGCCCCGGTCGCCGACGCGCAGGCGTTCCTCTGCTCGCTGCCCGGTGTCGGGCGCAAGACGGCCGCGTGCGTGCTGCTGTTCTCCTACGGACGGCATGACGTGCCGGTCGACACGCACGTCTCCCGCGTCGGCATGCGCCTGCACCTGCTGCGTCCCGGCGCGCCGTTCGAGGAGCTGCACGACGCGATGCTCGCGCTCACGCCGCCGGGCGCCGAGCTCGAGCTGCATGTCAACCTGCTGCGCCACGGGCGGCGGACCTGCCACGCGCAGCGCCCCGCCTGTCCGCGGTGCGCCCTGCGCCGCATGTGCCCGTCCAGCCTCCCCGCCTCCGCATGACCGCTTCCGCCGACGCCCGCATCGCCCTCGCCACCTGCGCCGCCTTCCCGGGCGGCGATCCCGACGACGCCCGGCTGCCCGCCGCGCTCGGCGCCGAGTTCGTGGTGTGGGACGACCCGACCGTCGACTGGGAGCGCTACGACCTCGTCGTCCTGCGCTCGACCTGGGACTACCAGTACGCCCGCGACGCCTTCGTCGCGTGGGCGCGCCGGCTCGGCGAGCGGCTCGTCAACCCGCCGGAGGTCGTGGCGTGGAACACCGACAAGCGCTACCTCGGCGAGCTGGCGGCGGCGGGGCTGCCGGTCGTCGAGACCGCGTTCCTGGCGCCGGGCGAGCCGCTCCACGCGCCGGACCGCGAGTACGTCGTCAAGCCCACCGTCTCGGCGGGCTCGCGCGACACGGCGCGGTTCGCCGGCGGCGCCGAGGACGCCGCGCGCGCCGGGCGCCTGGTGGACGAGATCCACGGCTCCGGGCGGACGGTCATGGTCCAGCCCTACGTGCCGTCGGTCGACGTCCGCGGCGAGACGGCGATGCTCTTCTTCGACGGCACGCTCTCGCACGCCATCCACAAGGCGCCCCTGCTGCGCCCCGGCGCCGGCACGATCGACGACGTCTTCGCCCCGGAGACGATCGCGCCGCGGACGCCCACCGCCGCCGAGCGCGACGTCGCGGCGACCGTCGTCGCCTGGGTCGTCCAGCGATTCGGCGGCGCCCCGGCGTACGCCCGCGTGGACCTCGTCGAGGACGAGCACGGCCGGCCGCACGTGCTCGAGCTGGAGCTCACCGAGCCCTCGCTCTTCTTCGGGCACGCCGACGGCGCCCTGGAGCGCTTCGCCGCCGCCGTGCGCGCGCGGATGCCCGTGGTCTGACCGTCTCAGCGGATGTTCGGGTTGGTCATGCCGGACCTTGGGAAATCGATGGTCCAGTGTCCAGCGCCGGCCCGCTCGAGCATGTCCGCGTGCTCATCGCACATCGCGACGCGGCCCTTCGGCGGGCCGCGCGAGACCTGCTGGAGCGCGTCGGGGCGCAGGTCGGCGACGAGGGCAGCCGCACGGCGGCCGCCGACGCGGTGCGCCGCGAGCACCCGCACGTCGTCCTGCTCGACCACGCGCTCGACGGCGGCGACCGCTCGCTCATGCGCGACGTCGCGGGAGATCCTGAGCTGCTGGGCACCGCCGTCGTCCTCGTCCACCCCGACGCGGGCGTCGACGACGTGGTGGAGGCGCTGTCGGCCGGCGCCGTCGACGTGTGGACCGGCGACCGCGTGCTGCCCGAGCTCGTCGCCCGGGTGCGTGCGGCGTTCCGCTCGCGGCAGCTGCTCGACCTCGCGCTGCGGCGCTTCACCGATCTCGAGGACCTCGCGTACCGCGACGAGCTGACGGAGCTGCCCAACCGCCGCGGCGCCACGCGGCAGCTGGAGGTGCTCATCAGCCGGGCGCGGCGCCACGGGCACCAGCTCTGCGTGCTGCTGATCGACGCCGACCGCTTCAAGGCCGTCAACGACGACCACGGACACGCGGCGGGCGACGTGGTGCTGCGCGAGCTGGCCCACCGGCTGCGCGACCGCGTTCGCCGCGAGGACCTCGTCGGGCGCTGGGGCGGAGAGGAGTTCCTCGTCGCGCTGCCCGAGACGACGCCCGACGCCGCGATGGCGGTGGCCGAGTCGCTGCGCGAGGCGGTGGCGGCCGAGCCGATCGACGCCGACGGCACCGAGCTGCGCGTGACGGTGAGCATCGGCCTGTCCGGCTGGACCGGCGAGCCGCTCGACGAGCTCGTCGACCGCGCCGACCAGGCGCTCTACGCCGCCAAGGCGGCAGGTCGCGACCGTGTGATGGTCGAGACCCCGCCCCGCGCCGCCTGACGCCCCCGCACGGCGCGGGTGGTTCCGATCGGCGAACCACGGGTTCGCTGATGGGAACCACCATCGCGGGCGTGGCCGAGGGGCGTCGGCGGACACCCTGGGGGCCAGGGCTCGACTGCCGCCGCGGATCTTCTACAATGCCACTCAGATTTTCACCGCAGGATCTGAGCAGGCACGTAAAGGAGCCACGCGACACATGGGCAAGACCATCGGCATCGACCTCGGCACGACGAATTCGTGCATGGCCGTCCTCGAGGGCGGCGAGCCGACCGTCATCGAGAACGCCGAGGGCGGCCGCACCACCCCGTCGGTGGTCGCCTTCGCCGCCAGCGGCGAGCGCCTCGTCGGCACCGTCGCCAAGCGGCAGGCGGTCACCAACCCGCAGAACACCGTCTTCTCCGTCAAGCGCTTCATGGGCCGCAAGGAGGCCGAGGTCCGCGAGGAGGAGTCGATCGTCCCCTACAAGGTCGTCTCCGGCCCCAACGGCGACGCGCGCATCGACGCCGGCGGCAAGCAGTACAGCCCGCCGGAGATCAGCGCGATGATCCTCGCCAAGCTCAAGGCCGACGCCGAGGCCTACCTGGGCGAGACCGTCGACGGCGCCGTCATCACCGTGCCGGCGTACTTCAACGACGACCAGCGCCAGGCGACCAAGGACGCCGGGAAGATCGCCGGCCTCGACGTCAAGCGCATCATCAACGAGCCGACCGCCGCGTCGCTGGCCTACGGCCTCGACAAGGAGGCCGACCACACGATCCTCGTCTTCGACCTCGGCGGCGGCACGTTCGACGTGTCGGTGCTGGAGATCGGCGACGGCGTCTTCGAGGTCAAGTCGACCGCCGGCGACAACCACCTCGGCGGCGACAACTGGGACAAGGCGATCGTCGACTGGCTGGCGAGCGAGTTCAGGCGCGACCAGGCCATCGACCTCACGCAGGACCCGATGGCCCTCCAGCGCCTCTACGAGGCCGCCGAGAAGGCCAAGATCGAGCTGAGCACCGCGCAGGAGTCGCAGATCAACCTGCCGTTCATCACCGCCGACGCCAGCGGGCCGAAGCACCTCGACGTCCGCATCACCCGGGCGAAGTTCAACGAGCTGACCGCCGACCTGCTCGACCGCGTGGTCGCGCCGGTCCGCCAGGCCCTGGACGACGCGAAGTCCAAGGGCACCGACAAGGTCGACCACGTCGTCCTCGTCGGCGGCATGACGCGCGTGCCCGCCGTCCAGGAGAAGGTCAAGGAGCTCACCGGCCAGGAGCCGCACCGCGGCGTCAACCCGGACGAGGTCGTCGCCGTCGGCGCCGCCATCCAGGCCGGCGTGCTCGGCGGCGAGGTCAAGGACGTCCTGCTGCTCGACGTCACCCCGCTCACCCTCGGCATCGAGACCAAGGGCGGCGTGATGACCAAGCTCATCGAGCGCAACACGACGATCCCGACCCGCAAGTCGGAGGTCTTCTCGACGGCCGAGGACAACCAGCCGTCGGTCGAGATCCACGTCCTGCAGGGCGAGCGCGAGATGGCGACCTACAACAAGTCGCTGGGCAAGTTCCAGCTGACGGGCATCCCGCCGGCGCCGCGCGGCATCCCGCAGATCGAGGTCACGTTCGACATCGACGCCAACGGCATCCTCGCCGTCTCGGCGAAGGACCTCGGCACCGGCAAGGAGCAGAAGATCGAGATCAAGGCCGGCTCCGGCCTCTCCGACCAGGAGATCAAGCAGATGGTCGGCGACGCCGAGACGCACGCCGAGGAGGACCGCAAGGCCCGCGAGCTGGCCGAGGCGCGCAACAACGCCGAGAACGCCGCCTACCAGGCCGAGCGCCAGCTCAAGGACCTCGGCGACCAGGTCGACGACGCCTCCAGGTCGGAGATCGAGTCCAACATCAAGGCGGTCCGCGACACGCTGACCTCCGAGGACCCGAACGAGATCAACGCCAAGGCCGAGGCGCTGCAGGCCTCCTTCCACAAGGTCTCCGAGGCCATGTACGAGCAGGCCCAGCAGCAGGCTGCGGCGGCGCAGGGCGGCGACGGTGGCTCCGCTGACGGCGCCACGGGCGACGCCTCCGCCGATGAGGACGTCGTCGACGCCGAGGTCGTGGACGAGGGCAACCAGCGGTGAGCGAGGAGCGCGACACCACGACGCCCGAGCCGCACGAGCCGGAGGCGCCGGAGATGGATCCGGCGCCCGAGCAGGAGGCGCCGCCCGCCGAGGGCGGCGCCCCCGAGGCCGAGCGCGAGCCCGAGGCGCCCGAGGACACCGAGGCCCGGGCGGAGGACGCGGCCGCCGAGCCGGCCGAGCCCGACTTCAAGGACCTCTACCTCCGCGCCGCCGCGGAGACCGAGAACGTCCGCAAGCGGATGCGCCGCGACGTCGAGGCCGCCCAGGCCCGCGGCGTCGCGCGCCTGGCCCGCGAGCTGCTGCCGTCGCTGGACAACCTCGACCGCGCGCTGGCGTCGGCCGAGGCGCAGGAGGGCGACGCGGAGCACCACCTCACCAAGGGCATCCGGCTCGTGCAGCAGGAGCTGCTCGGCGCGCTGACCCGCGTCGGCATCGAGCCGTACTCGCCCGAGGGCGAGGCGTTCGACCCGCACCAGCACGAGGCGGTCGCCCAGCAGCCGGTCGACGGCGCGCAGAGCGGCACGATCGTGCAGGTCTACCAGCAGGGCTACCGCTACAAGGACGAGGTCCTGCGCGCGGCCAAGGTCGTCGTAGCCGCCTGATGACCGGTCTGCCGCACCACAACGAGTCCACCATCAGGCGGTCTGCCGCATGACCCCTCCGGACCCCTACAAGATCCTCGGGGTCGACCGGAAGGCGTCGCAGGACGAGATCAAGAAGGCCTACCGCAAGCTCGCGCGGCAGTACCACCCGGATCGCAACCCCGGCGACGCCCAGGCCGAGGAGCGGTTCAAGGAGGTCCAGGCGGCCTACGACCTCGTCGGCGATCCCGAGAAGCGCAAGCAGTACGACCGCGGCGGGATCTTCGGCATGAGCGGCGGCAACGGGCCGTCCGGCGGGTTCACCGCGGCCGACTTCGGCGGGTTCCAGGACATCCTGTCCAACCTGTTCGGCGGGGGAGGAGCAGGAGGCGGGGCGGCCGGCGGCCGCAGCCGTCCCACCGGCCCCCGGCCGGAGCGCGGCCGCGACCTCGAGTCGGCGGTCAGCGTCACGTTCGACCAGGCGATGAACGGCGCGCAGGTGCCGCTGAGCGTCGCCACGTCGCAGACGTGCCCGACGTGCCGTGGCACCGGCGCCAAGCCGGGCACGACCCCGAAGGTCTGCCCGAAGTGCCAGGGCCGCGGCGTCGAGTCGCAGGGCCAGGGCCTGTTCTCGATCACGCAGCCGTGCTCGCGCTGCCACGGGTCGGGCGCGGTCATCGAGCAGCCGTGCGCCACGTGCCAGGGCTCGGGCGCGCAGAAGACCGTCAAGCGCTACCGGGTGAACATCCCGGCCGGCGTGAAGGACGGCAGCCGCGTCCGCCTGGCCGGCAAGGGCGAGGCGGGCCGCCACGGCGGGCCGCCTGGCGACCTGTACGTCGTCACCCACGTCGAGCCGTCGCCGATCTTCGAGCACAAGGGCGACAACCTCGAGGTGGAGGTCCCGCTGACGATCCCCGAGGCGATCCGCGGCGCCGACGTCGAGGTCCCGACGCTCAACGGCCGCAAGAAGCTGCGGGTCCCGCCGGGCACCAAGCACGGCACCGTCCAGCGCCTGCGCGGCGAGGGACCCCCCAAGCTGGGAGGCAGAGGCAAGGGCGACCTCCGCTACCGCTTCGTCATCGACGTGCCCGCGACGCTGAGCGCGGAGCAGTCCGAGGCGGTCGAGAAGCTCTCGGAGGTCATGCACGACGATCCTCGAGCGAGGTTGTTCACATGAGCATGCGGCGCACCACCCGCACGACGACCCGCGTCACGGTCTCCTCGGACCGCGGCGTGTTCATGATCTCGGTCGCCGCCGAGCTGGCCGAGATGCACCCGCAGACGCTGCGCATGTACGAGCAGCGCGGCCTGATCGAGCCCAAGCGCTCGCCGAAGGGCACGCGGCTCTACAGCCACCAGGACGTCGAGCGCCTCCGGCGCATCCAGGAGATGACCAACGAGCTCGGGCTGAACCTCGCCGGGGTCGAGCACGTGCTGCGCCTCGAGCAGGAGCTCGACCGCACGCGCCGGCGCATGCAGGCGCTGGAGCGCCGGACCGCCGAGCTCCAGCAGCAGGTCGAGCAGCAGCGCGAGGCGCTGCGCCGCGCCTCGGGCGGCCAGCTCGTGCCGCTCAAGCACACGCGCGACATCCTGCGGGCGCGCGACGCCGCGCCGCCGCAGCCCCCGCAGGGGCGGCCGGGCGCCGGATCCCCGCGCCGGATCCCGGTCGAGCGCGAGGACGGCCGCTCCGCCGGGTAGCGTGGGCGGCCGCATGCGGCCGCTGGACCTGGGGGAGACGTTCGACGCGGCATTCGGCATCGTCCGCGAGCGGTGGCGCACGCTCGTGGTCGTCATGGCGGTCGTGGCCGTCCCCGTCGAGCTGCTGAGCCTGCTCGTCACCGCGCTCACGACCGACCGCCACGACGTGGCGTCCGGCGGGCTGCTGACGGGCACCGACTACGGCTCCGACGGCGCGGGGCTCGCCGGCGGCGCGATCGTGGCGACGCTGGCCATCGTCGGGTACCTGCTGGGGACGGTCGCCTGCTACCGCGCGGTGACCGACACCTACGCCGGCCGCGAGACGAGCGCCGAAGCATCGCTGCGCTTCGCCGGTGAGCGCCTGGGTCCCGCGCTGTGGCTGATGATCCTCATCCTCCTGGGCCTCGTCGCGGGCTTCCTGGCCTGCGTCGTGCCGGGCGTGTGGCTGGCGATCGCGTGGTCGGTCGCGATGCCGGTGCTGCTCGTCGAGGGGCGCCACGGCGTCCCGGCGCTGCGCCGCTCGGCCGAGCTCGTCCGCGACCGCTGGTGGGCGACCTTCGGCAAGCTCTTCGTCGCCTACGTCCTGGCGCTCGTCGCGAGCGGCGTGGTGTCGGCGGTCCTGACCACGCCCGTCTCGGTCGCTGCGGGCAGCGACTCGTTCGCGGCGCTGGCCGTGCAGCACCTCGCCAGCGCCCTGACGTCGCTGGTGACGACCCCGTTCGTGGCCGCGGTCACCGCGCTCGTCTACTTCGACCTGCGCGCGCGCAAGGAGGGCTTCGACCCGCGCGACGGTGGGACCCCCGCGCCCTCCGGCGGCGAGCCCCCGGCGCGCGGCCCGTGGCTGCCGCCGGTGCCGCCCGCCTGAGGAGCCGCGGCGCCCTCAGGTGCTGCCGCGCACCACGCCCTCGCCCTCGGCGGCCCGGCGCTCGGCCTCGGCCCGCCCCGGGTGGCCCTTGGGCAGGTCCTCGGGGATGATCTCGTCGTGGGCCTCGGGGGTGTCGCCGAGCGGGCGCTCGTCGTCGGGCGTCAGCGGCCCCAGCGGCTCGCGCGCGCTGCGGTCGTGCGGCGCGCCCGTGTGGGTCTTCTCGGCCGAGGGATCGGCGTTCTCGCCGCCGATCGAACTGTCGACGCCGGGTTCCTCGGGCACGCGGTCCTGGTCGGTCATGTCCGGGAGCTACCCATGCCCGCGCGGCTTGACGCGCCGCCGGCCGGTGCTACGATCTTAGTCACACCGACTGAGATTTCGTCCACGGAGAACCAGAAGCCCTTGAACGCTGACCGCTTCACCATCAAGTCGCAGGAGGCGCTGCGCGCCGCCATCGCCCTCGCCGCCGCGCGGCAGCACGCGCAGGTCGCGCCCGAGCATCTCCTGTCGGTCCTGCTCGGGCAGGACGACTCGGTGGTCCCCGGCGTGATGCGCAAGCTCGGCGTCGCGGTCCCCGGCCTGCGCTCGCAGGTCGACGACGCGCTCGGCACGCTGCCGACGCTCGGCGCTCCCGCCGAGCCGACGACCTCGCAGGAGCTGCTCGGCGTGCTGCGGGCCGCCGAGGTCGAGATGCGCGAGCTCAAGGACGAGTTCGTCTCCACCGAGCACCTGCTGCTCTCGCTCGCGGGCTTCGGCGGCCGCGCCGGCGACCTGCTGCGCTCCGCCGGCGCCTCCAAGGAGCAGCTGCGCAAGGCGATCGACGAGGTCCGCGGCGCCCACCGCGTCACCGACCAGTCGCCCGAGGACAAGATCCAGGCGCTGGAGAAGTTCGGCGTCGACCTCACCGAGCGCGCCGAGCGCAACGAGCTCGACCCGGTCATCGGCCGCGACGAGGAGATCCGCCGCGTCATCCAGGTCCTGAGCCGCCGCACGAAGAACAACCCCGTGCTCATCGGCGAGCCAGGCGTCGGCAAGACGGCGATCGTCGAGGGCCTCGCCCAGCGCATCGTCAGCGGCGACGTGCCCGAGTCCCTGCGCGACCGCCGCGTCATCAGCCTCGACATCGGCGCGCTGCTGGCCGGCTCGAAGTACCGCGGCGAGTTCGAGGAGCGCCTGAAGGCGGTGCTCGCCGAGATCAAGGACGCCGGCGGCCAGGTCGTCCTGTTCATGGACGAGCTGCACACGATCGTCGGCGCGGGCGCCGCGGAGGGCGCCGTCGACGCCGCCAACCTGCTCAAGCCGATGCTCGCCCGCGGCGAGCTGCGCGCGGTCGGCGCCACGACGCTCGACGAGTACCGCAAGCACATCGAGAAGGACGCCGCCCTGGAGCGCCGCTTCCAGCCCGTCTTCGTCGGCGAGCCCTCGGTCGAGGACACGATCGCCATCCTGCGCGGCCTCAAGGACCGGTACCAGATCCACCACCAGGTCGACATCCAGGACTCGGCGCTGATCGCCGCCGCCACGCTGAGCGACCGCTACATCGCCGACCGCTTCCTGCCCGACAAGGCCATCGACCTCATCGACGAGGCGGCATCGGCGCTGCGCATCGAGATCGACTCCAAGCCGATCGAGATCGACGAGGTCGACCGCCGCATCCTGCAGCTCGAGATCGAGCGCACGTCGCTGGAGAAGGAGACCGACGAGGCCTCCAAGGAGCGCCTCGCCGCGCTCGACCGCGAGCTGGCCGAGCTCAAGGAGCGCTCCGCCGCGATGACCGCCGAGTGGCAGGCCGAGAAGGAGGCCATCGGCGGCGTCCAGGACCTGCGCGAGCGCCTCGACCAGGCCCGCGGCGCGCTGGAGCGCGCCGAGCGCGAGGCCAACCTCGAGGAGGCCGCGCGCCTGCGCCACGGCGAGATCCCCGAGCTCGAGCGCCAGCTGGCCGAGCGCGAGCAGCGCACCGACGGCGACCGCGGGTTCCTCAAGGAGGTCGTCGACGCCGAGGACATCGCCGAGGTCGTCGGCCGCTGGACGGGCATCCCCGTCAGCCGCCTGCTCGAGGGCGAGGTCGAGAAGCTCATCCACATGGAGGAGCGGCTGCACCAGCGCGTGATCGGCCAGGACGACGCGGTCACGGCGGTCTCCAACGCCCTGCGCCGGTCGCGCGCCGGCCTGCAGGACCCGGACCGGCCGATCGGCACGTTCCTCTTCCTGGGCCCGACGGGCGTCGGCAAGACCGAGCTGGCGCGCGCGCTGGCGGAGTTCATGTTCGACAGCTCCGACGCGATGGTCCGCATCGACATGTCGGAGTACATGGAGAAGCACGCCGTCTCGCGCCTGGTCGGCGCGCCTCCCGGCTATGTCGGCTACGAGGAGGGCGGCCAGCTGACCGAGGCCGTGCGCCGCCGGCCGTACACCGTCGTCCTGCTCGACGAGATCGAGAAGGCCCACCCCGACGTCTTCAACGTCCTGCTGCAGGTCATGGACGACGGGCGGCTGACCGACGGCCAGGGCCGCACGGTCGACTTCAAGCACACCGTGCTGATCATGACCTCCAACATCCCGGGAGGGAGGACGGGCGCGGAGGCGCACTTCAAGCCCGAGTTCATCAACCGCCTGGACGACATCGTCGAGTTCCACAGCCTCGACCGCCAGCACCTCGGCGCGATCGTCGACCTCCAGGTCCAGCGCGTGCTCGACCGGGTCCGCGCCCGCGGGATCGAGGTGGAGTTGAGCGACGACGCGCGCACGCTATTGGGCAACCTCGGCTACGACCCGACCTACGGCGCCCGCCCGCTGAAGCGGGTCATCCAGAAGCGCCTGGTCGACCGGCTGGCGCTGTCGATCCTCGAGGGCGAGTTCCGCGAGGGCGACACGGTCCGCGTCGGGGCGGCCGACGGCGAGCTGACGTTCGAGAAGGCCGCGGCGGCGACCGTCGCCGCGGCCTGATCGGCCCTGACGGTCCGCGCCCCTATCGCTGGGTGCGGACCGTCACGCCGATGGTGAAGAACAGGAAGTCGCTGCCCGCCATGCCGTGGCGGTAGCGGCGCGACGTGTCGAACTGCAGCCGCCACTTGCCGCCGCGCGGGCGGAACGGGAAGAGGCGGCGCTTGGCCGTGCGCCGGATCGTGCCGCACGGCCCCAGCGCGTGGCCGAGCCGGACCGTCCGGCGCAGGTGCCCACGCGGGCTGACGTAGTGGACGTAGACGTTCGGGTTGGCCCGCACGAGGCCGAAGCCATGGACGCTGAAGCGCACCCGCATGCGCGTCGGGTCGCCCGTCGTCGGCGAGAAGCCGGCCAGGAACTTCGTGACCAGGAACGACGTCTGGGCGGTGACGCCGGCGGCGGTGACGCTGATGTCGAAGCGCCGCTGGGGCTGGCGGCGGCGCAGCGACGGCGGGCTGAACGTGCCGCGCATCGCGCCGAGCGTGTCGATCGCGCCGGCTCCGCCCTCGAGCGCCGTGTCGTCGAGCGCGACGACGAACGGCTGGTTGGGCGAGAAGCCGCTGCCGCTGACCGTCACCGACGTCTTGGGCGTCTGGAGGTAGCAGTGGCGGTCGGTGTGGACCTCCGCGGCGGTCGCGCCCGCGGGGACGGCCAGGATCGCGAGCGGGATGAGGGCGGCGAGGCGGCGCATGCGGGGCCAAGGGTAGGGGTCGTCCCCCGCCGATCGCGCCGATCAGGTAGAAGGGGCGACATGCCCACGTTCATCATGCTGTCCACGCTCACGCCCGAGGGCGTGCAGACGGTCAAGAACAACCCCCAGCGGATCCGTGAGGTCAACGCCGAGGTCGAGCAGCTCGGCGCGACGGTCAAGGCGCAGTGGTCGGTGCTCGGGCGGTTCGACTTCGTGAGCATCGTGGAGGCGCCCGACGAGGCGACCATGGCCCGCGTCTCGCTGGAGCTGGGCTCGCGCGGCACCGGGCGGTTCGAGACCCTGAGCGCGATCCCGATCGACGACTTCATCGCCTCCTTGTGAGGATCCTCGTCGTCGGCAGCGGCGGCCGCGAGCACGCGATCGTCAACGCGCTCGCGCGCTCGCCCCAGCGGCCGGAGCTGCTGGCGGCCCCCGGCAACCCGGGCATCGCCGCGCGGGCGCGGTGCGTGGCCGTCGGCGTCGACGACCTCGACGGCCTCGTCGCGCTGGCGCGGTCCGAGGAGGTCGACCTGGTCGTCGTCGGCCCCGAGGCGCCGCTCGTCGCGGGCCTCGCCGACCGCCTGGAGGCGGCCGGCATCCCCGTGTTCGGGCCCGGCGCCGCCGCGGCGCGGATGGAGGGCTCCAAGGCGTTCGCCAAGGAGGTCATGGCCTCCGCGGGCGTCCCGACGGCCGACTGGCGCGAGGTCGAGACCGTCGCCGACGGGCTGGCGGCGATCACGAGCTACCCCGCCGTCGTGAAGTTCGACGGCCTGGCCGCCGGCAAGGGCGTGGTGGTGGCGCCGGACGAGGCCGCCGCCCGTGCCGCCCTCGAGGAGATGCTCGAGCGGCGCCGCTTCGGCGCGGGCGTCGTCGTGGTCGAGGAGCACCTCGTGGGCGAGGAGCTGTCCCTCTTCGCCGTCTGCGACGGCGAGCGCGCGGTGCCGCTCGTCCCCGCGCAGGACTACAAGCGGATCTTCGACGGCGACGAGGGCCCCAACACCGGGGGCATGGGCGCCTACAGCCCGGTGCCGGGCGCGCCGGACCCGCACGAGCTGTGCGCCGCGATCCACCAGCCGGTGGTCGACCTGCTGCGCGAGCGGGGCGCGCCGTTCCACGGGCTGCTCTACGCGGGTCTCATGCTCACCGACCACGGCCCGCAGGTCATCGAGTTCAACGTGCGCTTCGGCGACCCCGAGACGCAGGTCGTGCTGCCGCGGCTGCGCAGCGACCTCGCCGCCGTCCTGCTGGCCGCGACGCGTCCGGGCGGTCTGGCCGCGATCGACCCGCTCGAGTTCGACGACCGCTGGGCGGTGACCGTGGTGCTGGCCAGCGCCGGCTACCCGGCGTCGTCGTCGTCGGGCGACGTCATCAGCGGGCTCGACGCCGCGGCCGCCACCGGCGCCGAGATCCTCCACGCCGGCACCGCGCTGCGCGAGGACGGCGCGGTGGTGACCGCCGGTGGACGGGTGCTGAACGTCATCGGGATGGGCGCCGACCCCACCTCGGCTCGGGACGCGGCCTATGCTGCGGCCGACCTGGTCCAGTTCGACGGGCGGCAGCTGCGGCGGGACATCGCCGAGCGGGCCGTGGAGCGCACGCCATGACCGAGAACGCCGAGCAGCAGCCGCCCCCGGATCCGGCGGGGCCCATCGCCGCGACCGAGCCGGAGGCGCTGGCCCAGCTCGAGGCTGCCGAGACCGACGCGCCGCTCGTCGGGATCATCATGGGGTCGCAGTCCGACATGGACACGATGCAGGGCGCCGTGAAGGTGCTCGACGACGCCGGCGTGCGGTCCGAGACCCGCGTCATGTCGCCCCACCGCGACGCCGAGACGGTCGCCGAGTACTGCCGCAACGCGCGCATGCGCGGCCTGCGTGTCCTCATCGCCGGCGCCGGCCTCTCCGCGACCCTGCCCGCCGTCGCCGCGGCGCACACCGACCTGCCGGTCATCGGCGTGCCGCTCTCCAGCCGGCTGTCGGCCGCCGGCGGCCTCGACGCGATCCTCTCGATCGTGCAGATGCCCCCCGGCGCGCCCGTGGCGTGCGTCGGGCTCGACAACCCGAAGAACGCCGGGCACCTGGCCCTGCGCATCCTCAACAGCTAGGCGGTCACGCCCATGATCCCGCGTTACACGCGCCCCGAGATCGGGGCGGTCTGGACCGACGAGGCCAAGCTCGAGAGCTGGCGGCAGGTGGAGGTCGCCTGCGCCGCGGAGACCGACGGCCCCACGCCAGAGGAGCTCGAGGCGATCCGCGCCGCGCGTTTCACCGTCGAGGCGGTGCAGGAGCGCGAGAAGGTCACCGACCACGACGTCGCCGCGTTCGTCGACGTGCTCTCCGCCGACGCCGGCGAGGCCGGGCGCTGGATCCACTACGGCCTGACCTCGTCCGACGTGCTCGACACGGCGCTGGCCCTCCAGCTGCGCAAGGCCGGCGAGATCCTGCTGGCCGGCGCCCGCGACTTCCGCGACGCCCTGGCCGAGCAGGCGCGCGCGCACGTCGACACCGTCTGCGTCGGCCGCACGCACGGCGTCCACGCCGAGCCGACGACGTTCGGCATCAAGCTCGCCGGCTTCGCCTTCGAGGCCGACCGCAACCTCCGCCGCCTCGAGCGCGCGGTGGCGCAGGCGTCGGTCGGCGCGATCTCCGGCGCTGTGGGCACCTACAGCCAGACCTCGCCGGACTTCGAGCGCCGGGTGCTCGGCCGCCTGGGCCTCGAGGCCGAGCCGGTCTCGACGCAGGTCGTCGCCCGCGACCGCCACGCCGAGCTGCTGCAGGCCATCGCCCTGGCGGGCGCCGGCCTCGAGCGCTTCGCCACGGAGCTGCGCCACCTGCAGCGCACCGAGGTGCGCGAGGTCGAGGAGCCGTTCCGCGCCGGCGCCCAGAAGGGCTCCAGCGCGATGCCCCACAAGCGCAACCCCATCGTCTCGGAGCGCATCACCGGCCTGGCGCGCGTCCTGCGCGGCTACGCGCAGGTCGGCGTCGAGGACGTCGCCCTGTGGCACGAGCGCGACATCTCGCACTCGGGCGCCGAGCGCGTCGTGCTGCCCGACGCGACGATCGCGCTCGACTACATGCAGGCGCTGGCCACGCGCCTGGCCCGCGGGATGGTCGTCCACGCCGACCGCATGCGCGAGAACCTCGACCTGACCTACGGCGCGCTGTTCTCCCAGCGGGTGCTGCTGGCGCTCGTCGCCGGCGGCCGCCAGCGCGACGACGCCTACCGGATCGCCCAGCGCTTCGCCCAGCAGGCGTGGGACACCCGGACGCCGCTGCGCGAGCTGCTGGCCGACGAGCCCGACCTGGGGCTCGACCTCGACGAGATCTTCGACCTCGGGCACTACACGCGCCACGCGGCCGAGATGGTCGCGCGGCTCGACGCGCTGGCCTGATCGGCGCGCGGACCGGTCCGGGGGCGCGCTGTCGCGTGGATGACGGCGACTCGCTCGCCGCCGCGCCTCCGGGGACCCCAGGGACACAACGACCCGGAAGGAGGCGCCATGCCCACCCCGCGCTCGCAGTCGCCGCGGACGCCGGCCACCGACGAACGTCGCTTCGCGCGCGACCCGGTCGCCGACGACCCGCGCCTGATGCCGGCGGCCGGAGGTCCGCCGCCCGAGGGGCCCGGCCCCGACTGGCGCGACGACGTCGTCACCGCCAGCGGCCTCAACGTGATCGCCGGCGTCTGGCTGATCATCGCCCCGTTCGTGCTCGGCTACTCCAACGGGGACCCGTACTGGAACGACATCGTCTTCGGCGCCATCGTCGCGGTGCTCGCCCTCGTGCGCGTCAGCGGCGCGTACCGGGCCTCGGAGCTGAGCTGGATCAACGCCGCCATCGGCATCTGGCTGATCGGCTCGGCGTTCTGGCTCGACAGCACGGCCACGGCGGGCTGGAACGACGTGATCCTCGGCGCGATCGTCCTGATCCTGGCCGCGCTCAGCGCGGGCGCCAGCGACGCCGCCCGTGGCGTCGCGGCCGAGCCCCGGCCCCGCTGGCGGCGCTGAGCCGCCGCCGCTCAGGCGGAGCGCGCCCGCGAGCGCTCGCGGCGCGCCCCGCCGGCCGCGGCGCGTGCGTGGCGCCCGCGTCGCCGCTCGTGCTGGTCGCCAGCCGCGCGGGCCAGCGCGGCGGCCAGCTCCGCCATCCGCGCGGCGGCCACGGCCAGCGTGGCGTCCCCAGCCTGCGCACGCACGCCGGCGGCCTGCCGGCGGGCCTCCTCGATGACGTGCGCCAGGTCGCCGTCGGGGTGCTCGACCCGGGCGGCCAGGCACTCCGCGGCGCGGGCGAGCGCCTCGACGCCGCCGGTGACCGGCGCGGGGGCCGGGTGGTCGTCGCCCACCAGCGGCGCCGCCGCCAGCACCGTCGCGTGGGCCGCGTCGGCGAGCTCATCCAGATGCGCGTGCAGGGCCGCGTAGCGCCGCAGGCGGTCGCGCGTGGTGAGCCGCAGGCGGGAGAGGCGGACGGTGCGCTGGCCGGCGTGCAGCGTCGAGCCGGCGCTCCGGGCGGCACCGGCGGTGGCGCGCAGCCGGCCCTCGGCCGCCCGCGCCCCGTCGGGGTCGCCGTGGGCGGCGGCCGCCGCCCAGTCGGCCAGCGCGTGCCCGACCTCCGCCACGGCGCCCGCCGTCGCCTGGCGCGCGGCCCGCACGACGTCCACGGGGAAGAGCACCTGGCTGAACGCGAGGGCGACCGCGCCGCCGACCAGCGCCTCGAAGAGCCGGTCGTAGCCGACGACGCCGCTGCCGCCGACCGCCACCACGAGCGCCCCCGAGACGCCGGCCTGCACGACGAACGTCGGCGAGTCCGAGACCACGACGGAGATCGTCAGGGCGATGGCCGTGACGAGCGCCAGCTGCAGCGTCCCCGGCCCCAGCAGGTCGACGACGACGGCCGCCGCGGCGATGCCGATGGCCACCCCGGCCGCCACCTGCACGGCCCTGGTGCCGCGCTCGCCGGTGGTGGCGCCGAGCGCGATGATCGCGCCGAGCGGCGCGAAGAGCGGGCGCGGCTCCGGCAGCAGCCGCCGCGCGAGCCACCACGCCAGCGCCGCGGCGACCGTGGTCTGGAGGATCGGCGCGGCCGCGCCCCGCAGCCGCCGCAGCCGCCGCCGGGCCTCCGCCGACCCCCGCCGGCGCAGGCGCGTCGCGCGCGGGCCGTCCAGCACCCGGCGGCCCCGCCTCAGCGGCCGCGCTCGGCGGCGCGGCGCGGCTGCTCGTCGCCGGCGCGGGAGAAGCGCCCGAGGCGCTGGTCGTCCTCGCCGGCCTCGTCGACGCGCAGCTCGGCCTCGATGTCCTCCAGCGACCGGCCCTTGGTCTCGGGCACGATGCGGTGGAAGACGACCATCGCCACCACGCCGAGCGCGGCGTAGATCCAGAAGGTGCCGGCGCGGCTGACCGCCGCGACGAGCGACAGGAAGAACGACGAGATGACGAAGTTCGCGCCCCAGTTGGCCACCGTCGACGCCGCCATCGCCGGCCCGCGCATCCGCAGCGGGAAGATCTCGGAGATCATCAGCCAGAACACCGGTCCCAGGCCCACGGCGAAGCCCGCGATGTAGGTGATGAGCATCGCCAGCGCGAGCCACGGCGCCGCGTCGCGCAGGCCCGGCCAGGCGAAGAAGGCGCCGAGCACCGCCAGCGACGCGATGCACACGGCGGTGCCGGTCTGCAGGAAGGCCCGCCGCCCGAACTTGTCCAGCAGCAGGATCGCGATGACGGTGAAGACGACGTTGGTGACGCCGACCGAGACCGTTCGCAGCACCGCGCCGCCCGCGTCCAGCCCGGTGTACTGCAGGATCGTCGGCGCGTAGTAGATGATGGTGTTGACGCCGATCAGCTGCTGGAAGATCGCCAGCGAGAGCCCGACGGACATCATCCGCCGGTTGCGCGGCTTGAAGATGTCGCGCAGGCCGCCCTCCTGCTCGGCGACCTCCCGGATCTCCTCCAGCTCGTCGTCGACCTCGTCGTCGGGGCGCGTGCGGCAGAGGACCTTCCGCGCCTCCTCCTCGCGGCCCTGCTCCATGAGCCAGCGCGGCGAGTGCGGCATGAAGAGCATGCCGATGGCCAGCGCCGCGCCCGGCACGACGGCGATGCCGAGCATCCAGCGCCAGTTGTCGCCGCCGATGTCCTTGAGCAGGAAGTTGACGACGTAGGCGCAGAGGATGCCGAGCACGACCATCAGCTGGTTGAAGCTCGTGACCCCGCCGCGGATCTTGCGCGGCGCGTGCTCGGAGATGTACTCGGGCGAGACGAACGACGCCGTCCCGACCGCCACGCCCAGGACGAAGCGGGCCAGGATCAGCCACCAGACGGTCGGCGCGAACGCGGAGCCCAGCGCGCCGATGACGTAGATCGTGCCGGAGCAGACCTTCGTCCACTTGCGGCCGATGCGGTCCGACGACCAGCCCGCGATCACGGCGCCCGCGACGGCGCCGAGCAGCAGCGCGCCGACGATCGCCGACTCGTCGAAGGCGCTGGCGCCCAGGTCCTTCTTGATGTAGAGCAGGGCGCCGGAGATGACGCCGGTGTCGTAGCCGAAGAGGAATCCGCCGATGGCGGCGATGAGCGCCAGGCGGACGATGAAGCTGTTCTTGCCCTGGAAGGCCGCGCGCAGGAACGCCACGCCCGCTCGGTACCCATGGCCGTGTCTGGCACATGGGCGCTGTGCTCCGGATGACAGCGCGGTGGCCCGGCCCGGCCGACCGCTGCGCGGGACCGGCGGTCGCCGCGCCCGTTGGTAGCCTCCCGCCCGTGACCGCCGCCACGCTCGACCTGCCGCTGATCGCCAGCGGGAAGGTCCGCGAGATCTTCGACCTCGGCGATCGGCTGCTGCTGGTCGCGTCGGATCGCATCTCGACCTACGACGTCGTCCACCCGAACGGCATCCCGGACAAGGGCAAGGTGCTGACCGGCATCTCCGCGTTCTGGTTCGCCAAGACGGGGCACATCGTCCCCAACCACTTCGTCTCGGCGACCGACGGCGTCCCCGCCGAGGTGCGCGGCCGCGCGATGGTGGTCCGCAAGCTGCGGATGCTCCCCGTCGAGTGCGTCGTGCGCGGCTACATCGCCGGCTCGGGGTGGACGGACTACCAGGCGACCGGCGCGGTCTCGGGCATCGAGCTGCCGCCCGGCCTGCGCGAGTCCGACCGCCTGCCCACGCCGATCTTCACGCCTTCGACGAAGGCCGAGGCGGGCCACGACGAGGCGATCGACCTCGAGCGCGCCGGCGAGATCCTCGGCGACCCCGAGCTGGCCCGGCGGCTGCGGGACGTCTCGGTCGCCCTCTACCAGCACGGGGCGGAGCTGGCCCGCGAGCGCGGCGTGATCCTCGCCGACACGAAGTTCGAGTTCGGGCTCGACGCCGACGACCGGCTCGTCCTCGGCGACGAGGTCATGACGCCGGACTCCTCGCGCTACTGGCCGGCCGACGGATACGAGCCCGGCCGCGGCCAGGCGAGCTTCGACAAGCAGTACGTCCGCGACTGGGCCGCGTCGACCGGCTGGGACAAGACGCCCCCGGCCCCCGAGCTGCCCGAGGAGGTCGTGGCCGGCACCCGCGCCCGCTACGTCGAGGCCTACGAGCGGATCACCGGCGAGTCCTTCGACGCCTGGCTGGCGAGGACGGCGGCATGAGGGCCCGGGTGCTCATCCGGCCCAAGGCCGGGATCCTCGACCCGCAGGGCGTGGCCGTCGAGCGCGCGCTGCCGGCGCTCGGCTTCGACGGCGTGGCCAACGTCCACGTCGGCCGCCTCGTCGAGCTCGACGTCGAGGACCCCGCGCAGCTCGAGGCCATGTGCCAGAAGCTGCTGGCCAACCCGCTGATCGAGGACTACGAGATCCAGGCGGCGTCGTGAGGATCGGCGTCATCACCTTCCCGGGCACGTGCGACGACGTCGACGCCCGGCTGGCGGCGGGCAAGGTGGGCGAGGCCGTCGCGCTCTGGCACCGCGACCCCGACCTGCACGGCGTCGACGCCGTCGTCGTCCCCGGCGGCTTCTCCTACGGCGACTACCTGCGCGCCGGCGCCATCGCCCGCTTCTCGCCGGCGATGGGCTCGGTGGTCGACTTCGCCCGCGAGGGCGGCCTCGTGCTCGGCATCTGCAACGGCTTCCAGATCCTCTGCGAGGCCGGGCTGCTGCCCGGGGCGCTGCTCCCGAACACCAACCTGCGCTTCACCTGCCGGCAGGTCGACCTCGAGGTCGTGCGCACCGACACGCCGTTCACGTCGACCTGCGAGGTCGGCGAGCGGCTGTCGATTCCGGCCAAGCACACCAGCGGCCGGTTCGTCGGCGACGTGCCGGAGGACCAGGTGGTGCTCCGCTATGCCGCCGGGGAGAACTTCAACGGCTCGCAGGACGACATCGCCGGCGTGGTCAACGAGGGCCGCAACGTCCTCGGCCTGATGCCGCACCCCGAGCACGCGGTCGACGTCCTGACCGGCGGCTCGGCCGACGGGCTCAAGCTCTTCGAGGGCATGGCGCGTGTCGCCGTCGCCTGAGGCGCAGTCGATCCCCGGCCTCGAGCAGGCCGTCGCGCTGGGCCTGACGCGCGAGGAGTACGCGCTGGTCTGCGACGAGCTCGGCGGCCGCGAGCCCAACGAGGTCGAGCTGGCGATGTTCTCGCTGCTGTGGAGCGAGCACTGCGCCTACAAGCACTCCAAGAAGCTGCTGCGCACGCTGCCGACCGAGGGGCCGGCCGTGGTCATGGGCCCCGGCGAGAACGCCGGCGCCGTCGACGTCGGCGACGGCTGGGCGGTGGCCTTCAAGGTCGAGTCGCACAACCACCCGAGCGCGGTGGAGCCCTTCCAGGGCGCTGCGACCGGGGTCGGCGGGATCCTGCGCGACATCTTCGCCCTCGGCGCGCGGCCGATCGCCGTGCTCGACTCGCTGCGCTTCGGCGAGCCGACCAGCGAGCGCTCGCGCTACCTGCTCGACCGCGCGGTCGCCGGGATCGGCCACTACGGCAACTCGATCGGCGTGCCCACGGTCGGCGGCGAGGTCTCCTTCGAGGGCCCGTACGAGACCAACTGCCTGGTCAACGCGATGGCCATCGGCCTGGCGCGGACCGATGACATGGTCCGGAGCGCCGCCGCGGGCGTGGGCAACGTGCTCGTGCTCTTCGGCGCCTCCACCGGCCGCGACGGCATCGGCGGCGCGTCGGTGCTGGCCTCCGCCGAGCTCGACGCCGAGGACGACTCCAAGCGGCCGTCGGTGCAGGTCGGCGACCCCTTCGAGGAGAGCAAGCTCCTGGAGTGCTCGCTGGAGCTGCTCGACCGCGGCCTGCTGGTGGCGCTGCAGGACCTCGGCGCCGCCGGCCTGACGTCGGCCGCGAGCGAGATGGCCGCCAAGGGCGGCGTGGGCCTCGACCTCGACGTCGCCAGGGTCCCGCTGCGCGAGGCCGACATGGCGCCGTTCGAGATCATGGTCTCGGAGTCGCAGGAGCGCATGCTCTGCGTCTGCGAGCCCGCGCAGGTCGAGGCGGTGCTGGCCGTCTGCGAGAAGTGGGAGGTCCACGGGACCGCCGTCGGCGAGGTCACCGGCACCGGCCGCTTCCGGGTGCTCCGCGACGGCGCGGTGGTCGGCGACATGCCGGTCTCCGGCCTGGTCGACGACTGCCCGCTCTACGACCTGGCGCCCGAGCGCCCCGCCGCGCCGCTGTACCCGGCGCCGCCGGCGGTGCTGGGCCGGGAGGCCGACGTCCGCGAGGCGCTGACCGCGCTGCTGTCGTCGCCGAACCTCGCCTCGCGCCGGCCGCTGTTCGAGCAGTACGACCCGATCGTGCAGTCCCGGACCGTGCGCCGGCCCGAGGAGGCCGACGCCGCCGTGCTGTGGCTGCACGACATGGGGGAGGGCGCCCCGGCGATCGCCACGTCGATCGACGGCAACGGCCGCAAGGTCGCCGCCGACCCGTACTGGGGCACGATCGGCAACGCCCTGGAGTGCGCGGCCAACCTGGCGTGCGTCGGCGCCCAGCCGCTCGGCACGACCAACAACCTGAACTTCGGCAACCCCGAGAAGCCGCACATCGCCTGGCAGCTCAGCGAAGCCGTCCGCGGCCTCGGCGACGCCTGCCGCGCGCTGGAGGCGCCGATCGTCGGCGGCAACGTGTCGCTCTACAACGAGGGCGCCGACGGGCCGATCTACCCGACGCCGGTCGTCGGCATGGTCGGCGTGCTGCCCGACCCGCGCCGCGCGGGGCGCCTCGGCTTCGCCGCCGAGGGCGACGCGATCGCGCTGGTCGGCTGGGGCGCCGAGGCGGCGCCGTCGCTGGCGGCCTCCGAGCTGGCCAAGCTGCGCGGCGAGGCACTGCCCGACGGGCTGCCGGCGCTGGATCTCGACCGGGTCGTCGCCACGCTCGACGCGGTCCGCGAGGCCGTGCGGGCCGACGAGCTGCGCAGCGCGCACGACATCGCCGAGGGCGGCCTGCTGGTGGCCGTCGCCGAGGCCTGCCTGGCGGGCGGCATCGGGGCCGCGCTCGACCTCGGCGACAGCGACGACGTGTGGACGCGGCTGTTCGGCGAGCGGCCCGGCGGGTTCGTGGTCTCGGGCCCGCGCGAGGCGCTCGACCGCCTCGGCGAGCGCGCGCCCGTCGAGCTCGTCGGCACCGTCGGCGGCGACGCGCTGGAGGTGGCCGTGGGCTCCCTCGGCGAGCGCTGGGCGCTGGCCGAGCTGCGCGAGGCGCACGGGGCGCTCGCGCCCCTCTTCCCGTAGGCCCGCGCCGCCGCGGACGCCGCTGGGTATCTCCCGGGGCGTGACCTCGGCGCAGATCCTCGTCGGCCTCCTGGGAGCGGTGGCCGTGCTGGCCGGCGCCGCCCGGCACGTCGGCATGCCCGCGCCGATCCTGCTCGTCGCCGGCGGCGTGCTCATCAGCCTCGTGCCCGGCCTGCCCGACGTGCGGCTCGACCCGGACGTCGTCTTCTTCATCTTCCTGCCGCCGCTGGTCTACATCGCCGGCTTCCGGTCGTCGCCGCGCGACCTGCGGGCGCAGAGCCGGCGGATCGCGCTGCTGGCCATCGGCCTGGTCGTGGCCACGACGGCCGCCGTCGCGGTCGCCGTCCACGCCGTGGTGCCGGGGTTCGGCTGGGCGGAGGCGTTCGTGCTCGGCGCGATCCTCGCGCCGACCGATCCGGTGGCCGCCGTGGCGATCATGCAGCGGCTGCGCGTGCCGCCCGCGCTGAACGCGATCGTGGAGGGCGAGTCGCTGGTCAACGACGGCGTCGGCCTCGTCCTCTACCGGCTCGCGGTCGCCGCGACGGTGACCGGCACCTTCTCTGCCCTGCACGGGACCAGCGAGCTGCTCGTCGTGGCGGCCGGCGGCGTGGCCATCGGCTGGGCGGCGGCGCTGCTCATCGGCCTCGTCCGGGGCCGCATCGACGACGCCCCGATCGAGATCGCGCTCTCGCTGTTCACGCCGTACGTCGCGTACATCGCCGCCGAGGCGCTGGACGTCTCGGGGATCCTGGCGACCGTGACCGTCGGGCTCGTCCTCGGCTCACGGTCGTCGGGGCTCTTCTCCGCCTCGGTGCGGATCGAGGCGGCGGCCTTCTGGAACGCGACGTCGTTCCTGCTGGAGTCCGCGCTGTTCCTGCTCATGGGCCTCCAGTTCCGGGCGGCGGCGAGCGGGATCGAGAGCATCGAGATCGCGCACGTGGCGCTCGCGGTGGCGGTGACGGCCGTGGTCGTCATCGGCCTGCGCGTCGTGTGGATGTTCACCGGCAATCCGCTGCTGCGGTGGATCATCCCCGGGCGGCCGGCGACCGAGCCGCCGAGCCTCGGGCCCGGCGCGCGGCTGGTGGCCGGCTGGGCCGGCATGCGCGGCGCGGTGTCCCTGGCCGCGGCGCTCGCGATCCCGGGCGTGGTGGCGGGCGGCGACCCGTTCCCGCAACGGGACCTGATCATCTTCGTGGTCTTCTGCATCATCCTGATCGGCCTGCTCGTCCAGGGCCTGACGCTGCCGCTGCTGATCCGCGCGACGGGCATGGGCGGCGGGGAGGAGGACCTCGCGGCGGCCGAGGCGCTGGGCCGGGCCGCGGCGGCCGAGGCGGCGCTCGAGCGCCTGGACGACCTCGACGGCGACCCGGAGGCGGCGAGGCGCCTGCGCCAGCTCTACGAGGCGCGCCTCGAGCACGCGCGCGCGCCGCGCGACGAGCGCGGCGACGAGGACCGCGCTCACGTGGAGGCGTTCGTGGCCCTGCGCGAGGAGCTCCTGCGCGCCGAGCGCGACGCCGTGATGGAGCTGCACGCGCGCGGCGAGATCTCCGAGGAGGCCGTCCGGCTGCTCGAGCGCGACCTCGACCTGCAGGAGGCGCGGCTCGACTGAGCCCGCAACCTCCGGCGAGCGGTGGTCCGGGGGCGCCGGTCGCCGCCCGGCGCGTTGCTACCCTTGCGTCGCCGCCGCGTCCCCCGTGTCCCACGGCCAGGGGCGGCCCTCATGACCGAGCAGATCACCTCTCTCGACGAGCGCGACGGCCCGCGCGACGAGTGCGGCGTCTTCGGGATCTACGCACCCGATCACGACGTCGCACGCCTGGCGTACTTCGCCCTCTACGCGCTCCAGCACCGCGGGCAGGAGTCGGCCGGCATCGCCGCCGCCGACCGCGGCGGCTACATCATCACCCAGCGGTCGCTCGGGCTCGTCAACCAGGTCTTCAAGGAGCACGACCTCCGCGCGCTCGCCGGCGACCTGGCCATCGGCCACGTGCGCTACTCGACGACGGGCTCCAACGAGTGGGAGAACTCGCAGCCCGTCCACCGCAGCGCCGGGTCGCACGGCAACCGCGAGCTCGCCCTCGCCCACAACGGCAACCTCATCAACGCCGTCGAGCTGCACAGCGAGCTGCGCTCGCGGGGCGTCCAGTTCACCTCCACGTCGGACTCCGAGATCATCGCCGCGATGCTCTCGACCCACGAGGCCGAGCGCATCGAGGACGCGGTGGCCGACGTGCTGCCGCGGCTGAACGGCGCCTTCAGCACGGTCGTCATGACCAAGGACGAGGTCGTGGCCTTCCGCGACCCGGCCGGCCTGCGGCCGCTGGCCATCGGCCGGCTCGGCGACCGCTACTGCGTCGCGTCGGAGTCGTGCGCCTTCGACATCATCGGCGCGACGTTCGTGCGCGACGTGCTGCCCGGCGAGGTCGTCACGCTGACGGAGAAGGGCATCCGCACGCGCCAGGTCGTCGAGGGCGAGCGCGAGGCGTTCTGCGTCTTCGAGTACATCTACTTCGCCCGCCCCGACTCGCGGATGAACGGCCAGCTGCTGCAGGCCGCCCGCGGGCGCATGGGCGAGATCCTCGCCCGCGAGGCCCCGGCGCCCGGAGCCGACCTCGTGATCGCCGTGCCGGACTCCGGCAACCCGGCCGCCCGCGGGTACGCCCGCGCCGCCGGCCTGCCGCAGGACGACGGGCTCATCAAGAACCGCTACGTCGCGCGGACGTTCATCCAGCCGGGCCAGGAGCTGCGCAAGCACGGCCTGCGGATGAAGTTCAACCCGCTGCCCGAGATCGTGGGCGGCAAGCGGCTCGTCGTGGTCGACGACTCGATCGTCCGCGGGAACACCACGCGCCAGATCGTGCAGATGCTGCGCGACGCGGGCGCGCTGGAGGTCCACATGCGGATCTCCGCGCCGCCGATCAGGCACCCCTGTCACTACGGCATCGACATGAGCTCGCGCGAGGAGATGATCGCGCACGGGCGGACGCCCGCGCAGGTGGCCGCCGAGCTCGGCGTCGACTCGCTCGCCTACCTCTCGCTCGAGGGCGTCTACGAAGCGGTCAACGGCGATCGCGGCCGCCACTGCGACGCCTGCTTCTCGGGCCACTACCCGCTGGCCGGGACCGAGACCGCCCAGCACAAGGACGCCTTCGAGCTGCCGCTGGCGTCCTCGTCGACGACGCCCTGAGCCGCGCCGCGCTCGCCGGCCCGATGTGGCCGGATCCGTGGGGTGGACGTCCTTGCCGCCACGGCGCCGGCGCGCGAGCATCGGGGCATGCGCGTCGTCGTGCTCGCCGTGGAGGAGACCCAGTCGCTGGACGTGGCCGGCCCGGTCGAGGTGCTCGACACGGCCGGGCGCATCGCCGTGGCGCGTGGCGGTCGCCCGTCGGCGCCGTACGCCGTCGAGCTCGTCAGCCCGGGCGGCGGCGAGCTCACGCTCAGCAACGGCCTGCGCCTGGCGTGCGCGCCGCTGCCCGACCCCGCGGCGCCGGCCGACACGATCCTGGCCGCCGGCGGCGCGGGGATGCGGCGCCTGGGCCCGGACGACGAGGCGGTCCGCTGGCTGCGGGCCGCCGCGCCCCACGCCCGGCGCGTGGCGTCGGTCTGCACCGGGGCCTTCGCGCTGGCCGCCGCCGGGCTGCTCGACGGCCGGCGCGCCACCACCCACTGGGCGCACTGCCGCGAGCTGGCCGCCGCGCACCCGGCGGTCGACGTCGACGCCGACCCGATCTACGTGCGCGACGGCGACGTGTGGACCTCGGCCGGCGTGACCGCCGGGATGGACCTGGCGCTGGCGCTCGTCGAGGAGGACCTCGGGAGGGCCGTGGCGCTGGAGGCGGCGCGCCAGCTCGTGCTCTTCCTCAAGCGCCCCGGCGGGCAGTCGCAGTTCAGCGCCGGCCTGGCCGCGCAGGCCGCGGTGCGCGAGCCGCTGCGCGAGCTGCAGGACTGGATCGCCGCCAACCTCGAGCAGGACCTGTCGGTCGGGGCGCTCGCCGCGCGCGCGTGCCTCAGCGAGCGCCACTTCGCCCGGGCCTTCCGGGCCGAGACCGGCGTGACGCCCGCCGAGTACGTCGAGCGGCTGCGCGTGGAGCGTGCGCGGGCGCTGCTCGAGGACGGCCAGCCCGTCGACGCCGCCGCCCTCGCCGCCGGCTTCGCCAGCGGCGAGGTGCTGCGGCGCGCGTTCCACCGGCGCCTCGGCGTCGGCCCCGCGGCCTATCGCGAGCGCTTCCGCTCCGCGGCCGCCTGACCCACGGAGGAACCCCATGGACATCGCCATCCCGATCTTCGACGACTTCACGGCGCTGGACGCGATCGGCCCGTACGAGGTGCTCTCGCGCATCGGCGCGCGGGTGCGGTTCGTGGCCGGGCGCCCGGGGCCCGTCCGGACCGACAACGGCATGCTGCAGGTCGTCGCCGAGGCGGCGCTGGAGGACATCCCGCGTCCGGAGGTCGTCGTCGTTCCGGGCGGCGTCGGCGTGCGCGCGCTCACCGGCGACGCGCGGTGGCTGGACTGGCTGCGTGCCGCCCATGCGACGTCGACGTGGACGACGTCGGTGTGCACGGGGTCGTTGCTGCTCGGCGCCGCCGGCATCCTCGACGGCCTGCGGGCGACGTCGCACTGGCTCGAGCTGGAGGCGCTGCGCGGCTACGGCGCCGAGCCGGCGTCCGAGCGCGTCGTCGTGCAGGGCAAGGTCGTGACGGCCGCCGGGGTGTCGGCGGGCATCGACATGGCGCTGACGCTGGCCGCGCGCATCGCCGGCGAGGACGCGGCGTGCGCGATCCAGCTCGTGCTCGAGTACGACCCGCAGCCGCCGTTCGCGTGCGGCTCGCTGGCCGGCGCCCCGCCCGAGCTGGCCGAGCGCATCCGCGCGCGGGTGCGCGAGCGCGAGGCGGCGGCGCTGGCGCGCGCCGGCGTGTGACGAAAGGCACGCGCGTAGCGGGGGCCTCCGGGGGCGGCGCTATGGTCCTGCGCCCTGATGGACCTCCACGGCGCCCTGCAGCAGCACTTCGGCTTCGACCGCTTCCGCCCCGGCCAGGAGGAGGCGGTCGCCGCCGCGGTGGCCGGCCGCGACGTGCTGGTGGTGATGCCGACCGGCGCGGGCAAGTCGCTCTGCTACCAGCTCCCCGCGCTCGTCCGCGACGACCTGACGATCGTCGTCTCGCCGCTGGTGTCGCTCATGCAGGACCAGGTCGATCAGCTGCGCCGGCGGCTCGGCCCCGACGCGCCGGTCGCGCTCATCAACGCCCAGCAGGACGCCGCCGCCAACGACGAGGCGCTCGCCCGCGCGCGGGCCGGGACGCTGCGCCTGCTGTACCTGGCGCCCGAGCGCTTCTCGTCCGCCTCCTTCCTGAAGGCCATCCAGGGCGCCCCCGTCGGGCTGTTCGTCGTCGACGAGGCGCACTGCGTCTCCCAGTGGGGCCACGACTTCCGGCCCGACTACTTCCGCCTCGGCGACGCCGCGCGCTGGCTCGGCGCCCGCGCGCTGATCGCCTCGACGGCGACCGCCACGCCCGAGGTCGCGCGCGACGTCGTGGCGCGCCTCGGGCTGCGCGATCCCGCCGTGGTGACGACGGGCTTCGACCGGCCGAACCTGAGCTTCGCGGTGGTGCCGTGCGCGACCGCCGCCGACAAGCACGCGCGGATCGCGGCCACGCTGGCCGACCCGGCCAGCCGCCCGGCCATCGTCTACGCCGGCACGCGGAAGGCGGCCGAGCGGCTGGCCGAGCGCCTGCAGCGCGACCTCGGCACCGACGTGCTCGCCTATCACGCCGGGCTGGGGCGCGGTGAGCGTGCGGACGCGCAGCGGCGGTTCATGGACGGCGAGGTCGACGTCGTGGTGGCGACGAACGCGTTCGGCATGGGCGTCGACAAGGCCGACGTGCGCACCGTGGCGCACGAGGTCGTGCCGCCGTCGATCGAGGCCTACTACCAGGAGGCCGGCCGTGCCGGCCGCGACGGCCGCCCGGCGCGGGCCCTGCTCTTCGCCGAGCCCCGCGACAAGGGCCTGCACGTCTTCTTCATCCAGCGGGCAGAGGTCTCCGACGAGCTGCTCGAGCAGGTGGCGCGGCGGATCACCGCGGCGACGGTCGACGGCCGCTTCGACGTCGCCGTG
Organism: Baekduia sp.; assembly: GCA_035765735.1. Classification (GTDB taxonomy): domain Bacteria; phylum Actinomycetota; class Thermoleophilia; order Solirubrobacterales; family Solirubrobacteraceae; genus Baekduia. Next base: position 14,686 of record DASTWY010000056.1, on the reverse strand, counting down.
GCCGACCTCGACGACGAGCCCGAGCGCGTCCGCGCGATCGTGGGGCACCTGGCGCGCGCGGGGATCGTCCAGCCGGCGCCCGCGCCGCTGGACCGCGTCCGCGGACGGCTGCTGGCGGCCTTCGAGGGCCGGGCGCGTGCGCTGGCGCGCACCTCGGCGTCGGAGGGCCAGCGCGCGCGCTGGCGGCAGTACCGCGCCGTGTGGGCGTTCGTGGAGGATGCCGGCTGCCGACGCGAGGCGATCCTGCGCCACTTCGGCGATCCGGCCGCGCCGGCGCCCGAGGTCCCCTGCTGCGACGCCTGCGATCCGTCGCTCGTGCCGGCGGCGGCGCGGGGCGGCGTGGCCGCCGGCGGCGGAGGCGGAGGCGGCGGGACCGCCCGGCACGCCACGCTCGACGACGCGATCGTCGCCGTCGTCGACGCGGCGCGGCCCTCGATCGGCCGCACGCGCGTGGCCGAGGTCCTGCGCGGCGGGCGGGCGAAGGCGGTCCTGCGCAACTCGTGGGACGGCCTGCCCGAGTACGGGACCTACGCGCACCTGACCGCCAAGGCCGTGCTGGCGCGCGTCGACGTGCTGCTGGAGGCGGGGACGCTGACCTCGACGGGCGGCCCGTACCCGGTCCTCCGCGCGGCGCCCGGGGCCCGTGCGGAGTCGTCGGGCCAGGGCGCCCTGGCCATCGAGGCCGCCTGATGCGCGTCGGCGTGCTGGCCTCGGGCGGCGGCACGAACCTCCAGGCGTTGCTCGACGCCGTCCACGGGCGCGAGGTCGAGATCGTCGCCGTCGCCTCCGACCGCGCCGACGCGCACGCGCTGCAGCGCGCCGCGGCGGCGGGCGTCCCGGCGCGCGTCTTCGCCCGCCGCGACCATGCCGACCGGGCGGCGCGCGACGCCGCGATGGCCGACTGGCTCGCCGAGCGGGAGGTCGAGCTCGTGGTCCTCGCGGGCTACATGGCGATCCTCGACGCGGCGTTCATCGCGCGCTTCGGGGACCGGATCATCAACGTCCACCCGTCGCTGCTGCCCGCGTTCCCGGGCATCGCCTCGGTGCAGCAGGCGATCGACTACGGCGTGCGCGTGTTCGGCGTCAGCGTCCACTTCGTCGACGAGGGCGTCGACACGGGCTCGATCATCCTCCAGCGGGCGATCGAGCTGCCGCCCGAGGCCGACGCCGACGCGGCGCTCGCGCTGCTGCGGCCGCTGGAGCACGCGCTCCTGCCCGAGGCGGTGAGGCTGATCGCCGCCGGGCGCGTGCGGCGCGATCCGGCGCACCCGCGGCGCGTGCTGATCGACGCGGCCTAGCGGGGCGACCCGAGGCCACTCGCCGCGCCGCCCCGTCCCGCGAGCACGGCGAGCAGCCCGGGATGCGCGGCGCTACCGGTCGACCGCGCCTTTGGGGTCCTGGCCGTGGCCGGGGTCCCCTCGGGTCTCGTCCCAGTCCCCGGCCAGGGTCTCGGCCGGGTTGGCCTCCTCCCGGCGGGCTTCCGCCTTGTGCTCCGCGTCCTCGATGTGGTCGTCGAGGCGGTCGAGTCGCTCCTCGAGCTCGTCGACCTCCTCCTCGAGGCGCTGCTCGGGGCCGTCGGCGGAACGGGCGTCGCTCATGGCCCCGCTCTTCCCGCGCGAGCGCCGCGCCAACCCCATCCGCGACCGGTCCGGGGGCCAGGGGCAATACCATCGCGCCATGGCCTCCGAGACCTCGTCCGCGGCGCCGGCGACGCCGCGCCCCGTCCGCATCCAGCGCGCGCTCCTGTCGGTCTCCGACAAGACCGGCGTCGTCGACTTCGCGCGCGGGCTCGCGGAGCTGGGGGTCGAGCTCGTCTCCACCGGCGGCACCGCCGCCGCGCTGCAGGACGCCGGCCTGGAGGTGCGCGCCATCGACGACTTCACCGGCTTCCCGGAGATCATGGACGGCCGCGTCAAGACGCTGCACCCCAAGCTCTACGCGGGGCTGCTGGCGGTGCGCGACGACGAGCGCCACATGGCGCAGGCCGCCGAGCAGCAGATCGAGTTCGTCGACCTCGTCTGCGTCAACCTCTACCCGTTCGAGCGCACGGCCGCCCGGCGCGGCGTCGGCGAGGGCGAGGTCATCGAGAACATCGACATCGGCGGGCCGACGATGATCCGCGCGGCCGCCAAGAACCACGCCTACGCCGCGGTCGTCGTCAAGCCGGAGTCCTACGACGCGGTGCTCGAGGAGCTGCGCGCCTCGGACGGCGCCCTGTCGGCGCCCACGCGCGAGGCGCTGGCCGCGGAGGCGTTCACCTACACCGCGCGCTACGACACGGCGATCTCGCGCTGGTTCGCCGAGAAGCGCGAGGACCTGCCCGCCCAGCTGACGCGCGCCTACGAGAAGGTCGTCGACCTGCCCTACGGCGAGAACCCGCACCAGCGCGCCGCGTACTACGCGCAGGTCGGCTCGCGCATGCACGTGCTCTCGCAGGTCGTGCAGCACCACGGCAAGCAGATCTCCTACAACAACATCCTCGACCTCGACTCGGCGCGCTCGATGGTGCGCGAGTTCGAGGTGCCGGCGTGCGTCATCGTCAAGCACAACAACCCCTGCGGGGCCGCGCTCGGCGCCTCGATCCAGGACGCCTACGAGAAGGCGTTCGCCTGCGACCCGATGAGCGCCTACGGCGGCATCATCGCGCTCAACCGGCCGGTCGACCGCGCGACCGCCGAGAAGCTGCACCAGCAGTTCATCGAGGTGCTGATCGCGCCCGGCTACGAGGACGGCGCGCTCGACGTGCTGACGCAGAAGAAGAACATCCGCATCCTCGAGGACCAGGAGCGACGCGCCCCGGTGGTCGGCGAGCCCGACATCCGCCAGGTCACCGGCGGCCTGCTCGTGCAGGACCACGACGGCACCCGCGACGAGCGCGACAGCATGGAGGTCGCCACCGAGCGGCGCCCGAGCGAGCGCGAGTGGAGCGACCTGCTGTTCGCCTGGCGCATCTGCCGCCACGTGAAGTCCAACGCGATCGTCGTGGCCCGCGACCTGGCGACGATCGGCATCGGCGCGGGGCAGATGAGCCGCGTGGACTCCGTCCGGCTGTCGGTCGAGAAGGCCCAGACCGACCTGCAGGGCGCCGCGCTGGCCTCCGACGCGTTCTTCCCCTTCCCCGACGGCCCGCAGCTCGGGGTCGAGGCGGGCGTCACGGCGATCATCCAGCCCGGCGGCTCGGTCCGCGACGACCAGGTCGTCGCCGCCGCCGAGGAGGCCGGCGTGGCGATGGTCATGACCCGCCGCCGGCACTTCCGGCATTGATCCAGCGGCTGGGCTCCGACCCGCCCGGCCCGTTCGAGGACGCGGTCGGCTACGCGCGCGTCGTGCGCGCCGGGCCGCACGTCTGGGTCAGCGGCTGCACCTCGGTGGACGCCGGCGGCGTCGTCCGCGGCGAGACGCCGGGCGAGCAGATGGCGCTGGCCATCGACAGCCTCGTGCGCGCCCTCGAGCGCGTCGGCGCGTCGGCCGCCGACGTGGTCCGGACGCGCCTCTATGTCACCGACGCCTCGCGCTGGGAGGAGGTCGGGCGGGCGCACGGCGCGGTGTTCGGCGACGTCCGGCCCGCGACGGCGATGATCGAGGTCCACGGGCTCATCGACCCGCGGATGCTCGTCGAGATCGAGGCCGACGCCTACGTCGTCCCTGCAACCGGCCAGGATCCGGCAGCCGCGTGAGCGAGCCTCCACGCGAGCTCGCGCTGCGGGTCCGAGCCCTCGGGGCGAGATCCCGCCTGTTCCGTCCGGCGCATCGCGCAATCTTCGCCGCCGCGTGAGGGCCGAAGGAACGACCGCCAGCAACGGACTGCGGGCGTGGCAGGTGGCTGCGCTGGAAGCCATGGCCACGTGGGACACAGGGCCGTTCCTGATCTCGGCGGCCCCCGGCGCGGGCAAGACGCGGCCGTCGATCGAGTTCGCCCGCGACCAACTGCGCCGCGGCGTCGTCGACCGCGTCGCCGTCGTCTGCCCGACCACGCCGCTGACCCGCCAGTGGGCCGCCGCGGCCGGCCGGATGGGCCTCCAGCTCGTGCCCGACGCGGCCGAGCTCGTGCCGCCGCGCGACTTCCACGGCGTCGCGGTGACCTACGCGAAGGTGGCCTCCGTCGCCGCGACGTGGGGCCGCCAGTGCACGGGCCGCACGCTCGTCGTCGCCGACGAGGCGCATCACCTCGGCGAGGAGCTGGCCTGGGGGGAGGGCTTCGCCACGGCGTTCCGCAACGCCGCCCGCTGGCTGCTGCTCTCCGGCACGCCGTTCCGCTCCGACGCGTCGCCGATCCCGGGCGTCCGCTACGACGCCGAGGGTGTCGCCGTCGCCGACATCTCCTACACGTACGCCGACGCCGTCCGGGACCGGATCTGCCGGCCCGTCACCTTCATCCCGTACGACGGCACGCTGCAGTGGCGCTCGGGCGACGACGTCATCGAGGCCGGGTTCGACACCGTGCTGAGCTCACGCGAGGCCTCGCGCCGCTACCGCACGGCGATCTCCGCCGAGCTGTCCGACGGCCTGCCGCGGATCCTCGCCGCCGCGCACGCGCGGCTCCAGGAGGCGCGGGCCGCCGGGCACCGCGACGCGGGCGGCCTCGTCGTCGCCGCCGACTCCGAGCACGCGCGCAAGATCGCCAAGCTCATCAAGGACGTCAGCGGCAAGAGCCCGACCGTGGTCCTCCACACGGAGGCCGGCGCCCACAAGAAGCTCGCGGCCTTCACGGCCTCGCGCGAGGAGTGGATCGTCGCCGTCAACATGGTCAGCGAGGGCGTGGACATCCCGCGCCTGCGCGTCGGCGTGTACGCGAGCGCTGCCAAGACGCCGCTGATCTTCCGCCAGGTCGTCGGGCGCTTCGTGCGCACGATCGCCGGGCGCCCGGCGGAGATGTCGTGGCTCTATCTGCCGGCCGACCCCGTCCTGCGCCGGCATGCGACCGACGTCGAGGGCGAGCTGCGCCACGTGCTGCGCCGGCGCGAGCCCGACGAGGAGGCCTTCGACGAGCGCCCCGAGCGCCGCGAGACCGAGAAGTCCGAGCAGGCCGAGTTCGTGGCGCTGTCGGCCGACGTCGCCCCGACGTCGCAGATGTCGCTGTTCGGCGGGCCGGCCGTCGTGGCGCCCGGCGCGCCGGTGACGCCCGTCGCGCCGGCCGGCGGCTTCACGTTCGCCTCGGCGGTCCCCGACGTCGAGCCGCAGGCCGCCGCCGCGCCGAAGCTGTCGGCCTTCGAGCGCCGGGCGATCCTCCGCGACAAGCGCCATCGCCTGGTGGGCGACCTCGGGCGCCGCGACCGGCGGCCGCACCGCGAGATCAACGCGTGGCTGAACCAGAGCGTCGGCGTCACACGCGTCGAGGACGCGACCATCGAGCAGCTCGAGCGCTCCATCGACCTGCTGCTCGACGCGCTGGCCGGCCGCCCGGCCGGTGCGCGGCGCTAGGCCCTCAGCAGGGTGCTCCCCCTGGCTGGCGGAGCGCCTCGCGGCGCCCCGCCAGCAGGGTTGGGGAGGAACTGCACCTTGCTTCTGGTCGATGCGGAAGGGGCGGGAGGCGACCGGCCGGTCCAAGGAACCGAGCGCCTCCGATTCCGCGCCAGGCATGCTCCCGGCCGAACCCCAACGCAGCCTGAGAGCGGGCTAACGATTGGCTAAGGCGCGGAGCATCGGACACCGCGCGTGACGCGCTCGTCGCGATCGGGCAGCGCCGCGCGCACGCGCGAGTGCCCCCGGTGGGGCTCGAACCCACAACCTCAGCGCTTAAAAGGCGCGCGCTCTGCCAGTTGAGCTACGGGGGCGCCTTGCAGCCTAGACTCCCGTGGGCCGGCCCCCATGGTGTAGCGGCTAGCACGTGAGCCTTTCGAGCTCGAGGCAGGGGTTCGATTCCCCTTGGGGGTACTACATCCGTCGAGTCGGCTCCCATCGCGTCCCGGCGTGGCAAAGTGGTCGGGCTGCGGGCGCCGGAGCTCCCGCCGCATCCGTCCCTCCACCCGGCCGAACCCACGCGATGCCGTCACGCCTGTGCCGGCGACCGTCCGCCTCGATGGTCGTCGCTCTCCTCGCTCTCTTCGTGGCCCTCGACGGGCCCGCGACCGCCAAGCGCCTCATCGACGGCCGCTCGATCAAGCACGGCTCGATCCGCAGCGCGCAGGTGCGCGACCGCAGCCTGCAGACGATCGACCTCTCCCGCAAGGCGGTGAAGTCGCTGCAGCGCACGGCGCCGTACTCGATCACCTCGCGCCAGATCGCCGCCAAGGCGGTCGACGGCTCCAAGATCGAGGACGCCGCCGTCGGGACGGCGGCCCTGGCCGACCGCGGCGTCGGCACCGCCGACCTGGCCGACGGCGCGGTGGACGGCGGTCAGCTCGCGGCGGGTGCCGTGTCCGCGTCCAAGCTCGCCGACGGCGCCGTGGGGCCGAAGGCGATCGCCGACGGCACGCTCCAGACGAGGGACATCGGCGACTTCTACGGGTCGGTGTCGGTCGACTTCAAGCCGTTTCCCCCGCACACCTGCCAGGTGGGCACGGCTGCGGCCCAGCCCGCCGCGCCGGGTCAGGGCAACACGATCGCCGACGACGTCGTGCTCGTCTCGCCGGCCGCGGGATGGCCTGATCCGATCATCGTCACGGCCAACCCGGGGGCGAACAACACACTCCGGATCGTGGCGTGCCGCGTCGACGAGAGCCAGGACATGCCGACGATCGACCCGGACTCGACCGTCTTCCAGTACGTCGGGATCGACCAGCCCTAGCCGCGGGGCCCGCCGGCGGCGGCAGGTCGGCTACCAGTCGCGCCGGTGGAAGCGCGTCTCGGCCTCGTCCTCGATCTCGAGGTAGTGCTCGCGCAGGACCTCGGCGTCCTCGCCGGCGAGCAGCACGTCGCCGGCCGCCTCCGGGGCGGTGCGGACCTGGTGGCGCGAGCAGGTGACGCGCAGGTAGCCGCTCCACCACTGCGCGCCGCGCAGCGGTACCAGGCGGGTGCGGGCGCCGAAGGTCCCGCAGTGCACGGTGCCCCAGGCCTCGCCGTCCGGATCGATGTGCAGCCCGTCGAGGCGGCCGACGAGGCCGAACGTGGCATCGAGGACGAAGACGTCGCGCTTGACCTGGCGTTGCTCGAGCATGGTTGCCGTTCGGTACCCACGCCCTGCAGCCCTCACACACGCGTGGTCACTTCCGTAGCCTGTGGCGCTCGCGGGCGGTTAGCTCAGCTGGCCAGAGCACTCGCCTTACAAGCGAGGGGTCGCAGGTTCGAGCCCTGCACCGCCCACTGCGCCGGAACCCCGCGCCGCGGCCGGGAATCCGCACGGCGTGGGGCAGAGCGGTCGCCCGGCGGCACGGGCGTGCCGCCAAGCGACCGGCTCCGGCCGAACCGGCCCGTCGTGCCGCGGGGTCCGCGAGGTGGCCGTACCCGCCGGCTCCCCGCTCCGCTTCGCGGTGCGACGCCGCGCGGACCGGCGCGGGTGGACGGCTCGCGAACAGGGCAAGAGGACGCCATGCGTCGTCGCCAGCGCCACGCTCGTCCGGCCCGGATCGTGGCCGCCGCCGCCCTCGTCGCAGGCGCCGCCGTGGCCGTCCGGCTGAAGGGCAGCGGCGTCCTGCGCCGCGGCGTGCGCGGCCCGGGCGGTGCGCCGACCGCGGCGCACACGACCTGGACGTGCGCGTGCGGGCAGGACATCCGTAGCGCCGGTCTCGGCCGCCACCAGGTTCACTGGCTCGCCGACGCGCCGGAGGACGAGCCGGTGCTGGGCGACGCGTGCCCGAGCTGCGGTCGCCCGCTGCCGGTCACCGACGCCTGAGGCGCTCCCCCGCGCCTACCTCCGAGGTCATGGCGCGGCGCCCAGGCGCCGGTAGGGTCGCAGGCCGATGACGTCCGGCACCGTGACGGGGGTGGGGCCGATGCTGCGCGACTGGCGCCGCCGCCGGCGGCTGAGCCAGCTCGACCTCGCGCTGGAGGCGGGCGTCTCGGCGCGGCACGTGAGCTTCGTGGAGACCGGCCGCGCCCGGCCGAGCCGCGAGATGGTGCTGCACCTCGCCGAGCGGCTCGAGGTCCCGCTGCGCGAGCGCAACGCCCTGCTGCTGGCCGCCGGCTACGCGCCCGTCTACGCCGGGCGCGACCTCGACGACCCCGAGATGGGCCCGGTCCGCGAGGCGCTCGACCTGGTGCTGCGGGCGCACGAGCCCTACCCGGCGGTCGTCGTCGACGTCCGCTGGGAGCTCGTGGCGGCCAACGCGGGCGCGGCGGTGCTGACCGAGGGGGCGGCCCCGGAGCTGCTGGCGCCGCCGGTCAACGTCGCGCGCCTGTCGCTGCACCCCGACGGCGTGGCGCCGCGCATCGCGAACCTCGGCGCGTGGCGGGCCCACCTGCTCGAGCGCCTCGGACGGCAGGTCGCCCTGACCGCCGACCCGCAGATCGTCTGCCTCCGCGACGAGGTCGCCGCCTATCCGGCGCCCGACCACGACGGGGCGCCGACCGCGATCGGCGACATCGCCGTGCCGCTGGTGCTCGACAGCAGCCGGGGCCGGCTGTCGCTGCTCTCGACGATGGCGACGTTCGGGACGGCGGTCGACGTCACGCTGGCCGAGCTCTCGATCGAGTCGTTCTTCCCGGCCGACGCCGCCACCGCCCGCGCCCTGCGCGGCCGCTGAGCCGTCCGCCGGGGTCATCACCGGCCTGACCTCGGAGGGAATCGCGGCGCGGGCCGGCGCGCGGGAGGCTCGGCGCCATGTCCGCTCCTCCTCCCACACGCTCCGCGGCGGCCCTGCTGGCCGTCCTGCTGACCGGCACGTTCATGACGAGCCTCGACGTGACGATCGTCAACGTCGCGGTGCCGTCGATCCAGCACGACCTCGGCGGGTCCGGGGCCGTGCTGCAGCTCGTCGTCAACGGCTACAGCGTCGCGCTGGCCGCGCTGCTCGTCCTCGGCGCCCGCCTCGGCGACGACCGCGGCCACCGCCGGCTCTTCCTCGCCGGCCTCGCCGGCTTCACCGCCGCCTCGGCCGCCTGCGGGGTGGCGGCCGGTCCGGGGATGCTGGTCGCGGCCCGCGTCCTGCAGGGCATCTCGGCCGCGGCGCTCGTCCCGCAGGTCCTGACCATCATCCAGCTGCGCTTCGAGGGGGCCGCACGCACCCGGGCGCTCGGGCTCCAGGCCAGCGTGATCGCGCTCGGCGCCGTGGTCGGCCAGCTCGTCGGCGGCGCCCTCATCGACGCCGACCTCGCCGGCGCCGGCTGGCGGCCCGTCTTCCTCGTCAACGTCCCGGTCGGGCTCGCCGTGCTGGCCGCCGGCATGGTCGTCCTCCCGCGCACCCACGGGGCGCGTCGCCGCCTCGACGTCGCCGGCGCCGTGCTGCTGACCGGCGGCGTCGTCCTGGCGATGGTCCCGCTCTGCTTCGGCCGGCAGGCCGGCTGGGCGTGGTGGACGTGGGCCTGCCTGGCCGCCGCGGCGGCGCTCGCCGTCGCACTGGTCGGCCACCTGCGCCGCCACCCCGAGCCGCTGGCGGACCTGCGCCTGATGGGCCGCCGGCCGGTCGGCCTCGGGCTGGGATCGATCGCCCTGCAGATGGTCGCCTACGGCGGCTTCCTGTTCACGCTCACGCTGCATCTCCAGGGCCAGCTGGGCTTCAGCCCGCTGCGCGCCGGCCTGACGTTCGGCCCCTACGCCCTCGGCTTCGCGGTGACGAGCCTGGGCTGCGCGGGGCTGCGGCCCGCGGTCGCCCGGCGGGTCGGCCCGGCGGCGCTGGCGCTGGCCGCCGCCGGCTACGTCGTCCTCGGGCTGGCCGCCGCCGGCGGCAGCTGGCGCGACGAGCTCGCGCTGCCGCTGCTGGCGGTCACCGGCGCCGGCTTCGGCGCCGGCTGGAGCGCCGTGATCGGGCGGATGATGGGCGAGGTCCCGGCCGCGCACGCCCAGGACGCCAGCGGCCTGCTGACCACGACGGTGCAGCTCTGCTTCGCCGTCGGCGTGGCCACCATCGGCAGCGTGTTCCTGGGGGACGCAGCCGACGGCTCCGCGGGCGCCTTCGCCGTGGCGGCGGTGGCCTGCGGCGCCCTCGCCCTGGACGCGGCGCTGGTCGCGGCGCTGCAGTGGCGCCGCCCCCGGGGCGCGGCGGCCGGCGACGCGGCGGTCGCGGCGGCCTCGTCCCTCCGGGCGGGGGCCTGAGCCCGGGGCGTCCCGCACCGCGCCCGGCGCACCGGCGCGGGACGCCCGTCCCTACACTGCCCGGCCGTGGACGAGACGTCGATCGGCACCGGTCCCAGCGCGCAGCAGGCGGGCGACGCCCCCGAGCGGCGCGGACCGATCTTCATCATCGGGGCGATGGGCACCGGCACGACGCTGCTGCGGCTCATGCTCGACAGCCACGAGCACATCGCGGTCCCGCACGAGACCGGGTTCATGCGGACCTACAACGCGATGCGCTTCGTCCCGTTCAAGTGGACGGGCCGCCGCTGGGCCCAGCGCCTGGGTTGGAGCGTCGCGGAGTTCGACCGCGAGGCCGCGGCGTTCTTCGAGCACATGTTCCAGCGCTACGTCGAGGCCAACGGCAAGCAGCGCTGGGGCGAGAAGACCCCGCTGCACACCTGGCACATCTCGGGCATGAAGCGCCTGTTCCCCGACGCGCAGTTCGTCGGGATCGTCCGCCATCCCGGTGGGTCGACCGCCTCGAACATGTCCCGCTTCGAGCACGCCATCGAGCAGGCCACCGGCCACTACGACCGCTACGTCCGCGAGCTCACGCGGCAGGCCGCCCGCTACCCCAAGCGGTTCGTCGTGCTGCGCTACGAGGACCTGGTCCTGCGGCCCGAGCCGGTCATGCGCGCGCTGCTGGACTGGCTGGGGGAGCCGTGGTCGGACCGGGTGCTCGAGCACCACGTCGTCCAGGGCGCCCGCCATCACTCGCGGATCGAGGGCAAGACGCGCGCCGAGGACGCCATCGATGTCTCGCGCATCGACAAGTGGATGCGCACGATGAGCCCCGAGGAGCGCGCGGCCGTCGGGGAGCGGCTCGCGCGGTTGGGAGAGTTCTACGGCTACTCGATGGACGCCGCGGCCCCCGCGCCGATCACCGAGGACGACTCCCCGCTCATCACCGGCGCGCAGATCGCGGCGCGCCGCAAGCAGTTCCCCGACCTGGACCTCAAGACGCAGCCGCCCGTGCCGCGCGCCGAGCAGTTCCTCGACCCCCACCAGTTCTCGCTGGCCGCCGTCCCGCACCGCGCCAAGACGGAGCCGAAGCGGCGCTCGCTGGGCGACCTCGTCCGGCGCGTTCCGTCGCGCCTGCGGGAGGACCTCGGCGCGCTGCGCGGCCGCGCTCGGACCTGACCGTTTGGGACCGGGGCGCAGCGGACAGCCCGTCGTCCCGTGACCGTCGTTGCCGCCTCGCGGCATACGGCGATGGCACAGGACCTGCGTCCGAACACCTCGGGCGGACGCCGGGACGGAGAGCTGCTACGCCGGTATGCCGCGTCCCATGATCCAGCGCTGCGCGAGCAGCTCATCCATCGCTTCCTCCCGCTCGCGCGCTATGCGGCGAGCCAGTACGCCCGGGGCAGCGAGCCGTTCGACGACCTGCTGCAGGTCGCCAGCGTCGGGCTCCTGAAGGCGCTGGACCGCTACGACCCGGCGCGGGGCTCGGCGTTCAGCAGCTATGCGCTGCCCACGATGGCCGGCGAGCTGCGCCGGCACTTCCGCGACCGCGGCTGGGCGGTCCGGCCGCCGCGCGACCTCCAGGAGCAGGCGCTCGCGGTCGAGCGCGCGGTCGAGGACCTCGCGCGCCGGCTCGGCCGGTCGCCCACCGTGGCGGAGATCTCCGCGCACGCCGGCCTCGAGCCGGAGGCGGTGCTGGAGGCGCGCGAGGCGCTCGCGGCCCGCATGTCCTCCTCGCTGTCGGCGCCCACCCGCATCAGCGATGGCGAGGACCAGACGCTCGAGGGCCGGCTCGGCGCCGCCGACGACGGCTTCGCGGAGGCCGAGCACCGCGCGACGATCGCGGCCCTCTCCCGCGCGCTCACGGCCCGCGAGCGCGAGATCGTCCGGCTGCGCTTCGAGGAGGACCTCACGCAGGCCGAGATCGGACGCGAGATCGGGCTGTCGCAGATGCACGTCTCGCGGGTCCTGCGCACCGCGCTCGAGAAGCTGCGCCAGGCGGCGGAGGTCGCCGACGCCGTCTGAGCGCCGCTACCCGGCGCGCCGCGCGACGAGCACCGCGAAGCGGTGGTCCTTGAACAGGCAGTCGGCCGCGTCGAAGCCCGCCTCCCGCAGCCAGCGCAGCTGCGACTCGACGTCGGAGCAGCGGTCGTGCGCCATGCGCTCCTCGGCGCCCGCCCACTCGGCGTCCGTGGTCCCCAGGCTCCGCGCCGCGGCCTCGTGCCAGGCGCGGTAGCGCCGGTCGAAGCAGGGCGTGGGCCCGGCCACCTGCTCGGCGTCGACGAAGACGCCCATCGGCGGCAGCGCGGCCCGCACACGGGCGAGCAGCGCGCGCTTGCCGGGGTCGTCGAGGTGATGGATGGCGAGCGCGGAGACGATCGCGTCGAACGGGCCCTCCGGCAGCGGGTCCGCCAGGTCGGCCACGTGGATCGTCGCCCGCGCGCCCAGCCGCGCGCGGGCCTGCTCGAGCATCGCCGGCGCGCCGTCGACGAGCACCAGCTCGGCGTCCGGATATGCCGCGGCGATCCGGGCGGCCAGGATCCCGGTGCCCGCGCCGAGGTCCAGCACGCGCCGCGGGGGCCGGCCCAGCAGCTCCAGCGCGGCGACGGCCGTCCCGTAGAAGGTGTCGAATGGGGGGACGAGCCGGCGTCGCGCCGCCTCGTACGTGGCGGCCTGCGCGTCGAAGACGGCAGCGGAAGGGGATGGCGCCATGTCGGTCATGGCATACGAGTGTACGTTATGACGTACGGGGGTGGGCGCCGATGGACGCCCGCTCAGGGCGTGGTGACCGTCACGCCCTGGCGCTGGAGCTCCTGCTGGGCCTGCTGGATCTCGCGCGCGCCCGCGCTGCCGGCGATGCCCTGGAGCGCCTTGGCCACGGCGGCCGCGTCGCCCTTCTTGGCCGCGTCGGCACCCTGCTGGAACTGGCTGGCCATCTTGCGCAGGCCATCCACGATCTTCTCGTGGGCGTCCTTCGACGCCTCGGGCGGGGTGATCGCGTCGAACCGGTCGGCCGCCTGCTCGAGCGCCGAAGCGCCCTTCTCGAGCCGCGCGGCCGCCGCCTTCGTCGACGTCCCGTCGCTCGAGGTCTTGGCCAGGTCGTCGAAGGCCTGCCGGAGGGCGGCCGTCGCCTGCGAGAGCTGGCGGGCGTAGTCCTGCTTGGAGACGCCGCCGCCCCCGCCGTCGTCGCTGCCGCCGCACCCGGCGGCCACGAGTGCGATCAGCGAGGCCAGCACGATCAGCACGCGGCGCATGGGGCGATCCTCCCACGTCCGCGCGTCCCGCGTACCCTTGAGGTGATGCCCCTCGATCCCACGCCCACCGCCCTCGGCACCTGGTCGGGCGGCCGCTTCATGCACTTCGGCGCCGCCCTCGACGACGACCGCCTGCTCGCGCTCATGCGGCCCGACGACCGGATCCGGACCGTCCTGACCGCGGACGTCTACGGCAGCGGGGAGGCCGACCGCCTGCTCGGCCGCGCGCTCACGGGCCTCGACCGCGACGCCTACTGCCTCGTCGGCGCCGTCGGCCACGACTTCTACGAGGGCACGCGCCAGGGCGCCAAGGGGTTCCCGCGCTTCACCGATCCGGCCCTGCGCGGGCCCGACGAGTACGGCGCCTACCTGCGGATGGCGACGGAGCGCAGCCTCGAGCGCCTGGGCGCCGACGCCTTCGACGTCCTGCTGCTGCACAACCCGGATCGCACCGGCTATACGCATCCCGCGGTGTGGGAGGGCATGGCCGCGCTCCGCGACGCGGGCCTCACGCGCCGGGTCGGCGTGGCGCCCGGCCCCGCCAACGGCTTCACCCTCGACGTCATCGACTGCTTCGAGCGCTACGGCGACGTGATCGACTGGGCGATGCTGATCCTCAACCCGCTTGAGCCGTGGCCGGGTGAGCTCGCGCTGCCGGCGGCGGAGGCGCACGGCGTCCAGGTGATCACGCGCGTCGCCGACTACGGCGGCATCTTCCACGACGACCTGCGGCCGGGCACCCCGATGGGCGAGCGCGACCACCGCGCCTTCCGGCCCGCCGGCTGGATCGAGTCGGGGGTCGAGCGGCTGGAGCGGCTGCGGCCGATCGCCGAGCGCCACGGCCTGACGATGCTGCAGCTGGCCTGCCAGTGGAACCTCGCGCACCCCGCTGTGGAGTCGGTGGTGCCGACGCTCGTCCAGGAGGCCGGCGAGGGGGCCAAGCCGGTGGAGGCCCAGCGCGAGGAGCTCGCGAGCCTGCCGGTGGACGTGCGCCTCTCCGACGAGGAGGTCGCCGAGATCCGCGCCATCGGCGACAACACGCGCTGCATGGCCCTGAAGGGCGGCGTCCCCGACCACGAGGGCGTCGCGCTGGCCGACCGCTGGACCCTGGACGACGAGCTGGCGGGCATCGCCGCCCGCTGGTCGATCGACCCCGGCGACCTGCAGCCGGCCTAGCTGTCCTGCTTGCGGTCTTAGTGGACGCGGGTGATGGGTGGCCGGCCGCCGGCGGCGCTGTGAGGGCGTTGGCGGTTGTAGTACCTCAAGAACGATGACAGAGCGCGGTCGCGCTGGCGGGAGGTCTGCCAGATGCGGCCGT
>DASTWY010000055.1:0-32203 GCA_035765735.1 Baekduia sp. | reverse complement strand
AACGCGCCGCCGGCGAGCAGGACCGCCGCGGCCGGCCCGGGCAGCTGCCGGCGCAGGTACTCGCGCAGCGCATGGCGGGGGTCGACGGAGAGGTGGTCCACGCGCGGCGCGATCGCGCGCTGGACGTACGCCCTGCCGCGGCCGCCGTCACGGGCGCCGATCGCGCGCGCGACGTCGCGGCGGCCCGCGACCTCGACGACGGCCGCGCGCCGGCCGCGGCGCGCCACCGCCAGCGCCAGCGCGGCGGCGACCGTCGACTTGCCCGTCCCGCCCTTGCCGGTGACCACGACCAGCCGGCGGGTCAGCAGCTGCTCGACCGTCGCCGGCTCGCGTGCCGCGTGCTGCGCGGGCGCCGGCACGCTCGTGCTCGGCGTCATGCCGCCGCCGCGCGCAGCGCGTCGAGCTCGGCGACCGTGGCGTCGGCCAGCGCGAGCGGGTCGGGGACCTGCGCCGTGTGGGTCATGTAGCCGACGGTCACCGCGTCGCGGTAGCTGAACATCGAGACCGTCATCCCGATGCTGCCCGCGCACGGGGCCCAGACGAGGACCTCCTCCAGCGGCACCCCGGTCAACTCGACGGTCTCGCGCGGGCCGGGGACGTTGGTCACGACGGCCGTCGACTTCGACGTCATGAAGTCGATCAGCGCCGTCTCGGCCTGCGCCGGCGCCAGCCCCGCCGCCTGCAGCGTCGCGTAGGAGACGGCGGGCTGGCGCGAGGCCTTGACCGCCTCCATGTGCTCGTGGATGTGGTCGAGGCGCTCGCGCGGCGAGCGGTCGGTCAGCGGCAGCGCCAGGAGGACCAGCGCGAAGCGGTTGCCGAGGTCGCGCGGCAGCGGCTCGTCGAGCGGGCGCAGGTTGAACGGCACCATCGCGTGCAGCTCCTCGGCGGGCTGGCCGCGGCCGGCCAGGTAGCGGCGCAGCCCGCCGGCCAGCGCCGCCATCAGCACGTCGTTGACCGTCGTCCCGGTCGCATGGGCGAGCGCCTTGATGTCGGCGAGCGGCAGCGGCGGCGTCCACGCCACGCGCTGCGCCATGCCCAGCGCGTCGTCCTTGAGCACGGTCTCCGGATCCGATGGCGCGCCGAGCAGCGCGACGAGCGCCGCGGCGTCGGCGACCGCTTCGCGGACCGCGCCCGACGCGGCCCCGGCGGCGGCGCCGGCGGCATGCCGCGGGTGAGCGATCGACTGCAGCGACTCGTGCACGAGCGTGCCGAGCAGGCCGCGACCGGGGGCCTGCGCGGTGCCCGTCCCGCCGTCGCCGACGCCGGCGCCCTCGCCCGCGGCGTCGGTCAGCGTCATCAGCACCCGGGCGAGCACGATCCCGTCGGCGATGCAGTGGTGCATGCGGATCACGAGCGCGCAGCCGGGGCCGTAGCCCTCGACGAGGTGCACGTCCCACAGCGGCTTGAGCGGATCCAGGCCCGTCGACATGAGGTCGCCGA
This sequence comes from Baekduia sp., assembly GCA_035765735.1. Lineage (GTDB taxonomy): Bacteria > Actinomycetota > Thermoleophilia > Solirubrobacterales > Solirubrobacteraceae > Baekduia. The sequence goes on along the minus strand of DASTWY010000055.1, from coordinate 30,763 downwards.
CGAGCTCCTGGAGCTCCGTGCGGCCGCCGGGCGCCGGCAGCGCGCGGCGGTGGACGTGGACGTCGATGTCGAAGCCCCCGGCGTCCTGCCAGCGCAGGCGCCCGAGCGCGTCGGTGCCGACGACCTGCCGGAAGCGGGGGAACGGCTCGACGAGCCGCTCGACCAGCAGCCGGCGCAGCGCCCCCGGGTCGAGCGGCCCGCCGAACGTCAGCACCGAGGTGATGATCATGCGGTTGGTCGGCCGGTCCATGCGGTACCAGGCCGCGTCGGCGCTCGTCATGAGCTTCGTGGAGGTCATGCTGGTGCTCCCTCGGGGATCGCGATGCGGACACGGAGATCCGCGGCCACCGCGCCGGCGGGCGTCGCCAGCAGCGGGTTGCACTCCAGCTCGGCGATCTCCGGCCGGTCGGCGGCCAGCGCGGCCACGCGGCGCACGACGTCCTCGACGGCGCCGCGCTTGACCGGCGGCGCGCCGCGCCAGCCGCGCAGCAGCGCCGAGCAGCGCAGCCCCGCGACCATCTGCGCCGCCGTGCGGCGGCCGACGGGCGCCAGCCGCAGCTGGACGTCCTGCCAGAGCTCGGCGGTGACGCCGCCGGCGCCGCAGAGCACGACGGGGCCGAACATGGGATGGCTCATCGCGCCGACGAGCAGCTCGACGCCGCCGGTCACCTGCTCCTGCACGAGGAAGCCGGTGACGACGAGGCCCTGCGCGCCCAGCCGGGCCTCCAGCTCGGCGGCGGCGTCGGCCGCCGCGGCTCGCGTGCCGACGCCGAGCCGCACGGCGCCGCGCTCGGTCTTGTGCGTCAGGCCGGGCACGAGGGCCTTGACCACGAGCGGCGGCTGCAGCGCGGCGGCGACGCCCTCGACGTCCGCGGCGCTCGTGGCCTGCGCGGCGGCGACCAGCGGGATCCCGTACGCCCGAGCGAGCCGGCCGGCGGCTTCGGGGGCCAGCCAGCCGCCGTCCTCGGGGCGCGCGTCGGCCAGCGCCCGCGCGACGACCGCGGCGCCGGCCACGCGGTCGATGCGGCCCGGGCGCACCGGCGGGTCGCCGGGCCGCGCGCGGCGCTCGGCATGGGCGGCCGCGCGGCCGAGGGCGCGCGCGGCGTCCTCCGGCGTGGCGAGGACGGCGACCCGCTCGGCCAGGCCGGGCGGCGGGTCCTGCGCCAGCGGCACCGCGATCACCGGCACGGGCTCGCCCGGCGCGTGCCGGCCGATCACGGCCATGGTGTCGTCGTCGCGGCCGGCCAGCGGCGGGATGTGGATGGCGATGACCGCGTCGACGTTCGGGTCGGCGGCGACGAGGTCCAGCGCCCGGCCGTAGTCCTCGGGCGAGGCGTCCGCGAGCACGTCGACCGGGTTGTCGACGGCGGCCTGCGGGCGGACTCCGTGGAGCTTGAGGCGCGTGGCGGCGCGCAGCCGAGGCAGGCGCAGGCCGGCGGCCTCGGCGGCGTCGGCGCAGGCGATGCCGCCGCCGCCGGCGTTGGTGAGCACCGCGACCCGCGGGCCGGCCGGAGCGCCGCCGCGGTCGAGCACGGTGGCGACGTCGAGCAGCTCGGAGACCGTCTCCACGCGGATGACGCCGGCGTCGGCCATCAGCACGTCGGTGAGGACGTCGGAGCCCTCCACGATCGCGCCGGTGTGCGACGCCGCGGCGCGCCGTCCCGCGGCCGTCCGGCCGGCCTTGACGGCGACGATCGGCTTGACCGCGGCCACCTCGCGGGCAACGTCGGCGAACGCGCGCGGGTTGCCGAACGACTCCAGGTAGAGGGCGATGACGAAGGTGCGCGGGTCGTCGGCCCAGTAGCGCAGGAGGTCGTTGGAGGAGACGTCGGCGCGGTCGCCGAGCGAGACGAACGACGAGAGGCCGATGCCGCGCCGCGAGGCGGCGTCCATGGCGACGATCCCGACCGCGCCGCTCTGCGAGGCGAGCCCGACACGCCCCGGCGGGACGTGCTGCGGCGCGAACGTCGCGTCGAGGCGGATCGCCGGGTCGGTGTTGACGACGCCGAGGCAGTTGGGCCCGACCAGCCGCATGCCGGCCGCCCGGCAGACGTCGCGCAGCCGGTCCTGCCGCCGCTGGCCGGCGGGACCGGACTCCCCGAACCCGGCGCTGACGACCACCAGGGCCCGCACGCCGGCCTCGGCGCACGCCTCCGCGATGCCGAGCACCGCGTCCGCCGGGGCGGTGACGACGGCGAGGTCGACGGCGGCGGGAAGCTCGGCCGGGCTGGTCAGCGCCCGCAGCCCCGCGACCTCGCCGCCGGCGGGGCGCACGGTGTGCACGTCGCCGGTGAAGCCGCCGGCCAGGACCTTGCGCAGCAGCTCGCCGCCGACGGACCCGCGCCGGTCGGACGCGCCGATCACCGCGATCGACTGCGGCCGCAGCACGTGGTCGATGCCGGCGACGGCGGCCAGGCGCCGTCGTGCCTCGAAGCGCGCGTGGGCCTCACGGCCGACGCCGGCGGGCATCTCGATGTGGACGGTGTCGGCACCGGCTTCGATGGTCAGCGGCAGGCCCGCGTCGCGGAAGACGCGCAGCATCCGCTGGTTGGCGGGGTGGACCTCGGCCGTGAGCGTCGTCAGGCCCAGCGACTCGGCCTCGTCGACCAGCCGCTCCAGCAGCGCGGTGGCGATGCCCCGGTGCTGCCAGTCGTCGGCCACCGCGAACGCCAGCTCGGCGCGGTTGGCGCGCATCGGCACGAGGCATGCGTGGCCGACGATGCGCGGGCCGGCGAGGGCGAGCAGGCCGACGACGCCGGGGGCCAGCAGCCGCCGGACCGACTCCTCCACGTCGATCCCCAGCGAGAGGAAGCGCATCAGCCGGCTCTCGTCGGACAGGCCCTCGTGGAAGCGGGCGAGCTCGTCGAGGTCGGCGGGCGTGGTGGGGCGCACGTCGACGGCGGAGCCGTCGCGCAGGACGGCGGGCTCGCCCGCGATCAAGGAGGGGATCGACATGACGCCATCGTTCTCCTGGGCGGGCGCGCATGCGACCGGTCGGCGCCGTGCGGGCGATCCGTGGGAAGTACGGTCCGCGAACCGGGGCGCGTGCCGATGCCCCGGCAGGGGCGCCGCCGTACGGTCGCCCCATGGAACGGTTCGTCGCCAAGGGCGTGTGCAAGCGCTTCGGCGCGGTGCAGGCCCTCGTCGACGTCGACTTCGAGCTCGACGCCGGCGAGGTCGTCGCGCTCGTGGGCGACAACGGCGCCGGCAAGTCGACGCTCATCAAGGCGATCTCGGGGGTCCAGCCCGGCGACGCGGGGCAGTTCTGGTTCGAGGGCGAGCCGGTCGAGATCCGCACGCCGGTCGACGCCTACAGGTTGGGCATCGCCACCGTCTACCAGGACCTCGCGCTGTGCGACAACCTGGACGTCGTCGCCAACCTGTTCCTCGGCGCCGAGCTGCTCGTGCACGGCCCCGGCCACGCGGTCCGCGTCCTGGACGAGATCGCGATGGAGCAGCGGACGCTCGAGCTGCTCGCGACGCTGTCGGTGACGACGCTGCGCAGCGTCCGCAGCGAGGTCGGGGCGCTCTCCGGCGGCCAGCGCCAGGCGGTCGCCATCGCCCGCTCGCTGCTCGGCGCGCCCAAGCTGGTGATCCTCGACGAGCCCACCGCCGCGCTCGGGATCACGCAGACGCACCAGGTGCTCGCGCTCATCGAGCGCCTCCGCGAGCAGGGCCTCGCGGTCGTGGTCATCAGCCACAACCTCGCCAACGTCTTCCACGTCGCCGACCGCATCGTCGTGCTCCGGCTGGGTCGCCGCGCGGCCACGTTCGACCGCCGCACGACCACGCAGGACCAGGTCGTCGCCGCGATCACCGGCGCGTCGCTGCCCCGGCCGGAGCTCCTGCTCGGCCCCGACGGAGCGTCGGTGCCCTCATGAGCCTCCTCGAGCAGCCGCCGGTCGCCGTCGAGCCTCCCGAGGAGGTGCCGGAGAGCGCACGTCGCCGCCTCCTGCGCTCGCTCGCGGAGGGCGAGCTCAGCGCGCTGCGCGTCGTGCTGATGCTGGCCCTGATCTGGCTCATCTTCCAGGCGCAGGAGGACCGCTTCCTCTCCTCGACCAACCTCACCAACCTGCTGCTGCAGATCACCTCGATCGGCTGCATCTCGGTCGGCGTGGTGCTCGTGCTGCTGCTCGGCGAGATCGACCTCTCGGTCGGCGCCGTCAGCGGGTTCACCTCGGGGATCATGGCCGTGCTGATGGTCCGCCACGGCTGGCCGGCCGCCGCCGCCATCGGCGCCGCGCTGGTCGTCGGGGCGGCGATCGGCACCTTCAACGGGCTGATGGTCACGCAGTTCGGCATCCCGTCGTTCGTCGTGACGCTCGCCGGGTCGCTGGCCTGGCAGGGCGGCCTGCTCTACGTGCTGGGCACCACCGGGACGGTCAACCTCGCGCCCGGGCTGGTCACCGACCTCACCGGCACCTTCTACGGCGCCGCGGTCGGCTGGGCGCTGGCCGCCGCGATCCTCGCCATCGACGTCGGCCTGCTCCTCGCGCGCCACCGCCGCCGGGTCGCGGCGGGGCTGCCCGCGCAGGGCGTCGCGCGCATGGTCATCGAGCCGCTGGCGCTGGCCGCGGCGCTGATCGCGTCGGTGCTCGTCTTCAGCGACGACCGCGGCATCCCGCTGGCCGTGCTGATCCTCGTCGGCTTCGTCGTCTTCTTCTCGTGGTTGACGCAGGACACCGAGTTCGGCCGCCACGTGTACGCCACCGGCGGCAACGTCGAGGCGGCGCGCCGCGCCGGCATCGGCGTCGACCGCGTCCGCGTCGCCGTGTTCGCGCTGGCCTCGACGATGGCCGCCGTCGGCGGCGTGATGGCGGCGTCGCGGCTGATGGCCGTCAACCAGTCGTCGGGCGGCAGCGACACGCTGCTGCTGTCGATCGCCGGCCCGGTGATCGCGGGCGTGAGCCTCTTCGGCGGGCGCGGGCGCGTGTCGGCGGCCCTGCTGGGCGCGCTGGTCATCGGGTCGATCTCCAACGGGATGGACCTGCTCGCGCTCGCGTCCTCGGCGAAGTACGTCATCACCGGCGCGGTGCTCTGCGTCGCGGTGACGATCGACGCGCTGGCCCGCCGCCAGCGCCAGCTCGCAGGAAGGCACTGAAGGAGGAACCATCATGCATCGCACCATCCTCGTCGCGGCGGGGGAGAACCGGCCGCTGCACGACGCGTTCGCCCTCGGCGTGGCGCTGGCCCGTCCGCGCGGCGCGGAGGTCGTCCTCGTCCACGCCGACATCGGGGGCTCCAGGGCCATCCCCGACGAGCTGGTCGGCCTGGCGCGCGACGCGCCGGTCGACGTGCCCGCGCGCGCCATCTCCGTCGGGGCGGCCACGATCACCGCTGCGCTCCATCGCGCCGTGACCGAGGAGCACGCCGAGATGCTGGTGGTCGGCACCAGCCACCTCGGCCGGGTCCTGCGCGCGGTGCGCGGCGACATCGCCCTCGGCGTCGTCCGCGACGCGCCGTGCGCGATCGCGGCCGCGCCGCTCGGCTATGCCGCGGCCGTGCCGAAGGAGCCGCGCGTGGTGGGCGTGGCGTGGGACGGCAGCACCGAGGCGGGGGAGGCGCTGGAGTGGGCGGTGCAGCTGGCCGAGCGCACCGGCGGAGGCGTGGAGATCGTCCAGGTCCTGGGCGGCGCCGACGACGAGGCGGCCGCGCGGGTGCGGCTCGAGCGCCTGCGCCGCGCGGCGGAGGAGCGGGTCCCGGCGACGATCGACCTCCGCCACGGGCACGTCGCGGACGCGCTCGCCGGCGCGGGCGGCCTCGACCTGCTGGTGATGGGGTCGCGGCGGCGCGGGCCGATCGAGCGCGTCGTGCTCGGCAGCGTGTCGGCCGACGTGCTGCACCGCGCGCACTGCCCGGTGGTCGTCCTGCCGCGCGGGGTGTACGCGCCGGTGGAGACGCTGGCGTAGCGATCTGCGTCGGCCGGACCCCGCGTCGCAGGGTCCAGCCGACATGGAATCCTGCGGCGGGGCGGTGCGCTCAGCCCATGCCGTGCACGGGTGCCGGCCCGGGGACCGGCCGCAGCGACGGTGGTCCGCCGGGCCGCGTGCCGTTCCGGCCCCGGCGGCGCGCCGGGAGCGTGGCGGTGATGGTCGCGCCGCCGCCGGGCTGCGACTCGACCCGCAGGCGCCCGCGCAGCAGCTCGGCGCGCTCGCGCATGCCCAGCAGGCCGAAGCCGGCCGTGCCCGCGTCGGGGTCGAAGCCGCCGCCGTCGTCGCGCACCGAGACCCGCAAGGTCGAGGAGGTCTCCTCGATCTCCACCACCGCGCGGTGCGCGCCGCCGTGCTTGCGCGCGTTGGTCAGCGCCTCCTGCACGATCCGGTAGGCGGCGATCTCGACCTCGGGGGCGAGCCGGTCGTCGGCCCGGCCCTCCTCGTAGGCCAGCTCGGCTCCGACGTCGACCTCCAGCCCGGCGGCCGTGGCCCGCTCGGCGAGCGCGCGCACCGCCGCCCCGACCCCGAGCTCGTCGAGCGCCGCGGGGCGCAGGTCGGTGATCAGCGCGCGGAGCGCCGCGATCTCGTCGTCGAGGCGCTCGACGGCCTCCGACAGGACGGGCGTCAGCGGGTCGTCGGGCTCGGCGGTGCGCGCGGCCGTCGCCAGGCCGATCCGCAGCGCGGCGAGGTCCTGGAGCGTCTCGTCGTGCAGCTCGCGGGCCCACCGCCCGCGCTCCTGCTCGGCGGCGGCCAGCCGCTGCTGCTGCCGCTCGATGAGGGCCGACTCGGCGGTGGCCACCGCGCTGGCGGCGCTGGCCGCGAACGACTCGAGCAGGCGCCGGTCGTCGGGGGTGAACTCGGGGCCCTCGACGAGCCGGTCGATGGCGACGAGCACGCCGAACGCGCGCCCGCGGAACATCAGCGGCACGACGAGCCCCGACGCCGCTTCGATGCCGAGGCGGCCGAGCCCGTGGCGCTCGAAGCGCCGGCGGTTCGGCCCGTCGTCGAGCTGCTGCGTCCGCGCGCTGCGGATGGCGGCGCCGGCCACGCTGCCCTCGTGGTCGACGCGCTGGCCGACGACCCCCGGGGGGACCTCGCCGGCGGCGGCGCCGATCACCAGCTCGCCGTCCTGCCAGAACTCGATGACCAGCGCCCGGGCCGAGACCAGCGCCCGCCCGCGCTTGGCCACGAGCCGCAGGATCGCCTCGAGGTCGGTCTCGCCGGCCAGCGCCTGGGCGATCTGCATCGTCGCGTCGAAGGCGGCCACCGTCTGCTCGAGATCGCGGCGCCGGCCCTCCGACCACGAGAAGCGCCGGGCGTGGTCGATGGCCACGCCCGCGATGTCGGCCAGCGCGCAGACCGTCTCCTCGTCGTCGTCGGTGAACGGCGCGCCGCCGTCCTTCTCGGTGAGGTACAGGTTCCCGTAGGGCTGGCCGTCGACGAGGATCGGCACGCCGAGGAACGTCGTCATCGGCGGGTGGCCGAGCGGGAAGCCGTAGGAGTGCGGGTGCGCGCCGACGTCGTCGATGCGCAGCGGGCGTGGGTTGATGATCAGCTCGCCGAGGACGCCGCGGCCCGTGGGAAGGTTCCCGATGGTGGCGCGGGTCCCGCCGTCGACGCCGACCGTGATGAAGCGCGCCAGCGCCGTGCGGTCCTCGTCGAGGACGCCGAGCGCGGCGTACCGCGCCGCCGTCAGGTCGCGGGCAGCCGCCAGCACCTGGCCGAGGACATGCTCCAGATCCAGGTCCGACAGGACGCTCCGTGCCAGGCTCAGCACCTCGCGGGCCTTGGGGTCCATCGTCCACGCTCCCCTCTCTCTCGCCTCGGTGGACGCTTCGCCTGGGTCGCAGCCTACTCCCGCGATCTATCCGTGGGTAAAAGGTTGGCGCCCGCTCGCTGCATCCCGCCTGAACGGGGGATCCGACCCCGCCCGGGGGACGCGGGCGAGCGCCCGCGCGTCAGGGGGTGACGACCGCCGCGCCGGTGAAGCGGCCGGCCCGGAGGTCCTCCAGCGCGCGCGCGGCCTCCTCGAGCGGGTAGCGGGTCACGTGCGTGCGCACGGGCACCTCGGGGGCGAGCGCCAGCAGCTCCGTCCCGTCGCGGCGGGTGAGGTTGGCGACGGAGCGCACCGTGCGCTCGTGCCAGAGCAGGTCGTAGGGGAAGCTCGGGATGTCGCTCATGTGGATGCCGCCGCAGACGACCGTGCCGCCCGGGGCGAGCGCGCGCAGCGCGTGCGGCACCAGCGCGCCGTCGGGTGCGAAGACGATCGCGGCATCGAGCTCCTCGGGCGGCGGCTCGTCCGACGCGCCGGCCCACGCGGCGCCCAGCTCCCGGGCGAAGGCCTGGGCGGCGGCGTCGCCCGCCCGCGTGAAGGCGTACACCTCGCGGCCCTGGTGGCGGGCGATCTGGGCGACGATGTGCGCGGCGGCCCCGAAGCCGTAGATCCCGAGCCGCGGCGCGTCGCCGCACATCCGCAGCGAGCGGTAGCCGATCAGCCCCGCGCACAGCAGCGGCGCGGCCTGCTCGGGCGGGTAGCCGCTCGGGATGGCGAAGCAGTAGCGCGCGTCGGCCACCGCGTACTCGGCGAAGCCGCCGTCGATGTCGCGGCCGGTGAACCGCGCGCGCGCGCAGAGGTTCTCGCGTCCGCTGCGGCAGAAGCGGCACGCGCCGCACGTCCAGCCGAGCCAGGGCACGCCGACGCGCCGGCCGTCGCCGACGACGGTGCCGACGATCTGGTGCCCGAAGACGCGCGGCGTCCGGGCCACCGCGACCTCGCCGTCGAGCAGGTGCAGGTCGGTCCGGCAGATCCCGCATGCCTCGACGCGCAGGAGCAGCTGGCCCTCGCCGGGCACCGGGACGGGCAGCGCCGCGACGCGCAGCGGCCGCCCGACGCCGTCGAAGACGACGGCGCGCATGGTGTCCGGCAGCGTCGCCGCCGCGGCGGCGGGCGCCGGCTCAGCCCGCGGCATGCTCGGCGACGCGCTCCTGGCCGGCGTCCGGCTCGGTCGACGCGCCCCGCGGCAGCACCAGCACCGGGCACGCCGCGGCGTGCACGACGTGGGTCGAGACGCTGCCGAACAGCACCCGGCGCAGCGGCCCGTAGGCGCGTGATCCCATGACGAGCACGTCGAGCCCGGGACCGGCGTCGACGAGCGCGCGGCCCGCGGGGATGCCGTCGAGCACGATCGTCTCGACCGTGCAGCGGCCGGCGACGGCCGCGGCGGCCTCCTCGGCCGCGGCGGTCGCGGTCTCCCGGCGGCTGCGCGCCAGCGCCTCGTCGTCGGGGAAGTCGAGCGCGGAGCTGCGCGGCAGCGGCTCGACCACGCTGATGAGCTTGAGCTCGGCCCCGGTGCGCTCGGCGATCCGCGCCGCCGCGTCCAGCGCGATCCGCGCTTCCGGGCCGTCGTCCCACGCGACCCCGACGACGCGCTCGCCGAGGTGCCGTCCGGCGCGCGCCCAGCCGCGCGGCGCGACCGCGACCGCGCACGGGGCGCCGTGCAGCAGCGCGGCGGTCGTGTCGCCGTGGACGACCCGGCCCACCGGGCCGCGGTGCGACGGGCCGAGCACGAGCGCGTCGGCGTCGTGCGACTCGGCCAGCTCGCGGAGCCCGCGCACGACGCTGCTCGACGCATGCAGCAGCGTCGCGTGGCCGACGTCGCCCGGAACGGCGGCGGCCAGCGCGTCGAGGTCGCGCTGGAGCGCCTGGCGGGCCGCGTGCTCGAAGGCCCGCGCGTACGGCCCGGCCGGCACGACGTAGATGCCCACGAGCACGAGCTGGGCCGCGTGCAGGCGGGCGAGGTCCGCGCCGAGCGCGACGGCGTCCGCGGCGTCCGGCCCGTGGGCGGCCACGAGGATCGTGTCGGTCATGGCCCGACCCTAGGTCGCACCGCGCGGCCCGGCATCCGCAGGCGGGCGCAGGGGCGCGACGGGAAACCCCGGATGCCGGGGCGCCACCGCGCGCCTACGGTGAGGCGCATGCCCGTCGCCTCGCCGCCCGCCGCCCCGCCGGCGGCCGGTCTCAGCGAGGCGGAGGCGGCGCGGCGCCTGGCCGGCCGCCCGCGGGCGCGGCCGCGCTCGAGCCGCTCGTACACGAGCATCGTGGTGGCCAACGTCGTCACCGTCTTCAACGCGATCCTGCTGACGCTGCTCGGGCTGACGCTGATCTTCGGCGACCCGCGCGACGCGCTCTTCGGCGGGATCGTGGTGGCCAACGCCACGATCGGCATCGCCCAGGAGGTGCGCGCCAAGCGCGCGCTCGACCGCCTGTCGGCGCTGGTCGTCCCGCGGGCGACCGTGCTGCGCGACGGGGCGCCCCGGGTGGTCGGGCCGGACGAGGTCGTCGTCGGCGACCTCGTCGCGATCGGCCCCGGCGACCAGCTCGTCGCCGACGGCACGCTGCGCCAGGCCGCCGGCCTGCGGCTCGACGAGTCGATCCTCACCGGCGAGTCCGCCCCCGTCGCGCGCGGGGCGGGGGAGCCGGTGCGCTCGGGCGCGTTCGTGGTCGAGGGCGTCGGCCGTCTGGAGGTCGAGGCCGTCGGCGAGCAGAGCTACGCCAGCCGGCTGGCCGGCCACGCGCGGACGTTCCGCCATCCTCGCTCGCCGCTGGAGCGCGCGCTGAACCGCCTCCTGCTGCTGCTCGTCGCCGGGATGGTCCCGCTCGCGACGCTGCTGGTCGTCACGCTGGCGCTGCACCACACGTCGATGGCCGACGCGGTCCCGAAGGCGACGGCGGCGATGACGAGCCTCGTCCCCGAGGGCCTCATCCTGCTGGCCAGCCTGACGTTCGCCGTCGCCGCCGCGCGGATGGCGGGGCGCGGCGCGCTCGCCCAGCAGCTCAACGCCATCGAGTCGCTGGCCTCCGTCGACGTGGTCTGCCTCGACAAGACCGGCACGCTGACCGAGGGCGCGCTGTCGGTCGTCGCCACCGTGCCCGCCGCGGAGGTCGAGCCCGCCGCGCTCGAGGACGCGCTCCGCCGCTACGCCGCGGCGACGTCGACGCGCAACCTGACCGCGGCGGCGATCGCCGAGCGCTGGCCGGCGCCTGCCCTGACGCCGGCCGCCGAGGTGCCGTTCGCCTCCCGCCGCCGCTGGGGGGCGGTGGTCGTCGACGGCGGCGACGGCCTCCTCCTCGGCGCGCCCGAGCTGCTGGGCGGCGACGCGCTGGCGCCGCGCGCGGCGGCCGAGGCGGCCGCCGGGCGCCGCGTGGTCGCCGTCGCCGAGGCGCCCGCCGCCGCGCTGCTCGACCGGCCGGACGAGGACGCGCCGCCGCCCGGCGCGCGCACGCTCGGGCTCGCCGTCCTGTCCGAGCGGCTGCGCCCGAGCACCGCGGCGACGGTCCGCTTCCTGCTCGACGAGGGCGTCGCGCTGCGGGTGCTCTCCGGCGACGCGCCCGCCACCGTGGGCGCCATCGCGCGTGACGCCGGCATCCCGTCGTCGGGGCCGCCGCTCGACGGCCGGGCGCTGCCCGAGGACCCGGAGGCGCTCGTCCGCGCCGTCGACGCCGCGGGCGTCGTGGGGCGGATCTCGCCCGAGGGCAAGCTGCGCGTCGTCGAGGCGCTGCGCGACGCCGGGCGCTACGTGGCGATGGTCGGCGACGGCGTCAACGACGTGCCGGCGCTCAAGGCGTCGCGGCTGGCCATCGCCCAGGGCTCGGGCGCGCAGATGGCCACGAGCGTCGCCGACGTCGTGCTCGTCTCCGGCGACTTCTCGACGCTGCCGGAGATGGTGCGGGAGGGCCGCCGGATCCTGCGCAACGTGCAGCGCGTCGCCAAGCTCTTCGTCACCAAGACGGCGTTCGCCGCGTTCCTCATCGTCACGATCGGGACGACGGCCACCGAGTACCCGTTCCTGCCCCGCCACCTGACCGTCGCCTCGACCTTCGGCGTCGGGCTGCCGGGCTTCTTCCTGGCGCTGGCGCCGAGCGCGGGGCGGTGGCGCTCGGAGTCGTTCCTGCGCGACGTGGCGCGGTTCGCGATCCCGGGCGGCCTGGCCGCCGGGATCGCGGTGCTCGTCTCCTACCTGGCGGCGATCAAGGGGCTCGGCCTGGCCACCGAGGAGGGGCGGACCGTGGCCACGACCGTGCTGCTCGGCACGCTGCTCTTCCTCCTCGTGCTGCTCGAGGGCGGCGACTCGGCACGGCGGCGGCGCGGGGTGGAGGCGCTCGTGGCGGCGATGGCGGCCGGCTACGCCCTCGTGCTGGCGGTCGTCCCGGTGCGCGACTTCTTCGCGCTCGCGGCGCCGACGGTGCCGATGGCCGTGCTCGCGGCGCTCGGCCTGGCGCTCGGGACGGGCCTCGCGCGGCTGGGCCTGCGAGGCGTCCCGGGCCGCTGACCTCGACGGCCAACTACGGAGCGCGTGCCGTGTCCCGTCCCGATGCCGCCGCGCCCGGCCGGTGGAAGCGTGACGGTCAGGATGTCGGAGCCTCAGCAGCGACCAGGAGCCGCGCCCGCCGGCCCCGCGCCCGGCCCGGGCCATCATCGCACGACGCTCCACCTCGGCCGGCTGGCCGGCGTCCCGATCGGCATCCAGCCGCTGTGGCTGGCCATCGTGGGGCTCCTGACCTACAGCCTCGGCCACGACTACTTCCCGACCGAGGACCCGGGCCTGTCCCAGGAGGCGGCCTACGTGCTCGGGCTGATCAGCGCGCTCGGCCTCTTCCTCGGGATCCTGCTGCACGAGCTCGGCCACGCCGTCGTCGCGCGCCGCCGCGGCGTGGAGGTCGAGGAGATCGACCTGTGGCTGCTGGGCGGCGTCTCGCGCATGCACGGCGAGCCCGACAAGCCCGAGGACGAGCTGCGCTTCGCCGCCGCCGGCCCGGCGGTCACGCTGGCCATCGTCCTGGTGCTGATCCCGGTCCGGCTGGCCGTGGGCGGGATCGCCCCCGAGTGGCTGCGGGCGCTGATCGACTACCAGCTGTTCGTCACCGCCGCGATCCTCGTCTTCAACCTCCTGCCCGCCTTCCCGCTCGACGGCGGGCGGATCCTGCGCTCGCTGCTGTGGCGGCGCTCGGGCGACCGCGAGCGGGCGACCGAGCAGGCCGCCGCCGGCGGGCGCGTGTTCGGCTGGATCCTCGTGGCCTTCGGCGTCCTCACCTTCGCGGGCGGCGCGATCGGCGGCCTGTGGTTCGCGCTGGTCGGCGGCTTCCTCATCGTCGCGTCGGCGGCCGAGGCCCAGGGCACGCGCACGCGCCACGCGCTGGAGGCGATCAGCGCCCGCCAGCTCATGACGCCCGATCCGGTCACGCTCGGGGCCGACCTCACGCTCGACGACGCCGTCGTGGTGGGCTTCAGCCACCACCTCTTCACCGCGTTCCCCGTCGTCGACGACCTCGGCCGCGCGGTCGGCCTGCTCTCCATCGACGCCGTCCGCGCCGTGCCCGCCGCCGCCCGCGCCAGCCGCCGCGTGAGCGAGGCGATGACCGCCGACGCGGCGCTCATGGTCGGCCCGGACGTCCCGATCTCCGAGGTGCTGGGTCGGCGGTCCTTCACCGTCGCCGGGCGCGCGGTGGTCGTCGGCGACGACCGGCGGCCGATCGGGATCCTCTCGGTCACCGACGTCCAGCGGCGCCTGCGCGCCGACGCCCTGCTGCCGTCGCTCCCGCGTGCCGCCTGACCGCGCGGCGCTCGTCGCCGAGCTGCACGTCCGCGGCTTCCGGACGATGCGCGAGCTGCGGCTCGACCCGGGGCCGATCTGCGCGCTGGTCGGCGCGGCGCGCTCGGGCAAGTCGAACCTGCTCGCCGCGGTGCACGCCGTCCTCGACCCGGTCGCGGCGGGCGTCGGCGCCGGCGACGTCCGCCACGGCGAGCACGACCTCGAGGTCCGCGCCCGGCTGGCCGACGGCACGTGGGTGGCGGTCGCGGGCCGCCCGCCGACGCTGCACCGCGAGCGGCCGCGGGCGGTCCCGCCGGTGCTCTTCCTGGCCGCGGCCGACCGCGCGACCACGGTCGTCGCGCCGCGCGCCGCGGAGGACGGCGTGCCGGCCGGCGTGCGGCGGTTCGCCGACCACGTGCGGGAGGCGCTGGAGCGGCGCGAGCGCGACGGGCGGCCCAGCTCCCCGGCGCTGTGCGCGGTGGAGGCCCTCGAGCGCGCCGTCGCCGAGCGCCTCTCCGGCGTGGTGCTCCTGGTCGAGGAGCCCGAGCTCTACCTGCGGCCGCAGGCCCAGCGCTGGCTGTCGCGGCTCCTGCGCCGGCTGGCCGACCTCGGCAACCAGGTGATCTACGCGACGCAGTCGCCGGCCTTCCTCAACGTCGCCCGGATGGAGGAGCTCGTCTTCGTCGAGCGCCGGCTGGAGACCGGCACCGCGGCGCTGCGCCCGCCCGCGCCCACGCCCGACGAGGACTTCCGCGTGCTCAGCGAGTTCGACGCCGAGCGCGCAGAGCTGTTCCTCGCGCGCGCCGTGCTGCTCGTCGAGGGCCAGACCGAGAAGCTCGCGCTGCCGTTCGTCTTCGCGGCGCTGGGGCGCGACGCCGACCGCGAGGGCATCTCGATCGTCGAGTGCGGCGGCAAGGCCAACGTGGTGCTGTTCGCCGAGGTGTGCCGGGCCGCGGGGGTCCCGTTCGTGGTGCTCTACGACCGCGACGCCGAGCCGGGCCGCCGCGCGCCGGCGTTCATGCGCCAGCTCAACGCGCGCCTGCAGGAGCTCGCGGGCGCCCATCACGCCGTGGAGCTGGCGCCCGACTTCGAGCGCGTCTCGCACCTGCCGCGCGGCAGCCACAAGCCGGAGCGGGCCTGGCGCAGCTTCGCCGCGCTGCCCGCCGACCGGATGCCCGGCGAGCTGGTGCGGGCGGTGCGGCTGACGCTGGAGCTGGCGCGGCGCGGCCGGGCGGGCTGACCGCGACGCCGCTCGCCCGGCGCGCGGCTCAGCTCCGGGCGCCGCCCGCGGTGGTCAGCCCGGGCCCGCTCGCCGGGTCGGCGTCGCCGGTCGCCTCCGCGGGCCGCGGGACGACGAGCACGGGCCGCGACGCGCCGTGGATGAGGCGGTCGGCGGTGCTGCCGAGGATGACCCGGCGCGCCGTGCCCCAGCCGCGGGAGCCGCAGACCATCAGGTCGACCTGCTCGGCCAGGTGGTCGAGCTCGTCGGCGGCCACGCCCACCACGGCCCGGGCGTCGACGGGCACGTCGAGCGCCGCGACGGCGCGGTCGACGACCTGCTGGGCGTCCTCGCGCAGCTCGTCGAAGAGCTGGCGCACGTCGAAGGCGAACCCGGCCACCGACGGCACGAGCGTCGACTCCACCACGTAGGTCACCTGCAGGCGGGCGTCGTGGTCGCGGGCCAGGCTCGCGGCCAGCCGCAGGGCGCTCCGGGCCTCGGGGCCGCCGTCGTAGGCGACGCCGATCAGCCGCAGTGGGCCCTGGGTGGCGGAGGTCCGCCACGGGGCGACGGCGACCGGGCAGGGGGCGCCGTGCAGGAGGTCGCGTCCGACGTCGCCCAGCAGCGAGCGTCCGACGGCGCCGCGGTGCGAGGAGCCGATGACGACGAGGTCGGCGCCCTCGCGCTCGGCCAGGCGCTGCAGGGCGCGGGCCGGCGAGGTGTCGGCCAGCGCCGCGAGCCGCGCGCCAGCGGCGCCGGTCGCGTCGCGGGTCTCGGCGAGGCGCTGCTCGGTGTCCTGGCGCAGGGCGTCGGCGTAGACCGCGAGCGCCGCGCGGCTGCGCGTCTCGTCGTACGGGTAGGCGCGCGCCAGCACCAGGTCGGCGCCCGGCGCCAGCCGCTGCGCGAGCGCCAGCGCGGCACGGCCGCCATCGCCACCATCGTCGCCGGCGATCACGGTGCGCAGCGTCCGCCCAGGAGGAGTCGGGGACCCGGGGCTCGTCATGGTCACGACGCTACCCGCGGCCGTCGCGCCGGCCATCCGCGCCGACCACGTCCGGCGATGCGGGCGACTACGGAACGGTGCATCGGGCGGCGATCAGCGGAAGCGACCGAGCTCTCGCAGCCGCTCGCGATCCCGGCGCAGCTCGGTGGTGAAGCCGTGGATGGCGTCGTGCAGGGGCCGCGGCACGGAGCCGCGCTCCTGGTAGCCGCGGGCGCGCTCCTTGAGCGCCTGGAGGACGAACTCCAGGCGCCGGGTGCGGTGCTGGAGGCGGCGGGCTTCGAGGTCGGATCGCAGCGAGCGCGGGCGCTCGGGCCGGGGCGGCGTGGTGTCGATGAGCATCATCGGAGGTGTTGTCCCATCCCGGACGCAGCGGGGCATCGGGGACGGCACGGTGCGCGGTACGGCGAACTACCGATGGGCGCGGTGTGGGCCGGTGTAGCGTCGAGGACGATGAAGGAGCGCCTCTATCCAACCCTCGCCGTCGGGGCGCTCTCGGCGATCGTCGCGGGCCTGGTGCTGAGCGCCGCCGGCGCCCACCGGGCCGCCGACCTCGTGTGGGCGGGGACGGTCGTCGCGCTGCTCGTGCCGCTGCTGTGGTCGGTCGCCCGCACGCTGGCCGGCGGCCGCGTCGGCGTCGACGTCATCGCGCTCGTCGCGATGGCCGGCGCGCTGGCGCTCGGCGAGTACCTCGCGGGCGCCGTGGTCGCGTTGATGCTCGCCGGCGGCAACGCGCTCGAGGCGCTCGCCGACCGCCGCGCGCGGCGCGAGCTGACCGCGCTGCTGTCGCGGCTGCCGACGACCGCACGGGTGCGCCGCGACGGCCGCATCGACGACGTGCCGGTCGACGACGTGGGCCCGGGCGACGTGGTGGTCGTGCGCGCCGGCGACGTGGTGCCGGTCGACGGGGCGGTGCGCGAGGGGCGTGCCGTGGTCGACGAGTCCAGCCTCACCGGCGAGCCCCTGCCGGCGACCTACGAGGCGGGCGGCACGGTGCGCAGCGGCGTGGCGAACGCCGGCGGGCCGTTCGAGCTGGTCGCCACCCATCGCGCGGCCGACAGCGCGTATGCCGCCCTGGTCCGGCTGGTGCGCGAGGCGGGGGCGGACCGTGCGCCGTTCGTGCGGATGGCCGACCGCTACGCGGCGATCCTGCTCCCGCTGACGCTGGCCGTCGCCGGGGTCGCCTGGGCGGTCAGCGGCGACCCGGTCCGCGCGCTGGCCGTGGTCGTCGTCGCGACGCCGTGCCCGCTGATCCTGGCCGCGCCCGTCGCCCTCGTCTCGGGCCTGTCGCGGGCCGCGAGCGCGGGGATCATCGCCAAGGGCGGCAGCGTCATCGAGCGGCTTGGGCGGGTGCGCAGCGTGCTGCTCGACAAGACCGGCACGCTGACGCTGGGCGCGCCGCGGCTGGAGCGCGTCGACGCCGTCGACGGCCTGCCGCCCGACGAGCTGCTGCGGCTGGCCGCCTCGCTCGACCAGCTCTCGGGCCACGTCATCGCCGCGGCGCTCGTACGCGAGGCCCGCGACCGCGGCCTGGAGCTGACGGTGCCCACGAGCGTCGTCGAGGATCCCGGCGACGGCATCCGCGGCACGGTCGGGTCCCAGCTCGTGACGCTCGAGGCGGCGGCCGACGCGGCCCGTGCCCGCGAGGCGGGGCTGGCCCGGGTCGCCGTGCGGGTCGACGATCGCCTCGCCGGCACGCTGGTGCTGGCCGACACGGTGCGCGAGGACGCCGACGACCTGATCGCCCGCCTGCGCGGGATCGGCATCCGGCACGTGGCGCTGGTCTCCGGCGACCGTGCACCGGTCGCGGAGGCGGTGGGCGCCGCGCTGCACCTCGACCGCGTCTATGGCGAGTGCTCGCCCGAGGACAAGCTGGAGGTCGTGCGCGCCGTGCGGGCCCGCGAGGACCTCCGGCCGGTGCTGATGGTCGGCGACGGCGTCAACGATGCCCCGGCGCTGGCGATGGCCGACGTCGGGATCGCGGTCGGGTCGGGCGCGACGGCCGCGACCGACGCGGCCGACGCGGTGATCGCGGTGCCGAGCATCGCTGCGGTCGCCGAGGCCATCCGGATCGGCCGGCGGTCGCTGGGCATCGCCACGCAGAGCGTCGTGGCGGGCATGGGCCTGAGCTTCGCCGCGATGGGCTTCGCCGCCGCGGGCTTCCTGCCGCCGGTCGCCGGCGCCCTGCTGCAGGAGGGCATCGACGTGGCCGTGATCCTCAACGCGCTGCGGGCCCTGCGGCCGTGACCGGCACCGGACCGCCCATCCGCGTCGGTTGGACCCCGCGCTGCGGGGTCCAACCGACGCGGATCGCCATCCGTACTCCGCCGCACCCGGAACCGTGGGTTGGGCGCTCGTCGCGGACCTCGCTCGGGGGTAGCGTCGAACCATGCCCCAGTCCGCCGCCCCACCGCTGACGACGGTCGTCATCGCGGACCCCGACCACGTCGACACCGGGCGCCTCCAGGCCATCGTCGCCGGAGCGCCCGACCTCGAGCTGGTCGCCACCGCCTGCCGCCGCGACGACGCGATCGACCTGCTCTGGGAGCTCGAGCCCGCCGTCGCGATCATCGACGTGCGGCTGCTGTCGTTCACCGACCGGCCGCTGCACGGCTGGGGGCCGATCTCGCAGGCGGTCCGGCTGATCGCCGTCGGCCCGGGTGGCGACGACCCGTACCTGACGTCCACGTTGACCGCCTCCGGCTTCGCGGCCTACGTGCCGTCCTCGCGCTGGGATGACGAGCTTTGCGACGCCTTGCGCGGGGTTGCAGCGCGGGCCGGCGGGCGCTTCGGCCGACCCACTGGTTCCCGGTCGTCGATCTCCTGACCGGGCCTCTGCGCCGCCGCGCATCCGTGGCTAGGTTCAACCGCGATCACCGGTGGGGGATGGAGCCCCGTCGGGGTTCGGACCAAGGAGAGGGGATGAGCCTGGAGGCCACGACGCCGACCATCGGTGCCGCCTTGGAGCGGCGGCGCCTGGAGCACCGCGCCCGTCGCGTGCAGCGCGTGCTCGCCGCGCTGGAGGACCGCGTCGCGGCGCGGCGCGGCACCGGACCCGTGCCGGGAGGGCTCCGCGAGGCGATCCGCGACTTCGAGCGCGAGCTGGGGCGCGTGCGGGAGCGGCTGCGCGGGCTGCCCTCCGGCTGAGGCGCCCGCCGCCGGACGGCGCCCGCGTCCGGCACCGCGCGGGCGGGCACGCTCCGCGAGGTGAGCGACGACCGCCAGCGCCCAGACGCCGAGGCGCGCCGGACCGTGCTGGTCGCGCTGGCGGCCAACGCGGCGATCATGGTGGTCAAGGCGATCGGCGGCGTCATGTCCGGCTCGAGCGCCCTGCTGGCGGAGGCGGCGCACTCGGTCGCCGACACCGCCAACGAGGGGTTCCTGCTGACGAGCCTGTCGCGCTCGAGCCGCGAGGCCGACGACGCGCACCCGTTCGGCTACGGCCAGGAGCGCTTCCTGTGGGCCTTCGTAGCGGCGATCGGCATCTTCGTCGCCGGGGCCGGCTTCAGCCTCTACCAGGGGCTGGAGGCGATCTTCGTGGGCCAGGAGGAGTCGCAGTTCTGGATCGCGTACGTGATCCTGGGCTTCGCGATCGTGGCCGAGGGCATCTCGCTGCTCCGCGCCGTCCGCCAGACCCGGGGCGAGGCCGCCGCCGGCGGGGTCCCGTGGCGCCACCACCTGCGCCGCTCCCGCGACCCGACGACCAAGACGGTCGTCTTCGAGGACAGCGCCGCGGTGACGGGCAACACGGTGGCGATCGCCGGCATCGCCCTGCATCAGGCCACCGGCGAGGCCGCGTGGGAGGGCGTCGCCGCCCTGATCGTGGCGGCGCTGCTCGTGGTCGCCGCGTTCGAGCTGGCGCGCGGCGCCAGCTCGCTGCTCGTCGGGCAGGCCGCCACGCCGGAGGAGCGGCGCGAGATCCTCGACGTGCTCGACGCGCGGCCCGAGATCCACGAGGTGCTGCAGCTGCTGACGATGGCGCTCGCGCCCGACCGGCTGCTCGTCGCCGCGCGGGTCGACCTCGCCGGCGGGATGGACTCCGAGCACGTCGAGGAGTTCTCGTCGGACGTCGACCACGCGATCCGCGCGCAGGTGCCGGCGGTCGCCGAGGTCTTCCTCGACGCCACCGACCGCGACCGCTTCGCCCGCGCGAGCGGCCGGCCGCTGGGCGTGGTGCCGCCGGGGGCGGGCGCCACCTGACGCGCGCTCAGCCCGCGGCGCGGGCGGCGTCGTCGCCCGCCGCCGCGCCGGCGTCCCCGTCCGCCGGCCGGGGGACGACGAGCACCGGGCAGGCGGCGTGGTGGGCCACCCGCGTGGAGACGCTGCCCAGCAGCACCCGCGTCAGCGGCCCGTAGGCGCGCGAGCCGAGCACCAGCAGGTCCAGCTCCTCGCTGACGTCGCCGAGCACCCCTGCGGCCGGGCCGTCGAGGACCGCCGTCTCGGCGAGGCACCGGCCGCGCAGGTCGGCGGCCGCCTCGTCGATGAGCGCGCGGGCGCGCTCATGGCGGCTCTCGGCGAGGGCCTCGTCGTCGACCCAGCTCAGCTCCGCGCTGGTGGGCAGCGGCTCGACGGCGTGGATGAGGCGCAGGACGGCGCCGGTGCGCTGGACCACGCGGCAGGCCTCGTCGAGCGCCATCTGGGCCTCGCGGCTGTCGTCCCACGCCACGCCCACCACGCGCCGGCCGAGCGGCACGCCGCCGTCCGCCCAGCCGCGGGGCGCGACGGCGATCGCGCACGGCGCGCCGTGCAGCAGGCTCGCCGTCACGTCGCCATGGATGACGCGTCCGAGGCGGCCGCGGTGCGTCGGGCCGACGACGAGCGCGTCGGCCTGCTCGGACTCCGCCAGCTCGCGCAGGCCGCGCACCGCGCTCGAGCACGCGTGCAGCACCATCGTGTGCGGCACCGCCGGCGGCACGGCCTCGCAGAGCTGCTCCAGCTCCTGGCGCAGCGCCTCCCGGGCCGCGTGCTCGTAGGCGCGCGCATACGGGCCGGCGGGCACGACGTAGACCCCGGCGATCACGAGGCTCGTCTCGTGCAGCCGCGCGAGGTCGACCGCGACCGCGACGGCGTCGCGGGCCCCGGGCCCGTGGGCGGCGGCGATGACGGCGTGCACGACGAGCTCCTCCTCCTCCGCAGCTGGACGAGGGCAGACGTTACGCCGCCGGGAGGCGTCAGGCCACGCTGCCGACCAGCGCGCCGATCGCCGAGGTGATCGCCATGGCGATCGCGCCCCAGAAGACGACGCGCAGCGTGGCGCGCCCGACCGGGGCGCCGCCGAGACCGGCTCCGACGGCGCCGAGCATCGCCAGCGCCACGAGCGTGATGGCCACCGCGACCGGCACGCGCGCCGATCCGGGGACGAGCGCGACGGCCAGCAGCGGCACGATCGCGCCCGCCGAGAACGACAGCGCCGACGCCCACGCCGCCTGCAGCGGCCGCGCCAGGCGCTCCTCGTCGAGGCCGAGCTCGTCGCGCAGGTGCGCCTCCAGCGCGCCGTCGGCCGACAGGGCCTCGGCGACCTGGCGCGCCAGCGCCGCCGGCAGCCCGCGGTGCTCGTAGATCGCGGTCAGCTCGGCGAGCTCGCCCTCGGGATCGGCCCCCAGCTCGCGCTCCTCGAGGCGGATGTCGGCCTGCTCGGAGTCGCGCTGGGAGCTGACCGAGACGTACTCGCCGGCCGCCATCGACAGCGCCCCGGCGACGAGGCCGGCGATGCCGGCGGTGACGACGGCGGTCGTCCCCGCCCCGGACGCGGCGACGCCGAGCACGAGGCTGGCGGTGGAGACGATGCCGTCGTTGGCGCCGAGGACGGCGGCGCGCAGCCATCCGCTGCGGTGGCTCAGGTGGGTCTCCGCGGCGGTGGGCAGGAGCGGCACGACCGGGACGCTACCCCGCGCCCGTACTTTCCCGCGCGGCCGCGCGCGGTCCGTGCGGATGGCGAGGGCGCCACCGGCTCCTACGGTCGGCGTCATGAGCACCGACCTGGCCGCTCCCGCCCTGGAGGCGCACGGGATCGTCAAGACGTTCGGCGACGGCCCCACCGCCGTGCACGCCCTGCGCGGGGTGGACGCGCGCGTCGCCGACGGCGAGTTCGTCGCGATCATGGGCCCCTCGGGGTCCGGCAAGAGCACGCTGCTGCACATCCTCGGCGGGCTCGACCGCCCGACCGACGGCTCGGTGAGCCTCCACGGCCGCCGCTACGACCAGCTCCGCGACCGGGAGCTGACGCGCCTGCGCGGCGAGGTGTTCGGATTCGTGTTCCAGTTCTTCAACCTGCTGCCGACGCTGACCGCCGCCGAGAACGTGCTGCTGCCCGCGCTGGTGGCCGGCGAGCGGCCCGCCGACTGGGCGGCTCGCGTCGACGAGCTGCTCGACCTCGTCGGGCTCGGCGACCGCGCCGCCCACCGGCCGTCGGAGCTCTCGGGCGGCGAGCAGCAGCGCGTGGCCATCGCACGGGCGCTGCTGCGCCGGCCGCAGGTCCTGCTCGCCGACGAGCCCACCGGCAACCTGGACTCGGCCAGCGGCGCGGTGGTGCTCGGCCTGCTGCGCCGGCTCGTCGACGACGGCCAGACCGTCGTGATGGTCACCCACGACGCCGGCGCCGCCGCGCTCGCCGACCGCGTCGCGTTCGTGCGCGACGGCGAGATCGTCCGCGAGCTGCGCGGCGGCGACGCGTCGCGCGTCGCCGACGCGCTGCGCGAGCTCACCGTGGCGCCCGCCGCGCTGGTCGGGGCGGGCTGATGGGCCGGGGCCGGCTGCCGCGGGGCGCCCGGCTGCGGTCGTTCACCGGCCTCAGCCTCCGGACCCTGCGGGCCCGCCCGCTGCGCAGCGGCCTGACCGCCGGCGCGATCGTCCTCGGGGTCGGGATGGTGTTCGGCGTCCTGCTGCTCGTCGGGACGATCCACTCGACGTTCACCCGGCTGTTCGACTCCGTCTACGGGCGGACCGACATCGTGATCTCCGGCAAGCAGTCGGCCGGCGCCCTGGACGCCTCGACGATCGGCGCGGTGCGCCTGGTCCCCGGCGTCAGCGCGGCCTCCGGCGAGGTGTACTCCTTCTTCCGCCTGGTCGGCCCGGACGGGACGGTGCAGCGCTCGCGCGCGGCGCAGGTCTACGCGGTCGGCGTCGACTACGCCCAGCCCGAGACCACCGACGCCGAGCTGATCCAGGGCCGCGATCCCGTGCCCGGGCGCAACGAGATCGAGATCGACCAGGGCTGGGCGCAGAAGCACGACCTCGGCATCGGCGACCCCGTGCGCTTCTCCACGGCCAGCGGCCTGGTGCGCTTCCGCGTCGCGGGCATCTACCAGCTCGGCAACGGGCTCGACCTCGGCGGCTACGGCACCGCGTCGATCCCGATCGCCGACGCCCGGCGGATCATGGACCGGCCGGGCGTGTGGGACGAGATCGACGTCATCGTCGCCGGCGACGCCTCGGTGGCCGACGTGCGCGCGCGGCTGGCGCGGCGGCTGGGCTCGGGCGTCGAGGTGGTCACGCCGCAGGCCAAGACGCAGGAGGCCCAGGACCAGCTGGCCAGCCTCGACGTCGTCCTCTACTTCTTCTCCGGCATCGCGCTGTTCGTCGGGTCCTTCCTGATCCTCAACTCCTTCAACATGACCGTGCTGCAGCGGATGCGCGAGATCGGGACGCTGCGCGCCCTCGGCGCGAGCGACCGGCGCGTGGCCCGCAGCATCCTCGTCGAGGCGCTGGTGCTCGGGGTGCTGGGCTGCGTCGGCGGCCTGGCGCTCGGCGCCGGGCTGGCCGTCCTGCTGGTCAAGGCGATCCAGGGGTTCGGCATGCCGGTCGCGCGGGTCGAGGTGGAGCCGTTCGCCTTCGTGGGAGCGATCGTCACCGGGATGCTGGCGACGCTGGCCGGGGCGCTCTGGCCGGCCGTGCGCGCGGGACGGGTCATGCCGATCGAGGCGATGCTCGGCGGCGGGATGCGCGCGTCCGGGATGCCGCCGCTGCGCCGCGCGATCGTCGGCACCGCGCTGTTCGTCCCCGGCATGGCGATCGGCGGGCTGTTCTGGTTCGGCAACGCCAGCAGCAGCGGCGGCGCGCTGGCCGCCGTCGGCGGGATCGGCGCGACGCTCGTCATGTTCGTGGGCATGGTGCTGCTCGCGCCGTTCGTCGTGCTGCCGCTCGTGCGCCTCATGGCGCGGCCGCTGCGCGCGGTGATGCCCGCCGAGGGGCGGCTGGCCGCCGACGCCGCGCAGTCCAACCCGCTGCGGACCGCCGCCACGGCGGCCACGCTGCTGGTGGCGCTGTCGGTGGTGGTGGTCAACGCGACGGTGGCGTCGAGCTTCGTCGGCTCGGTCAAGCACGACCTCGACCAGCGCTACGCGCGCGACATCACCATTCAGCCGCTGGACTACCAGGACTTCGGGCCGCCGAGCGGCGGGCTGTCGGATCGCCTGCGCCGCCAGGTCGCGGCGATGCCGGAGACGGGCGCCGTCGCGCGCCGCCGCGTGCTGTACCTCCAGGAGCTGCCCGGCAGCTCCAACACCGAGGGGTTGATCGTGGGGTACGACCCGTACGAGATCGACCGCGTCGACCACGTCGCCTACCAGGGCGCTCCGCGCGCCGACGTGCTGCGCGGGCTGGCGCAGGGCGGGGTGGTGCCGTCGAAGACCTATGCGAAGGAGGCCGGGATCCACGTCGGCGACACGCTCACGCTGGCCGGCGCGTCCGGCGTCCGGCGCGCGCCGGTGGTCGGGATCGCCGACACGCTCGACGGCGCCGGGCACACGATCCAGATCTCCCTGGGCACGATGCGCGACGTCTACGGCGTGCGCAACGACGTGCAGCTGGCGGTCAAGGCGCGGTCGCCCGGCGATCGCACGGCCCTCACGCGGCGCATCGACGCGCTGCTGGCGCGCCAGTACCCCGGCCTCGAGGCGCTCTCCAACGCCCAGGTCAAGCAGCGCACGACCGAGGCCATCAACCAGCAGTTCTCGTTCTTCAACGCGATCGTCGCCATCGCCGTGATCGTCGGCATGCTCGGCATCGTCAACACGCTCTCGATGTCGGTGCTCGAGCGCACGCGCGAGATCGGCGTGCTGCGGGCGCTCGGCGCCTCCCGGTGGCGGGTGCGCCGGACGATGGCCGACGAGAGCCTGCTGATCTCGCTGGCGGGCACGCTCGCTGGCCTGCTGGCGGGGCTGCTCGTGGCCATCGTCTGGGTGGTCGGGATGCGCGAGAGCACGTTCCCCGGGCTCTCGCTGCGGCTGCCGGCCGGGACGCTGATCGGGATCGCCGTGCTGGGCGTGGTCATCGGCGTCGTGGCCGCGATCCTGCCCGCGCGCCGCGCCGCCCGCCTGGACCCGCTCAGCGCGCTCCGCTACGAGTAGGGCGAGTGTTCGCCCAGGGGGCGAAACTCGCGGCCCGGGGCGAAACTCGCGGCTCTGGTCAGCGCCGGCCTGCTGGCAGCGTCAGGTACGCCGCCACGAGCGCGACGATGCCGCCCTCGACGAAGAGGCTGGCCAGGCCGAGCGGCTCGGTCCAGTTGCCGATGTCCTCGGTGGCGTTGGGCAGGCCGGTGGTGCGGCTCAGCGCGTAGCCGGCGGCGGCGCTGCCGGCCAGCCCGGCCGCGCCGGCGAGTGCCAGGCGCGAGCGCGTGAGGAGCACGGCGCCGGCGGTGACGATGGTGCCGGCGATCAGCGCCAGGTACATCCAGAAGACGTACCGCGTCTCGCTCCACTTGCCGATCGCGTCGAGCAGATGGATGACGCCGACGGCGCCGAGCCCGACGGCGACGGTGGCGCGGACCGCGGTCTCGCGCATGACGTCGGGGAAGTGGTGCGCGGCGAGCGGCTGCGCCGTGGCGGGGTGGTCGTAGGGGGAGGCGGCGATCGCCGGGGCGGTGCTCATGGGGGAGTCTCCGGTGGTCGGGGTGGGGACGCCTCCCAGCGTGCCGCCCCGATCGCCACGCCTCGGCGACCATGCGGCAAAGCTTTCGCAAAGCCCGCGGGCCCGGACGGCGGCGGCCCTAGGATCGAGCCGTGACCCGCCTGCTGATCGCCGAGGACGACGAGGGCATCCGCGTCCCGCTCGTGCGCGCGCTGCAGCGCGACGGCTACGACGTCGACGCCTTCGCCGACGGCCGCGAGGCGACGGCGGCGGCGGTGGCCGGCGACCACGACCTGGTGATCATCGACGTCGGCCTGCCGGGCGTGGACGGGCTGGAGATGTGCCGGCGCGTCCGCGCTGCGCGCCCCGACGTCCCGATCGTGTTCCTCACCGCGCAGGACGCCGAGCTCGACGTCGTCAACGGCCTGGACTCCGGCGCCGACGACTACATCACCAAGCCGTTCGGGATGGCCGAGCTGCAGGCGCGGCTCCGCGCACGGCTGCGGCGGGCCGAGGAGCCGCAGGTGCTCGAGGCCGGCGACGTGCGGGTCGACCTCGGCAGCCGGCGCGCGTGGCGCGGGGAGCGCGAGCTCGAGCTGTCGCGCAAGGAGTTCGACCTCCTGGCGCTGCTCGTCCGCGAGGCCGGCTCGGTGGTGACCCGCGAGCGGATCATGGCGGAGGTCTGGGACGAGAACTGGTTCGGCTCGACCAAGACGCTCGACATGCACGTGTCGTGGCTGCGCCGCAAGCTCGGCGACGACGCGGCCGACCCGCGCCACCTCGTCACCGTCCGCGGGGTCGGCCTGCGCTTCGAGCCGTGAGCGTCCACCGGCGGCTGACCGTCGCCAGCGTCCTGGTCGCGCTCGCCGCGGTGCTGGTGCTCGGCGTGCCGCTGGCGGTCGTGGAGGCGGCGCGCGTGCGCGGCGACGAGACCGCACGGCTGGAGCGCGAGGCCGACGGGGTCGCGGCCGTCGTCGACGACCGCGTCGAGCAGGGGCTGCCGGTCACCGCGACGCAGCTCGCGCGGCTCGTGCGTCCCGGCCACCGCGTGACGGTGACGGCACGCGGCCGTGCGGTCACCGCGGGCGCGCGGCTGGAGGACGGCGTGGTGTCGGCGCGGGCCGCCAGCGCGCGGCTGTCGAAGGTGGTCGTCGCGGCGCCGCGCAGCGAGATCGGCGCCCGCGTGGCCCGGTCGTGGGTCCTGATCGGGGCGCTGAGCCTCGGGGGCGTCGTGCTCGCCTTCGCGCTGGCCGCGTCGGTCGCGCGGCGCCTGTCGCGGCCGCTGGAGGCGGTCGCCGAGGGCTCGGCGCGGCTCGGCGAGGGCGACTTCTCGGTGCGCGTGCCGCCCTCCGGCGTGCGCGAGATCGACGCGATCGCCACGGCGCTCGGGCGCAGCGCCGAGCGCATCGCCCGCCTGGTCGGCCGGGAGCGCGAGTTCTCCTCCAACGTCTCCCATCAGCTGCGCACGCCGCTGACCGCCCTGCGCCTGCGGCTGGAGGAGGGGCTGCACGACGCCGAGGAGGATGGCGGGACCGCCGTGCGCGCCGAGCTGGAGGCCGCCGTGCGCGAGGCCGACCGGCTGGAGGCGACGGTCGCCGACCTGCTGGCCTACGCGCGCGCCGAGAGCGCGGGGCGCCGCGTGGCCGTGTCGCTGGACACCGTGGCCGCCGAGCACGTGCGCGTGTGGCAGCCCGTGGTCCGGCGCGCGGGGCGGACGCTCACCCTGCGCACGCAGCATCCGGTGGCGGTTGGAGCGTCGCGCGGGACGGTCGGCCAGGCCCTCGACGTGCTGCTGGAGAACGCGCTGCGCCACGGGGCCGGGCCGATCGTCGTCGAGGTCACCGCCGAGCCGGGCTGGGCCGCCGTCGCCGTGCAGGACGCCGGCGCCGGCGTGCCCGAGGACGCGGCGGCGACGATCTTCGCGCGCGGCGCCACGCGCGCGGAGGGAACGGGCATCGGGCTGCACCTGGCGCGCGCGCTGGCGGTGGCCGACGGCGGGACGCTGCGGCTGGCCCGCCGCAGCCCGCCGCGCTTCGAGCTGCGCCTGCGGGTCTTTGCCGGCTCTTGACCTGCGGCTGGGAATGCTGCCGCCATGCCCCACCTCTCCGAGTTGCACGGCGCGGCGACGCACCTCGCCGTGGTGGCGATCCCGCTGTTCGCGATCCTGCACTTCCTGCGCCGCCTCGGACGCGGCGGCCCCGCGGTGCTCGCCGCCGAGCCGTGGGCGCTCGGCGCCTCGCTGGTCGGCGTCGCCGCCGCGGGCGTCACCGGCCTGCTGGTGTGGGGCCAGGCGCAGACCGAGCTGCGCGGGGACGCGTTCCGCGTGGGGAGCGCGCACTTCTGGCTGGGCATCGCGATCGCCGTGCTGGCCACCGGGGTCACCGCCGACTGGTGGATCACCCACCGCACCCATGGCCGCCACCAGCTGCCCAGGGTCGTCCCGGCCCTGGCGGTGCTGGTCGTCGTCGGCGTCTTCGTGCAGGGCTACCTCGGCGGGCGGATGACCTACAACGACGGGGTCGGGATCCAGGACGGCGGCCAGTTCGCGCAGACGGCGATCGGCGTCAAGCGCCTGGAGACCGCCCTGGCCACGGGCGCCAGCCCCGTCGCGGCGGGCCGGATGGCGTTCTCGGCCCAGGGTCTCGGCTGCGCCCGCTGCCATGGCGACCAGGCCCAGGGGCAGCGCGGGCCGCGCCTGGCCGGAGGCGTGGAGCTCCCCGAGTTCCGCGACGTCCACGGGCACGGGCTGTTCCCGTCCGACGTGGTCACCGATCGCGACTTCCGCGCCGTCGACGCCTACCTGCGGTCGCTGGGACCTGTCCGCGGCGGCGGCGGCGGTGACGGCGACGGCGACGCCGGCTGAGCGCGCCGGCGGCCGTCGGACATCGGTCGCTTCCGTACGGCTAGCCCCACTTGCGCCTGCCGTCGGCCGGCCGGTAGACACCCACCGACGCCTCGGCGGGGATGATCGGGGCACGAAAAGCCGGCTCGTCCGGTGGAGAGGAAACGCATGAACGGACGTACCCTGGTGGCGCTCGGGACGACGCTGGCCCTGACGGCCGGCCTCACCGGCGCCTCCGTGGCCTCGGCGGCGCCCTCGAAGGTCACCATCAAGGAGCGCCAGAAGATGAAGATGAAGCCCAACCGCTACATCCAGGACGGGCTCCGCTGGGACAAGGACGTCTACACCGTCAAGTCGGGCGGGACGCTGCACGTCGTCGACAACGTCGTCAGCGAGGGGCCGCACACGGTCTCGATCATGCGCCCGCAGGACCTCCCGCGCACGGCCGCGCAGATGATGAGCTGCAAGGCCTGCAACAGCCTGATCGCCGCGCACGGCGCCGACCCCAACAGCGACGCGCCGCCGAAGTTCCCGTTCCTGGAGAACGGCACCGGCCAGGACACCCCGCCGAACATGGATCGCCCGGGTGACTCGGCGCTCGTCGGCGAGGGCAAGAAGAACGAGTCGATCGACCTGAAGGTCACGGCCAAGAAGGGCACGACGCTGCACTTCATGTGCCTGATCCACCCCTGGATGCAGGCCCAGATCAAGGTCAAGTAGGACCGCCTTGGGTCTCGGACGCAGCGCGCGGGCGGTCGCCGTGGCGGCCGTCCTCGCGCTGTGCGCCGTCGCGGCGGGGCCCGCGGCGGCGCGCACGCGCGACGTCTGGGTCGCGGCGGTGCCGGTGTCGTGGAACATCGCGCCCAACGGCCGCGACGCCATCATGGACATGCCGGTCTCGGCGCAGGACACCGTCTTCCCGACGGTGGTCTACCGGCGCTTCGACCGCGGCTGGAAGCACGCGCTGCCCAACGCCGCGCCGTCGAGCGCGGACGGGCTGCCGATCCCGGGCCCGCTGATCCATGCGCGCGTCGGTGATCGCATCCTCGTGCACTTCAAGAACCTCGACCGGCTGCGGCGCGACGTGCACTCCATGCACTTCCACGGCGTGCACTACCCGCCCAGCTCCGACGGCGCCTACCTGCCCGGCTTCTCGGGCCGCGACGCGGCGGTGCCCTACGGCGGCACGTGGACCTACCACCTGCGCGCCGGCCGCGACTCGGCGGGCGTCTGGCCCTACCACGACCACTCGCAGAGCATGGAGGCGTCGATCGGCGGCGGCATGTTCGGGATGCTCTCGATCCTCGGCCGGCACGAGCGCGCCCCCGATCGCGAGTTCGAGGTGGTGTTCTCGCCCATGGGCAAGTTCATGGCCATCGACGGCCGCGCCTTCGTGGGCAACACGCCCGTCTTCCACGCCGCCGTCGGGCAGCTCGTGCAGTGGGACGTCATGGCGATGGGGTCCGACTTCCACACCTTCCACGTCCACGGCCACCGCTGGATCGGCCCCGACGGGGTGCCGCGCGACACGCAGACCATCGGGCCGGCGGAGAGCTACCGCTTCCGCTGGCGCGAGGAGGCGCCCGGGACGTGGCTCTACCACTGCCACGTCGAGGACCACATGATGCGCGGCATGATCGGCACCTACCGGGTGAGCCGCCGATGAGCCGGCGGTCGCCGGCGATCGCGCTGCTGGCGCTCGCCGCCGGCCTCGGCCCGGCCTCCGCCGCCTGGGCCGACCAGGGCGTCGCCGCGCAGTTCGACGCCTTCGCGCCGAGCCAGCTCGACGTGCTGCCCGGCGAGGCGGTGACCTGGACGAACGTCAGCACCCGCACCCACACGGTGAACGCCGACGCCGGGGAGTTCGCCTCGGGCGACCTGGTCGCCGCCGCGACGTTCTCCGTCCGCTTCGACGCGCCCGGCGCGCACCCGTACCACTGCATGCTGCACCCCGGGATGGTGGGGGAGGTCGACGTGCGACCGGTGATCCTCGACGCGCTGCCGCCGGCGGCGGTCCCGGCGGGCCAGCACGTCACCCTCAGCGGCCGCACCGCCGATCCCGGCGAGGCCGTGCGCGTCGAGCGGAGCACGGGCGGCGGGCCGTTCGACGCGGTCGCCACCGCCGCGCCGTCGGGCGACGGCCGCTGGCGCGTCGCCGTCCCCGCGACGGCGACCGCCGACTACCGCGCGGTGTCGGCCGCCGGCACGAGCGAGACGCGGCGGCTGCTGGTGAGCGACCGGCGCGTCGCCATCGCCGCCACGCGCGCGGGCGTGCGCGTGCGAGTGACCCCGAGCGTGCCGTACGGGCGGATCGTGCTCGAGCGCCGTGAGCG
>DASTWY010000054.1:0-32584 GCA_035765735.1 Baekduia sp. | reverse complement strand
CGGGGCGCTGGCGCCGCTGCTCGTCGCCCGCGCCGTGCAGGCCGTCGGCGGGGCGGCCGCGCTCGTCGCCGCGTTCGCGCTCCTGGAGCCGGGCGGCGCCGCGGGCGCGCGCGGCCGCCGGCTGTGGCTGGGCGCGGCGGTCCTGTCGGCGGCGATCGGGCCGGCGCTGGGCGGCGCGCTGACCGAGGCGCTCTCGTGGCGCGCGATCTTCTACGTGCAGGCGCCCATCGCCGCGGCGGCCGCGCTGACGGCGCTGGCCGAGCCCGGCGCCGCGGGGCGGACGACCGCCCCGGACCCCCGGCCGCTGGCCGCGGGCCCGGCGATCGCGCTGGCGCTCGTCTCCGCGGCGCTCACCGCCGTGCTGTTCCTGCTCGTGCTGCTGCTCGTCGCCGGCTGGGACGTCGCGCCCCTGCGCGCCGCCCTGACCGTCACGGTGATCCCGGCGGGGGCGCTGCTCGGCGCCCGTGTCCGCGGCTCCGCCTGGGCGCGGGCGGCGGCGGGCTGCGCCCTGGTCGCCGCCGGCGTGCTCGCCCTCGCCTTCCTCCCGGACGCGCGCCTGTGGTGGACGGTGGCGCCGCAGGCCGCCGCGGGCCTCGGGATGGGCCTCGTGCTGCCCGCGCTCGGGGGCGATCTGCTGCCCGAGCGCGACGCCCGCGACGCCGCGCGGCTGCTGGTGCTGCGGCACGTGGGCATCGCCCTGGCGCTGGCGGTGCTGGCCCCGATCGTCAGCCAGCAGCTCGACGCCGCCACGCGCCGCGCCCAGGAGCGCGGGATCGCCGTCGTGCTCGACGCCAAGCTCGCGCCCACCGAGAAGCTGCGCCTGGCGCCCGGGCTCTTCGCCGGGGTGGAGAGCGAGCGCCCGCGGGCCGGCCTGCGCGCCGCGCTGCAGCGCGGCCGCGGGGACGTCGCCGGCGGCGAGCGGCCGGAGTACCAGCGGCTGTCCGACCGCGTCGACGAGACGCTCGTGCTCGCCGTCGGCGAGGCGTTCCGCACCGCCTTCCTGGTGACCGGCGCGCTGGCGCTGGTGGCGGCGGTCGCCGTGCTCCCCCGCCGGGGACGGGTGCGCCGGCCGTCGGCCCGCACCGCCCTGGCCGGCGTGGCGGGGACGCTCGTGGTGCTGCCGGTCGCCTACGTGGCGCTGCACGCCGCGTTCGCGCCCGAGCCGGTGCCGATCCGCGACCCGTGCCAGCGGCGGGAGCTCCCGGACACCGGCGGGCTGCAGGGCTTCCTCCAGGACCGCGCGCTCGAGCTGCTCGACACCACCGCCTGCCGGTTCGGCTCCTCCCGCGAGGAGCTCGTCCTCGCGCTGGCCGACGACCAGGAGCGCCAGCGCTACGAGCGCGAGCACGGGGTCGATCCGACGAGCCTGGACGCGCTGCGCGCGCTGCTCGGCTGAGCCCTCCGCGCCCGGCCGCTGGGCGCGTGGGCGAGCCGGTCCTACAACAGCTCGGGCAGGGCCTCCTGGGGGTCCCCGTGCAGCAGCCAGCCGGAGTCGGTGCGCTCGACCAGGCCGCGGCGCGTCAGCACGCCCAGCGCGGTCGTGACCGATGGCCGGCGGGCGCCGACGAGCTTGCCGATCGTCTCGTGCGTCAGCGCGAGCGGCACGCGCACGCCCTGCGGCGAGACGCGGCCCCAGCGGTCGGCCAGCAGCCACAGCAGCACGAGCACGCGGGCGTCGACGCGGGGCACCTGCGCGATCGCGCGCTGCACGGCCAGCTGGCGCGAGCGGCGCGCCGTCCGGCCGACCAGCGTGTCGAGCATCGACGGCCAGCGGCCCGCGACGGCGGCGAAGCGGCGGTCGAGCACGGCGACGCGCGCCGGCTCGAGCACCGCCCACGTCACGCTGCCGGGCAGCGGGTCGAGGCTGAGCTCGTCGTCCCACGGGCGGATCACGTCGCCCTGGCCGAGCAGCTCCGTGGTGGAGCGCCGGGCAAGCTCGACGTCACGGGTGATCAACCCATCCAGGATGAGCAGGCCGACCGCGGGTGCGGCGCTGTCGCCGTTGGGCGACGGAAAGTCGAACGGTCCGGTGGGCAGGGCGTGCACGGCGGCAACGGCGTGCCGGCGCGCGAGATCGCGAGCCTCGCCGCTCAGCCCCGCACCCAGCTCCGGGTCCGCGTCGAGAATCGAGATCAGAGGTCGTTGTTGGGTCATCGTCTGACTGGACACCACGTTCGGGGGTTCCCGGTGTGTCCCAGCACAAACACGCACGGACGCCGACTCGATGCGGCGTCCCGCAGAGATCCATCCCGCCGTCTTCCGGCCCGCCGCGGGCGGGAGCGGGAACCACGGGACGGGTAGCCATGAGGAGGATGGCCGGCGCCGACCGTGACACGATGGGAGCACCGATGGGATCCCTCCAGGGCCAGCTCCTCATCGCCTCGCCGTCGCTCGGCGATCCCAACTTCGCCAGGACGGTCGTCGCCATCGCCAACCACGACGACGACGGCGCGCTCGGGATCATCCTCAACCGGCCCAGCGACACCGAGGTCGTCGAGGCGGTGCCCGAGCTCGAGGACGTCGTCGAGAGCGACGACGTGGTCTTCGTCGGCGGGCCGGTGCAGCCGGCGTCGATCGTCGTGCTCGCGGAGTTCGAGGACCCGTCGGAGGCCGCGTACCTCGTCGTCGGCGCCGTCGGGCTGGTCTCCGACCGCACCGGCCTGGAGCGCCTCGACGACGCGACGGCGCGGCGGCGCATCTACGCCGGCTACGCCGGCTGGGGGCCCGGGCAGCTCGAGGAGGAGATCGAGCGCGAGGACTGGATCGTCGCGCCCGCGCTGCCCGAGGACCTGTTCGCCGAGGAGCCGCTCGACCTCTGGGGCCAGGTGCTCGACCGCCAGGGCGGCCAGTTCCGGCTGCTGGCGCGGATGCCGGTCGACCCGTCGCTGAACTGACCGCCGGCGCCGCGCGCTATCGCAGCAGCGCGAGCAGCACGACCACCACGATCCCGAGGCCGATCAGGGCGTACACGATCGTCTGCGCGGGCCAGTTGCGAGCCCAGTGGCGGGCGTCGGCGCGATCGCGCGTGTAGTGCCCCTCAGGGGGCGTCCCGACCCAGTCGTCGTCGTCCTCGAAGCGTGCAGCCATGGCAGCAGTCCTACCCGCTAGCGTGGCGGCCGTGGCGAAGAAGAAGCCCCCGCGTCCGGCGCGCCCGAGGAAGACGAGCGAGCCGACCACGGCGCAGCTGCGCAAGGAGTACTACGCGCGGCGCGCGGCCGAGCAGGCGCTCGAGGAGCTGGGGCTGCGCCTCGACGAGCGCCCGGCGCCCAAGGGCGACGCGCACTGGTGGGCCGACACCCGCGACGCGCTCGACCGCCTGGAGATCCTGCACGCGGTGTGGCGCTGGACGGGGCTGACCGGCTACGCGCCGGAGCCCGAGGACTTCGACCCCAACGCCGGCTGGCCGACCGCCGAGGAGGCCGAGGCGGTCTTCGGCGGCTGGGACCAGATGCTCGACGCCTCGGGCATCGACGAGGCGGTCTTCGGCGAGGTCGTGGAGAAGGCGCTGGCCGCCCACGAGCAGCTCGGCGCGCGCGAGCGCGAGCTGGAGGCGCGCACCCGCAAGCTCGAGGAGGAGGGCAAGCGGATCCCGGAGCTGCGCCGCCGCGAGGAGGTCGCCCGGGCCAAGCGCGAGGAGGCCGACGCCGCCCGCCAGGAGGCCGTCGCCGCGCGCGAGGCCGTCGCCCGCGAGCGCGACGCGCTGGCCGCCCGGATCGCCGAGCTGGAGGCCGAGCTGCAGGGGCTGCGCGCGACGGCGGCGGCGCACGCCGAGGGGCCGCGCGCCGAGTCCGACGTGCTCGAGGAGCTCGACCGCGCGCTGGCCGACCGGGCGGCGTCGGCGCAGGCCGCCGCCGAGCTGCACGAGCGCCTCGAGCAGGCGCGGATCGAGCGCGAGCAGGACCAGCGCACGATCGCCGAGCTGACGCAGCTGCTGGCGCGCGTGGACGCCGCCGGCGCCGAGGACGCCTCGGGCGAGACCGCGGGCGAGCCGGAAGCCCCGCCCGCCACGGTGCTGGAGGCCGTGGAGCGCTCGGCCGCGGAGGCGCGCCACCTGCGCTTCGCGCCGAAGGCGTTCGAGACCGCCGCCGACTCGCCGTTCCGCCGCCCCGGTCTCGTGCTGCGCACCCTGCGCGCACTCGACGAGCTGGCCGGCCGCTACGAGGCCGGCGACATGGGGCGGTCGCTCGCGCAGGCCGCCGCCGAGCACGGGATCACCCAGTGGCGCCCCGACGTCGCGGAGACCACGCGCAAGCGCTACGAGGACGACTACACCTTTGCGCTGGACGGCTCGAGCCGGAAGCTGTGGGTCGGCCCGCACATCGGCCTGGGCTCCGGATCGGGCGCGCAGTTCATCGCGCGGATCTACCTGCACGTCAGCGATGGCAGCGACCCGGAGGTCCCGCGGGGCATCATCGTCGCCGTGGTGGGTAGGCATCTCCCCGACACCACGACCTGAGGGCGAAGGGCGAATCGATGGACGCAGCGGCCAAGCGGCACCAGATCGGCGACGAGCTCCGCGAGCTCGGCGAGGAGCTGCGCGAGCTGCGGCCGCGGCTGCGCGGCGTGACGCACGCCGTGGCGTTCTGGGTCGCGCTCGCCGCGGCGATCGCCCTGGCGGCGCTCGTGCGTGCGGGGACGCCCCGCGTGGCCTCGCTGGTCTACGGCGGCGGCCTCTGCGCCCTGTTCGCCGCCAGCGCCACCTACCACCGCTGGCGCTGGAGCCCGCGCTGGCGGCCGCTCCTGCGGCGCATCGACCACAGCACGATCTTCGTCTTCATCGCGGCCTCCTACACGCCGGTGGCGCTGCTGGTGATGCACGGACCGCTGCGCTGGGTGATCCTCGCCGCGGTCTGGGCCGGCGCGCTGGGCGGCGTGGTGTTGAGCGTCGCGTGGATCACGGCGCCGCGCGTCCTGAGCGCCGCCTGCTACCTCGCCCTGGGGTGGGTGTCGATCGTCGCCATGCCGCAGCTCATCCGCAACCTGCCCGTGGCGCCGCTCGTGCTGCTCGCCGCGGGCGGGCTGCTGTACACCGCCGGCGCGATCGTCTACGCCACCAAGCGCCCCGACCCCTGGCCGCGCGTCTTCGGGTTCCACGAGGTCTTCCACGCCCTCGTCATCGCCGCCGCCGTCACGCACTTCGTGGCCATGGCCGGCTGGGTCTTCCCCGGCGCCTGACGGCCCGCCGCCGGGGGCGCTGTCCCACCGCAAACTCGACTGAACGGCGCCGTTCCTACTTCGTGGTAGCTTTTCGCGGACCTCGCTGCCCAACCCCTGAACCCGGAGCACGAACCGCCATGGCCAGCACCGCCGAGACGCCGCAGGACGCGGCCACGACCGAGCCCCAGTTCTCGCTCGCCCTGACCCAGGACCAGAAGGACATCCGCGAGTGGGTCCACGGCTTCGCCGAGGGCGTCGTCCGCCCCGCCGCCCATGAATGGGACGAGCGCGAGGAGACGCCGTGGCCGATCATCCAGGAGGCCGCCAAGATCGGCCTCTACGGCTGGGAGTCGATGCAGCAGTTCGCCGGCGACCCGTCCGGCCTGACGCTGCCGATCGTCCAGGAGGAGCTCTTCTGGGGCGACGCCGGCATCGGCATGGCGATCATGGGCACCGGCCTGGCCGCCGCCGCGATCGCCGGCCAGGGCTCGTGGGAGCAGGTCATGGAGTGGGTGCCGCGCTGCTACGGCACGGCCGAGGAGCCGAAGGTCGCCGCGTTCTGCGCCTCGGAGCCCAACGCCGGCTCGGACGTGTCGAACATCCGCACGCGCGCCAAGTACGACGAGGCCAGCGACACCTGGACGATCAACGGCCAGAAGGCGTGGGCGACCAACGGCGGCATCGCCGACGTCCACGTCGTGATCGCCCAGGTCGACCCCGAGCTCGGCTCGCGCGGCCACGCGGCCTTCGTGATCCCGATCGAGACGCCCGGCATCGAGCAGGGCGCCAAGGTCAAGAAGCACGGCCTGCGCGCCTCGCACACCGCCGACGTCCACCTCGACGACTGCAAGATCCCGGGCGCCTACCTGCTCGGCGGCAAGGAGAAGCTCGACGAGCGCCTCGCCCGCGTCCGCGAGGGCAAGAAGGGCAAGACGCAGGCCGCGATGCAGACCTTCGAGGCCACCCGCCCGATGGTCGGCGCCCAGGCGCTGGGCATCGCCCGCGCCGCCTACGAGTACGCGCTCGACTACGCCAAGGAGCGCGAGCAGTTCGGCAAGAAGATCATCGAGAACCAGGCGATCGCCTTCGCGCTGGCCAACATGAAGCTCGAGATCGACGCCGCCCGCCTGCTGGTGTGGCGCGCCTCGTGGATGGCCCGCACCGGCGTGCCGTTCGAGAACGCCGAGGGCTCGATGAGCAAGCTCAAGGCCGGCGAGGTCGCCGTGTGGGCGACCGAGCGCGCCATCCAGATCATGGGCGGCAACGGCTACACGCGGGAGTTCCCGGTGGAGCGCTGGCACCGCGACTCGAAGATCTACACCATCTTCGAGGGCACGAGCGAGATGCAGCAGCTGGTGATCGCCCGGGCGATCTCCGGCATGCGGATCTCGTAGGCGGAGCCCGCTTCGAAGCGATGATGGGACGAGCACGGGCGGCGCATCTCGGGCCGGAGCTGCGCCGCCCGCTCGTGCTGGACGCGGCGCTGCCGCTCTTCGCCCGCGACGGCTACGACGACGTCTCGATGCAGGCGATCGCCGATGCCGCCGGGGTCTCCAAGCCGGTCCTCTACTCCTGCTTCGCCAGCAAGGAGGAGCTCTTCGACGAGCTCATGCGCCGCGAGGAGCGCAAGCTCTGGCACCTCGTCGAGGACGCGGTGCCCGACCCGGGCGGCGCGGGCGACCGCGAGGCGCTGCTGCGCCACGGGCTCGCCGCGCTGCTGGAGGCCGTCGTCGCGGCGCCGGACGCGTTCCGCGTGCTCTACCTGCAGCGCCACGGCGAGGACCGCGTCGAGCGCGGGCGTTCCCACTGGGAGTCGCGGATGACGGAGATCATCGCGGCGTGGACGCCGCTGCCCGACCGCGAGGCGAGCCTGATCGGCCGCTCGCTGGTCGCGATCGCCGAGCTGGGCTTCCGGATCCAGCTCGAGGAACCCGGCGCCTGGGAGCCGCAGGCGCTGGCGCAGTACATCTCCCGCGTGCTCATGCGCGGGATCAACCACGAGATCGAAGCGCGCTAGGTCCGGGCCAGCGCGGCCCGGATCTGCGCCGCGACCGCGTCGCGCTCGGCGTCGTCGGCGTAGTTCGTGCGCGGCCAGAAGAAGCCGCGCAGGCCGTCCTTCGGGTTGCGCGGCACCACGTGGACGTGGAGGTGCGGGACGCTCTGCGAGACCACGTTGTTCATCGCCACGAAGGTGCCCTTCGAGCCCATCGCGTCGCGCACCGCGACGCTCAGCCGCTGGGCGCGCTGGAAGAGCGGGCCGACGTCGCCGGCCGGGAGGTCGGGCAACGTCTCCACGTGCGCGCGCGGCACGAGCAGGACGTGTCCCGGGAAGAGCGGGCGCGCGTCGAGGAAGGCCACGGCGCCGTCGTCTTCGAGCACGAGCGCGGCCGGCTGGTCGCCCGCGGCGATCGCGCAGAAGACGCAGGCCACGGCCGGCTCAGCCCTCGGCGCCGGCGATGCGGGCGGACGACGGCACGTCGGGCCGCCCGTCCGGGCCGCCGACCGGGCGCAGCTCGGCGGGCCGCCGCGGCACCACGCGCTCGACCGGCAGCGTCGGGGCGATGTCGGGCGCGCCGACGCGCGCCGTGTCGGCGCTGAGGTCGTCGTCCTGCTGCTGGGACTCGCGCTCGGCCGCGACGCGGGCCCGGTAGTGGGCGACCTCGCGGGCGATCCGCTTCGCGTCCCAGCCCAGCGGGCCGGCCATCAGCCGCGCCGCCGGCATCGCGGCGCTGAGGCCGCGGTCCCACGTCTCGATCGAGATCCGCGTGCGCCGCGTGAGGACGTCCTCGAGGTGCGCGGCGCCCTCGTGGGTCGCCGCGTAGACGATCTCGGCGGCCAGGTAGTCGTCGGCGCCCTCCAGCGGCTGGCGCAGCGCCGGCTCCTCGGCGACGAGCCGCAGCAGGTCGTCGATCAGCGCGCCGTAGCGGTGCAGCAGGTGCTCGACGCGGGTGACGTGCAGGCCGCTCTCGTCGGCGAGGTGCTGGCGGGCGTTCCAGCGCGCCACGTGGCCCTCGGCGCCGAGCAGCGGCACGCGGTCGGTGACCGACGCGGGCACGTCGGCCTCGAGGCCGTGGACGGCGGCGTCGACCGCGTCCTTGGCCATCACGCGGTACGTCGTGTACTTGCCGCCCGCGACGGCGACGAGCCCCGGCACCGGATGGGCGACCGTGTGCTCGCGGCTGAGCGCGCTCGTGCCCTCCGACTCGCCGGCCAGCAGCGGCCGCAGCCCGGCGTAGACGCCCTCGACGTCGTCGGGGCCGAGCGGCACGACGAGGTAGCGGTTGACGAGCTCGAGCAGGTAGTCGATGTCCTTGCGGCTGGCGGCGGGGTGCGCCTTGTCGAGCTGCCAGTCGGTGTCGGTCGTGCCGATGATCCAGTGCCGGCCCCAGGGCATCACGAACAGGACGCTGGTCTCGGTGCGGATCGTCAGCGCGGTCGAGCCGTGGATCCGGTCGCGCGGCACCACGAGGTGCACGCCCTTCGACGCGCGGACGTGGAACTGCCCGCGGGCGCCCACCATGTCCTGGGTGTCGTCGGTCCACACGCCGGTCGCGTTCACCGTCTGGCGCGCGCGCAGCTCGATCGCCGGCGCGTCCGGCGCCTCGAGGTCGCGCACCTTGACGCCGGTGACGTACTCGCCCTCGCGCAGAAACCCGACGGCCTGCGCGCGCGTGGCGATCTGGGCGCCGTAGGCCGCCGCGGTGCGCCCGAGGAACATCGTGTGGCGCGCGTCGTCGACCTGGGCGTCGTAGTACTGGATGGCGCCGGTGAACGCGTCGCGCTTCAGCGCCGGGAACTTCGCCAGCGCCTGCTGGCGCGTGAAGTGCCGCTGGGCGGGCACGCCGCGGGCGCGCCCGAGCACCGTGCCCATCGTGTCGTACAGGACCAGGCCGGCGCCGACGTAGGGCCGCTCCCAGCCGCGGTGCTCGAGCAGCGCCAGGAACGGCAGCGGGCGCACGAGGTGCGGGCAGAGGCGGTCGAGCATCAGCGCGCGCTCGTGCAGCGCCTCGCGCACGAGGCCGAACTCGAGCTGCTCGAGGTAGCGCAGCCCGCCGTGGATGAGCTTGCTCGAGCGGCTCGACGTGCCGGACGCGAGGTCGCGCGCCTCGACGAGCGCCACCCGCAGGCCCCGGGTCGCCGCGTCGAGCGCGGCGCCGCAGCCCACGACCCCGCCGCCGACGATCGCGAGGTCGAACTCCTCCTGCGCCATGCGCTCCAGCGCCCGGCGGCGGCTCCCGGCGTCCAGCACCCCGCGATGGTCGCGCATCGTCATCCCGCCGTCACCCAGTGGCCGGCGCGCTGGAGCGCCCGCCGCCAGTCGGCCAGCAGCGCCTGGCGCTCGTCGTCGCCCATCCGCGGCTCGTAGCGGCGCGCCTCGGTCCACAGGCCGCGGACGTCCTCCTCGGTCCAGACCCCGGTCGCCACGCCGGCCAGGTAGGCGGCGCCCAGCGCGGTGGTGTCGGCGACCTCCGGCACGACGACCGGCACGCCGAGGATGTCGGCCTGGAACTGCATGAGCCAGCCGTTGGCGGTCGCGCCGCCGTCGGCGCGCAGCTCCTGGAGCACGACGCCCAGCGCGGCGTTCTGCGCCCGCACCGCGTCGACCGACTGGTAGGCGATGGCCTCCAGCGCGGCGCGCGCGATGTGCGCGCGCGACGACCCGCGCGTGAGCCCGACGATCGTGCCGCGGGCGTACGGATCCCAGTGCGGCGAGCCCAGCCCCGTGAGGGCCGGCACGAAGTAGACGCCGTCGTTGCCGTCCAGCGAGGCGGCCAGCGCCTCGGTCTCGGCGGCCGTGTCGATGATGCCGAGCCCGTCGCGCAGCCACTGCACGGCGGCGCCGGTCACGAACATCGAGGACTCCAGGGCGTAGTCGACGCGGTCGCCGACCCCCCACGCGATCGTCGTGATCAGGCCGTGCTCGAGCAGGGGCGCCCCGGACCCGGCGTTCTGCAGCAGGAAGTTGCCGGTCCCGTAGGTGTTCTTGCCGAGGCCGGGGGCGTGGCAGGCCTGGCCGTAGAGCGCGGCCTGCTGGTCGCCGACGAGCGACGCGACCGGCACGCGCCCGCCGAGCTCGGTCGTCTCCCCCAGCACCTGCGCGGTGGGCACCGGCTCGGGGAGGCTGTCGACCGGCACGCCGAGCAGCTCGCACAGCGCGGGGTCCCACGCCAGCTCGCGGATGTCGAACAGCAG
Source organism: Baekduia sp. (assembly GCA_035765735.1). GTDB lineage: Bacteria > Actinomycetota > Thermoleophilia > Solirubrobacterales > Solirubrobacteraceae > Baekduia. Next base: position 22,234 of record DASTWY010000054.1, on the reverse strand, counting down.
CGTGCGCGACGCGTTGGAGTAGTCGGTGGCGTGCCGGCCGCAGAGCTTGAAGAGCAGCCAGGCGTCGATGGTCCCCAGCGCGGCGTCGGCGGGCACGTCGCCGTGGCGCAGCATCCACTCGTACTTGGTGCCCGAGAAGTAGGCGTCGAGGACCAGGCCGGTCCGCTCGCGGAACATCGCCTCGGCGCCCTCGTCGCGCAGCTGGTCGCAGCGCTTGGCCGTGCGCCGGTCCTGCCAGACGATCGCGCGGTGCAGCGGCTCGCCGGTGCGGCGATCCCACGCGACGGCGGTCTCCCGCTGGTTGGTGATCCCGATCGCGGCGAGGTCGGCGCCGGTCATGCCGGCCTCGTCGAGCGCGCGGCGGCAGACGCCCAGCGTCACCTCCCAGATCTCGTCGGCGTCGTGCTCCACCCACCCCGGGCGCGGGAAGTGCTGGCGGAACTCCGAGTAGGCGCTCGTGCGGACCCGCCCCTCGTCGTCGAACAGGAAGGCGCGCGATCCGGTCGTCCCCTGATCGATGGCCAGGATCATGCGGTCCACGGTAATGGCCCCACCCGATCCGGGGCGCACGACCCGGTGCACGCCATGGTGCTCAGGCGGCGTCGGAGAGCGGCTCCGGAGCCGCCGGCGCCACGCCGGTGACGTCCTGCAGCGCCACCACGCAGCGCGGGTCGAACGCGCTGCCGGCCTCCTCGGCCAGCAGGGCCATCGCGCGCTCGGGGCTCCAGGCGGCGCGATAGACGCGGGCGGAGACGAGCGCGTCCCAGACGTCGGCGACCGCGAGGATGCGCGTCTCGAGGTCGAGCGCGTCGCCGGAGAGCCCGTCCGGGTAGCCGCGGCCGTCGAGTCGCTCGTGGTGGCCGCGGACGATCCGGCGGATGCGCGCCGGGTGGCCGAGCTGGGCCAGCAGCGCGTCACCGGCGCCCGGGTGCTCGCGGATGACCGCGAGCTCGGCGTCGGTCAGCGCGCCGGGCTTGCCGAGGATCGCGTCCGGAGTCGAGAGCTTGCCGATGTCGTGCAGGAGGCCGGCGAGCGCCAGCTCGCGCAGGCGCCCCGGCGCCAGGCCCAGGCGCTCGCCGATCGCCACCGCGTGCTCGGCGACGCGGCGCGTGTGCTCCTCGGTGGAGCGGTCCTTCTCGGCCAGGCGGGCGAGCAGCGCGCGGACGTGGGCGCCCAGGAACGCCTCCTCCGCGGCCACGAGCGCCGCGGCCGGCAGGTCGCCGACCAGGGGGCGCGAGGGCCGGCCGCGATGGACGTCGAGCCCGACCGGGATCCCGACGAGGGCGACGCCGGCGAGCTCGAGCGCGTGCCCGGCCCACCAGCGCCACGTGTAGGGATCCAGGACGAGGACGGGGACGAGCGCGCAGCCGAGCCACACGATCCCGACCACCACGAGCAGGTCGGCGCGGCGGCGCGTGAGCGTGTAGGTGCGCACGGCACGCGAGGCGACGAGCGTGAAGAGGCCGAGCCCGACGACCAGCAGCGCGATGGCCTCGGGCGACTCGTAGCTGGGCACGGCGGGCACGCGCGACGGGAAGGCCAGCGCCAGCGCGCCCAGCGCCGCGATCGCGCCCAGCAGCCCGCAGAGCGCCACGGTGACCGCGCGCAGGTGCTTCGGGCCCCGGAGCGCGGGGAGCGCCGCCAGCGCCAGGATCGCCCCGCCGGCCGGCAGCGCGAAGCCCCCGGCGACGGCCACCACGCCGTTGTCGCCGAAGAGCACTCCGGGCGTCGCCAGCCCGTGGATGGCCAGGATGAGGGTCATGGCCGCGAACGCCCCGCCCGCGACGACCGCCCGGGTGTCGCGCCGCACGAAGCCGCCGCGCATGAGCACGGCGCTCGCGAGCGCCGCCACCGCCGAGCTCGCCGCCATCACGACGAGATGCTGCGGCGCCGTGACGGGCGCCTGCTCCTCCCCCGCGAGCGTGTGGATGACGGCAGCGGGCAGCGCCGCGCTGGCGGCGATCAGCACCGCGTTGGATCCGACGCGACTGCGGAGCAGGCGATCCACCCACGGGGGGATCGACCGGCTCGCAGGGGTCTTGAGCAGCTAGGCCCCGCGCTCCTCGATCCAGCGCTCGACGATCTGGCGCTGCACGCGGGTGAGCGCCGGCGCCTCGCCGCGGCCGATCGCCGCCGCGGCCTGCGCCACGGTCAGCCCGGTGCCGGTGAGGACGCTGCCGACCAGCGACGGGACGTCGGCGCCGCAGACACCCGACGGGCAGCTGAGGTCGGCGTTCGGCCGGTCGGCTTCGGGCGGGGTCGCCATCCCCTCACCGTAGCCGCCGGCCGGCGGGCTCAGGCGTCGAGCGGCCGCGGGGTCGCCACCGTGCCGAGACGGCGATCGCGGCTGAACATGCCGGCCGCCGCCCCGGTGACGAGCAGGGCGTTGAACGGGTGCAGCGCCCCGAGCTCGGGGTGGCTGAACGTCGCGATCGCGACCTGGATGGTCATCAGGACGAAGAGCGCGACGGCGAGCCCCACGTCGACGCGGTTGCGCGTGGCGGGCACGGCGACGGTCGCGATCAGGATGATGAGGCTGATGCCGTGCAGGGCGTCGCCGACGGCCTTGTGCGCGTCGTAGCCGCCGGAGGCGCCGAACGCGCCGCGGCCGGCGAGGTAGAACTGGACGGCCACGCCCAGGAGGAACAGTCCCGCGAGGGCCAGCCGCAGGCGGCGGCTCCCGGCCGGCGCGGCGGTCGAGGTCGAGGTGCTCATGGCGGCAGTCTCCCCCACGCGGCGGCGGCGCCGCGCTCCGCCGCCGTGCTACGCCGGCGCGGGCTCCAGCGCGAGCGCCCGCTCGGCGTCGTAGCGCAGCAGCGCCGGGAACGCCAGCACGATCAGCCCGACGCCGGCCACGCACGCCAGCCCGCCCGAGACCACCGAGAACCGCGGGCCGGCCACGGCCGCCACCGCGCCGGCCTCGACGTCGCCGAGCCGCGGGCCGCTGGTGACGACCAGCGAGAACACCGACGACATGCGGCCGCGCATGCGGTCGGGGGTGACGGTCTGGTTGATCGTGCTGCGGCACACGGCGCTGACGCTGTCGGCCGCGCCGGCCACGGCGAGCATGGCGGCGGCCGCCCACAGCGAGGTGGCCAGGCCGGCGACGGCGATCGCCGCGCCCCACGCGACGACGGCCCAGATGACGATGCGGCCGAGCCGCCGCGCGTGCGCGAGCCAGCCGGTCGTCAGCGCGGCCACGGTCGCGCCGGCCGAGACCGCGGCGTAGAGCAGGCCGGTGCCCGCGGCGCCGGCGTGGAACTGGCTGACGGCGAGCACCGCGAAGAGGGCGCGCGGCATCCCGAAGGTCATGGCCAGCAGGTCGATCGCGAAGGAGCCGAGCAGCGCCTGGTTGCCGCGCACGAACCGCAGGCCCTCGGCGATCGACCGCAGCACCCGCTGGGGCTCCTCGGCCGCGCCGTGCGGCGGCTGCGGCGCCATCGCCACGACGGCGAGCACGATCGCCAGGCAGCTGACGCCGTCGACGACATAGGCCGCCCCGATCCCCAGCGCCCCGATGAGCAGGCCGCCGAGCCCCGGCCCCAGGACCATCGTGAGCTGGTAGAGGCCGAAGTTGAGCGCCAGCGCCGACCGCAGCCGCTCGGGCGCCACGAGGTTCGGCACGATGGCCGAGCGCGTCACGTTCTGCACCGCCCCGAAGCCGGCCAGCAGCGCGCCGAGCAGGTAGAGCAGCGGGACCGGCGGGTCGCCGAGGAAGGCGAGCAGGGCCAGCAGCGCCGAGCAGGCGGCCAGGCCGATCTGGTCGAGCAGGAGCAGCCGCCGGCGGTCGTGGCGGTCGGCCAGCGCGCCGCCCAGCAGCGCCATGAGCACGAGCGGGACGAGCTCGACCGCGCCCAGCAGGCCGGTCAGGAACGCCGACCGCGTCTCGACGTAGAGCTGGTAGGGCAGCGCGACGAGCGCCGCCTGCGTGCCCATCCCGGAGACGAAGTTGCCGGCGACGAGTAGGCGCAGGTCGCGCGAGTCCCGCAGCGGGGTGGTGTCGACGGCGATGCGGGACAGCAGTGGCAGCGGCACGGCGGCGGTCACGGTAGCCGAGGCGTACAGTGGCCAGCGTGCAGCCGGAGATCGACATCCTGGGCCTGTCCGTCAAGACCTTCGGGTTGTTCTTCGCCCTGAACTTCGCGGCCTGGGGCCTGATGGCGGGCCGGCGGCTGCGCGAGCTGGACCGCCCGCCCGACTGGGCCTACGAGCTCGTCACGGTCGCGCTCGTCGGCGGCCTCGTGGGCGCGCGGGGGTACTGGCTGCTCCAGAACCACGAGGGGCTCGGCCTCGGCGACATCTTCGGCGGGTCGGGGCTCATCTGGTACGGCGGCCTGGCCGGCGGCGTGATCGCCGTGCTGCTCTGGGCGCGCTGGCGCGACTTCCTGACGGTGCACCTCTTCGACATCGGCGGCGTCGGGCTGGCGCTCGGCTACGCCATCGGGCGGATCGGCTGCCAGCTGTCGGGCGACGGCGACTACGGCAAGCCGTGGGACGGCCCGTGGGCGATGGGCTACCCGGACGGCACCGTCCCGACCGCGCCGGGCGTCACGGTCCACCCCACGCCGATCTACGAGACGCTGACGATGGGGCTGCTGGCGCTCGCGCTCTGGCACCTGCGCGACCGCGTGCGGCCCGGCATCCTGTTCGCCCTGTACCTGGTCTTCGGCGGGCTGGAGCGCTTCCTCGTCGAGTTCCTGCGCCGCAACGAGGAGGCCGCGCTCGGCCTGACCGCGGCGCAGATCGAGAGCATCGGGTTGATGGCCGCCGGCGCGCTGTGGCTGGCCGTCGTCCTCCGCCGGCACGGCTCGCTGCGCAACCCCGCGTGGAGCGGGCGCCCCGTCCACTCGCCGCTGCGCCCCGCGCTGGAGCGCTGAGCGCCCGGCGCCGCGAGGTCGGCTGCGCGACGCGATGCCCGACGAGCTGCTCGACGTCTACGACGAGCAGGGCCGGCACCTGGGCGTCAAGCCGCGGGCGGCCGTCCACCGCGACGGCGACTGGCACCGGGCGTTCCACCTGTGGGTGGTCTCCGCCGAGGGCGTGCTGCTCCAGCGCCGCGCTCCGACGAAGGCCGCGTGGCCGGGGCGGCTGGACGCGACGGCGGCCGGCCACCTCGTCGCCGGCGAGGACGTGGGCGACGGCCTGCGCGAGGCCGAGGAGGAGCTCGGCATCGCCTACGCCTTGGCGGCGCTCGTCCCGCTGGGCGCGCACCGCGTCGACGACGCGATCGGCGGCGGCGGGCGCAACCGCGAGGTCCAGCACGTCTTCGCCGTGCGCGACGACCGGTCGCTGGACGCCTACACCCAGCTCGACGCGGCGGAGGTCTCCGGCCTCGTCCTCGTGGGCCACGACGCATTCGCCGCGCTGGTCTCCGATCGAGCGGCACGGGTGCCGGCGACGGGGTGGGACGGCCGCTCGACCGCGGCCGTCCGGATCGCCGCCGCCGAGCTCGTGCCCTCGCCCTATCTCCCGGCGATCGCGGCGGCACTCCTGCGGGCCGCGACGGCTCCGCCGCCGTGACGGTGAGGATTGCTGCGTGTTCCAGGGGCGCGGTGCGGCGCACACGCCTCTGCGTCGACAATCATGGAGCGATCTTCAGCAAATACCGCATGTGACGGCGGCTAAGGTACGGATCCTCTGTCGTACTCCCCACTTCGTCTGGACGAACCGTGAAGCCCATCACCGCGATCGATGACCCCCGCTACGTCAAGGCCATGAGCCATCCGGTTCGTGTCCGGATCATGGCCATGTTGTCGGAACGCAAGGCGAGTCCGAACGAGCTGTCGCAGTGGCTCGGGACGACGCTCGGCGCCACGGCGTACCACGTGCGCACGCTGCACAAGCTGGGGCTCATCGAGCTGGTCGACGAGACGCGCGTCCGGGGCGCCGTCGAGCACCACTACAAGGCCAAGGCCCGTCCGAAGGTGACGGAGGAGAACTGGTCGAAGGCGTCGCCCGTCGCCAAGCAGGCGGCGGTCAGCTCGCAGCTGAAGATGCTCGAGGACCACACCCAGGCCTCCGCGGCGGCCGGCGGGTTCGACCGCGCCGACGCGCTGCTCGAGCGCCGCACCGCCAAGGTCGACGAGCGCGGCTGGAAGGCGCTCACCGCCGAGGCGCAGAAGTTCCTCGACCGCATCGCCAAGATCGAGGCGGACGCCGCCAAGCGCCTGGCCAAGGCGGACGCCGACGGCGCCATCGAGGCGGGGGTCGTGCTGCTGGGCTTCGAGTCGGTGCCGCTGAGCGAGCAGATCCCCGAGTCGAAGAAGAAGCGCGTGCCGATGAAGCGGGCGCGCCGCAGCGCGGCCGCCTAGCCGCGCGGGACGAGCCGGACCTTCGGCGGCATCTGGAACGGCGCCGGGCGCGGCGCATCGGCCGGGCGCAGGCGCGTCCGGCCGTCCCGCCGCTCGAGCGGCCAGCCGGCGAGCTCGACCTCGTAGAGCGCCTGGGCCGGCATCTGCAGGCCCTCCTGCCGCATCTCGGCGACCGTGACGCCGCGGTCCCCGGCCTCCTCCAGGAGGCGGAGGGCCAGGCGGCCGTCGGGCGTGGTCAGGGGTCGGCCGGTCGCGGACATGCCGGCGGCAGGCTATCGGCCGCCGGGAGCCGGTGAGATCCTCGCGCCCGGTCTCGGGCCGCCGCCGGACACCTCCGCGGGCGCACTCAGCGGCTCTTGAGGTGGGCCTGAGGTCGGCGCGCTGAGGTGTCGCCATGACCCCGGTCAGCCAGCTCCCCGCGACCTCCGACGACGCGCGCACGGCCGTCCTCGACGCCCTGCCGCGCGTCAGCCACCGCGAGCGCCGTCACGCGGTCTCCGCGGACCGCCCCGCCCCGGGCCGCTACCTCGAGCTCGAGGACGGCGGCGAGGACCTGCTGCTGCCGCTGCGCGCCGGCACGACGCACGTCGGCCGCGGCTTCTCCGCCGACGTCGCCCTCGACGACCAGAGCGTCTCCCGCCGCCACGCGATCGTCCACCAGCGGTCGCGCGGGGCCCGCATCCTGGACGACCGCAGCGCCAACGGGACGTTCGTCAACGGCGTGCGGGTCCAGGCCGCCGACCTGGTCGACGGCGACGTGATCGTCCTCGGCCGGGTGGTGCTGACCTACCGGGAGATCAGCCGGCGCCCGGCGGCAGGAGCTTGCCGGGGTTGAGGATCCCGGCCGGGTCCAGCCGCGCCTTGACCGCGCGCAGGACCTCGACGCCGAGGTCGCCCACCTCGGCGGCCAGCCACGGCGCGTGGTCGGCGCCGACGGCGTGGTGGTGCGTGACGGTGGCGCCGGCGGCGGTGATCGCCTCCAGCGCCGCCGCCTTGGCGCGCTGCCACTGGCCGGCCGGGTCCGCGTCGTCGCGGCGCGCCAGGACGGTGAAGTACAGCGACGCGCCGGAGCGGTAGAGGTGCGACACGTGGCAGGAGACCAGCGGCGACGAGCCCTCCAGCGCCGCGGCGAGCCGCCGGCCGACCTCCGCGTGCAGCCCGGCGAGATCGCGCCAGGTGGTGGCGGTCTCCAGGGTCTCGACGAGCATGCCGGCGGGCAGCAGCTCGTCGCGCAGCCGCGGGGCGCGGAAGCGCCCGTGCCGCCAGGCGGCCGCGGCGGGCTCGCCGAGCGGCGCGGCCCCGGCGTCGCGGAGCAGCGCGGCGGCCGCGTCGGCACGACGCGCGACGTCGTCGGCCGCGCCCTCCCAGCCGCAGAGCAGCAGGCAGCCCCCGCCCACGGCCTCGCCCTCGCCCGCCGTCGCGACGCCCATCGCGGTCTCGACCTCGTCCGACAGCCGCGCCAGGTCCGGCGCCGGCCCGCGCTGGACGAGGGCGCGCAGCGCCGACAGGCCGGTCGCCAGATCGGGGACGCGCCAGCCCTCGTGGCGGCGCAGCTCCGGCAGCGGCCGGACGCGCACCGTCACCTCGGTGATCACGCCGAACGCGCCCTCAGAGCCGAGGAGGAGCTGGCGCAGGTCCGGACCGGCCGCCGTGCCGGGCGCGCGCCCCAGGCGCAGGTCGCCGGCGGGCGTGACCGCGTGCAGGCGCTCGACGAGCGCGTCGAACCGTCCCCAGCCGGTCGACAGCTGGCCCGCGGAGCGCGTGGCCGCGAAGCCGCCGATCGTCGCGCGCTCGAAGCTCTGCGGGACGTGGCCGAGCGCGAAGCCCCGCTCGGCCAGCAGCTCCTCGGCACGGGGGCCGGTGAGCCCGGCCTCCAGCGTCGCCGTCCATGAGACGTCGTCGAGCTCGACGAGGCGGTCGAGCCGGCGCAGGTCGAGCGCGACCACGGCGGAGAACGGCCCGCGCTCGGGCGCGACGCCGCCGACCACGCTGGTGCCGCCGCCGAAGGGCACGACGGCCACGCGATGCGCCGTGCAGGCCTGCAGGACGGCGCGGACCTCGCCGGCGCTCGCGGGCAGGACGACCGCGTCCGGCGGCGGCGGCGCGCCATGGCCGCGGCGGACGAGGTCGAGGTAGGACATGCCGTTGGCGTGGCGGGCTCGCGCCTCCGGGTCGATCCGCACGTGCTCGGCGCCGACGGCGCCCCGCAGCGCGGCGAGCGCCTCCGCGCTGAGCGCCGGCGGCGCCACCGGCACGGCCTCGGCCGGCGCGCCCGCGGCCGTCCCGGACCCGGCGTCCACGCCGAACACCTGCGCCAGCAGGGCGCGCACGGACGGCGTCACCAGCGGCTCGGCCTCGGGCGGCGCCCAGCGCGCGGCCGGGTCGAAGTCGGCATCGGCGGTCGTGAGGTCGCGCATGTCGAGAGACGATGTTACATTCGACGCCTCAATGTCACGAGCCGATCTCCATGCGGACCGCCGCACCCGCGAGCTCGAGGGGCTGCGCGACGGCCCGGCGCTCGACCTCCTCGTCGTCGGCGGCGGGATCACCGGCGCCGGCGTCGCGCTCGACGCGGCGGCGCGCGGGCTGCGCGTCGCGCTCGTCGAGCGGCGCGACCTCGCGTGGGGGACCAGCCGCTGGAGCTCGAAGCTCATCCACGGCGGGCTGCGCTACCTCGCCCAGGGCGCGGTCGGCATCGCGCTGGAGAGCGCCCGCGAGCGCGGCGTCCTCCTCGGCCGCACCGCCCCGCACCTCGTGCGGCCGATCCCCCAGCTGATCCCGCTCACCGAGGACGTCGACGCCGGCGTCGCGCGCGAGACGCGCATCGGGCTCGCGCTCGGCGACGTCCTGCGACGCGCCGCCGGCACGCCGGCGCGCGAGCTGCCGCGCTCGCGCCGCGTCGGCCCGGCGGAGGCCGAGCGCCTCGCGCCGGGCGTCCGCCGCGCGGGGCTGCGCGGCGGCCTCGTGTCGTGGGACGCCCAGGTCGAGGACGACGCCCGCCTCGTCGTGACCGTGGCGCGCACGGCTGCCGCCCACGGCGCATCCGTGCTGACCCGCTGCGCCGCGCTGGAGCTCGCCGGCGACGGCGCCCGCCTGCGCGACGAGCTCAGCGGCGAGACGTTCGACGTCCGGGCCCGCGCGGTCGTCAACGCCACCGGCGTCTGGGCCGGCGAGCTGGCGGGCGACGTGCGGCTGCGGCCGAGCCGCGGCACGCACGTCGTCATCCCGCTCGAGCGCCTCGGCGGGCTGGCCGGCACGCTGAACGTCCCGGTCCCCGGCGAGCACGGGCGCTGGGTGTTCGCCGTCGCGCAGCGCAGCGGCGTGGCCTACGTCGGGCTCACCGACGAGGCGGCGCCCGGACCGATCCCCGACGTGCCCGAGCCGCCCGAGGCCGACATCGCCTTCCTGCTGGAGACGCTGTCGCCGGCGCTGGCCACGCCGCTGACGCGCGACGACGTCGTCGGCGCCTTCGCCGGCCTGCGGCCGCTGGTCGACGATCCCGATGCGCCGGCGCGCACCGCCGACCTGTCGCGGCGCCATGCCGTCGTGCACCATCCGGGCGGTCCGATCAGCGTCGTCGGCGGCAAGCTGACGACCTACCGCCGCATGGCCGAGGACGCCGTCGACGCGGCGGTCGCCGCCGCGGGCCTCAACGACGCCGGCCGCTGCCGCACCCGCGGGATCCCGCTCGTCGGCGCCGTCCCGCGCGCGGAGCTCGCCACCATCGAGGCGCCGCGCCGGCTCGTCGACCGCCACGGCGCCGGGGCTCCCGCCGTCGTGGCGCTCGCCGGCGGCGATCCCGAGCTGCTGGCCCCCGTCGCCGCCGGGCTCGACGTCCTCGGCGTCGAGGTCCTGCACGCCGTCCGCGCCGAGGGCGCGCTCGACGCCGACGACGTGCTGGACCGCCGCACCCGCATCGGGCTCGTCCCGGCCGACCGGGAGCGCGCCCTGCCGGCCGTCGAGGCGCTCGTCGCCGCCGGTCGGCAAGCTTCCCCGGCGTGACCGACGCCACCACCGAGGCCATCCTCGACGCGACGCGCGCCTCCGTCCTGGACTTCGGGATCCGGCGCACGACGCTGACCGACGTCGCCCGCCGCGCCGGCGTGAGCCGGATGACGGTCTACCGGCGCTACCCCGACGTCGACGCCGTGCTGCGCGACCTCATGACGCGCGAGTTCGGCTCGGCGATGACGGCCGTCGCGGCACGCGTGGGCGGCGCCGACGGCCGCGCCCGCGTGCTCGGCCGGATCCTCGAGAGCGTCGCGGCCTTCCGCACCAGCCCGCTGATGGCCAAGGTCGTCGAGGCCGAGCCCGAGCTGCTGCTGCCCTACGTGCTCGACCGCATGGGCGAGACGCAGCGGGCGGCCGTCGCGATGGTGGCCGCGGACCTCGCCGCGGGCCAGGCCGACGGGTCGGTCCGCGCCGGCGACGCCCGCGTCATGGCCCAGGCGCTGCTGCTCGTCGTGCAGTCGTTCGTGCTCTCGGGCGGCATCGCCGAGGATGTGCCGGAGGCGGCGCTGCGCGAGGAGCTCGCGCACCTCGTCGACGCCGCGCTGCGCCCCTGAGCGCCAGCGCGCTTGCACGCCGGTCCACCGGCGATGGCATGCTTGCACCCATGGCCGATGACGCGATCACCGTCGTGCTCGCCGACGACCACACGGTCGTGCGGCACGGGCTCCGCATGGTCCTCGAGTCCGAGGACGACCTCCGCGTCGTCGCCGAGGCCGGGACGGTCGACGACGCCGTGCGCATGGCCAAGGCCCACCGGCCGCGGGTGCTCGTGCTCGACCTCAACATGCCCGGCGGCCCGGGGACGTCGAGCCTCGACGTCCTGCCGCAGCTCGCCGAGGAGGCCGCGCAGACGCGCGTGGTGATCCTCACGATGCAGGAGGACCCGCAGTTCGCCCGCCGCGCGCTCGGCGCCGGCGCCGCGGCCTACGTCCTCAAGGAGGCGGCCGACGCCGAGCTCGTGGAGGCCGTCCGGCGCGCCGCCGCCGGCGAGGTGTACCTCAACCCGCGGCTCGGCGCCCAGCTCGCCGCCGCCCCGCCGGAGCCGTCCGGGCCGCCGGACGACCTGACCGAGCGCGAGGTCGAGATCCTGCGGCTGATCGCCCTCGGCCACACGAACGCCGAGATCGGCGCCCAGCTCTACCTCTCGGTCCGCACGGTCGAGTCGCACCGCGCGCACATCCAGCAGAAGCTGCGGCTGAGCACGCGCGCCGAGCTCGTGCGCTACGCGCTCGACCGCGGGCTGCTGCAGCCCGAGTCCTAGGACCGCTCGGCGGCCGGCTGCTCGGCGGCCCAGGTGTCGGAGACCGGCACCTCGACGTCGACGTGCGCCTCGCCCTCGCCGCCCGGCGCGACGGCCTCCGGGCCCTCGACCTCCTCCAGCCAGGCCGACAGGAAGCGCCCGTCGACCTTCCGCGGCGCGGACCACAGCGTCGGTCGCGACGCCGAGCCGTCGCCGGCGGGCGGCAGCGTCCGCGACAGGAGCTCCATGCCGCGGCCCGTGAGCAGCCGGCCGCGCAGCACCGGGTGGAACGGCTGCGGCTCGACGTCGGCGCCCGCGCGCGCCGCGAGCTGCTCGGCCACGGCGTCGGCCATCTGGCACGCCAGGCCGCCCTGCTTGACCGGGAACGTCGTGCCGTCGCCGGCCGCCCACACGTCCTCGGCGCTGACGACGCGGCCGCGTCCGTCGATCGGGATGAACCCGCGCGGGCCGGCCGGCAGCCCGACGATCGACGGCCCCTCGAGCAGCGGGAGCGCGACGATGCGCTCCTCCTCGAGCGGCAGGCCCAGGGGTCCGTCGAGGAGATGGCCGCGGTCGTCGACGCTCACGAACGTGTCGCCGGCGAAGTCCACGCCGGCCGAGCCCAGCAGCTCGGCGACCGCATCCGAGGCCGCCTCGCCGAAGACGCCCAGCGGCGCCGACTCGGGCGAGACGACTCGCAGCCGCACGTCGTCGATGCCCATCGCGTGGACGTGGGCGGCGGTCTGGAGCGCCAGCTCGTAGAGCGGCAGCGGCCACGTGCAGCCCGGCGGCACGACGAACGCGACCGAGCGCGTCCAGTGCTGCTCGAGGTCGGCGAGCAGGCCGTTGAGCGGGCTGACCGGCTCGTCGCCGGTGAAGGTGAGCGCCCGGGCGAAGGCGGGGCGCCGGCGCGCGCCGACGGCGACCAGCAGGGCGTCGTAGGTCAGGCCCTCGCCGCTGGCCAGGCGGACGCCGTGGCGCTGCGGCTCGACCGCGATCACGGTCCCGGCCACCAGGCGCGCCCCGACGCGGTCGGCCAGCTCGCGCAGCGAGCGGCGCCGCACGTGGTCGGCCGCGAACGGCTCGGCCGTGCGCAGCGCGCGCAGCTCGAAGTCGTCCTGCGGCGCGACGAGCGTGATGGCCACGCGGTCGCCGGCCAGCTCGCGGAGGGCGAGCGCGGCCTCCACGGCGGCCACGCCGCCGCCGGCGATCACCACGTTCAGGGCATGGGTGTCGGGCATGCCTGCAAGCCTGCCCGACCGCGGCCCGCCTGCCAGCCGCAGGGGTCCGCGGGCCGCCCTCGGGATTCCCGCAGCGCGCCGCTGCCGGTCAGGCCTCGAGCGCGCCCGCGTCGCCCGGGACGTCGACGGCCAGCTCGCGGAGCGCCTCCAGCGGCACGACCTCCAGCGCGCGCTCGTGCGTCGAGGCCAGCACGACGTAGGCGGCGACCCCGGCCTGGTAGGCGCGCAGCCAGTTGGCCGCCGTGACGCACCACCGGTCCCCCGGCCGCAGGCCCGGGAAGCGGAACGCCGGCATCGGCGTGATGAGGTCGTTGCCGATCGACCGCTGGTGCTCGAGGAACTCCGCCGTGACGACCGCGCAGATCGTGTGGCTGCCGACGTCCTCGGGGCCGGTCGAGCAGCAGCCGTCCCGGTAGAAGCCGGTCAGCGGATCGGTGCCGCACGGCTCGAGGTCGCCGCCGAGGACGTTGCGCTCGCTCACGCCGACAGCATCCCAGGCGCGGTGGCGCCAGCGTGGAACGCCACACACCGGATTGCGGATTTCTACGGACGCGTTCTGCGGCACCGCGCCGTAGAGCATCGCGCCCGCCGACCCGATCCTCCAGCCATGACCTTGCTCGAGAGAACGCCCGGCGCGTTCATGATCGCCACCTTCGCCATCGTCTACGGCGTCGTCCTCGCCGAGACCTGGATGCTGACCACCACGAGCATGGCCGCGATGACCGCGGTCATGGCGCTCATCATCGCCGTCGCGGGCCTCCTGGTCCGCGGCATGGGCGACCTCATGGGGTCGGAGGAGTACGCGCTCGGCGAGCCGGCGCGCGCCGTCCCGGCCCCGGCCCCGGCCGTCGCCGCCCGCCCGGCGCCGGTCACGACCGGCCGCGCCGCGCACGCGTAGCCGCGCGCCAAGCTCCATCGGGGAGCGCGAGGCGCTCCCGGCCACCGGCCGGGAGCGCCTCGTCGTGTCAGCGCCGCCGGCGCCGCAGCACGACGAGCGTCGCCCCGGCGATGGCGAGGAGCACGAGCGCCACGATCCCGAAGTCGCGGACGAGCGCCTCGATCCCGTCGCCGACGACGTAGGCCAGCACGCCGACGGTCACCGCCCACGAGATGCCGCCGGCGGCGTTCCACACCAGGAACGACGGCCAGCGCATGTGGGTGATCCCGGCCAGCCACGAGGCCCACACGCGCAGCCCCAGGATCCAGCGACCGAAGAACACCGCCTTGGGGCCGTGGCGCGCGAAGAACGGCTCGCCGAACGCGAGCACGCGGCGCCGCGAGTCGGCGAAGCGCCCGGGCCGCTCCAGCAGCCAGCGCCCGCCGCGGCGTCCCAGCAGATAGCCGATGTTGTCCCCGATGATCGCCGCCGTCGCGGCCACCGCGATGACCACGGCCAGGTCCAGGTGCCCCTGCGCGGCCAGGGCGCCGGCGGCGATCAGCGCCGTCTCGCCCGGGACGGGGGCGCCTCCCGACTCGGCCATCACGAGCCCGAAGAGGAGCGGATAGCCGATGTCGTCGGTGAGCGCCACGGGTCCGCGCATGATGGCGGGTCGCGGCCCGCCGGCGTCGGCGGCTACCCGGCCGACGGCGCGGCGCTGCCCACGCCGAAGCGCTCGCGCAGATCCTTCTTGGAGAACTTGCCGACGCTCGTCTTCGGGACCTCGTCGATGAACTCGATCCGCTCGGGGACCCACCAGCGCGCGACGCGGCCGTCGAGGAACGCGCGCACGTCGTCGGCGGTCAGCGCCGCGCCCGCGTTGGGCACCACGCAGGCCAGCGGCCGCTCGCCCCACTTCTCGTCGGGCACGCCGATCACGGCCGCCTCCGCGACGTCCGGGTGCGCCATCAGCTCGTTCTCGAGCTCCACCGAGGAGATCCACTCGCCGCCGGACTTGATCACGTCCTTCGTGCGGTCGACGAGGCGGATGTAGCCCTCGGGCGAGATCGTCGCCACGTCACCGGTCCGCAGCCAGCCGTCCGCGGTGAACGAGCCGGCCGAGCGCTCGTCGGCGTAGTAGGCCGCCGCGACCCACGGGCCGCGGACCTGGAGCTCGCCCTGCGCGCGGCCGTCCCAGGGCTGCTCGGCCTCACCGGCGGGTGGGACCGAATCCACGATCCGGCACTCCAGCAGCGGCGCGATCACGCCCGCGGTGGCGCGCAGGTCGGCGAGCTCCTCCTCCGGGCGGTCGGCGAGCGTGGACTTGATGGTGGCGACCGAGCCGATCGGGCTCGTCTCCGTCATCCCCCACGCCTGGAGGATCGGCCGGCCCGTCTTGGTGCGGTAGGCCTCCGACAGCGCCTTCGGCACCGCGGAGCCGCCGCAGACGACCCGCGTGAGCGCCGACACGTCGCGTCCGTCGAGCTCGTCGAGGACGCCCATCCAGATCGTGGGGACGCCGGCCGCCAGCGTCACGCGCTCCTGCTCGATGAGCGTCGCCAGCGCCGGCGGCGAGAGGTCGGGCCCCGGGAGCACCAGCGACGCGCCGCTCATCACCGCCGCGTGCGCCAGCCCCCACGCGTTGGCGTGGAACATCGGGACGACGGGCAGGACGACGTCGCGCTCGCTCAGCCCGAACGTGTCGGCCAGCATCGTCGCCATGGCGTGCAGCGTCATCGAGCGGTGCGAGGAGACGACGCCCTTCGGGTTGCCGGTCGTGCCGCTCGTGTAGCACATGGCCGCGGCCGCGTTCTCGTCCTCGACGGAGAACCCCGCCACCGGCTCGGCGGCGGCCAGCAGCTGCTCGTAGTCCCGGATCCGCGGGTCGTCGGGGATCTCGGCGTCGGCGCCGTCGTCCATGACGACCACGTGGCGCACGGTGGCGAGCTCGTCGACCAGCGGCCACAGGAGCGGAAGGAGCGAGCGGTCGACGAAGACGACCTCGTCCTCGGCGTGGTTGGCGATCCACGCCACCTGCTCGGGGAACAGGCGGATGTTGAGGGTGTGCAGCACGCGACCGCTGCAGGGCGCGGCGAAGTACAGCTCGAGGTGGCGCGCGGTGTTCCACGCGAAGGTCCCGACGCGGCCGTCGGCCGAGACGCCGAGGTCGTCCAGCACGGCGGCCAGCCGGCGCGTGCGCTGGGCCCAGTCGCCATAGGTCGTGCGCTCCGGCCCGCCCGGCGTCGCCGTCACGATCGCCTTGTCGGCGAACAGGCGCTCGGCGCGCGTGAAGGCCGACACGAGCGTCAGCGGCGTGGACTGCATCAGGCCCTGCATCCGGCTCTCCCTCTCCTCCGTGGTCCGGTCGTGGGAACGACGTCTACCCGATCGCGCCGGCGGACACCAGGGGCCGTGAGCGCCTCGGCGCCCGTCGGCTGACCCGCCGGCTGCACTTTCCGGGCGCACGGTCGATGAACCGGGCGTGCTCTCCACGCAGCAGAGCTATCGCCTCAGCGTCCTGCGCTCGGGCACCTGGATCACCTGGGTGGTGGTCGCGGCGGCGCTGCCGCACATCCTCGCCGCCCACCACGACCACCGCCCGCTGGTCCTCGGGCTGCTGGCGGCCGCCGTGGTCAACGCCGGCGTCCTGTGGTCGCTCGGGCCGCGCATCGCGGCGTCGCGGCACTTCGAGGCCGTGATGGCGGGCTGGACGCTCGGTCACATGGCCGCCACGGTGGTCGTCTGCGCGACCGACGGCGGCACGTCGAGCCCGCTGGTCGCGGTCTTCTTCCTGTCGGTCGCCTTCGCGGCCGTCGCGCTCAGCATGCGCCTGCTGCTGCTGGCCGTCGTGCTGGACGTCGGCGCCGTCCTGGGGCTCTCGCTCGGGTTCGGCGGCCAGCACGACGGGCTCTGGTCGGGGCTGGCGTGGGTCGGCGGGCTCGTCGCCACCGGCGGCGTCTGCGCCAAGATCGCCACCGACCGCCGCCGTCGCGTCGAGGAGCTGCGCGAGACCGAGCACGAGGCCCTGCGCCGCATGATGCGCGTCGTCGAGTACCGCGACGAGGACACCGGCGGCCACATCGAGCGCATCAGCGAGTACTGCGCGATCCTGGCGCGGCGGCTCGGGTTCCCGGAGGACCGCGTCGACGAGCTCGCCTGGGCCAGCACGATGCACGACGTCGGCAAGATCGCGGTGCCGGACGCCATCCTCCTCAAGCCGGGACCGCTCACCGCCCAGGAGCGCTCGATCGTCGAGCGCCACGCGGAGGTCGGCCACGAGATGCTCCAGGACTCCGAGAGCCCCGTGCTCGCGCTGGCGGCGACGATCGCCCTGACCCACCACGAGCGCTGGGACGGAGCCGGCTATCCGCGCCGGCTGCGCGCCGAGGAGATCCCGATCGAGGGCCGCATCGTGGCGGTGTCCGACGTCTTCGACGCCCTCACGAGCGAGCGGGTCTACAAGCGCGCGATGAGCGTGCTCGAAGCCGTCGAGGTCATCCGCGACGGGCGCGGGACCCAGTTCGACCCCGAGATCGTCGACGCGTTCCTCGACGTCCTCGACGAGGTCGTCGCCGTCCAGCACCGCCACGCCGACGCACCGGGCCACCACCACCGCGGCCGCGCCCTGCTCGCCCTGGAGGCCGGCTGATGCCGCCCCGCGCCGCGCCGGAGCTGCGCGAGACGTCCGGCGCCACCACGCGGCTGCTGGTCGGCTACGTCCGGGCGCGCGCCGGCGACGCCGGCGTCGCCGAGGTGCTGCGCCGGTCCGGCGTGCAGCGCACCGCCGCCGAGCTCGAGGACGAGACGACATGGAGCAGCTACGACGAGCGCATCCGGCTCTTCGCCGCCGCCGTCGAGGTCGTGGGCGACGCGCAGGCGATGTTCAAGGTCGGGGCCTCGGCCATCGCGCAGAACCTCAACCCGTCGCTGATCCTGCTCTTCCAGGCGCTCGGCTCCCCGCGCCAGGTCTTCCGCAACCTGCCGCGGGCGGTCCCGAAGTTCTCCAGCACCTCGACGATGGAGATCCTGGAGTCCAGCGCCACGCACGCGATCATCCGCTACCGGCTGCACGACGGCTACGAGCACTCGCGCCTGGACTGCGCGTACGCCCAGGGGCTCTTCTCCGCCGTCCCCTACATCTTCGACCTGCCGCCCGCGCGCATCGTCCACGACGAGTGCCAGTCCGATGGGCACCCGGCCTGCGTCTACCACGTCACCTGGCCGCGCTACTCGCGCTGGCGCCGCCGGCGGCGCGCGGGGCGCACCGACGAGCCCGCCGAGCTCATCGCGCTCCGCGGGCAGCTGCAGTCGCTGCAGTCGGCGGCCGCCGACATCACCAGCAGCGACGACGTCGACACGGTGCTCGCACGCATCACCGAGCGGGCCTCGGCGGCCGTGCTCGCCCAGGGCTTCGTCCTCGCCGTCGACGGCGTGGGCGGCCAGCCGGTCGTGCGCTTCCACGGCGTCGATCCCGTCCGCGCGGAGGCCATCGCCGGCGCGCTGCGCCGCGGCGAGGACCCGGGCGCGTCGGCCGTCGTCGTCGAGGTGGCGTCCAGCCGCCGCCATCACGGCCACCTGGCCGCGATCTACTCCGACGGGCAGCGAGGCATGGCCGACGAGGGGTCGCTGCTGCGGGCCTACGCCGGACATGCCGCGGCATCGCTCGACCTCCTGCTCGCGCTCGAGAAGTCGCGCCGCGGCTACCGCGCCGCCCGCAACCTCCTCGGCCTCGCCCACGACCTCGCGCGCGCCCGGACGCCCGACGACGTGGCCCGGGTGGCCACGGCCGCGATGCCGGGCATCGCCGGGGTCGACCAGGGCTTTGTCGTGCTCGCCGACGTCGCGAGCCGGCCCGCCGTCGAGGCGCTGGCAGCGGAGCTCGACGGCCGTCCTGCCGCGCCGGTCGCACTCGCGGCGCTGGCCGCGGCCACCGGCGCGATCACCGCTCCCGAGCCCGCCGCCGCCGCCGTCGCGCCGCTGCTGGCCGACGGCGAGCTGCTCGGCCTGGTGGCCGGCACCTGGAGCGCCTCGGCGCCGCCCGTCTCCGAGGACGCGGCGCTCGCGGCGCTGGCCGGCGTCGCGGACCAGACCAGCACGGCCCTGCAGAACGCCTACCTCGTGACGCGCATCCGCCACCAGTCCCTGCACGACGCCCTCACCGGCCTGCCCAACCGCCGGCACTTCGGCGAGCGGCTCGAGGCGGCGATCGCCGGCGCCCGCGACGGCGACGGCCTGGTGGCCGTGCTCTTCTGCGACCTCGACGCCTTCAAGGACGTCAACGACAGCCTCGGCCACGCGGCCGGTGACGAGCTCCTGCGCCAGGTCGCCGAGCGGCTGCGCGGCTCGGTGCGCGCCGAGGACGTGGTCGCGCGGCTGTCGGGCGACGAGTTCGCGATCCTGCTGCCGGCGGTCCCCGACCGCGCCGCGGCCGAGCGCGTCGGCCGGTCGGTCACGGCGGCGTTCGCCGCGCCCTTCCGGGTCATGGACCGGGAGCTGCGCTGCACCACGAGCGTCGGCGTCGCGGTCGAGCGCGGGGCCGACGCCTCGCCCGACGCGCTGCTGCACGCCGCCGACGCCGCCATGTACGCGGCCAAGGAGGGCGGCGACGGGCGGGTGGCGACCGCCGCGCGGGCCGCCGGCTGAGCCGCCGCGCACGAGCCTCGACCGGCGCCGGGCCCGGCGGTAGGGTTGACACCCTGTCAGGACTCGGGAGGAGAGAAGGATGACCGCGGCGTTCACCGACCGGCAGCTGGCGACCCTGCGCGCCGTCTGCGACACCGTCGTCCCGGCCATGCCGCGCGACGACGACCCACACGGGTTCTGGGCCCGCAAGGCCAGCGACGTGGGCGCCGACCAGGCGCTCCAGCAGGCGCTCGAGGCGATGCCCGAGGACCAGGGCGCCGGCATGGCGCAGCTGCTCGACGCGCTGGAAATGCAGGGGTTCGAGCGGCTCTCCCAGCTCTCGCGCGAGCAGGTGCTCACCAACCTCTCGCTCGCCTCGCGGGACGCGGCGGTCGGCGTGGGCGCGCTCGTCGCGCTGACCACGTTCTTCACCTACGGCCTTCCGCCGAACCCGGCGTGGCCGGTGCTCGGCTACCCCGGCCCGATCAGCGCGCCGCCCGACGTGCCCAAGCCGATCACGCCGCTGACGCCGGAGGACGGCGCGACGCTGGAGGCCGAGGTGGTCGTGGTCGGCTCGGGGGCGGGCGGCGGCGTCATCGCCGGCAAGCTCGCCCAGGCCGGGCTCAAGGTGCTCGTGCTCGAGGCCGGCGGCTACTTCAACGAGGCCGACTTCAACCAGACCGAGCTCTGGGGCTTCCAGAACCTCTACTGGCGCGGCGGCCCGACGCCGACGGCCGACCTCAACGTGAGCCTCCAGGCCGGGTCCTGCCTCGGCGGCGGGACGGTCGTCAACTGGACCAACTCGCTGCGCACGAAGGACTGGGTGCGGCAGGAGTGGGCGGCCGAGCACGGGCTCGAGGACGTCGCCGCCGAGGCGTTCGACCGCCACCTCGACGCGGTCTGGCGGCGGCTGGGCGTCAACGCCGACTGCTCGGAGCTCAACCCGGCGCAGGAGTCGTGGAAGCGCGGCGCCGAGGCGCTCGGCTGGTCCTGGGAGTGCGTCTCGCGCAACTGGGACAAGGGCCGCCACGACCCGGCGATGGCGGGGTACATGGGCTGGGGCGACCAGTCCGGCGCCAAGCAGTCGACGCTGAAGACCTACCTCCAGGACGCCGTCGACGCCGGCGCCGACGTCGTCGTGCGCTGCTTCGTCGAGCGCGTCCTGGTCGAGGGCGGCCGTGCGGTGGGCGTCGCGGCCCGGGTCGTCGACGGCGAGCGCAGCGCGTCGATCACCGTCCGCGCGCCGCAGGTCGTGGTCGCCGCCGGCGCCCTGGAGTCGCCAGCCGTCCTGCTGCGCTCCGGCATCGGCGGCCCGGCGGCGGGCGACTACCTGCGCCTGCACCCGTGCATGAGCGTGTTCGCCGACTACGGCACCGACCAGCGCGCCTGGTGGGGCGCGCCGCACGCCGGCATCGTCGACGAGTTCGTCCACGACCACGAGACCGGGCGGTACGGGTTCCTCATCGAGGGCGTGCAGTACACGACCGGGCTCGCCGCCTCGGCGGTGCCGTTCACGACGGCGGCCGAGCACAAGGCGGCCATGCAGGACTTCAAGAACGCCGCGAGCACGATCGGCCTGCTGCGCGACCACGGCCACGGCCGCGTCGTCCTCGGGCCGGACGGCCAGGCCGTGCCGACCTACGCGCTGACCGACCCGCGCGACGTCGCGGGCATGCAGCGGGCCGTCGCGGCCCAGGTCCGGCTGCACGTGGCCGCCGGCGCCCGCCGCATCCAGGTCCTCGCCGCGGGGCTGCCGACCTGGCGCGTCGGCGACGACGTCGAGTCGTTCATCGCGCGGACCGAGCGGATCCCGCTGCGCGCCGGCGGGGCGAAGCTGTTCTCCGCCCACCAGATGGGCTCGTGCCGCATGGGGCGCGACCCGCAGACCAGCGCCGCCAACCCGCTCGGCGAGCTGCACGACACGCCCGGCGTGTGGATCGGCGACGGCTCGGCCTTCCCCACCCCCTCGGGCACCAACCCGATGATCTCGATCATGGCGCTCGCCTCGCGGACCGCGGACCACATCGCCGCGGCGGCGGGCCGCTCCACCGCCACGACCACCCAGGAGGTCGCAGCATGACTCGTGCAGAAGGCTCGCATGCCGCCGCCACGCAGACGCTCGTCGAGCGCACCCAGCACTACATCGGCGGCCAGTGGGTCGACCCCGCCTCCGACGACACGATCGAGGTCGTCGACGCCGCCACCGAGGAGGTCATGGGCCGCGTGCCGGCGGGCACGCCGCAGGACGTCGACCGCGCCGTGGCCGCGGCGCGCGCGGCGTTCGACTCCTGGAGCCAGGTCCCGCTCGGCGACCGCGTCGCCCTCTGCTCGGCGGTGGGGATGCGGCTCCAGGACCGCGCCGAGGAGATCGCCGCGTTGATCGCGCAGGAGCTCGGCTGCCCGATCACGCTGTCGATGATGATCCAGGCCGGGCTGCCGGCGATGACCTTCAGCTCGCAGGAGCACCTCGTCGAGCACCTGCCCTGGGAGCAGCAGATCGGCAACTCGCTCGTGCTGCGCGAGCCGGTCGGCGTCGTCAGCGCGATCACGCCGTGGAACTACCCGCTGCACCAGATCGCCGCGAAGGTCGCCCCGGCGATGACCGCGGGCTGCACGGTCGTGCTCAAGCAGAGCGAGGTCACGCCGCTCAACGCCTACATCCTGGCCGAGATCATGGACGAGGTCGGCGCGCCGGACGGCGTCTTCAACCTCGTCTGCGGCACCGGCGAGGCGGTCGGCGAGCCGCTGGCCGCGCACCGGGGCGTGGACCTGGTCTCGCTCACCGGGTCGACGCGCGCCGGGACGCGCGTGGCCGCGCTCGCCGCGCCGACCGTGAAGAAGGTCGCGCTCGAGCTCGGCGGCAAGTCGGCGGCGGTCGTCCTGGAGGGCGCCGACCTCGCCCGTGCGGTGGCGGAGGTGACGGAGCAGAGCT
>DASTWY010000053.1:0-7380 GCA_035765735.1 Baekduia sp. | reverse complement strand
GACCGGGTCCGCGCGGGCATCGAGAAGGTCGTGGAGCTGACCGGCCCCGGAAAGGTGGCGCTCGTGTTCGCCCACGGCGGCATCATCGGCGAGGTCTGCCGCCAGGCCACCAGCTCGCGGCCGTTCGCCTTCGTCCACTCGGATAACTGCTCGCTGACGCGGCTCGTGCGCTTCGCCGACGGCCGCTGGCTGCTGCGGTCCTTCAACGACACGTCGCATCTCGACGGCGGGTAGGGTTCCGCGCCCATGTTCAAGAAGGTCCTGGTCGCCAATCGAGGCGAGATCGCCATCCGCGTCTTCCGGACGCTCGAGGAGATGGGCATCGCGTCCGTCGCCGTCTATTCCGAGCTCGACCGTGACGCAATGCACGTCAAGCGCGCAGACGAGGCCTACCTCCTGGGTGGCCCGACGGCCGCCGAGTCGTACCTGAAGATCGACAAGATCATCGAGGTCTGCAAGGAGTCCGGCGCCGAGGCCGTGCACCCCGGCTACGGCTTCCTTGCCGAGAACGCCGACTTCGCGCGCGCCTGCGACGAGGCCGGGATCGTGTTCATCGGCCCGCCCGCCGGCGCGATCGACGCGATGGGCTCCAAGACGCGGGCGCGCGAGCTGATGAAGGCCGCCGGCGTGCCGATCGTCCCGGGCACGACCGAGGTCATCGAGGACGTTGCGGCCGCGCGCAAGGTGATCGACAAGGAGATCGGCTATCCGGTGGCGATCAAGGCCAGCGGCGGCGGCGGCGGCAAGGGCTTCCGCGTCGCGCTGGACGAGTCCGAGCTCGAGAAGGCATTCGAGGGCGCCAGCCGCGAGGGCGAGAAGTTCTTCAGCGATGCGCGCGTCTACATCGAGCGCTACCTGCCCGACCCGCGCCATGTCGAGGTCCAGGTGCTCGCCGACCGCCACGGCAACGTCATCCATCTCGGCGAGCGCGACTGCTCGGTGCAGCGCCGCCACCAGAAGGTGATCGAGGAGGCCCCGGCGCCCGCGGTCGACGAGGAGCTGCGCGCCAGGATCGGCAAGATCGGGACCGACGCCGCCAAGGCCGTCGACTACGTCGGCGCGGGCACGATCGAGGGTCTCCTCCAGGACGGCGAGTACTTCTTCCTCGAGATGAACACCCGCGTGCAGGTCGAGCACTGCGTCACCGAGATGGTCACCGGCATCGACATCGTGCGCGAGGGCATCCTCGCCGCCGCCGGCGAGCCGCTGTCGGTCAAGCAGGAGGACGTCGAGCTGCGCGGCCACGCCATCGAGTGCCGCATCAACGCCGAGGACGCCTCGAAGAACTTCGCCCCCGCCCCGGGCAAGATCGGCGCCTACAAGGAGCCGACGGGCCCCGGCGTCCGCGTCGACTCCGGCGTCGGCGAGGGCGGCGAGGTCACGCCGATGTACGACCCGATGGTCTCCAAGCTGATCGTCTGGGACAAGGACCGCGAGCACGCCACGCGCCGCATGCTGCGCGCGCTGGGCGAGTACCGGATCGAGGAGCTCAAGACCCTCATCCCGTTCCACAGCGCGCTGCTGGCCACCGAGCAGTGGGCCAACGCCGAGACCTGCCGCGACCTCGTCGAGGACAAGAAGTGGCTGAAGACGCTCGCGTTCGAGGCCCCGGTCGCGCCCGCCGGCGAGGACGAGGAGGAGAAGGTCGAGCAGGCCTACACCGTCGAGGTGTCCGGCCGCCGGTTCGACGTCAAGGTGATCGGCCCGCCGCCCGTGGGTGGCGTGGCGGTTGCGGCGAGCAACGGCAACGCCGCGGCGGGCGCCCGCAAGCCCAAGCGCGGCGAGCGCAAGAGCGGTGGCGCCGGCGGCGGCGCCGACGAGCTGGTCTCGCCGCTGCAGGGCAACATGTGGAAGGTGCTCGTCGAGCAGGGCCAGACGGTCGAGGAGGGCCAGCTGCTCTGCATCATCGAGGCGATGAAGATGGAGAACGAGATCACCGCGCACAAGGCGGGCGTGATCGAGACGCTCCACGTCAGGGAGGGCGAGCCGATCCAGTCGGGCGCCCCCATCGCGGTCATCAAGTCCCCCGCCGCGGAGTAGCCGCCGATGCTGGCCGCCGCGACCATCCTGGGGAGCGGCGGCTTCGTGCCCACCGAGCGGCGGGAGACGTCGTCGCTGCTGCTGCTCCCCGAGGACGGCGACACGGCGGTCGTCGTCGACGCCGGGACGGGCCTGCGCCGGCTGGTCACCGACCCCGAGCTGCTCCAGGGGCGCTCGCGGCTCGAGATCCTGCTGTCGCACTTCCACATCGACCACGTCTGCGGGCTGGCGTACCTGACGGAGCGCAGCGATCTCGAGATCCGCGTCCACGGCCCGGGCCGCGCGCTGTACGACACGCCGACCGACGCGCTGCTGGCGCGGCTGTTCTCGCCGCCGATCATGCCGATCAGGCTGGGCGACATCGGCGTGGAGGTCGCGGAGCTGGCCACCGGGGCGCATCGGCTCGGCGGCCTGGAAATCGCCATCCGGCGCCAGGACCGCCACTCCAACCCGACGCTCGGCCTGCGCTTCGGCGACGACCTCGCCTGGTGCACCGACACCGAGGACGACGAGGGCACGGTGGCGTTCGCCCGCGGCGCCCGCGTGCTGGCCCACGACGCCTGGCACCCGCCGGCGGCGCCCGGCCACGCCACCCCGGCCGCGGCCGGCCGCGTCGCCGCCGCGGCGGGTGTCGAGCAGCTCGTGCTCATCCACGTGCCGCCGACGGCCGACGACGCCGAGCTCCTGGCCGGCGCCTCCGCCGAGCACGAGCGCGTCGTCGTGGCAACCGACGGGCTGTCGCTGCTCGCCGGATGACGCGCCGCTAGCCTTCGCGCGCGATGGAGCAGCTGCCGCAGTCGCAGGGGCGCGCCTGATGCCGGCGCGCGCATGGGTGGCCACCCCGCCGGAGGCCGAGACGGTCGCCCGGCTGATGATCGCGTTCCGCGACCACTGGGGCTACGACTGGCCGTCGGACAACGCCTTCCTGGCGGGCGTCGAGCGCCTGATCGAGGACCGGGACACCGAGTTCCTCCTCGCCGCGCCCGACGACGACTCGCCGCCCGCCGGCGTCGTGCAGCTGCGGTTCCGCTGGGGCATCTGGCGCGCCGGCGGCGACTGCCTGGTCGAGGACGTCTTCGTCGCCGAGGAGGCGCGCGGGCGCGGAACAGCGCGGGCGCTGCTGGAGCTGGCCACCGAGCGCGCCCTGGCCCGCGGCTGCCGCCGCATGGAGCTCGACGTCAGCGAGGAGAACGAGGCCGGCCTGGCCCTCTACCGCTCGTTCGGCTTCTGCGAGCGCACCGGCCCCGACGCGCCGCGCGACCTCTACATGCGGCGCCACCTGGACGCCGGGCCGGACGCGTAGGCGCCTACGCCGGGGGCGCGGCCATGACCTCGACGCGGTGGCCGCCCGGCGACCGCGTGAAGCACCGCGCGGCGCCCCAGTGGTGCGTGCGCTCCTCGACGTCGAAGCCCGCCGCGCGCAGCGCGGCGGTCGTCGCGTCGTAGTCGGCGCAGACGACCGCCACGTGCCCGCTGGCCGGCACGACCGGCTCGTCGGCGAAGAGCAGGTGGATCTGCGTCGCGCCGGCCTGCACCCAGGCCGAGCGCTCGCCCAGCGTGCCCGGCGGCTCCACCCGCGCGAAGCCCAGCAGGGCCCAGAAGGCCACCTCGGCCTCGACGTCGGCCGGCCGGGTCTCCAGCGACGCGTGCTGGAGCGTCACGCGCCCGCGCCGCCGGTGCGGCGCAGGTTGTCCTGGTGGATCTCCCTCTGGCGCCGGTCACGGCGCGCCAGCGGCAGCGGCGCGTCGTTGGCCGGGAGCGCGTCCAGGTAGGCGACGTCCTCGCGCAGGATGGCCAGCGCGCGCTGGGCGTCGATCGGGGCGCCGTGGCCGGGGACGACCCAGTCGGCCTGCTCCACGTAGGGCTGCAGGCGGCGCAGCGTCGCCAGGTACGCGTCGCGCGAGCCGTGCTCCTGGAGCCACGGGATCTCCACCGGGGACAGGTAGTCACCGCAGCACAGCACGCGCGCGAACGGCGCCCAGATCGCCATGCCGTCCTGCGTGTGCCCCTCGGCGGGGATCAGCTCCAGCTCCTCGTCGCCGCCGAGCTCCAGCTTGCCGGGCACCGGCAGCGGCTGCACTTGGCCGAGCGCCAGCGGGCGCTCGCGCTGGACGTAGTCGTCCTCGTCGGCCTCCCGCAGCTGGCGCTGGGCCGCCCCGGGCTCGGCGCGCAGCCGCGCGGCGGTCGTCTCCGCGACGCCCACCGACGCCTCGGGGAACGCCAGGCGGCCGAGGACGTGGTCCCAGTCGCCGTGGGTGACCAGCAGGCCGGAGAGGCCCCAGCCGGCCTGGGCGAGGATCCCGTTGAGCGCGTCGAGCTCGTCCGGGTAGATCAGCGAGTCGACGACGAAGGTCTCCTCGCCGTGGTGCAGCAGCGTGCAGGTGGTCTGCCACTTCACGCTGCGCGCGACGATCACGCCGGGGTGCAGGGCGACGACCTGCATGAAGGAGAGCTTCCTAGAGCCCGAGCAGCTTGGCCGCCTCGAGGAGCGTCTTCACCTCGGCGGTCGGCTTCTTGCCGCCGCTGGGGATCTCCTCCTTGCGGCGGTTGACCCAGATCGTGGGCACCTTGAGCTTGGTGCAGGGCTCGATGTCGGCGTGGAGTCCGGAGGCGATGTGCACCCAGCCCTTCTTCCCGCCGATCCGCCGGGCGAACTCGTTGAAGTGCGCCGGGTCGGGCTTGTACGAGCGCACCTGCTGCGCCGTGACGACGAGGTCGACGTCCGCCGGCACGTGGCGGCGGGTCAGCCCCAGCAGCTTGTCGTCGATGTTCGAGATGAAGCCCGTCTGGTACGCGCCCAGGAACTTCTTGAGCTGCGGGTTGGCCTCCTTGAACGGCGCCCAGCGCGCGACCGAGTCGGGCAGGAAGCCGGAGCGCGACGGCTCCAGCGGCCAGCCGATCTCCTTGGCGATGCGCACCGCCGCCTGGCGCAGGACCTCGGCGTAGAGCTCGTAGGAGCCGCTCTGGATGTCGCGGGTCGCCTCCAGGAACAGGTCGACGACCTGCTGGCGGTCGATGGGGAACCCATCCCTCTTGGCCTCGCGCTCGAACGCGTCGGCCACCCCGCTCTCCCAGTCGATGAGCGTCCCGTAGACGTCGAAGGTGATCCACTGGATGTTCTTTGGGAGAGCCATGCGGTCGGGAATTGTGCCATTTCCGACCGCGATGGCGGGCTGCGCCCCGTGGGCCTTTCGGGGTCGAAGCATCGAGAAGCACCGGTGCAATAACGTCAGGCGCCGCTCATGGACCTGCTCGAATATCAGGGCAAGCAGCTCTTCGCCCGACACGGAATCCCCGTCCCAGACGGACGCCCGGCGCGAACGGTCGACGAGGCCGTCGCCGCCGCGAAGGAGGTCGGCTTCCCCTGTGCCGTCAAGGCGCAGGTGAAGATCGGCGGCCGCGGCAAGGCCGGCGGCATCAAGATCGCAAAGGACGAGGACGAGGCGCGGCAGCACGCGGACGCCATCCTCGGCATGGACATCAAGGGCTTCACCGTCCACGAGCTGTGGATCGAGGGGGCCTCGCAGATCGAGTCCGAGTACTACGCGTCGATCGTCTTCGACCGCGGCGCCAAGGCGCCGCTGATCATGCTCTCCACCCAGGGCGGCATGGACATCGAGGAGGTCGCCGAGAAGAGCCCGGACGCGATCGCGACGCTCCACGTCGACCCGCTGCTCGGCTTCCAGGACTTCCACGGCCGGCGCCTGGCCTTCGAGGCCGGCGTGGACGCCGACCTGGTCCGCCCGGTCGGCGCGTTCCTCCACAAGCTCTACGCGACGTTCGTGGCCGAGGAGGCCATGCTCGTCGAGGTCAACCCGCTGATCGTCACGCCCGAGCGCTCCGTCGCCGCGCTGGACGCCAAGGTCACGCTCGACGACAACGCGCTCTTCCGCCATCCGCAGAACGCGGAGCTGCGCGACCCGAGCGCCGAGGACCCGCAGGAGCAGATGGCCAAGGAGCGCGGGCTGACCTACGTCAAGCTCGACGGCGACATCGGCATCCTCGGCAACGGCGCCGGCCTGGTCATGTCGACGCTCGACGTCGTCGCCCAGTACGGCGGGCAGCCGGCGAACTTCCTCGACGCCGGCGGCGGCTCGAAGGCCGAGGCCATCACCAGCGCGGTCGAGGTGATCCTCTCCAACGAGAGGGTCAAGGCCGTCCTGTTCAACATCTTCGGCGGCATCACCCGCTGCGACGAGGTCGCCACCGGCCTGGTCGAGGCGTTCAACCAGATCAACCCGAGCGTCCCCTTCGTGGTCCGCCTCGACGGCACCAACGACGAGGCGGGGCGCAAGATCCTCGCCGAGGCGGACCTCCCGAACGTCCACACGGCGTCGACGATGGACGAGGCCGCCCAGAAGGTCGTGGAGCTCGCCAAGCAGGAGGTGTCGGCGTAATGGCCGTCCTGATCGACAACGACACCAAGCTGGTCGTCTCCGGCATCACCGGCCGCGAGGGCACGTTCCACGCGCTCAACAACAAGCGCTACGGCACCAACGTCGTGGCCGGCGTCACCCCGGGCAAGGCCGGGCAGGACGTCGAGGGCATCCCGGTGTTCAACACCTTCCGGGACGCCGTGCGCGAGACCGCCGCGAACGTCGCGATGATCTTCGTGCCGCCGCGCTTCGCCGCCGACTCGATCCTCGAGGCCGCCGACGCGGGCATCCCGCTGGTCATCGCGATCACCGAGGGCATCCCGGCCCACGACGAGCTGCGGGTCTACACGCACCTGCAGCGCACCGGCACCCGCCTTGTCGGTCCGAACTGCCCGGGCATCCTGTCGCCGGGCAAGGCGAACGTGGGCATCATCCCGGCGTCCTTCTTCAAGGAGGGCAACGTCGGCGTGGTCTCGCGGTCCGGCACGCTGACCTACCAGATCGGCAACACGCTGGCCCAGCAGGGCTTCGGCAACTCCTCGATCGTCGGCATCGGCGGCGACCCGGTCCCGGGCTCGAGCTTCATCGACATCATCGAGCTCTTCCAGGCCGACGACCAGACCGAGCTGATCGTCATGTCGGGCGAGATCGGCGGCTCGGCCGAGGAGGAGGCGGCCGAGTACATCAAGGCCAACGTCACCAAGCCGGTCGTGGGCTACATCGCCGGCGTCACGGCGCCTCCCGGCAAGACGATGGGCCACGCCGGCGCGATCGTCTCGGGGACGAGCGGCACCGCCGCCGCGAAGGCCGACGCGCTCGAGGCGCGCGGCGTGCGGGTGGGCCGCACGCCCACCCAGGTCGCCGAGATCGCGGTCGAGATCTTGCGCGGCGCCCCCGCTTCTGCGTAGGGTGAGCGCCTACGTGCCAAGGCACGGAGGCTGAGGCGATCCGGGGATCCTTGTCT
>DASTWY010000052.1:0-13724 GCA_035765735.1 Baekduia sp. | reverse complement strand
ACCTCAGCCTCCACACCCAGGATCAGCTAGACCGCATAGCCATCGAGCTCAACGGCCGCCCACGCCAAACCCTCGGCTGGAAAACCCCAGCTGAAAAGATGCAAGAACTCCTGTTGCGATGACCGCCTGACCCCAAGGGGGTCCAACCGACACCGATCGCGCTCCGAGCCCGAACGGCCGGCCCGCACGGGGGCGGCGAGCAGGACGGCCGCCGGCCGGAGCCGGCGGCGCGTCCGAAGGGGCTCAGCCCTTGGCGGCGGCGTACCGCTCGGCGACCTTGTCCCAGTTGACCACGTTCCACCACGCCTTGAGGTACTCCGGGCGGCGGTTCTGGTACTTGAGGTAGTAGGCGTGCTCCCAGACGTCGTTGCCCAGCAGCGGCGTCTGGCCCTCCAGCAGCGGGCTGTCCTGGTTGGCCGTCTTGGTCAGCTTCAGCTCGCCGCCGTCGAGCACCAGCCACGTCCAGCCGGAGCCGAACTGGCCGACGCCATTGGCCTCGAACTGCTCCTTGAAGGCGTCGAACGAGCCGAACGCGGCGTTGATGGCGTCGGCGAGCTCGCCGGTCGGCTCACCGCCGCCGTTCGGGCTCATGTTCTCCCAGAACATCGTGTGGTTCGCATGGCCGCCGCCGTTGTTGCGGACGACGGGCTGCTTGTCGGCGGGCAGCGACGAGAGGCTCTGCAGGACCTCCTCGATGGGCTTGCCGTCGAACTCGGTGCCCTCCAGCGCGCCGTTGGCCTTGTCCACGTAGGCCTGGTGGTGCTTGTCGTGATGCAGGCGCATCGTCTGCTCGTCGATGTGCGGCTCGAGCGCGGCGTAGTCGTACGGGAGCGGCGGAACCTCGTAGGGCATGGGCGTCCTCTGCTTTGGGGTCGGTTGTGGTGGTCCAAAACATATCCATGCCCGGTTCGCACCCATCGCTCACCAGGGCCACCGGCCGCGTAGATTTGGGGGGACATGCAGCAGGACGCCACCGACCCGGGAGCCCGCCGCGCCGCGCCGCAGCCCGGCGAGCCTGCGTCCGCGCCGCCGGAGGACCGCTCGCCGTGGACCAACCCCCGGCTGACGTTCCGCCGCCTGTCGGGCCTCGACCGCTCGGGACCGCCGCCGCCGCAGACGCTCGCCGGCGCGCCGCTGAACCCGTGGACGATCCCGAACCTGATCGGGTTCGTCCGGCTGCTGCTGATCCCCGTGATGCTCGTGGTCGGCCTGCGCTCGGAGTCGGGCACCGACGCGCTGCCCGCCATCCTCTTCGCCGTCATCGCCTGGAGCGACTACGCCGACGGCATCGCCGCGCGCATCACCGGCCAGTACAGCCGGCTCGGCGCGCTCCTGGACCCCGTCGTCGACCGGATGCTCGTCGTGTCGGGGCTCCTCATCTGCTGGAAGTTCGAGACGCTGCCCCGCTGGGTGATCGCGATCCTCGTCGTCCGCGAGCTGTACGTGCTGGTCGCCGGCGAGCTGGCCCTCCGCCACGGCCTCGAGCTGAAGATCAACTGGTGGGGCCGCTGGGGCGTCTGGCCGACGATGTCGGCGATCTTCTTCGCCCTCGCCGGCATGCACGACCTGGCGACCGTGCTGATCTTCGTCGGGCTGGCGCTGTCGCTCGTGGCCGCCGTCGCCTACACGCGCGACGCGCTGGCCGCAAGCCGCGCTGCACCCTCAAGCTGAGCTTGAAGGCTGGCGCTCCGCTGCTATTCTCCCGCGGCCCGCATCCCGGAGGAGAGACCCGCCACGATGGACACGTTCCCCGATCTCGGCTCGCTGTCGGACCAGGAGCTGAAGGACCTCATCCAGCAGCTGACCGAGGAGGAGGTCGACATCTCCTATCGCCGTCGCATCCTGCACGGCAAGATCGACATCCTGCGCGCCGAGCTGGTGAACCGGCTGCGCAAGCGCCACGAGGGCGGCGAGGACGTCATCACGGGCGCCGACGTGCAGCGCCTCACCGACATCCTGGCCGGCCGGGCGGCCGGCGAGCAGCCCGCGGGCGAGTAGGGGCGGGAGGCCGAGGATCGTGCCGCGCCACTGCCCGGAATGCGGGTTCGGGAACGCCGAGGGCGCGAACTACTGCCAGCGCTGCGGCGCGTTCATCGGCCAGCCCGAGGCGACGCCCGCTGCGGCAGAGTCGTCCACGGCGACCTACCGGATCGACGAGACCGGTGAGCTCGTGCCCGTCGAGCTCGACGACGTCGTCCAGGGCGGCGGGGCGGCGCTGGTCGTCCGCGCCGGCGGCGGCCGCGTCGGCGAGAGCTTCCCGCTGGAGGGCGAGCGGATGACCATCGGCCGGCGCCCCGACTCCGACGTCTTCCTCGACGACGTGACGGTCTCGCGCGACCACGCGCTGATCGTGCGGCGCGGCGGCGACTACCACCTCGACGACCTCGGCTCGCTGAACGGCACGTACGTCAACCGCCGGCGCATCGAGTCGCACCGCCTCGCCGACGGCGACGAGATCCAGGTCGGCAAGTACAAGCTCACGTTCCTCTCGCGCTGATGGCCGCCGTGCAGGACCACCGCGCCCCGGCCGGCCACGACGAGCGCCCCGCCAAGTCGATGACCATCGGCGCGGTCTGCAAGGCGCTGCGCCAGGAGTTCCCGGACATCTCGATCTCGAAGATCCGGTACCTCGAGGACCAGAAGCTGCTCGAGCCGCGCCGGACGCCCGGCGGCTACCGCCTGTACGCGCCCGGCGACGTCGCCCGCCTGCGCACGATCCTGCGGATGCAGCGCGACGAGTTCCTGCCGCTGCGGGTCATCCGCCAGGAGCTGGCCGCGGGCCGCGTCGACGAGGCCGAGCCCGCCGTGCCCGCGCCGGACCCGGCGGCCGCCGCCCGTCCGCGCCGCCGCCCGAGCGTCTCGGTGACCGGCGCCGGGGCGCTGTACACGCTCGAGGACGTCGTCGACGACACCCGCGCCGACCCGCGGCTGGTCCAGGAGCTCGAGGAGTACGGCGTGATCCGCGGCGAGGTGCGCGCCGGCACCAAGTACTACGACGAGACCGAGCGGGAGATCGTGCGAGCCGTGACCGAGCTCGCCCGCTACGGCGTCGGCGGCCGCAACCTGCGGGCGTTCCGCACGTCGGCCGATCGCGAGGCCGCGCTGCTGCAGCAGATCCTCGCCCCGGCGCTGCGCTCGCGCAACGCCGAGCGGCGCAAGGAGGCCGTCGAGGCGCTGGAGAACCTGGCCGCGGTGACGACGCACCTCAAGCACCTGCTGCTGATCCGCGACCTGCGGAAGATCGTCGGCTGAGGTGGCGCCGGTGACGCCCGTCAACCTCGCGGACTACGTCCGCGACATCCCCGATTTCCCCAAGCCCGGGATCCTCTTCCGAGACATCACGCCGCTGATGGCCTCGCCGGAGGCGCTCGACGAGGCGGTCGCCGCGCTGGCCGACTACGCCCGGCCGCTGCAGGTCGACGTCGTCATCGCCGCCGAGGCCCGTGGGTTCCTGCTCGGGCCCGCGGTCGCGCGCGAGCTCGGCGCGGGCTTCGTGATCGCGCGCAAGCCGGGCAAGCTCCCGCACGACGTGGTGCGAGCCGAGTACCTGCTCGAGTACGGCACCGACGCGCTGGAGCTGCACTCCGACGCGATCACCGAGGGCTCGCGCGTGCTGGTCCACGACGACCTGCTGGCCACGGGCGGGACGGCGCGCGCGCTGTGCCAGCTGGCCGAGCAGCTCGGGGGCGAGATCGCCGGCTGCGGCTTTCTCATCGAGCTGGCGGCCCTCGGCGGCCGCGAGGTCCTCGGCGGCTACGACGTGCACGCGCTGCTGCGCTACTACGAGGACTGAGGGGCGGGGCGGGGCCGCGATGCCGGTCACGCGGCGCAGCGCCCTCGTGGACGCCGACCCCTCGACGGTGTGGGCCACGGTCGCCGACCCGCACCAGCTGCCCCGCTGGTGGCCCCGCGTGGAGCGGGTGGAGGCCGTCAGCGGGCGCGGCTTCACGGAGGTGCTGCGCTCGGCCAAGGGCGCACAGGTCCGCGCCGACTTCCGCATCGGCGAGCGGCACAAGCCGCGGGGGATCAGCTGGGAGCAGGAGCTCGAGGGCACGCCGTTCGAGCGGCTCGTCCAGCGGGCCGCGGTGCGCGTCGCGCTGGCGCCCGCGGAGGCGGGCACGCGCGTCGAGCTCGAGCTCGACCGCTCGCTGCGGGGGATCAACCGCCTCGGCGGGTTCCTCTTTCGCCGTGCGCACCGCCGCGAGCTGGACGCGGCGCTGCGCGCGCTCGCCGACCTGCACGAGGAGGGCTAGATGGCCGACGGTCACGGCGTGGAGCTGGACGTGGTGGTCACCGCCTGGTTCACGGCGCCGGAGGCGTTCGTGCACCGGCCCAGCGGCCTGACGGCGCCGCTGCAGGTCGTCGCCGGCCTGCGCCCCGGCGCGCGGAAGCTGCGGTGCCCGTGCCTGGCGTTCGTCGTCCGCCATCCCGAGGCCGGCACGATCGTCGTCGACACCGGGTTCCACGCCGACGCCGTGCGCGCGCCGCGCCGCGAGTTCGGGGCGCTGCTGTCGGTGCCGTTCCGCGCGCTGACGCCCGCCGCCGAGCCCTTCGACGCGCAGCTGCGCCAGCGCAGCGTCGACCCGGCCGCGATCCGGCAGGTGGTCATGACGCATCTGCACCTCGACCACACCAGCGGCCTGCGGCTGCTGCCGGAGGCCGAGGTCGTCTGCGACCGGCGGGAGTGGGAGGCGGCGCACCGCCGGGGGGCGGCGGCCCGCGGCTACGTGGCCCACCACCTGACGCCGGTGGCCGGCCGGCTGCGGCTGCTCGACGTCGAGCGCGACGGCGCGCCGGCCGACGGGTTCGCCCACACGGTGGACCTGCTCGGCGACGGCAGCGTCGTGCTGCTCTCGACGCCCGGGCACACGCCTGGCCACCTGTCCGTGCTGCTGCGACTCGCCGATGGCGGCCAGGTGCTGCTGGCCGGCGACGCCGTGTACGCCCGCGCCAGCGTCGACGACGGCGCCCTGCCGCTGCTGACCGACGACGACGAGGCCTACCGGGCGTCCGTGGCGCGGCTGCGCGCCTTTGCCGCCGCGAAGCCCGACGTCCCGATCGTGCCGTCGCACGACCCGGGCGCCTGGCGCGCGCTCGGCGCTTGAGGCGACCTACCCCTTCAAGCTGCCCTGCAGCACGACCGTCGTCGGCTCGCTGGGCTTGCTGCTCTGCTCGCGGGAGACGAGGAGCTCCCGGTAGCGGCTCAGGTCGCTGGGCGCCAGCACCAGGCCCTGGAGCCGGCCCTTGTCCTTGCCGCTGCCCTGGACGGGCGGGAAGAAGCCGAGGAACTTCGTCGTGCTGCCATTGCGCAGCCACAGGACGTAGTGGCTGCCCGCCGGGAGGTCCTGCCCGACGACGGCCAGGGCGCGCTTGCCGTCCTGCGAGACGATGTTGGCCACGCCCAGCGCGGTCGAGCTCGAGCCCGACGGCGGCGTGAGGTTGATCTGCGCCTCGACCTGGGTGCCGGTCGTGGTCTGCGTGCCCTGGGTGGCGGTGGTGGCGCTCGCCGAGCCGCCGCTGTCGTCGCCGCCGGAGAACGCCCCGAGCAGCGCCGCGATGCCGACCGCGAGCGCGAGCGCCAGGGCTCCCAGCAGCAGGACGCCGCCCAGGCGCGAGGACCGCTGCTGCTCGGCGCGTGCGCGGCGGCGCGCGTGCAGGGCGTCGAACGCCTCGCCGACCTCGGCCGGCTCGACCGGGATCTCGGGCAGCGACTCGTCGGTGGCCAGGCCGGAGGCGCGCAGCTCGCCGCTGACGACGCGGGCCCAGTCGCGCGCCTCCTGCGAGCGCTCGAGCTCCGCGCGCGTGGCGGCGCGGCGCGAGGCGCTCTGCTGGCCCAGGAGGTAGTCGCCGACGTCGTCCTGGACGTCGGGCGCCAGCTCGGGGGCGTCGTCGCCGGTCAGCTCGTCGAGGGCGTTGAGCGCCCGCTCGCGCACGGTCTCGGGCGAGATCTTGAGCATGCCGGCGATCTCGTCGTACGTGCGGCCCTGTCGCAGCACGAGCTGAAGGACGGCCTTGCGGTCGGCGGGGAGGTCGTCGTAGCGCGCCATGCGGCGCAGGAGGCTACCGCGGGGCCCGCCGGTATCGTGCCGATCCCCATGGCGGAACCGACGACGGACCAGTTCACGCTGCCGGTCGAGGGCACCTTCGACGCCCTCTACGGCCTCGTGGTCGACAGCATCGACCTCGAGGCGGGCGAGGCGCGCGCCCACGTCGACGTCCGAGACCACCACAAGCAGCCGGCCGGCCTGGTCCACGGCGGCGTGCTCGCGTCGATCGCCGAGGCGCTCACCTCGATGGCCACGTGGGCGGCGGTGCAGGCCGACGGGCGGACCGCCCAGGGCCTGAGCAACCAGACGTCGTTCCTGCGCCCGCTGCTCGGCGGCACCATCCACGCGGTGGCGCGGGCCCGGCACCGGGGTCGCACGACCTGGGTCTGGGAGGTCGAGGTCACCGACGACGAGGGGCGCCTGTGCTCCCTCGTGCGCATGACGATCGCCGTGCGCTGATCGCCCCGGCGTGGCCCGGGCGTCCGCGACGCTCGATGAGATCGCCGAGGACCACCCGCGTGGGTGGTGGCGCGGTCCGGCTCGGCGCGGCGGAAGGTTCGAGGACGAAGCGTTCGGACCGCCCGCGACGCGTTGACGGCGCATCGCGCCGTCAACGCGTCGCGGGCCCGGCGTGCGGTGGCAGGTGTCACGGAAGCGCCACGCCCGCCGGAGGACGGCGCACGCGTTCACGTCGCCACGCCCACTCTCGCTGTCATCGCCCACCGCCGGCGCTTCGCGCCACCATTGCGCCTGCGCGGGACGCCACCGGCGGTGGCGCCGCCCGCCCGAGCCTCAGCCCCGGTAGCGGTTGGTGATCGGCATCCGCCGGTCGCGGCCGAACGCCTTGGAGGTCACCTTGATGCCGGGCGGGTTCTGTCGGCGCTTGTACTCGTTGATGTCGACGAGCCGGATCACGCGCTCGACGTCGGCCTCCGGCAGGCCGCGGGCCACCAGCTGCTCCCGGCCGAGGTCCTCTTCGACGTAGCCCTGGAGGATCGCGTCGAGGATCTCGTAGGGCGGCAGCGAGTCCTCGTCCTTCTGGTCGGGGCGCAGCTCGGCGGACGGCGCGCGGCTCACGATCGAGTCGGGGATCGGCGACTCCGGGTCGCGCTTGGCGCGCACCTCGACGAGCCGGTAGACGAGCAGCTTCGGGCAGTCCTTGATGACCGCCAGGCCGCCCGCGCTGTCGCCGTAGAGCGTCGAGTAGCCGGTCGACATCTCCGACTTGTTGCCGGTCGTCAGCACCAGCCAGCCGAACTTGTTGGACAGCGCCATCAGCAGGTTGCCGCGGATGCGCGCCTGGAGGTTCTCCTCGGTGATGTCGGGCTCGCGGCCCGCGAACGCCTCGGCGAGGACGCGGTCGTAGACCTCCATCGGCTCGCGGATCGAGAACTCGCGTAGCTCGGTGCCGAGGTTGCGGGCCAGGACCCGCGCGTCGTCCTGCGTCCCGGACGTCGAGTACGGCGACGGCATCACGACCGTCGTCACGCAATCGGGCCCGAGGGCGTCGACGGCGATGCAGGCCACGAGCGTCGAGTCGATGCCGCCCGAGAGCCCGAGCACCACGTGCTCGAAGCCGTTCTTGCGCGTGTAGTCCCGCGTGCCGAGCACCAGCGCGGCGTACACCTCGGCGTCGGCGTCCAGGAGGTCGAAGACCTCCCCCGAGGGCCGCGCCGTGGCGTCGGCGGCGCTGCGCGTCGTGAAGCGCCCGAGGCACGCCACCTCCGGATGCGCCTCCCGGCGCGCCAGTCGCGGGCGCGTGTCGCGCAGCCGCGCCGAGCGCGACGCGTGCGCGTCGATGTCGGCGACGAGCAGGTGCTCGGCGAACTGCGGGGCGCGGGCGACCGTCGCGCCGGTCGGGTCGTAGACCGCGCTCGTGCCGTCGAAGACCAGCTCGTCCTGGCCGCCGACCAGCGCGCAGAACGCGATCGTGGCGAGGTGGTCGCGCGCCCGCTGCTGGAGCATCTGCTCGCGCTCGGCCGGCTTGCCGGCCTGATACGGCGAGGCGGAGATGTTGAGGATCACCTCGGCGCCGGCGAGTGCCTCGTCGGCGATCGGCACGCCCGGGACCCAGATGTCCTCGCAGATGGTGAGCCCGACGGTCACGCCGTCGACCTCGATCACGGCGGGCGTCACGCCGGCCTGGAAGTAGCGGACCTCGTCGAAGACGCCGTAGTTGGGCAGGCGCATCTTGCGATAGATGCCCTGCACCTCGCCGTCGGCCAGGACCGCCATGGCGTTGAAGACGTCGTCGGCGCGCTCCGGGAAGCCGACGAGCGCGACGATGCCCTGCGCGTCCTCGGCCAGCCGCTCGACCGCCTCGCGCGCGTCGCGCAGGACGTGCTCCTTGAGCAGCAGGTCCTCGGGCGGGTAGCCGGTGATCGCCAGCTCCGGGAAGGCGACGAGCTGGGCGCCGGCCTGCTTGGCGGCGGCGATGCCCTCGCGGATGGCGCGCTCGTTGCCGGTGATGTCACCGACGGTGGCGTTGAGCTGGTGCAGGGCCAGGCGCATGGCCCTGCAACCTACCCCGCGGCGCGCCCGCGTCAGTACTCGAGGACGGGGCGGGAGGCGGTCGCGGGGCCGAACACCTCGCCGGAGCCGCTCGCCGGGGCCGGAGCGCTGGTCGTCGGCGTGTCTCTCTCCGCGATGAGCCAGATCACGACGAGGGCGATCGCGATGCCGACCAGGACGAGCGCGGCGGTGCCGAGCAGCCGTCGGATCACGGGGCGGCGGCGGGGGTCGTCGAGCGCGCGGCGCGCGAGCCGGTGATCCGCCGTCGCGGCGGGGCCGGGCCGGGGTCGGGCGCAGCCGCGAGCGCGAGCTCGTCGAGGGCGGCCTCGAGATGGCCCGCGATGGCCTCGAGGTCGGGGAGCGCGTCGAAGTCCCCCAGCAGGCCGAAGCCGACGCGCCCGTGGTAGCTCATGATCGCGATGCCGAGCGCCTGGTTGGCGGCGAGCGGGACCACGGGGTAGATCGCCTGCATCGGGCGGCCCAGCAGGTAGAGCTGGAGCTGCGGCCCCGGCACGTTGGTGACCACGAGGTTGAAGTAGCGCTGGCGGGTCTGGAGGCGCGCCGCCTGGCTGAGGATCGTCGGCGGCGCGAAGTCGGCGAGGTTCGTCAGCGCCTCGGCGCCGACCGCCTGCCCGGACTCCTTGATGACGGACATCGCCTCGGCGATCTCGCGGAAGCAGGCCGCCGGGTCCTCGACGCCCACCGGCAGCGGCGCCCACATGGTCGCCACCCGGTTGCCCAGCGCCCCGCGCTCGGCGTCGGCGCGCACCGACACGGGGACCATCGCCCGCAGCACCAGGCCCTCGGTGTCCACGCCCCGGTCCCGCAGCCAGCGGCCGAGGCCGAGCGAGACAGCGGCCAGCACCGCATCGTTGACCGTGCCGCCCAGCGCCGACTTGACCGCCTTCAGGCGGCCGAGGTCGGCGTCGACCCAGGTGTAGCGCCGGTGTGGGCCGATGCGGACGTTCAGCGGCGTCCGCGGAGCGGGGTTGAGGCCGGAGAGCGCCATGGACCCGAGCCCGGCGAGGTTGCCGGCCAGCCGGCCCGCGGCGTGGCGCGGGCGGCGCGTCAGCGCGCGCAGGCCGCGCAGCGCCTCGGCCGGCACGGTGGAGCGCTCGACGAGCGCCTCGGCCAGCAGCTCGGCCTGGGACGGCACCGGTCGCGGCAGCCACGGCGGCGGGGGCGGGTGCGGGGGCGCCGGCTCGGGGTGCGTGTCGAACAGGATCGAGACGATGTCCACGCCGCTGACGCCGTCGACCAGCGCGTGGTGGGTCTTGGAGATGATCGCGAAGCGGTCGCCCTCGAGCCCGTCGACGAGCAGGATCTCCCACAGCGGCTTGCTGCGGTCCAGGCGCTGCCCGAAGATCCGCGCGGCGAGGCGCTTGAGCTCGTCGTCGGACCCGGGAGCCGGCAGCGCCGCCTCGCGGATGTGGTACTCCGGGTTGAAGTGCGGGTCGTCCACCCACCGCGGGCGTCCCTGCCCGAACGGCACGTCGGCGAGGCGCTGCCGGTAGCGCGGCACGAGGTGCAGCCGCGAGACGATCGCGTCGACGAACGCGTCGTAGTCGGGCGGCGTCCCGCCGAAGGTCATGACGGCGGCCACGTGCATGTGGGCGGGGCCGTGGTCCTCGAGGTGGAGGAAGGACGCGTCGAGCGCGGAGAGGCGGCTGGCCACGGGCCGCATGCTCGCAGTGCCGCGGGCCCGCTGGCAAGGGCTGGCGCGCTCGGGCTCGCGGTTGCTTGCCAACGTGCCTCAACACCCCTCTTCAAAAGATTCAACACGCCGTGTAAGGTTGTTGCAGGTCGGGTACCTGACCTTCGTCCCCGCGTCGAACTGGAGCCCCAAGATGGACCTCAGCGATCCCGCAGCCTTCGCCGCCGCCTACGAGGAGCACCGTCGCGGCGTCCACGCGGCGGCCTACCGCGTGCTCGGCAACGCCGCTCAGGCCCAGGACGTGATGCAGGACGTCTTCCTGCGCGTGTGGCGCAACCCCGGGAAGTTCGACGCCCGCCGCGGCGAGCTCGGCAGCTACCTGCGGCTGATGGCCCGCAGCCGCGCCGTGGACCTGTGGCGCGAGGGGCAGGCGGCCGGCCGGGCGGGAGATCGGCTGAAGGTCGTGGTGGCCCGGGAGGAGCCGCGGGCCGAGGAGCGGCCGGACGACATCGCGCTGCACGCCGCCGACCGCAGCACGCTGCGCGCCGCGCTGCGGCAGCTGCCCGACCCGCAGCGCGAGGCGCTCGTGCTCGCGTACTGGGGCGGGCTCACGGCCGACCAGATCGCGCGCCGCGCCGGCGTGCCGCTCGGCACTGCCAAGAGCCGGATCCGCCTGGGGCTCGCCCGCCTGCGGGCCGAGCTGGCCGGCGCCCTGGGCGAGCTGCCCGCGGCCGCTTGAGCCGGCAGCCCGCTGGATAGCCTGAGCGACGTGCCGGTTCGCGGGCTGCCCTATGACCACGTCGTCGACGACCTCCGAGCCGAGGACCTCGCCTGGGTGGGCGACGGCGTCCACTGGTTCGACGCGCACACCCACATCGGGCACAACGACCCCGACGGCTACGAGGCCGACCCGCACGAGCTGATCGAGGCGCTGGACGTCGCCGGCCAGCACCGCGCGCTCGTGTTCCCGATGCACGAGCCCGACGGCTACCGCGAGGCCAACGACCGGGCGCTGTCGGCCGCGGCGGAGTCCGGCGGCCGGCTCGTCGCCCTCGCCCGGATCGACCCGAAGGCGCCCGACGCCGTGGAGGAGGCGCGGCGCTGCCTCGAGGCGGGTGCGCGCGGCTTCAAGCTCCATCCGCGCAGCGACGACTTCGGGCTGCCGCATTCGGTCGTCGAGGAGGTCGTGGCGCTCGCCGGCGAGCGGCGGCTGGCGGTGCTGTTCCACGCCGGGCGGGGGATCCCCGATCTCGGCGACAGCGTGATCCACATGGCCGAGGCCCATCCGGGGGCGCGCCTGATCCTCGCCCACGCGGGCATCAGCGACCTGGGGCTGCTCGGCCCGCGCGTCGCGGGGATGCCCAACGTCCTGTTCGACACGTCGTGGTGGCACGTCTCCGACCTCCTGACGCTCTTCGCCACCGTGCCGCCGGGGCAGATCCTCTACGCCAGCGACATGCCGTACGGCGGACCGCGCTACGCCTCGATGGCGACGCTGCGCTGCGCGCGCGCCGCCGGCCTGGCGCCGGAGCAGGCCGCCGGGGTCGCCGGCGCCCAGCTCGAGCACGTGCTCGCCGGCGAGGAGCTCCTGGACCTGGGGCCGGCGCCAGGGACCGACGACCTCGGGCCGCGCGTGCTCGGCTACGAGCGGGCCATCGGCTACCTGACGGCCGCCGTCCAGCTGACGTTCCGCGGCGGCGACCCGGGGGAGGCCCTGTCGCTGGCGCGGCTGGCGTGCCAGGCACGCGCCGAGACGCCGCACTACGACGGGCTGCGGCTGGTCGACGACTTCGTCGGGCGGGCACAGGAGCACCTCGAGGCCGGGAACGAGCCCTACGCCGCCGTGCACCTGATGATGTCCGCGCAGATCCTCGCCGGCACGTTGGCGACCAACGGCCACCGGTGAGCACTCCGGCGCGGGTGTGACCCCTCTCACACAGGGTCGCTCGATCGCGGCTACCTTCGTCGATTCTTTGTTCGTCGCCGAGCTGCTCCGGACCTGATCCGGGGCGGACGGGGGACCCACCGCCGGCCGGGAGGCATGTTCCCGGCCGGATGGGGCGAATCGCCGCCTGATGGCGGCGTAGCGCCCCGCCGCTGCGCGTCGGATGCGCGCTCGCGGCGGGTCGCGAGCCCGACAGCTAACCCCGTAGGCGCTGTGAGTGAAAACCAGGAGGTGCCTCGTGCTGAGGCGAAACACCGTGCGCGCTCGGGTCCTGCCGGGTGCGCTGCTGGGACTGGCCGTCCTCGCGGCTGCGGCTCCGGTCGCGGCCGGCGCCGACACGCCGACGGCCGCGTCGTCGGCCCACAAGCATCACCGCAAGCACGTGCTCGCGTACGCGGCGCACGCCAAGCTCTCGGTCGCGGCCGTCCGGCGCGACGTGGTGGCCGGCCAGCACGTGGTCGTGGCGGGCACGCTGCGCCCCAGCGCCCGTGGGCGCAAGGTCGCGCTGCAGGTCCTGCGCCACGGGCGCTGGGCCGTCGTCGACCACGACCGCACGACCCGCCGCGGCAAGTACCAGCTGCTGTGGAAGGCGACCCAGCCCGGTCGCCGCGCGCTGCGCGTGCGCTTCTCCGGGCATCGCGGGATCCTCGCCGCCCATCGTCGCGCCGGGCACGCCCAGATCTACCGACGCGCCTTCGCGTCGTGGTACGGCCCGGGCTTCTACGGGCACGCGATGGCCTGCGGCGGCACGCTGACCGCCGGTACGCTCGGCGTCGCCCACAAGACGCTGCCCTGCGGCACCATGGTGACGCTGCGCTACGGCAATCGGTCCGTCCGGGTCCCCGTCGTCGACCGCGGCCCCTACGTCGCCGGCCGCGACTTCGACCTCACCGCGGCGACCAAGGCGCGCCTGGGCTTCGGCTCCACGGGCGTGGTCCTCTCGACGCGATAGCCGCTCTCGATCGTCGGGGCGCTCTCGAGCGCCCCGACGAGTCGAATGTATGTTCGCGCTGTCGTCGGGGGCCAGCCGTACCCTGAGGGCGTGCCCAAGCGGGTCATCGCCCACCTCGACTGCGACGCGTTCTACGTGTCGGTCGAGCTGCTGCGGCGGCCCGAGCTCCGCGGCAAGCCGGTGATCGTCGCCGGGTCCGGGCCGCGGTCGGTGGTGACCACGGCGTCCTACGAGGCGCGGAAGTTCGGCGTCGGCTCGGCGATGAGCGCGGCCGAGGCGCGACGCCGCTGCCCGCAGGCGGTCAACATCCCGCCCGACCACGCGGCCTACAGCGAGGTCTCGCGCCGCGTGTGGGGCATCGTCCGCGAGGAGCTCGACGTCCTCCAGCAGGCGGGCATCGACGAGGCCTACGCCGACCTGACGGGCATCGACAAGCCGCTGCCGCGGCTGCGCGAGCTGATCGCGCGCGTCAAGGAGGAGACCGGCATCCAGATCTCGGCCGGCGTGGCGCCCAGCCGGCTGGTGGCCAAGATCGCCTCCGACCTCGGCAAGCCCGCCGGCTTCGTCGCCATCGGCCGTGAGGACTGCGCCGCGCTGCTGGCCGGGCGCTCCCCG
>DASTWY010000051.1:0-15358 GCA_035765735.1 Baekduia sp. | reverse complement strand
TACGCCGGCGAGCTGGCCGACGCCCTGACCGCCGAGCGGGCGGCGCGCGGCGGGCTGCTCACGCGCGAGGACCTCGAGGGCTTCGCGCCGGTCGTGGAAGAGCCGTTGCGCGGCCGCTACGCCGACGTCGAGGTGCTCACCGCCCGCCCGAACTCGTCCGGCGTCCTGCTGCTGCAGGCGCTCGCGGCGATCGAGGCGCTGGGGCTCGAGGACCCGCTCGGGGCGGACGCGGCGCAGCTCGCCACGATCCTGCGCTCCGGCAGCGCGCAGCGCGAGC
Source organism: Baekduia sp. (assembly GCA_035765735.1). Lineage (GTDB taxonomy): Bacteria > Actinomycetota > Thermoleophilia > Solirubrobacterales > Solirubrobacteraceae > Baekduia. The sequence continues at coordinate 15,081 of DASTWY010000051.1, read as the reverse complement.
AGCGGCTCGCCGACCCGCGTGCCGTGGCCTTCGACCCGGACGAATGGCTCGGCGCGGAGCGGATCGCCGCGCTGGCCGAGGCGGCCGCGGCGGGGCGGAGCGTGCCGGCCGCCGGAATGGCCGGCGCGCGGCCCGACGGCGACACCGTCGCGATCGTCGCGGCCGACGGCCAGGGCGGCGCCGTCTCGATCATCCAGAGCGTCTTCCACTCCTTCGGCGCGCAGATCCTCGAGCCGGCGACGGGCGTCCTGCTGCACAACCGCGGTGCCTCGTTCGCGATGGCGCCCGACCACCCGAACCGGCTGGCGCCGGGGCGCCGGCCGTCGCACACGCTCATGCCGGTCATGGTGGAGCGCAGCGGCGAGCTGCGCGGCGTGCTCGGCACGATGGGCGGCAAGGTCCAGCCGCAGATCCACACGCAGGTGCTCCACCGCCTGCTGGAGGGCGCGACTCCGCAGGCGGCGATCGACGCGCCGCGGTGGGTCGTGGGCGCGCTGGAGGCGGGCGAGGCCGACGGCACCGTCCGTGTCGAGGACGGGGTCCACCGGTCGGCACGCGCGGCGCTGGACGGCTTCGGGCTGCACGTCGTCGACGTGGAGCGCGGCAGCGAGGACCTCGGCCACTACCAGGCCATCTGGCGCGACGGCGGTCTCGCGGCCGGCAGCGACTTCCGCGCCGACGGCGCCGCCATCACGGGCTGAGCCCGCCCCTCAGGCCGCAGCGCGCTGCAGCCGGTGCAGGCGCTCCCAGCGACGCTGGGGGCGCTTGCCCCAGCGCGCCTCGTCCGCGTACGCGACGAGGGCGCCGAAGTAGTCGGTGAGCGGCGGCGGCTCCAGGCCGGCCGCGTGGCGCCGGCCGCCGTCGAAGGTGCCGCGGACGCGCAGGTAGGGCAGCAGCGGACCGGCCAGGCGCTCGGCCTCCGGCGCCTCGCCGGGGCCGACGAACGCCGGCTCCGGGCGGCCGAAGGCGGCGCTGGCGAGGCGGGCGAGCGCGCCGAGCGTCGGCGCGTCGTCACCGGCGACGACGTGGACGGCGCCGCGCTCGTCGCCGCCCAGCAAGTCGAGCAGGGCGTCGGCCACGGCGTCGACCGGGACGATGTCGACCGGGGCGCCCGGGTCCGCGGGAACGGTCGGGAACAGCCCGCGCGCGAAGGCCTGCAGCGGCCAGTAGATCACGTTGAAGGCCGAGGTCCAGCCCGTGGCCGAGTCTCCGACGACGATGCTCGGCCGGGCGATGACCGTGCCGGGGAGGCCGGCGGCGAGGACCTCCTGCTCGGCGGCGAGCTTCGTCTGCTCGTAGGTGTTGCGGCATGTCTGCCCGACGTCGCCCTCGGTCTCGAGGAAGCGGCCGGCGCGGTCGCCGGCCACGAACGCGGTCGAGACGTGGACGAAGCGGCGGAGGCCCGGCGCGCAGCCCGCCAGGCGGAGCAGCTCCCGCGTGCCGTCCACGTTGATGGCGGTCGCGCGCTCGAGGGGCAGCGTGAACTCGATCGACGCGGCGCAGTGGATCACGGCGTCGAGCTCGGCCGCGAGGCGCAGACACCGTCGTGGGGTGAGGCCGAGGTGGGGGCGCTCCAGGTCCGCTGCGACCGCGCGGACGCGACGCGCCGGCACGGTCCCCGGCGGCAGCAGGTGGTCGAGCGCGGCGTCGATCCGGGCCTGAGCGCGCTCGTCGTCCTCGGCGCGGACCAGCGCGACGACGTCGTCGCCGGTCTGCTCCAGGAGCCGGACGAGGACCTCGCCGCCGACGAAGCCGGTGGCGCCGGTGATCAGGGTCGTCATGCGCGGGCGTGGGGGGACACCTCCACACCGTCACGCCAGCCGGGATCGTGTGGCGGCCGAATCCCCCGTTCGGGGGAGGCGGAGCCGAACGGTGGGGGGTGGGCCTACTCGGTCCCGAGGTAGCAGGTGGTGTCGCTGACGTCGATCGTCGGCTTGCCGTGGCGCTCGTTCTCGCGCCGCAGGAAGACGATCGTCTTCGGCTTCTTGTCCGGGCGGAAGTGCGCGACGCGCCGCTTCAGCGGCCCGGAGCGGAACCGCAGCGTCGCCTTCTTGCGGCTGTAGCGGAACTTCCCGGGGCGGCCCATCGCCGTGTAGCGGTTGTGACCGCGGATCGCGATGAACTGCATCGAGCTGCGGGTCAGCCCCATGGTGGTGGTCGTCTCGCACCCGTAGTGGCCGGCCGACACGCGCTTGACCTTCGGCGGGCGGACGGTGAAGCGACCTCCGAGGTAGACCCCGTCCTCGCCGAGGACGCTCCAGTGGACCTCCCACGTGCCTGGGCCCGGGTTCTCGAGCGCGTAGTGGCCGGAGTCCTCGTAGTCGCTGTGGTACGAGCCGTGCGGGTAGCCCTCCAGCGGCGTCCCGGCCGGCTCCATCCAGTACTCGACCTCGCCCCCGACGATGCCGCTCCACGCGATGTCGATCGACTCCGTCAGGCCGTAGACGGCCTTGACGGGATGGACCTCGCCGCTGGCGGGGCGCTGCGCGGCGGCGGTGCCGGCGCCCAGGGCCAGCACGACGAGGAGGCAGGGCAGGACGAGCGTCCGCGCGACGAGCATGGTCCGGAATCCTGACAGGGCAGCGGCGACGACGCGCGGGCCACGGTCCGGGGGCGCGGGCCGGCCCTCAGCGCGGCGCCGGCTCGGTCCAGGGCAGCAGCGGCTCGACGTGCGCGAGCGCGAACGTGCGCTGGACGCGCGGCTCGCCGCGGATCAGCGCGAACTCGATCCCCTCGGCGGCGAAGTGGCGCCGGAACTTCAGGATCAGGCCGATGCCCGACGAGTCGACGAAGGTCAGCTCCCGCAGGTCGAGCACGACGCGCGTGACGCCGTGCTCGGCGGCGGCGGCGAGCGGCACGCCGAGCGCATGGGCGCTCACGAGGTCCAGCTCCCCGGAGGGGGCCACGACGACGGTCTTGCCGTCCTGGTGCACGTGGACGTCGAACACGTCTTGCGCCGGCCGGCGGGTCGGTGCAGATGCCGGCCGCACCTTCGACCGTACCCCTCCCAGCCGGTCCCGCACCGGGTCGATGTCACATTCCCACGCGCGCGCGCACGCGCTCGGCGGGCGCATCGGCGCGCCACGGGCTAGCGTTCCTCGTGATGACCTGGACCGTCGACGTCCCCGTGGCCGAGCTGCCCGAGCTCCCGCCCCTGCCGCCCGCGCTGGCCACGGCGCTGCACGACGCCCTCGTGCGGCCGGCCGTGCAGCAGCCGCCGTGGCCCGATCCCGAGTACGTCACGCGCGTGCGCCGGCTGCTGGAGCACGTGCCGCCGATCACCGTGCCGACCGAGGTCGACCGGCTCCAGGAGCGGCTCGGGCAGGTCGCGCGCGGGGAGGCGTTCCTGCTCCAGGGCGGCGACTGCGCCGAGACCTTCGCCGACAACACCGAGGAGCACCTGCGCGGCACGATCCGCACGCTGCTGCAGATGGCCGTCGTCCTGACGTACGGGACGGCCATGCCCGTGGTCAAGGTCGGGCGCATCGCCGGCCAGTACGCCAAGCCGCGCAGCTCCGACGTCGACGCCACCGGCCTGCCGTCGTACCGCGGCGACATGGTCAACGCGCTCGAGGCGACCGAGGAGGCGCGCCGCCCCGATCCGGGCCGCCTCATCCGCGCCTACGCCAACGCGGCGGCGGCGATGAACCTCACGCGGGCGATCACCGGCGCGGGCCTGGCCGACCTGCACCGCCTGCACGAGTGGAACATGGACTTCGTGCGCCAGTCGAACGCCGGCGCGCGCTACGAGCGCATCTCGACGGAGATCGACCGCAGCCTGCAGTTCATGTCGGCCTGCGGGGTCGACGACAGCTCGCTGCGCACCGTCGACCTCTTCGCCAGCCACGAGATGCTCGTGCTCGACTACGAGCGCGCGCTGCTGCGGCTCGAGGGCGAGCGGCTCTACGACCTCTCGGCCCACCAGCTGTGGATCGGCGACCGGACCCGCCAGCTCGACGGGGCGCACATCGCCGTCGCGGCGCTCATCGCCAACCCCGTCGGCGTGAAGATCGGGCCGAGCACGACGCCCGAGCAGGCGGTCGAGCTCGTCCAGCGCCTGGACCCGTCGAAGGTCGACGGCCGCGTGACGCTCGTCTCGCGCATGGGCAACGAGCGGGTCCGCGACCACCTGCCGCCGATCGTCGAGGCGGTCACCCGCAGCGGCCACCGCGTGGTCTGGCAGTGCGACCCGATGCACGGCAACACCGAGGAGGCGTCGAGCGGGCACAAGACCCGCCACTTCGACCGCGTCATGGACGAGGTCGAGGGCTTCTTCGAGGTCCACCAGCGTCTCGGCACGCATCCCGGCGGCATCCACGTCGAGCACACGGGCGAGGACGTCACCGAGTGCCTCGGCGGGGCGCAGGACATCTCCGACCTCAGCTCCCGCTACGAGACGGCCTGCGACCCGCGGCTGAACACGCAGCAGTCGCTGGAGCTGGCCTTCCTCGTGGTCGAGATGCTGCGGCGCACCGCGCGGTAGCGGCTGACCGACGAGAGCGCGCCCGGTCACCTGTCCCGAGCCTGACCGGCCGGAGGGCTACACCGCCGCCGCCGAGCTGCCGATGACGGGGGTATGCGTCCAGCCGGTCCAGTGGCCCGCCTCGCCGTGCTCGCGGCGCTCGCCGGCGTGCTCGCGGGACCTGCCCGCGCCGCGGACGCCCTGGTCCTCCGCCACGGCCCGGCGCCCGCCCCGGCCGCGGTGCCCGGCGAGATCGTCGTCGGCTTCCGCAGCGGCGCCGATCGCGGCGATCGCGCCGCCGTCCGCTCGGCGGCCGACGTCCGCCTGCACCGCGACCTGCGGCTGCCCCACGCCGAGCTCGTGCGCGTCGAGGCCGGGCAGACGGTCGGCGCGGCCGTGCGGGCGCTCCAGCGGCGCTCCGACGTGCGCTACGCCGAGCCCAACTACGTCTACCGCGCGACGGACACGACCCCCGACGACCCGGGCTTCTCCCTCGAGTGGGGCCTGCAGAACACCGGGCAGGCCGTCGACGGCTCCTCCGGCGGGATCCCCGGCCTGGATATCGGCGCGCCGGCGGCGTGGGACCTGGCCACGGGCACCGCCGGCACGGTGGTGGCGGTCATCGACTCCGGCGTGGCCTACGACCACCCGGACCTGGCGCCCAACGTGTGGACCAACGCCGCGGAGATCGCGGGCAACGGCATCGACGACGACGGCAACGGCAAGGCCGACGACGTGCAGGGGTGGGACTTCGTCGACGGCGACAACACGCCGTGGGACCTCAACGACCACGGCACCCACGTGGCGGGCACGATCGCGGCGCGCGGCAACAACGGGATCGGCATCGCCGGCGTCGCCTGGACGGCGTCGATCATGCCGGTCCGCGCGCTCGACGCCTCCGGGTCGGGCACCGACGCCGACATCGCCCAGGCGATGGACTACGCCGCCGACAACGGCGCCCGCGTCGTGAACCTCTCGCTGGGCGGACCGGGCTGGTCGCAGGCCATGTCCGACGCGATCACCGGCCACCCCGGGACGCTCTTCGTCGTGGCCGCCGGCAACGAGTCCAGCGACGACGACACCACGCCCTCGTACCCGTGCAGCTACACGGCGGCCAACGTCGTCTGCGTCGCGGCGACCGACAGCCGCGACGCGCTGGCGAGCTTCTCCAACTACGGCGCCACGTCGGTCGACCTGGCGGCGCCCGGCGTCGGCATCTACTCGACGCGCCCGCACTTCACCGACCAGCTCCGCGACGACTTCGAGGGCGGCCTGAGCACGTGGACGGTGCAGTCCGGCAGCTGGGGCACCGCGTCGGCCAACAGCACCACGTGGCTGACCGACTCTCCCACCGGCGACTACCCCGCCAACGCCGACTGGGCGATCCGCACGGCCAGCCCCGTCGACGTCGGCGCCCGCAGCGACTGCCTGCTGCGGTTCTCCTACGCCGGCTTCCTCGAGAACGGCTACGACGTGCTCTCCGTCGAGTCCTCGCCCGACGGCACGACCTGGACCGACCTCGCCGACCTCGGCGACACCGGCGGCTACATCGAGGACGAGGGCATCGAGCTGGGCGCGGCAGGGTCGCGGTACTACCGCTTCCGCCTCACCAGCGACGCCACCACCCAGGACGACGGCGTCTACCTCGACGACGTGCGCGTCGCCTGCCCGGGAGGGACGTACGGCGGCGGCGACTACCAGTACCTGTCGGGCACGTCGATGGCCACGCCGCACGTGGCCGGCGCCGCCGCGGTCCTGTTCGGCGCCGACCCGGGCGCCACGGTCGCGCAGGTCAAGAGCGCCCTGCTGCAGTCCGGGGACGCGGTCGCCGGGCTCGCCGGCAAGACCGTCACCGGCCGGCGGCTCGACCTGGCGGCGGCGCTGCGCCAGCTGCTGGCCGTCCCGCCGCCCCCGACCGCCGTGACCGGCGCCGCGACCGGCATCGGGACCACCAGCGCCACGCTGCTCGGGCAGGTCGGCCCCAACGGCGCAGCGACGACCTACCGCTTCGAGCTGCGCCCGCAGGGCGGCGCCTACGGCGGGCTCCATACCCCCGAGGTGCCGGCCGGCAGCGGCGGGTCGCCGGTCGACGTCTCGGCCACGGCCACCGGCCTGCAGCCGGGCACGACGTACGCCTTCCGCCTCGTCGCCGTCAGCGCGTCCGGGACGGTGCGGGCCACCAACGAGGGCTCGTTCACCACCAGCGCCGCGACGGTCGCGCCCCAGACGCCCGTGACGTCGACGACGTCCGCGACCGACGCCGCCACCACCACGACCACCGACACAACGGCCACCGACCCCGACCCCTCCGGCTCGACGGACGCGACCCCGGCCGCTCCCAAGCGCTCCCGCGTCAGCTGCCGCCTCGCCGGCGCGCGGCGCCGGATCGTGCGCTGCCGGGTGCGCTACCACCGCGTGCGGCGCGCGAGCTTCCGCGTCCGCCGCGGCCGCCGGGTGTACGCGCGTGCCGGCGGCCGGCGGGTGCGCTCGGGCCGCGCCGTGCCGCTGCACACCCTGCGCCGCGTCGTCCGCGGCCGCCGCTACCTCGTCCTGGTCGTGGTGGTCGACGGTCGCGGGCGGGCGCACCGGCTGCGGACGCACGTCCGGCTCTAGGTGCCGGTGCAGGCGGCGACGGCGTCCGTGACGGCGCCGGTGATCCGCGCGACGTCCTCGTCGGCCGTCACGTACGGCGGCATCGTGTAGATGAGGTCGCGGAACGGCCGCAGCCAGACGCCGGCGGCCACGGCCGCGTCGGTGGCGGCCTGCAGGTCGACCGGCTCGTCGAGCTGCACGACGCCGATCGCGCCGAGGACCCGGACGTCCGCCACGCCGGGTCGCGACCGCAGCGGCGCCAGCCCCGCCTCGAGGCCGCGCGCGATGCGCGGCACGTCGTGCTCCCAGCCGCCGTCGCGGATCAGCTCCGTCGAGGCCAGCGCGATCGAGCACGCCATCGGGTTGGCCATGTACGTCGGGCCGTGCATGAGCGGCGTGCCGTCGAGCGCGGCGGCCATCGCCGGGGTGCAGAGGGTGGCCGCCATCGTCGTGTAGCCGCCGGTGAGCGCCTTGCCGACGCACAGCACGTCGGGGACCACGCCGGCGTGCTCGCAGGCGAAGAGCCGGCCCGTCCGGCCGAAGCCCGTGGCGATCTCGTCGAGCACCAGCGCGAGGTCGTGCTCGTCGCAGAGGTCGCGCAGGACGCGCAGCAGCTCGGGGTCGTAGAACCACATGCCCCCGGCGCCCTGCACGACGGGCTCGACGATCACCGCGGCCAGCTCGTGGGCGTGGCGGGCCATGAGCTCGCGCAGGCCGGCCACGTACCGGTCGTCGAGCTCGCGCGGCGGCCGGTCGGCGAAGACCTGCTGGGGCAGGATCCCCGTGAACAGGCGATGCATGCCGCCGACGGGGTCGCAGACGCTCATCGCGCCGATCGTGTCGCCGTGGTAGCCGCCGCGGAACGCGAGCACCCGACCGCGGCCGGGGCGGGCCTGGAGGCAGAGCTTCAGCGCCACCTCGACGGAGACCGAGCCCGAGTCGCTGAAGAACACGTGCTGCAGCGGCTCCGGCGTCATGGCCACCAGCCGCTCGGCCAGCAGGACCGCGGGCTCGTGCGTGAGCCCGCCGAACATCACGTGGGCCATCCGCTCGAGCTGGCCGCGCGCGGCGGCGTCGAGCGCCGGGTTGCGGTAGCCGTGCACGACGCACCACCACGACGCCATCCCGTCGACGAGCTCGCGCCCATCGCGCAGCCGCAGCCGGACGCCCTCGGCGCCGGTGACCTCCAGCGGGGTCGCCGTCCCCGGCATCGGGGCATAGGGGTGCCAGACGACGCGGCGGTCCAGCTCCAGCAGCTCGTGCGGGGTGCGCATCGACGCCATCATCGAGCAGCGAGGCCAGCGGCGGCTTCTCGGGCGGCAGCGCGCCAGAAGGTCGTCCAGGACCCGGCGGTCCGCGATAAGCTGGCACGCGAGGTTCTCGACGAATCGATGTCGAAGGCGGACGCGTCGCGAACAGCACCGGATGGAGGGTTGGATACGTGCGTCAGCGTCGAGTTGCTGCACTGCTTCAAGCCTCTGCGTGTCGTTGCCGACCGAGCTGTCGTTGAGCCCTTCCCGCCTGCACCTTCGCCGTCCCACCCGACCTGAGGCCGGGCGATGAGCGCCACCCGCCCTCCCGGCTCCGCGCCGACCGGCTCGGCCGTGGACGTCCTGCGCGCGGGCGGCCCCGTCGGCCACGACCTGCTGGCCGTCGACTGGGGCGCCACGCCGCTCGGGCCACCGGAGTCCTGGCCGCAGAGCCTGACGACCGTCGTCCAGGCCATGCTCGGCTCCAAGTTCGCCATGTGGATGGCCTGGGGGCCGGAGCTGACGTTCTTCTGCAACGAGGCCTACCGCCGCGACACGCTCGCCGCCAAGTACCCCTGGGCGCTCGGGCGCCCGACGCGCGAGGTCTGGGCGGAGATCTGGCCGGAGATCGGCCCGCGGATCGACACGGTGATCCGCGACGGCGAGGCGACCTGGGACGAGTCGCTGCTGCTCTTCCTCGAGCGCAGCGGCTATCGCGAGGAGACGTACCACACGTTCTCCTACAGCCCGCTCACGGACGAGAGCGGCAACGTCGTCGGCATGCTGTGCGTCGTCTCCGAGGACACCGACCGCGTGGTCGGCGAGCGGCGCATGGCGCTCATCCGCGCGCTGGGGTCCGGCCTCACGGGCGTCAACGGCGAGGCCGAGGTGCTCGACGCGCTCGAGCAGGCGCTCGGCGCCAGCGACCGGTCGATGCCGTTCTCGCTGATCTACCTCTTCGACGAGGACGGCGTGGCGCGGCTGGCCCGCCGCGTGGGCGTGCCCGCCGGCCATGCCGCGGCGCCCCACGCGATCGATCCCGCCGACGCGCATCCCGCCTGGCCCGCCGGCGACGCGGCGGCGGGCGCCCGCACCGAGCTCCACGACCTCGACGAGCGCTTCGACGCGCTGCCCACCGGGGCGTGGGACGAGCCGCCCGCCGGCGCGCTCGTGGTGCCGCTGGCCCACCAGAGCGGCGGGCATCCGTACGGCTTCCTGGTCGCGGCGCTCAACCGCTACCGGCCGATCGACGACGACTACCGCGCGTTCATCGACCTGGCGGCGCGCCAGATCTCCGCGGGGATCGCCAGCGCCCGCGCCTACGAGGCCGAGCGCGAGCGCGCCGAGCAGCTGGCCGCGCTCGATGCCGCCAAGACCGCGTTCTTCACGAACGTCAGCCACGAGCTGCGCACGCCGCTCACGCTCCTGCTCGGGCCGGCGGAGGACGCGCTGGCCGACCGCCGCCGCGAGCTGGCGCCCGAGGATCGGCAGCGCTTCGAGGTCATCGACCGCAACGCCCAGCGGCTGTTGAAGCTCGTCAACACGCTGCTCGACTTCTCGCGCCTGGAGTCGGGCCGGGCGGTGCCGTGCCTGGAGCCCGTCGACCTGTCGCGCTACACCGCCGAGCTGGTCAGCATGTTCGAGTCGGCCGTCCAGCGCGCCGGCCTGACCCTCACCATCGACTGCCCGCCGCTGCCGGGGCCGGTCGCCGTCGACCGCGAGATGTGGGCGAAGATCGTCCTCAACCTGGTCTCCAACGCGCTCAAGCACACGTTCGAGGGCGGCATCACCGTCACGGTCCGGCCCGGGGAGGGGACCGCCGAGCTGGCCGTCCAGGACACCGGCATCGGGATCGCGCCGGCGGAGCAGGCACGCCTGTTCGAGCGCTTCCACCGCGTCAGCGGCGCGCGGTCGCGCAGCCACGAGGGCTCGGGGATCGGCCTGGCGCTCGTCGCCGAGCTGGCCGGCCTGCACGGCGGCACCGCCTCGGTGCACAGCGCCGTCGGCGCGGGCAGCCGGTTCACCGTCACCGTGCCGGTCGGCGCCGAGCAGCTCCTCGCCGACGCCGCGCCGGCCGCCGCCGCTCCGTCGAGCGCCGAGCGCGAGGCCGAGGAGTTCGTCGCCGAGGCGCTGCGCTGGCTGGAGAGCGACGAGCGCGCGCAGGGCGCCCGGCCGGCACCGGCGCAGGCCGGCGATGGCCGCCGCGTGCTGGTCGTCGACGACAACGCCGACATGCGCGGCTACGTCGCCGAGGTGCTGGCCGGCGACTACGTGGTCGAGACCGCGGCCGACGGCGCCGAGGCGCTCGAGCGGGCGCGCGCCCGCACGCCCGACCTCGTGCTGACCGACGTGATGATGCCGCGCCTCGACGGCTTCGGGCTGCTGTCCGCGCTGCGCGCCGATCCGGACACGATGCACGTCCCGGTCGTCATGCTCTCCGCGCGGGGTGGGGACGAGGCCCCGGTCGAGGGCCTGGAGGCCGGCGCCGACGACTACCTCGTCAAGCCGTTCACCGCCCGCGAGCTGCTGGCGCGCGTCCACGCGAACCTCGAGCTCGACCGCGTCCGGCGCACGCGCGACGAGCTCGCTCGCAGCCGCGAGCTGCTCGACCAGGCCGAGCAGCTCGCGCAGATCGGCAGCTGGGAGATCGACCTGGCCACGAACGCCATCCGGGCGTCGGCGGAGTACTACCGGCTGCTCGGCATCGACCACGGCGCGCTCGAGGACGGCGGCGTCGACGCCGCGCTCGGCTACGTCCACCCGGACGACGTCGCGCTCGTGCAGTCCAGCATCGCGGAGCTGGCGCAGCACGGCGCTCCCATGGACTTCGAGTTCCGGGTCCGGCCGGCCCGCGGCGAGGAGCGGCTCGTGCGGGCCCGTGGACGGCGCGCGTGCGACGAGGACGGGCGGCCCGCGTTCGTGCGCGGCAGCCTGCAGGACGTCACCGAGCAGCGGCGCGCCGAGCAGGCGCTGGCCCAGGCGGCGGCCGAGCGCGAGGCGGCGGCGCGCGAGCACCGGATCGCCGACGAGCTTCAGCGCAGCCTGCTGCCGCCGGTGAGCTACGCGCTCGACCGCATCGACGTGGCGACGTACTACCGCGCGGGGGCCGAGGGCGCCCGCGTCGGCGGCGACTGGTACGACGTCATCGAGCTGTCGCCCGACCGCACCGCGCTGGTCGTCGGCGACGTCATGGGCCGCGGCGTGCGCGCCGCGGCGCTGATGGGCCAGCTCCGCGCGGCCATCCGCGCGTACGCGCAGCTCGACCTCGCCCCGGCGGAGGTGCTTGCGCATCTCGACCAGGTCGTCGGGGGGCTGGGCACCGACCAGATCGTGACCTCGGTCTACGCCGTCTACGACGCGACGGATCGCAGCCTGACCTTCGCCAACGCCGGCCACCTGCCTCCGGCGGCCTCGACGCCGGGCGGAGCCGCCCACCTGGTCGATCACCACGGCGGTCCGCCGCTGGGCACGGGCACCGGCACGTGGCCCGAGCACCGGATCACGCTGGCCCCCGGCGCGCTGCTGGCGCTCTACACCGACGGGCTCGTCGAGCGCCGCGACCGCGACCTCGCCAGCCGCATCGAGCTGCTGTGCGAGCGCCTCACCGCCGGCGCGGCGACGCTCGACGAGCTGCCGCGGCGCCTGGTCGAGGAGCTGGTGCCCGAGGGCCCCGACGACGACGTCGCCGTGCTCGTCGCGCGGGTTCCCTGACGTTGACCGGGGGCGAAGCGTCCCCGTGGCGCACGAGGCTCGCACGGGGGTTGGAAAGCAACGCCGTCCGGACCGTGCCCGGAGGGTCGCGACGCCCCGCCGCGGGGGTAGAGTCGCCGAGGAGCGATGTCCGCCGCCCCTGCCGACATGCCCGCCCCGTCGTCCCTGGTCGTCATCGGCGCCTCGGCGGGCGGGCTGGCGCCGCTGCGCACGATCGCCCGCGCGCTGCCCCCGGGGTTCCCCGGGGCCGTCCTGGTGGTGGTGCACCTCGCCTCCACGGCCAGCAGCGTGCTGCCGCAGATCCTCGCGCGCGTCTCGGATCTGGCCGTCGAGGCCGCCGACGACGGTGCGCAGCTGCGGCCCGGCCGGATGCTCGTCGCCCCGCCGGACCGCCACCTCACCGTCGAGGACGGGGTCGTCCGCGTGACCCGCGGGCCGCGTGAGAACGGGCACCGGCCCGCCGTCGACCCGCTGTTCCGCAGCGCGGCGGAGGTCTACGGCGCGGCGTGCCGTGCCGTGATCCTCTCGGGCAGCCGCGACGACGGCGCGGTCGGGATGGCGCAGGTCAAGGCCCGCGGGGGCGTCACGATCGTCCAGGACCCGTCGCAGGCCGAGCACGACGGCATGCCGGCGCACGCGCTCGCGGCCACCGACGTCGACCTCGTGCTGGGCGCCGACGACATCGGGCCGACGCTCGTGCGCCTGGCGACGCAGCGCGGGGCGGGCGCGTCGGCCGCCTCGCCCGGCGCCGCCGGGTCGCCGCGCCGGGCCGAGCTGCTGAGCATCCTCTGCCCGGAGTGCGGCGGCTCGCTGTTCGAGGACCACGAGGCCGGCGTGTCGCACGTTCGCTGCCACGTGGGCCACCGCTTCTCGGTCCGCTCGCTGCTCGCCGCGCACGCCGAGGCCGTCGAGCGGGCGCTGTGGACGTCGGTGCGCAGCCTCGAGGACCGGGCGACGCTCCTGCGGCGGATGGCCGACCGCGCGCGGCAGACCGGCAGCACCATCTCCGCCGCCCGGTTCGACACGCAGGCGATCGACGCCATCGAGCAGGCCTCGAGCGTCCGGGGCGCGATCGCCGCCCTCGACGACGCGGGCATCGAGCCGCCGGCCGACCCGAACGAGAGCGTGGCATGACCATCACCGGTGAGGTGTCCCTCGACGTCCTGCTCGACTTCGTCAAGCGCGGCCGCGGGTTCGACTTCACCGGCTACAAGCGCACCAGCCTGGAGCGCCGCGTCCGCAAGCGCATGGCGGAGGTCGACTGCGCCAGCTACGGCGCGTACCTCGACCGCCTCGAGGTGGACCCGGACGAGTTCGCCCAGCTCTTCAACACCATCCTCATCAACGTCACGGGCTTCTTCCGCGACGCCGCGACCTGGGACCACCTGCGCCAGGAGGTCCTGCCCGAGCTGCTGGCCGCGCGTCCGCCCGACGCGCCGGTCCGGGTCTGGTGCGCGGGGTGCGCGACCGGCGAGGAGCCGTACACGATGGCCATGGTGCTGGCCGACCTGCTGGGCGAGCAGGCGTATCGGGAGCGGGTGAAGATCTACGCGACCGACGTCGACGAGGAGGCGCTGCAGGCGGCGCGCGCGGCGACCTACAGCGCCAAGCAGGTGGAGCCGGTGCCGCCGGCCGCGCTCGACGCGTGCTTCGAGCGCGTCGAGGGGGGCTACTGCTTCCGCCCGGACCTGCGCCGGACCGTCATCTTCGGACGCAACGACCTGGTGCAGGACGCGCCGATCTCCCGCATCGACGTGCTGCTCTGCCGCAACACGTTGATGTACTTCAACGCCGACACCCAGGCGGACGTCCTGCGGCGGCTGCACTTCGCGCTCAACGACAGCGGCATCCTCGTGCTCGGGAAGTCGGAGATGCTGACCTCGCGCCGCGAGCTGTTCGCGGCCGTCGACCTCAAGCGCCGGGTGTTCCGCAAGGTCGTCGGCGGCGTGGCGGCCGAGCGCCGCGGCTTCCCGGGCGAGGCGGAGGCCGGTCCGGCACCCGATGGAGACGCGACCCTCCGCGAGACGGCGTTCGAGCGTGCGCCCGTCGCGCAGGTCGTGGTCGACGTCCAGGGCCGGGTGGCGGCCGCCAACCAGGCCGCGCGCGAGCTGCTGGGCGTGGGCGCGGCGGAGCTGGGCCGCCCGCTGCAGGACCTCGAGCTCTCCTACCGGCCGATCGAGCTGCGCTCGGAGCTCGAGCGGGTCCGCGCCCACCGCCGGCCGCACACCGTGAGCAGCGTGGCGTTCCAGCCCGCCGCCGGCGGTCACCGCGTCCTCGACGTCGAGCTCACGCCGCTGCTCGACGACGGCCGACCGGTCGGCACGACGATCTCGTTCCTCGACGTCACGCTCTCGCAGGGGCTGCAGGAGGAGCTGCGCCGCTCCAAGCACGACCTCGAGCGGGCCTACGAGGAGCTCCAGTCCACGGTGGAGGAGCTGGAGACGACCAACGAGGAGCTCCAGTCGACCAACGAGGAGCTCACGACCTCCAAGGAGGAGCTCCAGTCGCTGAACGAGGAGCTCCAGACGGTGAACCAGGAGCTCCAGTCGAAGGTCGACGAGCTCTCGCGCTCGAACAACGACATGAACAACCTGTTGAACAGCACCGACATCGCGACGCTGTTCCTGGACGGCGATCTCCGCGTGCGGCGTTTCACGACGCAGACGTCTCGGCTCATCAAGCTCATCCCCGGCGACGCGGGCCGGCCGATCACCGACATGGCGACCGACCTCGACTACCCGGACCTCGCCGACGACGCGCGCGAGGTGCTGCGCACGCTCGTCTTCCACGAGAAGCTCGTCGGCGCGCGCGGCGGCCGCTGGTACAACGTGCGCATCCTTCCGTATCGCACGCTCGAGAACGTGATCGACGGCGTCGTCGTCACCTTCCCCGACGCGAGCGCGATCAAGCGGCGCGAGTCGAGCCTGCGCCAGCAGACGAGCCAACTGAAGCAGCTCGCCGAGTCGCTGCCGAACCTCGTCTTCGGGTGCACCCCGAACGGGACGTGCGACTACTTGAACCGGCAGTGGGTCGACTACACCGGCGTGCCCGAGGCCGAGCACGTCG
>DASTWY010000050.1:0-30177 GCA_035765735.1 Baekduia sp. | reverse complement strand
CCGTTGACGATCGACTCGAAGAACGCCTTGCGGTCCTGGTAGGTCGGCAGCGTGCCCTTCGCCCAGCCGCGGACGTCGTTGAGCATGACCGCGAGCGTCGCGTACTCGTCGCCGAACAGCTCGCTGACCTCGGCCTTCATGCGCTTGGCGAGCGCGGGCGAGGCGCCCGCGGTGGAGATCGCGATCGCCAGTGGCCCGGTGCGCACGATCGCCGGCAGGATGAAGTTGCACAGCGGCGGCACGTCGACGACGTTGACGAGCATCGCGCGGCGCTCGGCGTCCTCGTAGATGCGGATGTTGACGTCGGTGTCGTCGGTGCAGGCGATGACCATGAAGATGCCCTCGAGGTCCTCTGCGCCGGCGTACTCGCGCCGCTCCCAGCGGATCGAGCCCTCGGCGGCCAGCGCCTCCAGCTCGGCGCCCACCTCGGGCGCGACCACGGTCACGTCGCCGTCGCAGGCGAGCAGGCCCTCGACCTTCTCCAGGCCGATCTCCCCGCCGCCGACGACGAGGCAGCGGCGGCCGCGGAGCTTCAGGCAGGCGATGTAGAAGGGCGTGTCCAGCATGTCGCGCACGCAGGTCTGGTCGCAGACCCCGCGCTTGAACTGGCAGACGCACTCCTTCCCTTCGTAGGCGGCGGCAGGCATCTCCAACAGGGTATCGGCCGTACCTATCCTCGAATCCGGATCCGTTCGGGACCGACGCACCGTGGCGCACGACAGCTACTTCACCGATGACTCGATGCTCCGACGCGTCCACCGCGAGAAGGTGGTGGCGCTCTCGGGGCCGCGCGCGCTGCTGATGATGGCCGCGCACCCCGTGGCGTTCGAGGGCTTCTTCCTGTCCACG
The DNA here is from genome assembly GCA_035765735.1 of Baekduia sp. Classification (GTDB taxonomy): domain Bacteria; phylum Actinomycetota; class Thermoleophilia; order Solirubrobacterales; family Solirubrobacteraceae; genus Baekduia. Next base: position 29,328 of record DASTWY010000050.1, on the reverse strand, counting down.
GGCGCGCTCGGCGACCCGTACGCGCGGCTGCAGCGCACGGCCGTCGTCATGGACACCATCGCCTGGGGCGAGCGTGCCAAGGCCGACCGCATGACCGCCGCCGTCCGCAAGATGCACGCCCGGGCGCGCGGCGAGCTGCCGCGCGACGCGGGGCCGTTCCCGGCCGGGACGCCCTGGGCCGCCGACGACCCCGAGCTGCTGCTGTGGATCGTCGCGTGCCTGGCCGACTCGGCGGTGCTCGTCTACGACCGCTACGTGCGCGGGATGAGCCGGGCGGAGCGGGACGACTACTGGGCCGACTACCGCGTGGTCGGGCGCCTGTTCGGCCTGCGCGACGCGGACATGCCAGCGGACTGGGCGGCGTTCCGCGACTACATGGAGGAGATGCGCGGCTCGGGCGACCTCGTGGTCACGCCGACCGCGCGGGAGGTCGGCATCGACGTCGTGATGCACCCGCCCGTGCCCCTCAGGGTCCGCCCGCTCGTCGAGCTGTCGAACGTCATCACCGTGGGGCTGCTGCCAGGCGAGATCCGCCGGCAGTACGGCTTCTCGTGGGACCCCGCCCGCGCGCTCGCCGTCCGCGGCGGCGCGGAGTACGTCAAGCGGGTGCTCGTGCCGCTGCTCCCCGAGTCGCTGCGCTACACCCAGACCGCGTCGGCGCGCGCCGCCGCCTGACGCGCGCCGCCACCGGGATCAGATGCCGAGGACGATCTCGAGGGCCTCGTCCACGACGCGGGTGGCTTCGGCCAGCGCGGTGCGGACGGCCTCCGACTCGTTGCGCCCCTCACGCATCAGCGCGGAGAGACCCTGCTCCGACGGCTCGTCGAGCCGGGCACGGACGATGCGAGACGGCACGACGCGACGGTGCCACAGGGCAAGGTGGGCTCGCTCAGCCCTCGACGCCGCGCGCTCGCCGGATCGCCTCCAGCCGCCGTGCCAGCTCGGCCTCCTGCTCGTCGGGCCGGTAGAAGCGCGTCCCGTGCAGCGGCGGCGGCAGGAGGTCCTGCGGCGAGACGTGGCCGGGCCGGTCGTGCGGGTAGTCGTAGCCCGACTCCTTCAGCGGCCCGGAGCGCAGGTACGGCGGCGGCGCCTGGGCGCCGTGCTCGCGGACGTGGGCCCGCGCCGCGCCCAGTGCCTTGTAGGCGGCGTTGGACTTCGGCGCCAGCGACAGGTAGACCGCGCACTGCGCCAGCGCGTGGGCGCACTCGGGCAGCCCGACGTGCTCGACCGCCGCGGCGGTCGCGGTGGCCACGACCAGCGCCTGCGGGTCGGCGTTGCCGATGTCCTCGCTGGCCAGGATCACCATGCGGCGGACGATGAAGCGCGGGTCCTCGCCGCCCTCCAGCATCACGGCCAGGTAGTAGAGGGAGGCGTCCGGGTCACTGCCGCGGGTGGCCTTGATCCACGACGAGATCAGGTCGTAGTGCTGGTCGCCGGCGCGGTCGTAGCGGACCGCCTTGCGCTGGAGCGCGCTCTCGGCGATCTCCAGCGTCACCGCGCCGCCGCTCGCGGTCTCGCACGCCAGCTCCAGGGCCGACAGCGCCGAGCGCGCGTCGCCGCCGCTGCGCCGGGCCAGGAAGCTGACGACCTCGTCGCCGACCGTTGCGCTGCCGCACTCCGCGCGCTCGAGCGCGCGCCGCAGCAGCGAGGCGACGTGCTCGGGCGTCAGCGCGCGCAGCTCGATGACCTGCGCGCGCGACAGCAGCGCCGAGTTGACCTCGAAGTAGGGGTTCTCGGTCGTCGCCCCGATCAGCGTGACCAGGCCGTCCTCGACCGCCGGCAGCAGCGCGTCCTGCTGGGCCTTGTTGAAGCGATGGATCTCGTCGAGGAAGAGGATGGTGGCGCGGCCGGGCGGGTGGGCCCGGTTGCGCTCGCGGGCGCGGGCGATGACCGCCGTCACCTCCGCCTTGCCGGCCTGCACGGCGCTGAGCTCCTCGAACGCCGCGTCGGCGCTGGAGGCGACGATCCGGGCCAGCGTCGTCTTCCCCGACCCGGGCGGCCCGTGGAGGATCATCGAGAACGGCCGCCCGTGCTCGATCGCCACGCGCAGGGCCGACCCGTCGGCCAGCACGTGCTCCTGGCCGACGAGCTCGGCCAGCGTGCGCGGGCGCATGCGCGCGGGCAGCGGGGCGCCGGGCGACGGGGCGGCGGACGAGGCGGCCCGCTCGCGGCCGCCGCCGTCGTCGCCGGTGGAGAAGAGCTGGTCGGTCACGACACTCGCCAGGATGGCACGCCCCCCGGCGTCGGCCGCTCGGCCGGCGGCTGGCTCACAGGGCCCGGCGGCTCCCGTACGCTGCGCCACCATGGCGCTCGAGGACCACGCCGTCTCGCTGCTGCAGCAGCTGATCCGCCATCGCACCGTCAACCCGCCCGGCGACGAGCGGCCGCTGCAGGAGGAGCTCGCCCGCGAGCTGGCCGACGCCGGCTTCGAGGTCGAGCTGCGTGGCCGCACGGAGCCGCGGCCCAACCTCGTCGCGCGGCTGCGCGGGCGCGAGGACGGGCCCGTGCTCGGCCTCCTCTCCCACGTCGACACGGTGCTGGCGCACGCGGAGGAGTGGCAGCACGACCCGTGGTCGGGCGCCCTGGTCGACGGCGAGGTGTGGGGGCGCGGCGCGCAGGACATGAAGTCGCAGACGGCGGCCGAGGTCGCCGCCGCGCTCGACCTCGCGCGCTCGGGCTGGCGCCCGGCCCGCGGCGACCTGCTGGTGATCGTCGTCGTCGACGAGGAGACCGGCGGCGAGGACGGCGCCATCTGGATCACCGAGCAGCACCCCGAGCTGGTCCGCTGCGACTACCTGCTCAACGAGGGCGCCGGCTCGATCCTCCCGCACCGCGGCGAGCGGCTCTACGGCGTGTCGATCGCCGAGAAGGGCATCTTCCGCTTCACGCTGACCGCCCGTGGCGCGGCGGGCCACGCGTCGATGCCCTACGTCTCCGACAACCCGCTGCCGAAGCTGGCCCCGCTGCTCGAGCGCCTGGCCACGCGCCGCGCCGGGCTCGACCTCACCGAGGCGCCGCAGGCGCTGCTCGACGCGTTGGGGCTGCCGGACGTCGCGGCGCTGCGGGCCGTCGACCCGCCCCTGGCCGACTTCGTCGAGCCGATGGCCTCGGTGACCTTCGCGCCGACGATGGCCTCGGGCAGCACCAAGGTCAACGTCATCCCGAGCGCCGCGCAGCTCAAGGTCGACTGCCGCGTGCCGCCGGGGCATGGCCGCGAGACGGCCGAGCGCCGGCTCGCCGAGGTGCTCGACGGCCTCGACGGCTACGAGGTCAGCTGGGACGAGCAGGTCGTCGGCAACGGCTCGCCGGCGGCCTCGCCGCTGATGGACGCGATCGGCCGCTGGCTGGGCTCCGAGGACCCCGACGGCCGGCTCGTGCCGGTGATGATCCCGGCGTACACCGACTCGCGGGCGTTCCGCGACGCCTTCCCCGACTGCATCGCCTACGGCTTCTTCCCGCAGCGCGACAAGACGCTGTACGAGATGTGGCCGCTCATCCACGGCAAGGACGAGCGCATCACCGCCGCGGACGTCGGCTTCGCCGCGCGCTGCTACCGCGCGGTCGCGCAGGACCTGCTCGGCTAGCTCGCGGGCGGACGCAGGTGGTGGATGTCGACGCCGACGTCGATGCCCACCCAGTCGCGGTCCGCGACGACGACCTCGTCGACCCCGGGCACCGTCGCGGCGGTGGCGAGGATCAGCGCGTCGGGCATCTGCAGCCGGGCACGGCGTGACCGCGAGCGGCCGTCGCGCTGCCCGCCGCGGATGCGCGCGGCCTCCTCGGCGACGGCGTCGTCGACCGGGAGCACGCCGATCGACAGGCCGTCGAGGAACCCATGCACCACCGTCGCGTCGTGATGGCCGAGCTCGACGCCGGTGAGCAGCTCGGCGTACGTGACCGCCGAGGCGCAGAAGAACGCGCCGGCGCGCATCCGGGTCTCGAACGCCTCGTGGGCAGGCCCGTGGAGCGCGTCGTCGGCGTCGAGGAAGCCGACGATCACGCCCGTGTCGACGAGCGTCAGCCCCACTCGGAGCGCAGGTCGTCCACGGCCCGGCGCAGCGCACCGCCGGTGCGCAGCGCCCCGGAGTAGCGCGCGAGCAGGTCGTCGGTCCGGTCGAGGAGCACCTTGCCGGCTCCGACGGCCCGCACGTCGACCACGTCGCCCTCCTTCAGGCCCGCCGCCGCGAACGCTCGCCGGCCGATCGTGATCTGGTGCTTGCTGGAGATGCGGCTGGTCTCCCGCGTCGCCCGGCTCGGCGACGTCGACGAGTTCTTTACGGCGCGAGGCACGGGTAAAGCGTATCTCGCGGCGGGCCTTGCGCCAAGCGCCGTCAGCCGGCCGCGCACACCGCGTCGACCAGCGCGTGCCAGCCGTCGCGGATCTCGTCGAGCGACATCTCCAGCACGGTGCGCTGGTGCAGGAACGGCTCGGCGCCCAGCGGCGCCATCAGCGCGTCGGCGAGGTACTCGGTGCGGACGCCGTCGCCGAGCAGCTCGCGCAGGAGCACGCCGACGTGCGCTCGGTACGCGCGGTAGACGGGATGCAGGTAGCGCCTGCCGCCGCTGAGGCTGTCGGCCGCGCGGATGAAGGTGGCGTGGCGCTCGTAGTGGTCGAGCAGCGCGTCGCCGAACGCGTGCAGCCGCTGCAGGGGCGGGGCGCCCGGTCCGAGCGGCGCCTCGCCCCGGATCAGCGACTCCTGGAACGCGCGCTCGGGCTCCTCGATCAGCGCGCGCAGCAGCGCCGAGCGGTCGCCGAAGCGCCGGTACAGCGTGCCCTTGCCGACGCCGGCCGCGCACGCGACGTCGTCCATCGAGACGTGCTCGATGCCGCGCTCCTCGATCAGTCGCGCCGCGGCGCAGAGGATGCGCTCGCGGTTGCGCCGCGCGTCGGCGCGCTCGCGCGCGGCGACCGGCGGCGCCGACATCGGCAGCTCGGGTGATGAGGAGGCCACGGCGCGCACGTTACGCCGCCTGGGCCTCCTCGGCACCGGCACGGGCGGCGAGGGTCGCCACCAGCGTGGTCAGCGCCTCGCTCAGGTCCGGGTCGCCGAGGTCGCCGTCGGGCCCGAACGCCATCGCCGCCTGGCCGACCGGCACCTCGCCGTCGAGCACGTCGGCACCCGCGATGCCGAGCGCCTTGCGCGTCTCGGCCTGCGCCCACACGGCGCCGAACAGCCCCGTGGAGGCGCCGACCACCGCGACGGGCTTGCCGCGCAGCGCGTTGTCGGGGAACGGCCGCGACGCCCAGTCGATGGCGTTCTTCAGGCCGCCGGGGATCGAGCCGTTGTACTCCGGCGTGGCGATCAGCACGCCGTCGGCCTCACGCAGCGCGTCGCGCAGGCGCGCGACCGGCGCGGGCGCGGGCTGGACGTCGAGGTCCTCGTCGTAGAGCGGCAGGTCCCGGAGGCCGTCGAAGACCTCGAGCTCCACCCCGGACGGCAGCGTCATCGCCGCCGCCCGGAGCAGGGCCGTGTTGTGGGACCCGCGGCGCAGGCTTCCGGAGAGGCCGAGGATCCGCATCGCCATCCCCTACGCCTTGACCAGCTGGAGGTCGACGTGCAGCGTGACGTCCCACGCGAGGGCGTCGTTGCCGTTGGGCAGCTGGTTCTGCCAGTCGAGGCCGAACTCGCGGCGGTCGACGGTCGTCTGCAGCTCGAAGGCGACGCGCTCGTTGCCCCAGGCGTCGGCGCCCGCGCCGAAGGTACCGGTGGCGGTGACGGGCTTCGTCGTGCCGCGGATCGTCAGCTCGCCGTCGACCTCGACGCCGTCGGCGTCGCCGACGCGGATGTCGGTCGAGCGGAACGTGATCGCCGGGGTCGCCTCGGCGCCGAAGAACTCCTCGGAGAGGAGGTGGGCCTTGAAGTTGGGCTCGTCGACCTGGATCGAGTCGGCCTGGGCCGAGCCGGTCAGGACGCCGTCGGCCAGCTGCGCGTCGAACGTGGCGAAGCCGCTGCGGAACTTCGCGACGCCGTTGTAGGCGACGGCGAAGCCGATGGTCGAGTGGACAGGATCGACGGCGTAGGTGCCGGCAGGGACCTGGTGGGCGGTGGTGGCCATGGGAAGCTCCTCGGGTTGAAACAGGACTGTGGTCCGCTTACGTGCCTCCACAATAGCGGACCGCGGTCCGGTTCCCGGGAGGGCGTCCGGCGGCGGACAAGTCAAGCTCCGCGGCGTTCCGGCCGATTCAAGGAACGTGCCTGCGTCTCTGGCGTCCTCGCCCACCCCTGCGCCGACCGGCCGGCCCACGACCGTCTTCCACGAGACGCTCGCGGTCCCGCACCAGAGCCTCGCCGAGAAGGTCCAGGAGTTCGGCAACAGCTGGTCGGGTGTGCTGTCGATCGTCTTCATGGCGCTGCTGGTCTACGTCCTGTGGCGCACGATGAAGTCGATGCCCAAGACCAAGCCGGTGGAGATCAAGCCGGACGCGGGCGTCGAGGTGGGGTGGTCGGACATCGCCGGCGTCGACGAGGCCAAGCGGGAGCTGCAGGAGGTCGTCGACTTCCTGAAAGACCCCAAGAAGTTCAAGCGGCTGGGCGCGAAGGTGCCCGCCGGCGTCCTGCTGCACGGCCCGCCGGGCACCGGCAAGACGCTGCTGGCCAAGGCGGTCGCGCACGAGTCCGGGGCGACCTTCTACTCGCAGTCGGCGTCCTCGTTCGTCGAGATGTTCGCCGGCCTCGGGGCGGCGCGCATCCGCCGGCTGTTCCGCGAGGCGCGCAAGAACGAGCCGGCGATCGTCTTCATCGACGAGCTCGACGCCGTCGGCGCCCGTCGCGGCAGCGACAACAACTCCGAGCGCGAGCAGACCCTCAACCAGCTGCTGGTCGAGATGGACGGCTTCGCGTCGTCCGGCCGCCTGGTCGTCATGGCCGCGTCCAACCTGCTCGAGAAGCTCGACCCCGCGCTCCTGCGCCCGGGCCGCTTCGACCGCCAGGTGTTCGTCTCGCCGCCCGACGTCGACGGCCGCAAGCGGATCCTCGAGGTGCACACCGCCGGCAAGCCGCTGCGCGACGACGTCGACCTGCAGGTCGTCGCCCAGCAGACCAGCGGCCTGACCGGCGCGGAGCTGGCCAACCTCTGCAACGAGGCGGCGATCTTCTGCGCGCGCCGCGGCGGGCAGGCGCTCGGCCGCAAGGACTTCGACGACGCGCTCGAGCGGGTCGTCGCCGGCGTGCAGACCAACACGACGCTGAACGACCGCGAGCGCCGCATCGTCGCCTACCACGAGGCGGGCCACGCGCTGACGCGCGAGCTGCTCGCGACGACCGAGCGCGTGCACAAGATCTCGATCGTCCCGCGCGGCCAGGCGCTCGGCTTCGTCATGAACGTCCCCGACGAGGACAGCTACCTCAAGACGCGCGAGGAGCTCGTCGACCAGATGGCGGTCCTGCTCGCCGGCCGCGTGGCCGAGGCGATCGTCTTCGGCGCGGTGACCACCGGCGCGGCCAACGACCTCCAGCGGGTCGCCGAGATCACGCACGCCATGGTCCACGACTACGGCATGGGCACCTCGACGCCCAGCGTGCGCGCCGTGACCGACGCCGACATCGTCAGCGACCTCACGCGGCGCATTCGCGACGAGGAGCAGCAGGAGCTGGCCTTCGAGGCCCAGCGCGCCGCGTACGACCTCATCACCTCGCACCGCGAGAAGCTCGAGGAGATCGCCCACGCGCTGCTGGACAAGGAGACCCTCGAGCGGCGTGAGATCGACGAGATCATGGCCGGCGTCGAGCCGGTGTCGCGGAACCGCCCGAGCCCTGCGCCGGCACCCGGCCGCGCGCAGATCGCCGCGGTGACGCCGCTGCCGCGCCCGGGCGACGGCCCCGGCGACGCGGTCGCCTAGGACCTGCGCCTAGCCCGCGCGCTCGGCGGGGACGATCCGGATCGACCACTCGCCGCGCGTGCGCACCCGCACGTGCTCGTAGCGGCCGGCCGGGATCGCCGTCGCCCGGCGGGGGCCGCCGAGCGGGTGGGCGAGCAGGACGGTGCGCGCGGCGCTGAGCGTCAGCGGCGCGCCGTCGGTCGTCACGGTGGCGCGCGCGTCGCGCGGGACGTAGACGACGTCGAAGCCGCGCGAGCCGTCGCCCTTGAGCACCATCGGGGCGAACGTGCGCGGCGGGCGCAGGCCGTCCGCCGGCTCGCCGGTGAGCGTGATGAGCCCGTGCCACGACGCACGCGCGGTGCGCACGGTGGCTCGCAGGTAGGACGTCCCCACGGGCACGTGGGTGAGCCGGACCGATGCCCGATCGCCGTGGCGCGCGATGGCGACGTCGATGCCCGACGGCGCGTGTCCCGGGGCGTCGCCGATGGTCAGCCGGGCGCCCGCGCCGGGCGTCAGGCGGACGGGGAAGGCGGTGCGGCCGCCGACGACGGGCAGGCGCAGGCCCTCGGCGGTCGTCCGCAGCGGGGCGCCGAAGTCGGCGCGCGGAGCGGTCCCGATGCCCGCGGCGGCGATCTGCCGGGCGGCGGCTCGCAGGCAGGCCGGGCCGAGCCGCTGCGCGCCCGGCCCGCCGGACGCGGTCAGCCCGTCGAGCGCGTCGCGCAGGTCGGAGGCCGGGAGGTGCAGCACCTCGAGGAACGCGCGGTTGCGCGCGACCGGCTGCGGCGCGGCGGCGCCGGCCGGCCCGGCCTGCTGCGCGGCGGCGGTGATCGCGGCCTCCAGGCGGCAGGCGTGCAGCACGTCGTGCTGGTCGCCGTCGCTGAGATCGGCCCAGGCCGAGGCCGGCTGCGCCAGCTGCTCGGCCGGCGTGGGCGGCTCGTCGCCCGAGCCGCCGCAGCCGCCGGCCAGCGCGGCGGCGCCGAGGGCGGCCGCGGCGATGGCGATCAGGGGGCGAGGGGTGCGGGCTCCGACGGGGTCCATGGCTCTATGGTGCCGCGCCATGTTCGCGCGTATCGATCACGTGGGCGTCGCCGTCGAGGATCTCGATGCCGCCATCGCCCTCTACGAGCAGACCTACGAGATGGCGCTCGTGCACCGCGAGACCGTCACGGAGCAGGGCGTGGAGGCCGTGCTGCTCGACGTCGGCGAGAACCACGTCGAGCTGCTGGCGCCCCTGGGCCCCGACACGCCGGTCGGCAAGTTCCTGGCCAAGAAGGGGCCGGGCATCCACCACGTCGCCTACCAGGTGACCGACATCGACGCGGCCCTGCAGGCGATGAAGGACGCCGGGATGCGCCTGATCGACGAGACGCCGCGCACCGGGATCCGCAACTCGCGCGTGGCGTTCCTGCACCCGGCGGCCAGCGGTGGGGTGCTGACGGAGATCGTGGAGCCCGCCCACTGACGGGCGGCTACTCTTGCGGCCATGGCTCAGCGCATCTCGATCGGCTTCCAGGCCAGCCCTCCGCTGGCGACCCGCGTCAGCGACGAGGAGCTGCGCAAGCTGCAGGACGCCCTCGGCGGCGAGGGCTGGCACGAGGTCGAGGCCGAGGACGGCTCGATCAAGCTGAGCCTCCAGCATGTGCTGTGGCTGCGCGTCGAGAAGGACGAGCAGCGGGTCGGCTTCGGGATCGCGGGCTAGACCGCTGACGACCGCCCCCACCGCGACACCCGGCGCCGAGCCGCCGCCGCTGCCGCACGGCCCTGAACCGGCGGCGCGCCGGTCCCTGCGCGCCCGGCTCGCCGCCGGGCCCGCCGGCGTGGCGGTGGCGCGGGCGGACCTCGCGGTCTACCGCTTCGCCCGCACGCACGGGCACGCCCCGGCGGCGCAGCGCGCCGTGGCCGCCTTCTCGCGGACCGGCGAGCACGCGGCCCTGTGGCTGGCCGTCGGCGCCGCCGGTGCGGTGCTCGACCGGCCGCGCCGCCGGCGGTGGACGCGCGCGGTGGCGGGCGTCGGCGGCGCCTACGCGCTCAACACGGCCCTCAAGGTCGTGGCGCGCCGCCAGCGGCCGCGGATCGAGGGCCTTCCGGCGCTCATCGCGACCCCCACGCAGCTGAGCTTCCCCTCGGCGCACGCGTCGTCATCCTTCGCCGCCGCGCGCGCCTACGCGCCGCTGGCCGGCCCCGCCGCGCCGCTGCTTCCCCCGCTCGCCGCCGCCATGGCCGCCAGCCGCGTCTACCTCGGCGTGCACTACCCCTCGGACATCCTCGCCGGCGCGCTGCTCGGCACCCTCGTAGGAGAACTCGCTCGATGAAGGTCGGCATCGTCGGCATGCCCAACGCCGGCAAGTCCTCGCTGTTCAACGCGCTCACCAAGGCGGGCGCAGAGGCGGCCAACTATCCGTTCACGACGATCGAGCCCAACGTGGCGATCGTGCCGGTGCACGACGCGCGGCTCCTGCGGGTCGCCGAGGTCCTGCACCCGTCGGAGATCGTGTGGGACACGATCGCCTTCCACGACATCGCGGGGCTCGTTCGCGGCGCGTCGGAGGGCGAGGGGCTCGGGAACAAGTTCCTGGCCAACATCCGCGAGACCGACGCGATCGTCCACGTCGTGCGCGCCCACCACGACGAGGGCATCCTGCACTCCGAGGGCTCGGTCGACCCAGCGCGCGACGTCGAGACGATCGAGACCGAGCTGATCTACGCCGACCTCGAGCAGGCCGAGCGGCGCGTCGAGCGCGTGGCCAAGCAGGCGCGCGGCGGCGACAAGGAGGCCGCCGCCGAGGAGGCCTGGCTGCGCGAGGTCGTCGTCGCGCTCCAGGAGGGCCGGACCGTGCGCACGGTGCCCGTGCCCGACGCGGCGCCCGACGCCCTGCGCAACCTGTCGCCGCTGACCGCCAAGCCGGTGCTGTTCGTGGCCAACGTCGACGAGGGCACCGACGAGGTGCCGCCGGAGATCGCCGCGCACGCCGAGGCGATCGGCGCCCGGGCCGTGGCGGTCTCGTCGCGCCTGGAGGCGGAGCTCTCCGAGTTGGACGAGGAGGAGGCCGCGGCGATGCGCGCGGACCTGGGGCTGAGCGAGTCCGGTCTGGACCGCGTGGCGCACGGGGCGTTCGCGCTGCTCGACCTCATCACGTTCTTCACGGCCGGCGAGGGCACCATCGCGCAGTCCTGGCACCTCCGCGACGGGCTGAGCGCCTGGCACGCCGCCGGCGAGATCCACACCGACATCCAGAAGGGCTTCGTCCGCGCCGAGGTCATCGGCTGGGAGGCGCTGGTCGAGGCCGGCGGCTTCGTCGGGGCGCGCGAGCGCGGCACGCTGCGGCTGGAGGGCCGCGACTACGTCATGCGCGACGGCGACCTCATCAACGTGAAGTTCACGCCGTAGCGCCGCTACAGCTCCTTCAGCCGCTCGAAGCCCGTCCCAGTGGGCAGCAGGGCGACGCCCTCGTGCTCGACCCAGGAGTGGGCCTGGAACTCGGGTCGCAGCGCCGCCGCCAGCACCACGACCGACGGGATGCCGCGGCGCGCGAGCAGGCCGGTGAGCACCAGCGAGCGGATCAGGCAGCGCGAGTCGAGCGGCAGCGCGCCGAGGGTCCGCTGGACGATGTGGCCGAGGCGCAGCAGCGACTGGGGCGACGGCGCCGCCGTGGCGGCGCCCGGGGGCAGCTCCCGGCGCACGAACGCGAGCGTCGGCTCGAGGCCGTGGCGCCGCAGGCGCCAGCGGACCTGGGCGTAGCCGGCGAGCACCTCGGCGGCGAGACGCAGCCGGGCGCCCGCGCCGAGCCGGGCGCCCGGCTGGGGGACGAGGGGCGCGCGGCCGCGCCGCGGGTGGACCGTTCGCACGGCTAGGAATGCTCGCACGCGCTGAGTGCGTGGTCTACGCTGCCGCCCATGTCGGCGTTGCGACTCCGGCCGGATGCCATCTGGCGCGAGGTCGACGGCGAGATCCTCGCCGTCGACGCGGGCCTCAAGCGCTACGCCAGCGCCAACGCTTCGGGAGCCGTCCTGTGGAAGGCGCTGGCCGCCGGCGCGACCCGCGGCGAGCTGGTGGAGGCGCTCGTGACCACGTTCGGGATCGACGAGGCCACCGCGGGCACCGACGTGGACGCGTTCGTCGGCCAGCTGCGCGACAGCGGCTACCTCGAGCACGAGTCGAGCGCCTGAGCCGTGCGGGGCTCGGGCCGCGCGCGGGCCGAGGGGCCGCCGGGCGGCGAGGAGCCGCCGGCGCCGTTCACGCTCGAGGAGGTCGTGGGCGGCGTCGACCGGCGGGCGAACCTGCGGCGCACGCCGTGGCTCGCCGCGCAGAGCGCGCGGATGGTGTGGAACGCCAGCCGCCGCGGCATGCTGGCCATGCTCACGCTGCAGCTGCTGGCCGGCGGCGGCGTCGCGCTGCAGCTGCTGATCGCGCGGCGGCTGCTCAACGAGCTGATCGCGGTCGGCGACGGCGCGCCGACGAGCGACCTCTACCTGCCGATTGCCGCCGTCACCGCGGTCAGCATCGGCGTCGCCGTCGTGGGGGCGACCGCGGCCCAGCGCCAGCGCCTGCTCACGGAGGAGGTCGGCCGCTACGCGTTCGACCGGATCGTCGCGGTGGCTTCGTCCGTCGACTACCAGCGGCTCGAGCACCCCGACTTCTACGACCAGCTCAAGCGCGCGGAGACCTCGGGGCAGATCCGGCTGGTGGCGATGGTCACCGCCGCCAGCCAGCTCGTGTCGGCGCTGATCGCCACCGGGGCGATCGCCGTCGTGCTCGCGGTCCTGTCGCCGCTGCTGCTCGGCTTCGTCGTGCTCGCCGCGGTGCCGTCGCTGCTGGCGGCGGTGCACAACAGCCGCGAGAGCCACACGTTCGAATACCACATGACGGCCGAGAGCCGCGAGCGCGCCTACCTGCTGGAGCTCATGACGAGCCGGCCCGCGGCCAAGGAGGTCCGCCTGCTCGGGCTCGGGCCGCACCTGCGCCGCCGCTACCGGGAGCTCACCGACGAGCGCCTGCGCCAGCTGCGGCGCTTCCTGCGGGCGCGGCTTCGCGTGTCGGTCATCGCCTCGGCGGCCAACGCCGCGGGGATGGCCATCGCGCTGGTCGCGCTCGTCTGGCTGCTGGCTCACGACCACCTCGGCGTCGCGTCGGCGCTCACCGCGGGCCTCGCGATGCAGCAGCTCGGCGGCCGCCTGCAGGCGGTCACCGGGAGCGTGAGCGCCCTCATCGAGGCGGGGCTGTTCCTTGACGACTACCAGCGCTTCGTGGACACCGCCCCGGCGGGCGGGATCGCCGAGCTCGAGGCGGAGGAGGACGCGGCCGCGGCGGTGCCGATCCACCGCGATCCGCGCCACCTCGTCCTCGACGGCGTCTCGTTCACCTATCCGCGCGCGGACCGGCCGGCGCTCGAGGACGTGTCGCTCGAGGTCCGGCCCGGCGAGGTCGTGGCGCTGGTCGGGGCCAACGGGTCCGGGAAGACCACGCTCGTCAAGCTCATCACCTCGCTCTACCGCCCCGACCGCGGCCGCGTGCTGTGGGACGGCGTCGACGCCGCCGACCTGCCGCCGTCGGCGGTCGGCAGCCAGGTGAGCGTCGTCTTCCAGGACTACCTGCAGTACCACCTGTCGGCGCTGGACAACATCGTCTTCGGCGACGTCGACCGGTGCGACGAACGCGACGCGGCGCAGCGCGCGGCCGCGCGGGCGGGCGCGCACGAGTTCCTGGCCGGGCTCCCGCGCGGCTACGACACGCGCATGGGCCTGCAGTTCGAGGGCGGCCACGAGCTGTCGGTCGGGCAGTGGCAGCGCCTGGCGCTGGCGCGGGCCTTCTTCCGCGACGCGGGCTTCCTGATCCTCGACGAGCCGACTGCCGCGCTCGACCCCCGCGCCGAGCGGGACCTCTTCGCGCGCGTGCGCGAGCTGTCGGCGGGGCGCTCGGTGATCGTGATCTCGCACCGGTTCTCGAGCGTGCGGGCCGCCGATCGGATCTTCGTGCTCGACGGCGGGCGCGTCATCGAGGAGGGCTCGCACGACGAGCTGATGGTCGCGGGCGGCCGCTACGCGGAGCTCTTCGAGATGCAGGCGGCCGCCTACCTGGCCGATGGTCGAGGTCGGTGAGCCCCCCTGCGTCAGCCCGCTTGCCTTTGTTCGCCGGTGAACGTACCCTCGCCGCGAGACCGGTCAGGACGGCACCCCTCGAGAAGGAGCTCCCCGTGGCGTACGAGCGTCCGCAACTCTTCATCCATGGCAGCGTCGAGGCGCTGACCATGAGCGACAGCCAGGGCGGCGGCAGCGGCACGGACTGCAAGCTGCGCGGGACCAACGGCTACAAGCAGGCCGGCGGCGCCGACCTGAACGTGCAGTCGATGCCCAACGAGGGCCTCGGCAGCTGCTCCGCGTAGGACCACCGCCTCCACCCGCGGACGGGCCGCCGCTGGGGGCCTACGGCTTCCGCGTCCACGGGATCGACGGCGCCAACCACCTCCTGACGGAGGTCCCGCAGGCCTGGCCCGGCCTGCGCATGCGGGTGTTCGAGGCCGACGGGTGCGACGGCCCGGAGCACGTCGGCGCCGCCCGCGCGCTGCTGCGCCTCAGGACCGGCTGCCTGACCATGGACGCCGCGACGCGCACGGCCGAGCTGCGCGTCCCGCGCGTGCTGACCGCCGAGGAGCTGGCGCACCCCTACCTCGGGCCGGCGGCGGCCATCGCCGCGCACTGGGAGGGATGGACCGCCTTCCACGCCGGCGCCGTGGTCGCGGGCGAGGGCGTCTGGGGGATCGTCGGCGAGCGCGAGCGCGGCAAGAGCTCGCTGCTCGCGCACCTCGCGCAGTCCGGCCACGACGTCGTGGCCGACGACGTCCTGGTCCTCCGGCCCGACGGCACGGCCTTCGCCGGCCCGCGGTCGATCGACCTGCGCGAGGAGGCGGCCGCACGCCTGGGCGTCGGGCGGGCGCTGGGCATGGCGGGCGCCCGGCAGCGGTGGCGCGTCGCGCTGCCGCCGGTCGCGGCGGAGCTGCCGCTGCGCGGCTGGGTCTTCCTGGACTGGGGGGAGGACCCGGACGTCCTGCCGATGGCGCCGTCGGCCTGCCTGGTGGCCCTGCTGCGCACCCTGACGCTGCGGATCAGCACCGCCGCCCCGGCCGCGATGCTCGCGTGGGCGGGCCTTCCGGCACGGCGGTTCGTGCGGCCGCGGCGCTGGGACGCGATGGCGGACGGCGCCGCGCTGCTCATGCGGGAGCTCCGGTCGGCCGGCCGCGTGGCGGGGCCCGCGTGAGCAGCGGCGCCGCCCTGCGCGCGCAGCCGATCGAGGCCAACGGCCTCAGCGGCCTGGAGATCGTCAGCCACGTGCTGCTGGGGCCCGACGACCGCACGCCGCGCCCCGCGCCCCCCGCCCACGGCGCGCGAGCAGCCCTCGAGGCGGCGGTCCTCGCGGCGCTGCGGCGCCCGCCGTGCCTGGTGACCTTCTCCGGCGGTCGCGACTCCTCCGCCATGCTGGCGATCGCCACACGCCTGGCGGCACGCGAGGGGCTGCCCGCGCCGATCCCGATCACCGGCCGCTACCACGCGCCCGAGGCCGCCGAGGACGAGTGGCAGGAGGTGCTCATCGCGGAGCTCGGCGTCGACGAGTGGTGGCGGCGCCAGTACGGCGACGAGCTCGACCTCGTCGGCCCGGTCGCCACCGACCTGTTCCGCCGCGAGGGGCTCCCGTATCCGTTCAACCTGCACCTCGTGGAGCCGCTGATCGCCGAGGCGGCCGGCGGGTCGCTGATCACCGGCGTCGGGGGCGACCAGGCGCTGCACCGCGCCGGGGCGTTCCGCGACGTCCTCGCGCTGCGGCGCCGCCCGTCGGCGCGCGATCTGGCGTGGACGGCGATCGGGCTCGCTCCCCGTCCGGCACGCCGCCGGATGCTGCGTGGCCGCGTGGAGCTGACCTTCCCGTGGCTGACCGCGGAGGCCAACGCCGAGCTGACACGCGGCGCGCTGGAGCAGGAGCTGGCCGAGGCCGTGACTTGGCGCCGCCAGGTGGTCGAGGTGTGGCGCTCGCGGACGATGCAGCTGAACCTCCACCGGCTCGGCGGGCTGGCCGCCCGGCATGACGTGGCCCTGCACCACCCGTTCGCGGACCCGGGGTTCGTCGCCGCGCTGGCCCGCGACGGCGGTCGGTTCGGCTTCCCGTCGCGCACCGCCGCGATGGCGTGGCTGTTCTCCGACGCCCTGCCGCGGCAGCTGATCGCGCGCCCGACGAAGGCCACGTTCGACGGCGTCCTGTTCAACCGGCACGCGCGCGCCTTCGTGGCCGAGCTCGACGAGGGCGTGCTGGCCGAGGCGCTCGCGGCGCTCGGCGTCGCGGCGCTCGCCGACCCCCGGGCGCTGCTGGCCGAGTGGCGCGGGCCGCGGCCGCGCGCCAACAGCTTCCTGCTGCTGCAGGCCTGCTGGATGGCCCTGCGGCGCTGAGCCGCTAGGACGCGCCGATCAGCGCCTCGACGCCCGCTTCGTCGACGGTGCGCTGGAGGCCCTCGCGCAGCACGATCGTCGGCTCCCAGCCGAGGATCTGCTTCGCCAGGCCGATGTTGGGCTGGCGCACCTTCGGGTCGTCGGTCGGGAGCGCCTCGAAGACGACCTCCGACGACGAGCCGGTGATGTCGATGACGGCCTCGGCCAGCTCCAGCAGCGTGAACTCGTCCGGGTTGCCGACGTTGACCGGGTCGTGGTAGCCGGACTCGGCCAGCGCGATCATGCCGCGGATCAGGTCGTCGACGTAGCAGAACGACCGCGTCTGGCTGCCGTCGCCGAACACCGTGATCGGCTTGCCGGTCAGCGCCTGGCGCAGGAACGTCGGGATCGCGCGGCCGTCGTTGGGCCGCATGCGCGGGCCGTAGGTGTTGAAGATGCGGATGATCGCCGTGTCGACGCCCTGCTGGCGGTGGTAGGCCATCGTCAGCGCCTCGGCGTAGCGCTTGGCCTCGTCGTACACGCCGCGCGGGCCGATCGGGTTGACGTGGCCCCAGTAGCTCTCCTCCTGGGGATGCACCTGCGGATCGCCGTAGACCTCGCTGGTGGAGGCGATGAGGAAGCGCGCGCGGTGCGCCTTGGCCAGCCCGAGCGTGTGGTGCGTCCCGTGCGACCCGACCTTCAGCGTGTGCAGCGGCAGGCGCAGGTAGTCGATCGGCGACGCGGGGGAGGCCAGGTGGTAGACGAAGTCCACGGGCTCGTCGACGAAGTACGGCTCCACGATGTCCTTCTGGAGGAAGACGAACTCCGGGGCGCGGATGTGCTCGATGTTGTTGAGCGATCCGGTCTCGAGGTTGTCGACGCAGATGACGCGGTGGCCGCGGCGCAGCAGCTCATCGCAGAGGTGCGAGCCGAGGAAGCCGGCGCCGCCGGTGACCAGACACGTGGGCATGGCCGTCAGTCTAGATGGGCGACCACGACGGCCACGAACCCCGGATGGACAGTGAACGTCGTCGCGGGGCCCTCCATCGTGCAGTGCTCGCCGTCGACGTTGAAGGCCGGCGTGCTCAGCTGCACCGTGACGGCCGCCCCGCGGACGTGGACGACGGCGTCCTCGTGCACGAGCCGCCCGCGGCGCATGGCCCAGCTGCGGCGCACGAGCGCCAGCCGGCTCCCGGCGGGGACGATCGCCACGTCGAGCCGCCCGTCGGCCGGGTCGGCGCCTCCGGTCGCCGCGCCGCCGCCGAACGCGCCGGTGTTGGCGACGACCACCTGCCACGCGCGGCCGCGGAAGACCAGCCGCCCGTCCACGGTGACGCGGCAGCGGGCGGGCTGACCGGTGACGCCCGCCTGGAGCGCGCCGACGGCGTAGGCGAGCGGGCCGAGCCGCGGCTTGAGCGGGTGGGCCGCGCGCGCGGCCTCCGGCGCGAGCCCTGCGCTGGCGGCGTTGACGAACGGCCGTCCGTCCGCCTCGGCGAGGTCCAGCTCCCGGACCGGCGCGTCCGCGTCGACGGCCAGCGCGCACGCCGCGTCGAGCTCCCGCGGCAGGTCCAGCGCGCGGGCGAAGTCGTTGGCCGTGCCCGTGGGCAGCACGGCCAGCGGCACGCGCGCTCCGGCGGCCGCGGCGGCGGCGAGGCCGATCGAGCCGTCGCCGCCGGCGACGACGAGCCGGTCGGCGCCGTCGACCAGCGCCCGCGCCCGCTCCGCATCCAGCGGCGCGCGAGGACGGCCGAGGTCCGCCAGGTCGCACCGGCGCACGTCGGCGCCCAGCGCGCGGAGATGGTCGGCCAGCGCGTCGGGGTCCGCGGCTCCGCCGCCGGAGTGGGGGTTCGCGCAGAGCAGCAGGCGCACGCCGGCCATCCTACGGCCGCGTCGCCGCGGCCCGCGGCGGGTAGGCGTCCGGGCACATGGGCCTGATCGTCTACCTCCTCATCCTCGTGCTCTGGGGCCTGATCGTCGGCGCGCTCGCGCGGCTCGCGCTTCCCGGCCCGGACCCGATGAGCATCTGGGCGACGATCGGCATCGGCCTGCTGGGCTCTCTGATCGGCGGCGTCGTCATGCGGCTGATCACGGGGAACCAGAACGGCGCCGGGCTCTTCGTGAGCTTCGTGTTCGCCTTCCTGATCATGATCCTGGTCCGGCGCTCGCGCGGCCAGGGGCTGGGGTCGACGCGGCGCGACGCCAGCGGGCGATTCCCCTAGGCGATCAGCCGCAGGCGCGGGCGGTCGTCGCCGTCCCCGCCGGCAGCCGCGGCGGTGCGCAGCGCCGCCTCCCGCGCGTCCCGCAGCTCGGCCGCGCTCGCCGCGCGCCAGCCGAGCAGGGCCCAGGCGTCGACGAGCAGCAGCAGGGCGACGGCGGCCAGCAGGCCGAGCCCGGCGACGAGGCCGAGGCCGGTTCCGGCCGCACGGGGGGCACGGATCGGCGCCGCGCCGCGGGCCGCCGCCGCCGGCCGGAAGAGCGGCGTTGCGACGGCGTCGTCGTGGACCACCTGCCAGGCGGGCTTGCGCCGGCCGCCGTAGGTGATCAGGCCCTTGTTGTGGATCGAGTCGCGCGGCACGCCGGTGCGCAGCGCACCGCCGTCCCAGCGCGGCTTGATCGCGAACTCCTGCAGCGTCCACCAGAGCGTTCCGCTGACCTCCGGGTGCCGCCGCACGACGGCGAGCACGTCGCGCGCGTAGTCGGCCTGGAACGCGTAGGTCTCCTTGACGTCGGCGGGGCCGTCCATGGTGGCCTCGGCGCCGAACTCGGTCAGGACCAGGCCGGCGGCGGGATACATCGCGCGCATGTGGTCGAGGTAGGGCCCGAGGTCGGCGAGGTTCGCCGTCGAGTGCGCGACCTTGCCGGGATACCAGCCGAAGTAGGCGTTGATCCCCAGCAGGTCGAACGCCGCGTACGCCCGCTGGGCGCCGTAGCCGGGGTAGCTGAGGGTGTCGACGGCGACGGGGAGCGCCGGGTCGAGGTCGCGCGTCAGCCGCCGCGCCGACCGCAGGAACGCCGCGGTGCCCGGCACCTGGTCCGGGATCGTCGACAGCTCGTTGGCCACCGAGTGCGTCAGCGTCGACGGATGGTTGCGGGTCGCCAGCACGGCCGCCCGGACCATCCCCAGCGCCCGCCGCCGCTGCGCCGGCGTCTCCAGCAGGCGGTCGCGGTGGTAGACGGGCGCCTGCGCCCAGACGAGGATCCCCGCCTCGTCGAGCTTGTCGGCGAGGCGCGGGTCGAGCGCGTAGTGGGCGCGGGTGACGTCGGCGCCCAGGGCCTTCAGCCGCTCCACGATCGCGTCGATGTCCGCGTCGGTCAGCGCCGCGCCGTGGCCCTTGACGTCCTCCTGGATCGAGGCGCCGCGCAGCTGCACGGGCCGCCCGTTGAGCTCGAGGGCGCCGTCGTGCACCGCGACGGTGCGCAGCCCGACGCGCGCCCGGTCGACCTGCTCGAGCGTCGCCCCCGAGCGGGTCTCCAGCGCGACGTCGTAGAGCGTCGGGTCCCCGGGCTGCCAGAGCCGGACGGGGCCGGCGACCGGCAGCCGGAAGCGGACCCGGGCGCGCTCGCCCGGTGCGAGCGGCCGGACCCGGGCGCCGGCCGCGCCGGCCGCGCCGCCGTCCGGGCCCACGAGCCGTGCGGCGAGGCGCGGCCGCAGCGTCCGGTGGGCGCGGTTGACCACCACCGCGTCGACGAGCACGCTCCAGCCGCAGCGGCCGCCGGTCGCGTCGCAGTTCCGCTCCGGGAGGAAGCCCGGCGACGCGGTGACGAGCCGGCCGAGCGGCACGAGCGTCGCGGGGCGGGTGATGCCGCCCCAGTTCCACCAGCCCTCGCGGACCGTGTCGTCCTTGCGGCTGTCGACGCGCACCACGAGCGTGTGCCGCCGCCCGTCGCGCAGGGCCGGCAGCGGCACCGTGAAGGGCGCGTAGGGATCGCGATGGCTCATGACGCGCCGCCCGTCGAGCCACACCTGCGCGACGCGCCGGACCTGCTCGAAGCGCACGCCCCAGTCGAACCGCGCCGGTGCGCCGGCGGGGCGGCGGAGGCGCAGGCGGTACCAGCCGACCTGGCCGCCGAAGGTCGACGGGCGCGGGCGGGCGTCGAAGACGTGCGGGAGCTGCACGGGCCGCCAGGGCGCGGCGCCGCGGCCGCGCTGCCACCCCCGCCGTCGTCCGCGGTCGTGCGGATCGGGCGCGTACTGCCAGGCCGCGTCGTCGAGGCCGACGGCCGCCGGCGCCGTGGCGGAGGCGGCCGGTGCCGGCGCCGGCGTCTGGGCGTGGGCCGGCGCGCCCGCGGGCACCAGGGAGAGCGCCGCCGCGAGGGCGGCGGTCAGCTTGACGGGGCGGCGAGGCACGGGCGGCGGGGATGATCCCGGCCGCACCGGCGGATCCCCGGTGGGCGCGGGGCGCCGGGCTCAGCGGCGCTGCGCCAGGCGGTCCAGCCTGTCGGCCAGCCGCCGCATCCCGTGGGCGCGCGCCGCCGCGGCCGCCGCGGCGGCGTCGGTCGGCTGGTCAGCGGGGCGCTCGACCGCGATCGGCTGCAGCGTCGCGATGCGCCGGTAGGCGCGCAGCTCGTCGGCCTGCTCGCGCAGGGCGGCCGCCACGCGGGGCCGCTCGCCGTCGGCGCGGGCGATCGCCGTCTCGAGGTCGCCGTGGACGCGTAGCAGCTCGCCCGCTGTCTTCTCGCCGATGCCCTTCGCGCCCGGCAGCCCGTCGGAGGGGTCGCCGCGCAGGGCGATGAAGTCGGGCACCTGCGCGGGGCGGATCCCGTACTTCGCCTTCACGCCGGCGACGTCGACGAGCTCGGGGCCGTCCTTGCCGCCGCGCGGGAACAGCACGGCGACGTGCTCGTCGACGCACTGGAACATGTCGCGGTCGCCGGTGAACAGCACCGTCGTCCCGCCGGCGGCGCTCTCGCAGGCCGCGAGCGCGCCGAGCAGGTCGTCGGCCTCCAGCTCGCCGGCGTCCAGCCAGCTCCAGCCGAACGCCCGGAAGAACGCCGGGGCGTCCGCCCACTGCGGCGCCAGCTCGTCCGGGACCGGGGGCCGGTCGGCGTGGTAGCCGGCGTACAGCTCGGTCCGGTAGCGCGCCGCCTCGGCGCCGGTGCAGAGCACGACGGCGCGCGGGTCGTGCGCCTCGACGGCCGAGAGGACGAGGTTCGACACGCCCAGCAGCGCGTTGACCGGACGCCCGTCGTCGCCGGTGATCGACTTCGGGAGGGCGAAGAACGCGCGGTACAGCAGCGACGGCGCGTCCACGACGAGCAGGGGCCGGGTCATCGGGGCCCTACTCTGGCATGACCCCCCTCCGCCCGCGGTCCGTACGCGGTGGTGGGCCACCCATCGATGCCGAAGATCCCCACCAGCCGCCTGGCGCGCACCGCGCGGTTCGGCGGCCTCGTCGCCGGCCAGAGCGCGCGCTGGGCCGGCACCCAGATCGCCAACCGCGCGCGCTCCGACGAGCAGGCCGAGGCGGCGGAGGCGCGCCGCGCGCTCGCGCTGGCCGACGAGCTGGTCACCCAGCTCGGCCAGATGAAGGGCGCCGCGATGAAGCTCGGCCAGGTCCTGTCGACCGTCGACTTCGACATGGTCCCCGAGGGCGAGCGCGAGGCGTTCAAGGAGCGCCTGTCCGCCCTGCGCGACGCGGCGCCGCAGGTCCCGTTCGAGCGCATGCGCAAGGTCTTGCTGCACGATCTCGGCGGCACGCTCGACGAGCACTTCCGCGCCTTCTCGCCCGAGCCCGTCGCCGCCGCGTCGATCGGCCAGGTGTACCGCGCCACCCTGCACGACGGCCGCGACGTCGCCGTCAAGGTCCAGTACCCCGGCGTCGCCGAGGCCGTGGAGACGGATCTGCGCAACGCCGGCATGCTGCTGCCGCTGATCCGCCGCCTCGCTCCGGGCCTCGACGCCCGGGCGATCATGGACGAGCTGCGCGAGCGCATCAGCGAGGAGCTCGACTACGAGCTCGAGGCCCAGCACCACCGCCGCGTGGCGCGCGCGTTCCGCGACCACCCGCTCATGCACGTGCCCGAGGTCGTCACCTCGATGTCGACGCGCCGCGTGCTCATCACCGAGTTCGTCGAGGGTCGCGGCTTCGCCGAGGTCAAGCAGCTGCCCGAGGCCGAGCGCGACCGCTTCGCCGAGATCATCTTCCGCTTCTTCTACGGGCTGCTCTCCCGCGAGCGGATCGCCGCCGGCGACCCGCACCCCGGCAACTACCTGCTGGCCGGCGACGGCCGCGTCTGCTTCCTGGACTTCGGGCTCGTCCGCCGCATCGACGCCGCCTACCTGGAGGGCGAGCGCGCGCTGGCGCGGGCGGTGATCGACGGCGACGCCGACGCCGTCCACCGCCATCTCGCCGAGCTCGGCTACCTGCCCGACCCCGACGCCTTCGACCCCGACCGCGTGCTCGACCAGCTCGCCACCGCGGGCGAGTGGTACTTCACCGAGGGCTTCCGCCGGCTGGACCCCGAGTACGTGCGCGCGACGATGGAGATCTCCAGCTCGCCGCGCTCGCCGTTCTTCGACGAGATGCGCCGCCAGACGATCCCGCCTCAGGCGCTGCTGCTGCGCCGCATGGAGGGGCTGCTGTTCGGCGTCCTCGGCGAGCTGCGGGCCGGCGCGGACTGGGGCCGGCTGGCGCTCGAGTACCTCGGCGACGAGTCGCCGTCGACCGAGCTGGGGCGCGCCGAGGCGGCGTGGCTGGCGGCGTCCTAGGCTTCCGCACGCAGCACCCGCACGACGGCAACCGGAGAAGGAGCACCCCGCCATGGCAGCCACGGTCATCAACGGCCTCGACGAGCTCAAGCAGATGGTCGGCCAGGAGCTGGGCGTCAGCGACTGGATCGAGGTCACCCAGGAGGCGGTGGACGCCTTCGCCGACGCGACCGGCGACCACCAGTGGATCCACGTCGATCCCGAGCGCGCCAAGGAGACGCCGTTCGGTGGCACGATCGCCCACGGCCTCTACACGCTCAGCCTCGGCCCGCAGTTCTCCTACGACCTGTTCACGATCGAGGGGATCGCGTTCGGGCTCAACTACGGCTATGGCAAGGTCCGCTTCCCGGCGCCGCTGCCGATCGGCTCGAAGGTCCGCATGCGCGCGACGCTCAGCAGCGTCGAGGACGTGCCGGGCGGCGTGCAGCTGACGGTGACGCAGACGTTCGAGCGCGAGGGCGGCGAGAAGCCCGTCTGCGTGGCCGAGTCGCTGTCGCGCGTCTACGGCGGCTAGGCCGTGCCGGGGCCGAGGGTCGCCCGCGCCCACGGCGAGGCGACACCGAGCTCCCGCGTGTGGTCGAGCTCGAAGTAGGCCGGCTCCGGGAACGGCTCGGCGCGCAGCACCACCGTGGGCGCGCGCTGGAGCCGGTGGCGGTACAGGCGCACGTCCGCGTTGTAGATGCGCCGCGCCGCGAGCAGCGCGTCCTCGACGTCGGCGAGCTGGGCCTGCTGCTCGACGAACTCGCCGCAGCCGCCCAGGATCGGATGGCGCTCGGCCAGCGCGGCCACGCCGGCCAGCGCGGTGACGAGCCGGCGCTCGGCCTCCGTGCGCTCCAGCGGGGAGGAGGCCGCCATCGCGCGGTCCAGCGCCTCGCAGGCGCCGCCGACGACGTGCTCCTCGGCCGGCACCTCGCGGGCCACGGTCGCCAGCAGCTGGGCGGTGAGGTCGTGTCGACGCCGCAGCAGGGCGTCGATGTCGGTCCACGCGCGGTCGGAGCGGTCGCGCGCCTGGCGCAGCGCGCGGCGGGTCGTGGCGAGCCACGCCGCGACCGCGCCCAATGCCATGAGCCCCGCGTACACGACCGCCATGGGCCTGCGATCGGCAGGCCCATGGCCAATCTTCAGGTGCGCTGCCGAAACCTCAACGAACGTCCACGGCCGGCCCGTGCAGGCCGTGCCACGCGATGCGGTAGCGGCCGGGGCTGGGGAGCGCGGCGCGATAGCGGCCGGCGCGGCGCACGCGCGTCCGCCCCACGGTGCGCCAGCGGCGGCCGTCGCGGCGCTGGACCCGCAGATGTGCCCCGCGGCGGGCGCGGTCGACCCGCCCGCGCAGGACCGACGGCGGGCGGCGGGCCGCCACCGCGGCCTGGCCCCCGGTGCTGTCGGCCGTGTCGTGCTTGGGCCGGGGCTTGGGCTTGGGCCTGGGCTTCCTGACCTTCGACGACATGAACGTGAACGTCGCCCACGTGTCGTAGAGCCCGAGGCGCTGGCGCAGCTGCGGGCCGGTGACCTGCGTGACGCCGTTGGTGCCGTCGACCTCGGCGCGCACGATGCGCGGCGACGTGCCGCGCTGGAGGACCGTGATGCCGCGGAACCGGCCGCGCACGAGGCCGGCGAGCTTGTGCTCGGCGGTCGCGCGGCTGAGCGTGAACGGCCCCCACGTGTGCCGCGGCGAGACCGCGTCGTAGGGATCGACGACGCCCTGCAGGTAGCTCTGCGGGAGCGCGCCGATGAACGAGTTCTCGACGTTCTCGGTGTGCCCGCCGGAGGTCGAGAAGAAGTAGGTGGTCACCGGCCGGCCGTGGGAGAGGACGACCTCGCCCGTGGTCGCCCGGATCGCGGCGTCGGTCGACGGGTACTCCGACGCGACGCCGCGGTACATCTGCGAGCGGGTGTCGGCGTACTGGTCGATGCCGTCGGAGGCGCTGCCGACGTCGGTGGTCACGGCGTAGCTGCGGGCGACCACGGCCTGCGCCTTCAGCGCCTCGGCGGGCCACTCCGCGGGGCTCTCGGCGGCCACCACGCCGCGGAGGTAGGTCTCGAGGCGCAGGGCGTTGATCGCCTGCACGCCGCCGCCCGCGGGACGCAGCTCGAGCGCGCCGCGGTAACGCCCGTCCTGGACGCCGTTGGTCGCCGACCCGTGCAGCTGGAGCGGGCTGCTGGCCGGCGCGGTCAGCCGCAGCGGGGCCGCGTAGGTCCCGACGCGGCGGCCGCTGGACGTGCGCAGCGCGACGCGGCTCCCGCTGGCGGTGGCGACGTAGGTGCGCCTCGCGCGCAGGCGGCGGCGCCCGGCGCGCGTGACCCCGCTGACCACCACGCGGTGCCCGCTCTGGAGCAGCACGCGGACCATCGGGTTGGAGCCCAGCGACCCGATGGCCGTGCCCTCGTAGTAGTGCCCGACGATCTGGCGGTAGGTGTAGCCGTGCTGCGCGTAGCCCATCGCGCCGTACTGGCTGAGCCCGATGCCGTGGCCGAAGCCGTGGCCCTTGATGACCAGCCGGCTGGCGGCGGGCGCCGTGGGCGCGCAGGCGAGCGCCGCCAGCAGCGCGGCGACGATGACGATGGCGGTGCGGCGCATGCTCCGAGCAGAACGCGGGCAGGGCATGGGAGTTGCGGTGCGGGGTTCGTTCATGGGGGCGAGGACGCGAGTGAGGGTACGGGACTGACGTGGCCGAGCGCAGAGCATCCGACCTGTTCGTGGAGTGCCTGGAGGCCGAGGGCGTCAAGTACGTCTTCGGCATCCCGGGCGAGGAGACGCTGGACCTCAACGAGTCGCTGTCGCGCTCGTCGGTCTCGTTCGTGCCGGTGCGCCACGAGCAGGGCGGCGCCTACATGGCCGACATGTACGGCCGCCTGACCGGGCGCGCGGGCGTCTGCCTCGGCACGCTCGGCCCCGGCGCCATGAACATGGTCACGGCGATCGGCGACGCCTATCTCGACCGGGCGCCGCTCGTGGCGCTCACCGGGCAGGCCGACCTCGAGCGGATGCACAAGGAGAGCCACCAGTTCATCGACCTGGTCGAGCTCTTCCGGCCGATCACGAAGTGGAACGCGCGCGTGACGAGCCCCGACATCGTGCCGGAGGTCGTCCGCAAGGCGTTCAAGGTGGCCGAGTCCGAGAAGCCCGGCGCGACGCACCTCGAGCTGCCCGAGGACGTGATGGGCGCGCGCGTCGACGCCGAGCCGCTCCCCCGCCGGCGTCCGGTCAGGCCCGAGCCCGCCGCCCGCGAGCTGCTCAAGGCCGTCGACGTCATCCGCAGCGCCATCGACCCGGTCGTGCTGGCCGGCAACGGCGTCGTCCGCGCCGGGGCCGCGCCCGCCCTCCGCGAGTTCTGCCGGGCCACGGGCATCGCCGTCGCCGAGACGTTCATGGGCAAGGGCCTGCTCGACTACGAGGACCCCGAGGCCCTGGGCACCGTCGGCCTGCAGGCGCGCGACTACGCGATGGCGGGGTTCGAGGACGCCGACGTGGTCATCGCGATCGGCTACGACCTCGTCGAGCACGCGCCGAAGCACTGGAACCCGCGGCGCGACAAGAAGATCATCGTCGTCGACTCCGAGGCGGCGGAGATCGACGCGTACTTCACCGCCGAGGTCGAGCTCGTCGGCGACATCTACCACGTGCTCACGCGGCTGGCGGAGGAGTGCCGGGACGTCCCGACCTGGACCCACCCACCCGGATCGCGGCGCCTGCGCGACATCGTGCTCGGCGGTCTCGAGGCGGCGGCCGACGACGACCACTTCCCGATGCGCCCGCCGCGCGTGCTGCGGGAGCTCCGCGCGGCGCTCGGCCCGCAGGACATTCTCATCTCGGACGTGGGACTCCACAAGCTCTGGATCGGCCGGATGTTCCCGGCACATGAGCCCAACACGGTGATGATCGCCAACGGCCTCGCGGGCATGGGCTTCGCGGTGCCGAGCGCGATCGCCGCCAAGCTCGTGCACCCCGACCGGCGCGTGGTCGCCGTCAACGGCGACGGCGGCGTGCTCATGAACTTCCAGGAGCTCGAGACGGCCATGCGGCTGCGCACGCCGTTCGTGACCGTGGTGTGGGAGAACCGCCAGTTCGGCTCGATCGTGTGGAAGCAGGACACGAAGTTCGGCGAGCACTTCGGCGTCGACTTCACCAACCCGGACTTCGTCAAGCTCGCCGACGCCTTCGGGATGCCGGGGTGGCGGTGCGAGGCCGCCGAGGACTTCGGCCGCCACCTGCGCCACGCGCTGACGCTGGACGTGCCGAGCCTCATCGTCGTGCCGATCGACTACTCGATCGACGTCGCGCTGTTCGAGGAGCTCGGGCCCGAGACGCTCACGAGCCTCTGACCCCGTGCCGGTGCGTTGCGCGATTCGCCGCGCTTCGGGGTAGTGACCCGGGCATGGATCACTGGGACATCTCCGCCATCGACGTGCAGCCGCGCCAGCCCGAGGTCCTGCACTCCGACCACGGGGCCGCACGCGTCGTCGCGATCAACCTCCCCGCCGGCGAGGAGCTCCAGGAGCACGAGGTGCACGAGCACGCCTGGCTGCACGTCCACTCCGGCGCCGTGGAGCTCGCCGACGAGGGCGCCGGCCAGACGCGCGTCGCGGCCGCCGGGTCGCTCGTGCACTGGGCGCCCCAGGAGCGCCATGCCGTCCGCGCCACCGAAGACGCGCGGCTCGTGCTGCTGCTCGCCCCGTGGCCGGGGCCCGGCCACCCCGGCACGCGCGACGCTCCGGGCGCGGCGTAGCGGATCCGGAGCGGCCGGACCGGGTTCCGGAGGCGCACGCCCCGGTCCCGGTTTTGCCGCTGCGGCGACTGGGGCACGCATATCCTCGGACGCGTAGGAGAACGACGGAACGACCGGAGGATGGACCGAGATGGCAGCGACCGCAGACGAGACCCGCGTGGTCGAGGGGGTCAAGACCCAGCTCTACATCGGCGGGGAGTGGCGCGACGGGGCCGAGGGCGCCACGATCGCGGTCGAGGACCCGGCCACCGGCGAGACCATCGCCGAGATCGCCGACGCGACCGCCGACGACGCGATGGCCGCGCTCGCGGCCGCCGACGAGGCGTTCAAGACGTGGCGCGACGTGGCCCCGCGCGAGCGCGGCGACATCCTGCGGCGCGCCTACGACCTCATGATGGAGCGCCAGGAGGACCTCGCGCTGCTCATGACGCTCGAGATGGGCAAGCCGCTGGCCGAGTCGATGGGCGAGATCGTCTACGCCGCGAACTTCTTCCGCTGGTACTCGGAGGAGGCCGTCCGCGTCAACGGCCGCTTCACCATCAACGAGAACGGCGCCGGCCGCGTCCTGACGATGAAGCAGCCGATCGGCCCCTGCGTGTTCGTCACGCCGTGGAACTTCCCGATGGCGATGGGCACCCGCAAGGTCGGGCCGGCCCTCGCCGCCGGCTGCACGTGCGTCGTCAAGCCGGCCAAGCAGACGCCGCTGTCGATGCTGGCCATGGCGCAGATCCTCGAGGAGGCCGGCCTGCCCGGCGGCGTGCTGAACATCATCACCGCGTCGAAGTCGGGCGAGGTCGTCGAGCCGCTGCTGAAGGACCCGCGCACGCGCAAGCTGTCGTTCACCGGCTCGACCGAGGTCGGCCGCCTGCTCATCCAGCAGGGCGCCGACCAGATCCTGAAGATGTCGATGGAGCTGGGCGGCAACGCGCCGTTCCTCATCTTCGAGGACGCCGACCTCGACCTGGCCGTCGAGGGCGCGCTGCTGGCCAAGATGCGCAACATCGGCGAGGCGTGCACGAGCGCCAACCGCTTCTTCGTGCACGAGTCGGTCGCCGGCGACTTCGCCGAGCGCCTCGCCAAGCGGATGGGTGAGCTGAAGATCGGCCGCGGCACCGAGTCCGACGTCAAGGTCGGGCCGCTCATCGACGACGCGCAGCGGGGCAAGGTCGACGAGCTGGTGCAGGACGCGGTGGGCAAGGGCGCCACCGTCGCGGTCGGCGGCTCGCGCGTCGATGGGCCGGGCTACTTCTTCGAGCCGACGGTCCTCACCGACGTGCCCGACGACGCGCAGCTGCTCAAGGAGGAGATCTTCGGCCCGGTGGCGCCGGTGCGCGGGTTCTCCTCCGAGGACGAGGCGATCCACTGGGCCAACGACACCGAGTACGGCCTGGTGGCGTACGTGTTCACCCAGGACATCGACCGCGCGTTCCGCGTGATGGAGCGGCTGGAGACCGGCATGATCGGCTTCAACCAGGGCATGGTGTCCAACGCCGGCGCGCCGTTCGGCGGCGTCAAGCAGTCGGGCTTCGGCCGCGAGGGCGGGCCCGAGGGCCTGGAGGAGTACCTCGAGACCAAGTACGTGGCGATGAACACGGGCACCGACCCGGCCCCGTTGTAGGCCGGGTCCGCGGGAGGACAGCGGGGATCGGCGGCGAAAGCGG
>DASTWY010000049.1:0-23043 GCA_035765735.1 Baekduia sp. | reverse complement strand
GTGGCGCCGGCGGGCGGGAGCGGGGGCGGGGCCGGCGTCGTGGCCGCGATCGGTGCCGGCGGGGCCCCGCCGAGGTCGCCGATGGCGAGCGGGCCGCTGAGCTGCGTGCCGCAGTGCGGGCAGAAGCGGTCGTCGCTGCCGTGCAGCGCGCCGCAGCGCGCGCACGCGGTGATCCCGGGCTCCCGCAGCTCGACGATGTCGCGGCGCTCCGTGAGCACGCGCTCGATCGCACGCAGCTCGCGGTCGACGGCATCGAGCGCGGCGAGCTTGCCGAGCACGAGCTCGTCGTTGCGGCGGCGGAAGCGGTGGAGGTCGAACACCAGGCCGCCGAGGTCGCGGAAGCCGAGCTCGCGCACCCGGCGCAGGTAGCGCAGGCGCCGGCGCAGCCGGCCGCGGTCGCGGAAGCTGGGGCGGGAGGGCGCGACGTCCTCCGGCGCGAGCCCTGCGGGGAGCGCCTCGGCGGGCGGCGCCTGGGGCGGCGCGACCACCGTCGGCTGCGTCTCCTGCGGCTCGGGGTCGGACGGGCGCCGGCGGAGCCGGATGCGTCGGAAGGGACCCTTCATAGGGAGAAGGCGCCGGGGGAGCTGGCGCCTGGCCGCACGATACCAGTGCGTCTGGCGTCCGGCGCGGCGCAGCCTCGGCGCGTTCTCGTGTGGATCCGTCACCAGAGGCGGCGCAGCATCGCGGGTCTCCCGACCATCCACGAGTACCTGGAGAGACGCATGCATCGCGCCCTCGGGCTGGCCCACGCCACCGCCCACCACCATCTCGCCGCCGTTCGCCGGCGCCTGGCCCAGGAGCAGGGCCAGGGCACCGTCGAGTACGTCGGCCTGATCCTGCTGATCGCCGGCATCATGGCCGCCGTCGTGACGATGAAGTCCCACGGCACCGACCTGGGCAAGACGATCGTCGCGAAGCTGAAGGACTCGATCGACGGCGTCGGCGACCCGCCGTCGGCCGGCGGCAAGCGCTGACCGCCGCGGGCGCGGCGGCACGTGCGGCGCCTACGATGGGCCCGTGCTCGCCGCCGCGCCGGCGCATGACGACGACTTCGACGACGGAGGTGGCCGCATGGCCGCGACGCTGACCCGCTCCTACGACCGCGCCGCCGACGCGCTGCGCCCCGTGACCATCGAGCCCGGCTTCGTGCGCACGGCGACGGGCTCCGCGCTCATCAGCATGGGGGAGACCCGCGTGATCTGCACCGCCTCCGCCCATGAGAGCGTCCCCCGGTGGCGCAGGGACAGCGGCCTCGGCTGGGTCACGGCCGAGTACGGGATGCTGCCCGCGTCCACCGGCGACCGCAAGGCGCGCGACGTCAGCAAGGGCCGGCCCGACGGGCGCACCGTCGAGATCCAGCGGCTGATCGGACGGGCCGTGCGCGCCGTGGTGGACTTCTCGGCGCTTGGCGAGAACTCGATCTACCTCGACTGCGATGTCCTGCAGGCCGACGGCGGGACGCGGACCGCCTCGATCACCGGCGCCTACGTCGCACTGGCGCTGGCGTGCGACCAGCTCGTCGCGTCCGGGCGGATCCCGCGTTCGCCGCTGACGGGCTCCGTCGCAGCGATCTCCTGCGGGATCGTGGGTGGCGTCCCGCTGCTCGACCTCGACTACCCGGAGGACTCGTCGGCCGAGGTCGACGCCAACGTCGTCATGACCGGCGACGGGGGCCTGGTGGAGGTGCAGGCCACGGCCGAGCGCACGCCGCTGAGCCGGGCCCACCTCGACGAGCTGCTGCGGCTGGCGGAAGCCGGCATCGAGCGGCTGCGCGTCGTGCAGGGCGAGGCGATCACCGCCGGCCGCGCCTGACCGGCTGCCCATGCACCTCGTCCTCGCCACCCGCAACGCCCACAAGGCGCGCGAGTTCTCGCAGCTGCTCGCGCCCCACGAGGTGGTGCCGCTGCCCGACGGCGTCGAGCTCCCGCCGGAGACCGGTGAGACCTTCGCCGAGAACGCGCTCGGCAAGGCGCGCGCCGCCACCGCGGCCACGGGCGCGGTGGTGATCGCCGACGACTCCGGCATCGAGTCCGAGGCGCTCGGCGGCGCTCCCGGCGTCCGCTCGGCGCGGTTCGCCGGAGAGGACGCGACCGACGAGGAGAACCTCGCCAAGCTGGTGCGCGAGGCGCCTGCGGGCAGCCGGCTCGCCTACGTCTGCGCGCTGGTGCTGATCGACCCGGCGACCGGCGCCGAGGAGGTCTTCGAGGGGCGCTGCACCGGCCGGATGGCCGACGCGCCCCGCGGCGACGGCGGCTTCGGCTACGACCCGTGCTTCGTCCCCGACGACCAGAAGCCGGCGTCGCGGCCGCGGACGATGGCGGAGCTGCGCCCCGAGGAGAAGGACGCCATCAGCCATCGCGGACGCGCCGCCCGGGCGTTGCTGGAGCGCCTCGGCCCGTGAGCGCGACAGGGCCAGGTCCGGCGCCGGCGGTGGACGCGCCGCGCCAGCCGCAGTCCGCCGGGCCGCTGCTATCGGCGCTGGGCTCCGTCCTGGCCGCGGCGTTCCTCGTCACCCTCAAGCTCGTCGCCGGCCTGCTCTCCGGCAGCCTCGGCCTGGTCGCCGAGGCCGTGCACTCGGGGACCGACCTCGTCGCCGCGCTGCTGACCTTCCTGGCGCTGCGCGTCGCCATCCGCCCGCCGGACCGCGAGCACCCCTACGGGCACGGCAAGGCCGAGCACCTCGCCGCGCTGGGCGAGGCCACGTTCCTCGCCCTGGCCAGCGCCTTCATCGCCGCGCAGGCGATCGGCCGGCTCGCGTCCGGGACCCACCACGAGGTGCGGGCCACGGGCCTGACGTTCGCCGTGATGGGCGTCGTGCTGCTCGTCGACCTCAGCCGCATGGTCGTCTCGCACCGCGCGGCGCGGCGGCACGACAGCCCGGCGCTGGCGTCCAACGCGCTGCACTTCGCCTCCGACATGGTGGGCACGCTCGCGGTGCTCGCCGGCCTCGTGCTGGTCCGGGCCGGCAGCCCGCAGGCCGACTCGGTCGCCGCTCTCATCGTCGCCGTGCTCGTGATCGTCGCCGCCGCCCAGCTCATGCGGCGCAACGTGCACGTGCTGATGGACCGCACGCCGGACGAGGCCGAGGCCGCCGCCCGTGCCGCCATCGCGGCGGCCGAGCCCGACGTCGAGCTGCGGCGGATGCGCGTGCGGGCGGCCGCCGGCCGGCACTTCGTCGAGGTGGTGATCGGCTACCGGCCCGACGCCGCGCTCGGCCAGGGCCATGCGGTCGCCGACTCGGTCGAGGACGCCGTTCGCCGGGCGCTGCCGGGCAGCGACGTCGTCGTCCACGTCGAGCCCGGCGCCGGCGAGGGCGATCTGCGCCAGCGCGCCAGCGCCGCGGCCCTCACCGTCCGCGGCGTCCACGAGATCCACAACGTCCGCGTCGTCGACGTGGCCGGCCGGCCGGAGCTCTCGCTGCACCTCAAGCTGCCGGCCGGGCTCGACCTCGGGGCCGCCCACGAGATCGCGAACGCGGTCGAGCGGGCGATCGCCGCCGCCCTGCCGGAGGTGCGCGACGTGCACACGCACATCGAGCCCCTCTCGAGCGACGAGGCGGGCGAGGAGCCCAGCGCCCGCGACATCGCTGCCGAGGACCGGACCGTGCGGGCGATCGTCCGCGAGATCACCGGGGCCGAGCCGCACGGCCTCCGCTTCCGCGCGGGCGACGACGGGCTCGTCGCCCTGCTGACCGTCGCGCTCGACGGCACGCAGACGATCGACGAGGCGCACCGCTCCGCCACGGACATCGAGCGCCGCATCCGCCGCGAGGTGCCGTCGATCGTGGCGGTGATCGTGCACACCGAGCCCGGCGACGACGACTGACTCGCGCAGGGCGCGGCGACTGACTCGCGCAGGGCGCTCGCAGTCGCTTGGCGAAAGACTCGCGCAGGGCGCTCGCTTTCGCGGTGGTTGCTCTCCGTCGCCGTCCTCGGTGCCGCCGGCGTGCTGGTGCTCGACCTCCTAACGGAGGTTGATGGCCGCGGCGAGGGCCACAGCGGCGAAGACGCCGGCGTAGCCGACGTAGTTGGACAGCAGCATGATCAGGGCGCCGACGACGAGGGCGGCGACGGTCACGATCCAGGCGATCCGCTGCAGGGTCATGCGCGGCATTGTCGCGGGTCGCTCCGACGGCTGCGCCTGCGATCCGTCCGATGGCGCCACCACACTGCCGCCGCCCGTCGACGCCGGCAGCCGGTGCCAGTGTCGCCCGACCTCGAGCTGGATAGGAGATCCTCATGACGAAGTCCGAGTTCGTCGAGCACGTCGCCCAGAAGGGCAGCCTGGACAAGAAGGACGCCGGCAAGGCCGTCGACGCGATGATCGAGGTCATCGAGGAGACCCTCGCCCGCGGCGGCGAGATCAGCTTCTCCGGGTTCGGCAAGTTCCACGTCGCCGAGCGCGGCGCCCGCGAGGGCGTGCACCCGCGGACGGGCGAGCCGATCCAGATCGCCGCCTCCAAGGTGCCGCGCTTCACGGCCGGCTCGGGCCTCAAGAAGGCCGTCAAGGGCTAGCACGCTGCACGGCGACCGCGAAGCCGGAGGCGGCCACTTCGGCGACCTGCTGGCCGCCCGCGTCGCCGAGCGCGAGTCGCAGGTCGTGCTCGGCCTGGACCCCGACCCGATGCGCCTGTGGCCCGGGCTGGAGCCCGCGCCGGGAGCGGCACCCGCTGGGCCCGCCGCTGCGGCGGCCGCGGCCGTCGCGGCCCACTGCCGCGCCGTGATCGACGCGGTGGCGCCGGCCGTCGTCGCCGTCAAGCCGCAGGTCGCGTGCTTCGAGCGCCTCGGGGCGCCGGGCTGGGTCGCGCTCGAGGCGACGGTCGCGCACGCGCACGCCGCGGGGCTGCTGGTGCTCGCCGACGCCAAGCGCGGCGACATCGACGTCTCCGCCACGGCCTACGCGCAGGGGCTCGTCGGCGCGACGCCGGCCCCGGGCGGCGACATCCCGGGGCTCGGCGCCGACGCGGTCACCGTCGCCCCCTACATGGGCGGCGACACGCTGCGCTCCTTCGCCGCCGTCGCGCGGCCGCAGGGCGCCGGGCTCTTCGTGCTGGTGCGCACGTCGAACCCGGGCGCGGCCGACCTCGAGGACGAGCCGCTGGTGCGCGGCGGCACGGTCTGGGAACGCGTGGCCGAGCTCGTGGCCGAGCTGGGCGCCGAGGCGGTGGGCGCGCGCTCCGGCCTGGCCGACGTGGGCGCGGTGGTCGGCGCCACCGTCCCGCAGCACCTGGCGCGCGCCCGCGAGCTGCTGCCGCACGCCGTCTTCCTGCTGCCCGGGGTCGGCGCGCAGGGCGGGCGCGTGGAGGACCTCGCGCCGGCCTTCGCGCCCGGGCGCGCCGGCGGCCTCGTGACGGCGTCGCGGTCCATCGTGCGGGCGCACGAGCAGCACGGCGGCAGCCCCGCGGAGGCCGCGCGGGCCGAGGCGGAGCGACTGCGAGCGGCCGCGTGGCGGCTCGGCTAGGCGCCGGGTCCGGTCGCCGCATATCCTCCGCCTCGATGCGGAACCGCTCCCCCGCAAGGTGGCTCGCGCCGCTCGCGCTCGTGATCTGCGCCGTGGCGGCGTACACCGTCGTCCAGAACGGCACGTCCAGCGGCGATGACGGCACGCCCACGAGCGCGACGACGACGACCAAGGCCAAGACCACCTCGTCGAGGTCCGGCGGCGGCTCCAAGAAGAAGAGCAAGCGCACCTACACGGTCAAGAGCGGCGACAACCTGTCGTCGATCGCTGACGCCAACGGCACGACGGTCGAGGAGCTGCAGACCCTCAACCCGTCGGTCGACGCCGCCTCCCTCCACGTCGGTCAGAAGATCAGGCTGCCGCGATGACGCGGGCCGCGTCCGCGCTGCGGGCGGCGGTGCTCTCGGCCATCGTCCTGCTCGCCCTGCTGCCGTGCGCCGCGCCGGCGGGCGCCGCGGCCCCGGCGCCGCCGGCGATCCGGGCGCCCGCCGCGATCCTCGTCGAGCCCGCCACCGGCGACATCGTCTTCGAGCGCAACGCGCACCAGCGGCGCCTCGTCGCCTCGACCACCAAGCTCATGACCGCCCTGGTGACGCTCGAGCACGCCTCGCTCGACGACGTCATGACGACGGTCCCGTACGACGCCGCGCCCGCGGAGTCGATCGCCGGGTTCCGGGGCGGGGAGCGCGTGACGGTGCGCGACCTGCTGCGCGCCCTGCTCATCACGTCCGCCAACGACGCCGCCGAGACGCTGGCCACGCGTGTCGCGGGCTCCCCGAGGCGCTTCGTGGCGATGATGAACGCCCGGGCCCGCTCGCTGAAGCTGACCGACACCCACTACGCCAACCCGATCGGGCTCGACGCGGCGTCCAACTACTCGTCGGCGACTGACCTGGTCAAGCTCACCCTGATCCTGCGTCGCAACGCCTTCTTCCGGCGGACGACGGACCTGCCGAAGGTCACTCTGCGCTCGGGCGCGCACCCGCGCACGTTCGTCAACCGCAACACGCTGGTGACGACGGTCCCGGCGGTCAACGGCGTCAAGACCGGGCACACGAACGCCGCCGGCTACCTGCTGGTCGGGTCGGCCACGCGGCACGGCGTGACCGTGCTCAGCGCCGTCCTCGACGAGCCGAGCGAGCAGGCGCGCGACGCCGACTCGCTCGCGCTCCTGCGCTACGGCCTGCGGTCGTACCGCGTGGCGACGGCGGTGCGCCGCGGCCAGGTCCTGGCGCACGCCAAGCTCGAGCACCGCGACGAGCAGGTGGACCTGGTCGCCGAGCGGACGCTCCGGCGCACGACCCGCCGCGGCGACGACCTGCACCTGCGCGTGGACGGGGCGCCGTCCACGCTCGACGGCCCGCTCCCGAAGGGCGCGCGGATCGGCACCGTCGTGGTCGTGCATCGCGGGCGCGCGGTCGCCCGGGTGCCGCTGGTGACCGCGAGCGCGGTGGACGAGGCCACGATCCTCGACCGGTTGCGGGACTGGCTCGACAGCCCGGCCACGATCGTCCTGCTCGGCCTCCTCGCCGGGTGTAGTGTGCCCCTCGTGCTGCTGCGACGGCGAGCGGTGCGGCGTCAGGAGCGGCGCCGGGCCGGGAGGGGGGCCACGGTCGCGTGATCATCACCGTGACCCTGAACGCGGCGATCGACAAGTCGCTGTCGGTGCCGAACTTCCGGCTGGGGCGGCGCCATCGCACGGTCGAGCAGCGCACCGCGGCCGGCGGCAAGGGCGTCAACGTCGCCCGCGCGCTGAAGACGCTCGGCCAGCCGGTGATCGCCACGGGCTTCGCGGGCGGTCCGACCGGCACGCGCATCGTCGACCAGCTCACCGAGGAGTCGATCCTCAACGACTTCGTGCGGATCCGCGAGGAGTCGCGGACGAACACCGCGGTCTACGACCCCACCAACGGCGAGCAGACCGAGATCAACGAGCGCGGCCCCGCGGTGACGCCGAAGGAGGTGGAGCTGTTCCAGGACAAGCTGCTCTACCTGGCCCGCGGCGCCGACATGGTGATCATGGCCGGGTCGCTGCCGCGCGGCGTCGGCGCCGACGTCTACGCCGGGCTCATCCGGGAGCTGCGCAAGGCCGGTGTGCTGACGCTGATCGACACCGAGGGCGAGCCGCTGCGCCAGGCCGTGCGCGCCGAGCCCGACGTCATCACGCCGAACGTGCTCGAGGCCGAGGAGCTCGTCGGGCACGAGTTCAACGACGACGCCGACCGGCTGATCGCGGCCGGCGAGATGGTCGAGCAGGGCGCGCGCGAGGCGATCATGACGCTCGAGGACGGGTGCGTGGCCTGCATCCGCGTCGACGGCCACGCGCAGCGGTTCCGCGTCTCGATCGAGCCGCGCGAGGCGGTCGCCGGCGTCGGCGCCGGCGACGCCTTCCTGGCGGGCTACGCCGCCGCGCGCTACACCGGGCGCGGCCCCGAGGACTGCCTCGCCTACGGCGTCGCCTGCGGCGCCGAGTCGACCCAGCACCTCGGCGCCGGACTGGTCGACCCGAAGGAGGTCGATCGCCTGGTGGGCGAGGTGCAGGTGCACCGGCTCGCCGAGAGCGAGCTGCCGGCCTGACGGACGCAGTCGGACGGGCGCGCCGGAGGCCGTTCCGTTCGGGGCCGTTGGTATCGTGGTGAGGGCGTGAAGGGTTGCCGCCACATCACGCCGCACCACCTATCCTGGACCCCGCCTGCGCGGGGTCTTCTTGTCCGGCCCCAGACCTAGGATTCGCCAATGGAGATCGAGATCGGTCGCGGGAAGAAGGCCCGCCGAGCGTATGGCTTCGACGACATCGCGATCGTGCCCTCACGGCGCACACGCGACCCTGACGACGTCGACATCTCCTGGAAGCTGGGGGACTACCGCTTCGACCTTCCGCTGCTCGCGTCGGCGATGGACGGCGTCGTCTCGCCGCGCACCGCGGGCATCATCGGCAAGCTCGGCGGCCTGGCCGTCCTGAACCTCGAGGGCATCTTCGCCCGCTACGAGGACGCCGACGCCCAGCTCGAGCGCATCGCGCAGCTCCCCAAGGAGGTCGCGACGCGCGAGATGCAGGACATCTACCGCGCGCCGATCGACGAGGACCTCATGGTCCAGCGGATCCGGGAGATCAAGGAGCAGGGCGTCGTCACCGCCGCCTCGCTCACCCCGCAGCGCGTGAAGAAGTACTACGAGAAGGTCCTCGACGCGGGCCTCGACATCCTCGTGATCCAGGGCACGGTCGTCTCGGCCGAGCACGTCTCGCAGACGACCGAGCCGCTGAACCTCAAGGAGTTCATCGCCGAGCTCCCGGTCCCCGTCGTCGTCGGCGGGTGCGCCAGCTACCACACGGGCCTGCACCTGATGCGCACCGGCGCCGCCGGCGTGCTCGTGGGCGTCGGCCCCGGCGCCGCCTGCACCACGCGCGGCGTGCTGGGCATCGGCGTCCCGCAGGCCACGGCCATCGCCGACGTCGCCGCCGCCCGCTCGCAGCACATGCTCGAGACCGGCGAGTACGTCCGCGTGATCGCCGACGGCGGCATGCGCACCGGCGGCGACGTGTCGAAGGCGATCGCCTGCGGCGCCGACGCGGTGATGATCGGCTCCCCGCTGGCGCGCGCGCACGAGGCGCCGGGCCGCGGCTTCCACTGGGGCATGGCGACGTTCCACCCGACGCTCCCCCGCGGCGCGCGCGTGGCGACGGTGCAGAACGGCACGCTCGAGGAGATCCTCACCGGGCCGGCCCGCGAGAACGACGGCACGTTCAACCTCATGGGCGGCCTGCGCACGTCGATGGCGACCTGCGGCTACCAGGACATCGCGGAGTTCAACCGCGCCGAGCTCATGATCGCCCCGGCGCTGCAGACCGAGGGCAAGCAGCTGCAGTCGTCGCAGGGCGTCGGCATGGGCTCCCGCGGCGCCGCCGCCGAGGCACACCGCCCGTCGGGCGACACCGAGTCCACGTCGCCCGCGCCGGCGCTCGCCTAGCCGCACGTCGATGACCGACCACCTCGTCACCGCGGCGACCGCGGCCACCGAGCTCGCCGACGAGTCCGCGCCCGTCGAGCGGCCCACCGCGGTCGACGAGGTGGTCGTCCTCGACTACGGCGGCCAGTACTCCCAGCTCATCGCCCGTCGCGTCCGCGAGTGCGGCGTGTTCAGCGAGCTGCTGCCCCATCACGTCGGAGCCGAGGAGGTTCGCCGCCGCAAGCCCAAGGGCCTGATCCTCTCCGGCGGTCCCGCGTCGGTCTACGCCGACCACGCGCCGAAGCTCGATCCTGAGCTGCTCGAGCTTGGCATCCCGGTGCTGGGCATCTGCTACGGCATGCAGCTGCTGGCGGTGAACCTCGGCGGTCGCGTCGAGGGCGCCGAGGTGGGAGAGTTCGGGCGCTCGCAGCTGACGGTCCGCGAGCCGGGGACGCTGTTCGCCGGCCTGCCGGCGGAGCAGAGCTGCTGGATGTCGCATCGCGACACCGTCTTCGCGCCGCCGCCCGGGTTCACCGCGCTGGCGTCGTCGAGCGCGTCGCCGGTCGCCGCGTTCGAGTCCACCGAGCGCGGCATCTACGGCATCCAGTTCCACCCCGAGGTCGTCCACACGCCGTACGGGACCGACGTCCTCAAGCACTTCCTCGCCGACGTGTGCGGCGCCGACATGACGTGGTCGGCCGCGTCGATCGTCGAGGAGCAGATCGCTCGCATCCGCGCCCAGGTGGGCGACGCCAAGGTCATCTGCGGCCTCAGCGGCGGGGTCGACTCGTCGGTCGCCGCCGTGCTCGTCCACCAGGCCATCGGCGACCAGCTGACCTGCATCTTCGTCGACCACGGCCTGATGCGGAAGAACGAGGGCGAGCAGGTCATCAAGGCCTTCCGCGACCAGTACCACATCCCCCTCGTGGCGGTCGACGCCGAGGAGCGGTTCCTGGCCAAGCTGCAGGGCGTCACCGAGCCGGAGGCCAAGCGCAAGATCATCGGCGCCGAGTTCATCCGCGTCTTCGAGGAGGAGGCCGCCAAGATCGGCGACGCGAAGTTCCTCGTGCAGGGGACGCTGTACTCGGATGTCATCGAGTCCGGCGGCGGCACCGGCGCGGCGACGATCAAGTCGCATCACAACGTCGGCGGCCTGCCCGAGGACCTCGAGTTCGAGCTCGTCGAGCCGCTGCGCGCCCTGTTCAAGGACGAGGTCCGCGCCGTGGGCGCGGAGCTGGGCCTGCCCGAGCGCCTCGTCTGGCGCCAGCCCTTCCCCGGCCCGGGCCTCGCGATCCGCGTGGTCGGCGGCGAGGCGACCAAGGAGCGCCTCGACGTCCTGCGCGACGCCGACTACATCCTCCAGGACGAGATCCGCAAGGCCGGCCTGTACCGCGAGCTGTGGCAGTCCTTCTGCGTGCTGCCCGACGTCCGCACCGTGGGCGTCCAAGGCGACGAGCGGACCTACGGCTACGTGGTGGTCATCCGCGCGGTCACCAGCGACGACGCCATGACCGCCGACTGGGCGCGCCTGCCCTACGACCTGCTCGAGCAGATCGCCTCGCGCATGATCAACGAGCTGCGCGACGTCAACCGGGTCGTCCTCGACATCACCAGCAAGCCGCCCGGCACCATCGAGTGGGAGTAGGCGGCCTCCGGCCGCCCACCATCCGCCAGCAGGATCACCGAGCCCGCGCCGGGGCGAGCACCACCGGCGCTGGGCCCTCGACGAGTTCCCGGCCCGTCACGCCGTCAACGCG
Source organism: Baekduia sp. (assembly GCA_035765735.1). GTDB lineage: Bacteria > Actinomycetota > Thermoleophilia > Solirubrobacterales > Solirubrobacteraceae > Baekduia. The sequence goes on along the minus strand of DASTWY010000049.1, from coordinate 11,878 downwards.
TCGAGGGCGACGGGCGTTCGCGGCAGCACGCGCCAGCGGCGCTGTGTGCAGGCCGCGCCGACCACCGACGCCGAGCCGAACCGCCGCTCAGCCCGCAGCGGTGACGCGCAGCACTTCCTCGGGCGACGTCAACCCCAGCTTGATCTTCGCGATGCCGTCCTCGCGCAACCGCTTCATGCCCTTGGCCGCCGCGGCTGCGGCGATCTCGTCGGCCGACGCCCGCCGCAGCACCAGCGAGCGCAGGTCCTCGTCCATGACGAGGATCTCGAAGATCCCGATCCGGCCGCGGTAGCCGGTCTGGTTGCAGCGGTCGCAGCCGTTGGGCTTGCAGACCTCGAGGTCCTCGTCGACGTCGAACCCGTTGGCGCGCAGCAGCGCGGCCTCCATCCGGACCGGCGTCTTGCACTCGCAGAGCTTGCGCGCCAGCCGCTGGGCGACCACGCAATCCACGGCGGAGGAGAGCAGGAACGGCTCGATGCCCATGTCCAGCAGGCGCGAGACGGCGTTCGGCGCGTCGCGCGTGTGGAGCGTCGAGAGCACGAGGTGGCCGGTGAGCGCTGCCTCGACGGCGATCTGCGCCGTCTCGCGGTCGCGGATCTCGCCGACCATGATGATGTCGGGGTCGGCGCGCATGATGGCCTTCAGCCCGCTGGCGAACGTCATCTTCGCCTTGGTGTTGATGGCCATCTGCTTGATGCCGTCCATCCGGTACTCGACCGGGTCCTCGACGGTCACGATCGTGCGCGAGCCGTTGTGGACGTGCGACAGGCAGGAGTAGAGCGTCGTCGACTTGCCGGACCCCGTGGGGCCGGTGACCAGCACGCCGCCGTAGGGCCGCGCCATCGCCGCCTCGACGAGCCGCCGGTCCTCCTCGAGCATGCCGATCTGCTCCAGGCCCACGGGCGCCGACGAGGAGTCCAGGATGCGGGTGACGACCGCCTCGCCGTGCACCGTCGGCAGCGTCACCACGCGCAGGTCGATCTCGTGGCCGTCGATGAGCAGGGCGACGCGGCCGTCCTGCGGCGTGCGCCGCTCGGCGATGTCGAGGTTCGCCATCACCTTCAGCCGCGACACCACGCCGGTGGCCATCCGGCGCGGGATGGTCACCACCGAGTCGAGCATGCCGTCGACGCGGAAGATGACGTGCATGTCCTCCGACGTCGGGTCGAAGTGGATGTCCGACGCGCCGCGGCGGATCGCGCGCTTGAGGACCGAGTTGACGAGCTTGATGATCGGCGCGTCGTCCTTGGCGCCGAGGTCGGTGACGTCGGTGTCCGGGACGGCCGCGAGGTCGACGTCGGCCGACTCGACGGTCGTCTCCTCCTCGAGCTGCTCGAGGTCGTTGCCGAGCCGCAGGTTGAGGCGGTGGATGTCGTCGTAGGCGGCGACCACGGGGCGGACCGCCATGCCGGTGATCATCGTGACGTCGTCGATGGCGAGCATGTTCGCCGGATCCGCCATGGCGAGGAGCAGCTGGCCGTCCTCGTCCGCGCCGATCGGGATCGCGTCGTAGCGGCGCACGAACGCGGAGTCCACGAGCCGTGCGTGGTCGTGCTGGACGGCGAAGACGCTGAGGTCGACGCGCTCCATGCCGAAGCGCTCCGCGAGCACGCGCGCGAGCTGCTGCGGCGTCAGCACGCCGCGCTCGATCAGGACGCGCCCCGTCAGCCGGCCGGTCTCCCGCGCGTGGATGACGGCCTTCTCGACGGCGTCCTCGTCCGCGAAGCCCAGCTCGACGACCATCTGCCCGATGAGGCGCGTGGAACGGCCGCGCGACATCGGCGGCATGAGCCCCGGGATGTCGCCGATCTCGCCGCTCGGGGGCGCACCCACCTCGCTCGGCGGCGCGGCCACCGTGACGGGCGGCGCCAGCGACGCCGGACGCGCGCGGGGCCCGTCGCCCTCGGCGGGCTCGGGGAAGGGACGGCTGGCAGGCGGCGGGACCGACACGCCCCTAGGGTCGGCAGGCGCCGTAGGCGGTCCAGCGCGTGGACGCATGTACGACGCCGGCATCGCGACGGCGCGCGTCCTATACTCGCCAGCGCTGGACGAGCCCACCCCGATGCTGGGGACCTCGCCGCGATGGGCCGCCCGCCGGCCCGCGATGTCCGAGCCATCCGCCGGGATGCCGCGTCCGGGCTCGATTCCCTATCATCGTCCGTCTGCCGCGTGCCCTGTCACGCGGCTTCACTACGCCGTGAAGACCTACGTCGCCAACTCCACCACTCGCGAGCGCAACTGGCTCGTCGTCGATGCCACCGGGCTGACCCTCGGCCGGCTCGCGACGCAGATCGCCGATGCCCTCCGCGGCAAGCGCAAGCCCGAGTACACCCCGCACGTCGACACCGGTGACTTCGTCATCGTCGTCAACGCGGAGAAGATCTCGGTGAGCGGCAACAAGCGCACCGAGAAGCGCTACTACCGCCACTCGGGCTACCCGGGCGGGATCAAGTCCCGCACGCTCGAGGAGATGCTGGAGCGCCGGCCCGAGGAGGTCATCCGGCTCGCGGTCAAGGGCATGCTGCCCCGCAACCGCCTCGCCCGCAAGCAGCTCACGAAGCTCAAGGTCTACGCCGGCCCGGATCATCCGCACGTCGCGCAGAAGCCCGAGCCCCTGGAGATCAAGTCGTAGGCATGGCCGACCAGACGCCGCAGGACCCGCAGGACGAGCAGCAGCCCACCCAGCCCGAGGCCTCGGCCGAGGAGCAGGGCGGCGCCGCCGAGACGCCGGCCCCCGAGGAGGCCGCCGCCGAGACGCCGGCCCCCGAGGAGGCCGCGGCCGCGCAGGCCGTGCCCCAGGCTGCCGACGCCGAGCAGCTCGAGGAGATCGAGGAGGAGGACGAGGCTCCCGCCCCGCGCGTGAAGCCCGCGATCCCGGGCGCCGACCTCGAGGTGGACATCGTCCTCGAGAGCGAGCAGCGCCCCTCCTGGTCCGAGGACGAGGACTACGAGGCCGAGGGCGCCGCGCCCACGGGCGAGGAGGACGAGCTCGTCGAGGAGCAGCCGATCGAGGCCGAGATCCAGCTCGCCGCCGACGCGCGCTACCGCGCGACCGGCAAGCGCAAGACGGCCATCGCTCGCGTGATCCTCAAGCCCGGCACGGGCGCCTACACGATCAACGGGCGCACGCTGGACGAGTTCTTCCCCCGCGACACCCTTCAGCGCACGATCCGCCAGCCGCTCGAGACGGTCGGCTACGAGGACCGCATGGACGTCGTCGCGCGCATGCACGGCGGCGGTGTGGCCGCGCAGGCCGGCGCGCTGCGCCACGGCATCTCGCGCGCGCTGCTGGAGGCCGATCCGAACCTGCGCACGGAGCTCAAGCGCCGTGGCTTCCTGACGCGCGACGCGCGCGCCAAGGAGCGCAAGAAGGCCGGCCTCAAGAAGGCCCGCAAGCGGCCGCAGTTCAGCAAGCGCTAGCCCGCCGCTCATGGCCCGTCGGCTCTTCGGGACCGATGGCGTCCGCGGCGTCGCCGGCGAGGTGCTCAGCGCCGAGCTGGCCCTGGCCCTGGGCCGTGCCGTCACGGCCCAGGCGCCACCCGCGCGCCCGCAGGTGCTCGTCATCCGCGACACCCGCGAGTCGGGCGAGATGCTCGAGGCCGCGCTGGCCGCGGGCGTCACGTCCGCCGGCGGCGACGTGCTGCTCGGCGGCGTCCTGCCGACTCCGGCGGCGCCGCTGCTGATCGGGCGCTACGGGTTCGACGTCGCCGCCGTCATCTCGGCGTCCCACAACCCGTACCGCGACAACGGCATCAAGTTCTTCGGCCCGGACGGCTTCAAGCTGTCCGACGAGGCCGAGGCGCGGATCGAGGCCCTGCTCGACGCGCCGCCGTCGCCGCCCGGACCCGAGCGCGGCATCGGCCGGATCCGCCCGCTGCACGGGACGCTGGAGGACTACCTCCGCGAGCTGCACGCCCGCTTCGCGGAGCTCGACCTGGCCGGCGTCGACGTCCTGCTCGACTGCGCCAACGGCGCGACGCACCGCGCGGCCCCGGAGATCTTCCGCCGGCTGGGCGCGAGCGTGACCGTGCTGGCCGACGAGCCCGACGGGCGCAACATCAACGACGGCTGCGGCTCGACGCACGTCGAGGCGCTCGCGACCGCGGTGAAGGCCGGCGGTCACGACGTCGGCTTCGCCTTCGACGGCGACGGGGATCGCGTCCTGGCCGTCGACCGCCACGGCGTCATCGTCGACGGCGACGAGCTGATCGCGCTGGCCGCCGTGAGCCTCCGGGCGCAGGGCCGCCTGGCCGGCGAGGGGGTCGCCGTCACGGTGATGACCAACTACGGCTTCCACCAGGGCATGCGGGACGCCGGGGTCGAGGTCGCCGTCACGCAGGTCGGCGATCGCTACGTGCTCGAGGAGCTCCGCTCCCGGGGCTGGACCCTCGGCGGCGAGCAGTCGGGCCACATCATCGACATGGGCTTCGTCCCGTCGGGCGACGGCATCGCCAGCGCGCTGCTGACGCTCGAGGCGCTGCGCGGCGGCGACCTGGCCGACCGGGCGGCGATGCAGAAGCTGCCGCAGCGGCTGGTCAACGTGCCCGTCGCCGACCGCGACGCGGCGATGGGCAGCGAGGAGCTCGCGGCGGCGATCGCGCGCGAGAGCGAGGCGCTGGAGGGTCGTGGGCGCGTGCTGGTGCGCCCGTCAGGCACCGAGCAGCTGATCCGCGTCATGGTCGAGGCGCCCGATCAGGACGAGACCGACGCGGTGTGCGAGCGGCTCGTCGCCGTGGTGCGCGACGGCGTCGCGGCACCCTGATCGTCTGGCCAGCGTCGTCTGACCGGTCCCGGGGGCGTTGGTACCCTCGGTGCGACCTCCGACGGGCCTGGCCGCCCGCTCGGGCGCAGCGTTTCGACCCCACCCGTTCTTAGGAGGCCCGCATGTGCGGCATCGTCGGCTACGTCGGCAAGCGGCCGGCTCAGGAGATCCTGCTGGCCGGGCTGCAGCGGCTCGAGTACCGCGGCTACGACTCCGCGGGCATCTCGGTGATCGCCGACGGGGAGATCGACTCCGTGCGCGCGGTGGGCAACCTCGCCAACCTCGTGGAGGCCGTCGAGCGCCGCGACGACGCCGGGACGGTGGCGGTGGCCACCCGCGCCGCGACGACCGGCATCGGCCACACGCGCTGGGCCACGCACGGGCGCGTCAACGAGGAGAACGCGCACCCGCACTTCGACACGGACAACCGCGTCCACGTGGTGGTCAACGGGATCGTCGAGAACTACCTCGAGCTCAAGCACCGCCTGACCGACATGGGCGCCGTGTTCACCAGCGAGACCGACGCCGAGGTCATCGCGCACCTCGTGTCGCACCACCTGGCCGCCGGCTCTCTGATCGAAGCCGTGCGCGCGGCGTTCGCCGAGCTGGAGGGCCACTTCGCCTTCGTCGCGATGGCGGTCGAGGATCCCGACACGCTCGTCGGCGCCCGCAAGGAGTGCCCGCTGATCGTCGGCCGCGGCGACGGCGAGACGTTCCTGGGCTCCGCGATCCCCGCGTTCCTGCAGCACACCCGCCGCGTGCAGTACATCGAGAACGACGAGCTGGTCATCGTCACCGCCGAGGGCACGACGTTCCTGCGCCCCGACGGCACCGAGATCGACCGGGACGTCGTCGAGATCGACTGGGACGAGGAGACCGCCGAGAAGGGCGGCTTCGAGACGTTCATGCTCAAGGAGATCCACGAGCAGGCCGACGCCGTCGCCGAGACGATCGCCGACCGCACCGTCCGCCCCGACGGGGTGGACCTCGCCGAGGAGGCCAGCTTCGACGAGGCGCTCCTGCAGGGCGTCAAGCGCATCGTCGTCGTCGCCTGCGGCACCTCGTACCACGCCGGCCTCATCGGCCGGTACGCGATCGAGGAGTGGGCGCGGCTGCCGGTCGAGATGGACATCGCCTCCGAGTACCGCTACCGCAACCCGGTGGTGGGGGAGGGCGACCTCGTCGTCGGCATCACGCAGTCGGGCGAGACAGCCGACACGCTCGCCGCGATGCGCCTGGCCCGCGAGCGCGGCGCCCGCGTCGTGGCCGTCACGAACGTCATGGGCTCGCAGGCGACACGCGACGCCGACGGCGTCCTGTTCACCCGCGCCGGCCTCGAGGTCGGCGTCGCGGCGACCAAGACGTTCGTCTGCCAGGTCGCCGTCATGTACCTGCTTGCGCTGCGGCTCGGGGAGCTGCGCGGGACGCTGGACGCCGAGCACCGCACGCGGCTGGTCGCCGAGCTCAAGCGCGTCCCGCACGAGATCGACGCCCTCCTCGAGCACCTCGACCTCGACGACGTCGCCGCGCGCCACCACACGCAGGACTTCTTCCTCTATCTCGGCCGCCACGTCGGGCTGCCGGTCGCGCTCGAGGGCGCGCTGAAGCTCAAGGAGATCTCCTACATCCCGACGGACGCCTACGCGGCCGGCGAGATGAAGCACGGGCCGATCGCGCTGCTCGACGAGTCGACGCCGGTCGTGTGCGTCGCGACCGACTCGCCGATCCTCGACAAGGTCGTCAGCAACGTGCAGGAGGTCCGCGCCCGCGGCGCCCACGTCATCGCGATCGCCAGCGAGGGCAACATCGAGATCGGCGAGCACGCCGAGGAGGTCGTGCGCGTCCCGGCGCTCGACTGGATGCTGCAGCCGCTGCTGGCCGTCGTCCCGCTCCAGGTGCTCGCGTACAAGATCGCGCGCCTGCGCGGCCTGAACGTCGACCAGCCGCGCAACCTGGCCAAGACCGTCACGGTCGAGTAGGGGAGCGGGGGCGTTCGGCGCGCCGCCCGGCCCCGGGGACGCGTGCGAGTTGGGGGTGCCATGAGAAGCCCTGATCCGCGCGCGTGCTGAAGGCGGAGACACACCGAGGGGCACCGCGACGCCGGAGCCCTGACCCGCCCGCGCCCAAAGCCCCGCGGTAGGGTCGCAACGGATGAGCGGCATCGGCCTGGACCTGCTGGAGATCGACCGGCTCGAGCGGGCGCTGGCGCGGCGGCCCGGGCTCGCCGAGCGCCTGTTCACCGACGGCGAGCGCGCCTACGCCGCCGCACGTGCGCGGCCCGGGCAGCACCTCGCCGCGCGGTTCTGCGCCAAGGAGGCGGTCGCCAAGGCGCTCCAGCTCGACGCGTGGTCGTGGCGCGACATCGAGGTCGTCAGCGCCGGGGGGCCGCCGCGCGTCGTCCTCCACGGGGCGCTGCGCGACCGCTCGGACACCATCGACGTGTCGCTCACCCACTCGCGGGGCACGGCAGGGGCCGTGGCGGTGGTGCGCGGATGACCGAGGCGATCCCCGGCTGGCTCGATCCGCTCCACGACGCGGCGGGGATGCACGCCGTCGACAGGTGGGCGATCGAGGAGCGCGGGATCCCCGGCGTCGAGCTCATGGAGCGGGCGGGCGCGGGCCTGGCCCGCCTCGTGGTCGACGTGGCGCCGGAGGGCGAGATCGCCATCGTCTGCGGCGGGGGCAACAACGGCGGCGACGGGTACGTCGCCGCCCGCCTGCTGCGCCAGGAGGGCCGCGAGGTCCGCGTGCTGGCCACGGCCGACCCCGCGCGCCTCAAGGGCGACGCGGCGGCCAACCGCGACCGCCTCCCGGGCGACGGGCCCCGGCCCTTCACGCCCGACGGCCTCGTCGGCGCCGCGGTGATCGTCGACGCCGTCCTGGGAACCGGGTTCACGGGCGCGCCGCGCGAGGACGTCGCCGCGGCGATCGCCGCGATCAACGCCGCTCCGGCCCCGGTGGTCGCCGTCGACATCCCCAGCGGGGTCGACGCCAGCACCGGCATGGTCGCCGGCGAGGCCGTGCGCGCGGTCGCGACCGCCACGTTCGCCGGGCCGAAGGCGGGCCTCTGGATCCACCCGGGCAAGGCGCACGCCGGCGACGTCGTCGTGGTCGACATCGGCATCCCGGACGGTGCCCCCGTCACGCCCGCGATGGGGCTCATCGGCCCCGGCGCGATGGCCGCCTACCCGAGCCGCGGCGCCGCGTCGACGAAGTTCGAGAGCGGTCACGTGCTCGTCGCGGGCGGCTCGCGGGGCCTGACCGGGGCCGTCTGCCTGGCCTCCATGGCCGCGATGCGGGCCGGCGCCGGCTACGTCACCGCCTGCGTGCCGGGCGCGCTCAACGACATCTTCGAGGTGAAGCTCACCGAGGTGATGAGCGCGCCGCTGCCCGACGACGGCGCCGCCCACACGGAGCTCGGCGCCGACGAGGTGGTCGAGCGGGCCGGGCAGCGCGGCGGCGTCGTCGTGCTCGGCCCCGGCCTTGGGCGCACCGACGGCGCGCTGGCCTTCGCGCAGCGGGTCGCGCGCGAGGTCGAGGTCCCGCTGGTGCTCGACGCCGACGGCCTCAACGCCCACGCCGGCCGCCTCGAGGACCTGCGCGACCGGCGCGCGCCGGCCATCCTCACGCCCCACGGCGGCGAGCTCGCCCGCCTGCTGGAGGTCGGCTCCGACGATGTGCGCGCGCGCCGCCTGGAGGCCGCGCGGGAGGGCGCCCGCCGCTCCGGCGCGATCCTGCTGCTCAAGGGCGACGACACGATCGTCGCCGAGCCGGAGGGCCGCGTCGGCGTCAGCCGCGGCGGCAGTCCCGCCCTGGCCACGGCGGGCACCGGCGACGTGCTCTCCGGCGTCCTGGCTGCGCTGCTGGCACGCGGCATGCACCCGTTCGACGCCGCCTGCGCCGGCGTGTTCCTCCACGCCGAGGCGGGCCGGCGCGCCGCGCTGGTGCTCGACGGGCCCGACGGCGTCATCGCCGGCGACGTGATCGACGAGCTGCCGCACACGCTGGACGTCGAGCGCTTCTAGCTAGAGTCCCCGCCGCATGGCCAGCACCGTCGCCGAGATCATGGAGCGCGACGCGCCGTCCGTCGCGCCGGATGCCGGCGTCGAGGACGTCGTCGCGCTGTTCAAGCAGCTCGACGTCTCGGCGCTGCCCGTGGTCAACGCGGGCGGCCGCTGCATCGGCATCGTCACCGAGAAGGACCTCGTCATCACCACCGCGGACGAGGGCGACCTGCACATCCCGCACTACATCGAGCTCTTCGGCGGGCTGGTGTTCTTCCCCCCGGAGCTGCACGTCTTCGACCGGCGCCTGAAGCAGGCGGCCGCCGTGCGGGTCGAGGACCTGATGACGCAGCCGCCGGTGACCGTCGAGCCGACCGCGTCGATCCACGACGCCGCCCACGCGATCATCGCCCATGGCCACGACCGCGTCCCCGTCGTCGAGCACGGCCGCTACGTGGGGCTGGTCACCCGCGCCGACGTGCTGGCGGCCCTGGGCACGGAGGTCTAGGCCATGCGGCGCCGGGTGCTCGCGCGCGTGAACGTCGCGGCGATCGAGCGCAACGTCGCCCGGCTCGCCGCGGAGGCCAGCGGCGCGGAGCTGTGCGCGGTGGTCAAGGCCGACGGCTACGGGCACGGGATGCTGCCGTGCGCGCGCGCCGCGCTGCGGGGCGGCGCGACCTGGCTGGCGGTCGCCACCGCCGAGGAGGCGTGCGCGCTGCGCGACGGCGGGCTCGACGAGCCGCGCGTCCTGGTGCTCGGCGCGCTGACGCCCGACGAGCTGCCGCTGGCGCTCGACGCCGGCGCCGACGTCACCGCCTGGAGCCTCGACCTCGTCGACGCGCTGGTGGCCCTCGGCCGCCCGGCGCGCGTGCACGTCAAGCTCGACTCCGGCCTCGGGCGCCTCGGCACGCGCGACCCCGAGGAGGCCGACGCGGTCGCCGAGGCCGTCGCGGCGGCGCCCGAGCTGCAGCTGGCCGGGGCGTGGACGCACTTCGCCACCGCCGACGAGCGCGGCGACCAGTTCTTCGCCGAGCAGCTCGCGCGCTTCCGGGCCTGGGTGGAGCCGCTGTGCACGCGCCATCCCGGGCTGCTCGTGCATGCGGCCAACAGCGCGGCGCTGCTGCGCGACCACGCCGCCCACTTCGGCATGGTCCGCGCCGGGGTCGCCGTCTATGGACTCGATCCGTTCGGCGAGGACCCGGCGCTGCGCGACCTCGAGCCGGCGCTGGAGCTGACGTCCTACGTGGCGGCGGTCAAGCCGTGCGCGGCGGGGGAGAGCGCGGGCTACGGGCGCAGGTTCATCGCGCCGCGCGACACGCTCATCGCCACCGTCCCCGTGGGCTACGGCGACGGCTACCGGCGCGCGCTCAGCAACCGGGCGGAGGCGCTGCTGCACGGCCATCGCGTCGCGCTCGTGGGGACCGTGAGCATGGACAACGTCACGTTCGACGTCGGCGCCGCCGGGCTGGGCCCGAAGGTCGGCGACGACATCGTCCTCATCGGCGCCCAGGGCGTCGAGCGCATCACCGCCGAGGACGTGGCCCGCTGGACGGACACCATCAACTACGAGGTGACCACGGCGCTGACCGCGCGGGTGCCCCGCCAGCACCACCACGACGGGGAGCCCGTCGAGGCGTGACCGGCTCGGCCGCCGTGCCGCCGCCCGAGGCCCTGGAGGTCGCCCGTGCCGCGCTGGCCGGCGAGGAGGAGGTCTGGGTCGTCGGGGGCGCGCTGCGTGACCGGATGCTGGCGCGGCCGACCGCCGACGTCGACCTCGTGGTCGCCGGCGATCCCGAGCCGCTGGCCCGCCGCCTGTCCCGGCACGCGCGTGGCCCGGCGTTCGCGCTGTCGGAGGAGTTCGGCGCGTGGCGGGTGATCGGTCCCGACCGTCGCTGGCAGGTGGACCTCGCGCGCTTCCAGGGCGCCTCGCTGGACGAGGACCTCGCCCGCCGCGACTTCACGATCAACGCGATGGCCGAGCCGCTGGCCGGCGGCGCGCTGGTCGATCCGCACGGCGGCGCGGGCGATCTCGCGGCCGGGCGGCTGCGGATGGTGTCGGCTGCCGCCTTCGACGACGACCCGCTGCGGACCCTGCGCCTGGCGCGGTTCGCGTGCGAGCTGGGGCTCGCCCCCGAGGACGCGACGCTCGCCGCGGCCCGCGAGCGCGCGGGCCGCATCGGCGCGGTGGCGCCGGAGCGCGTGTTCGGCGAGCTCAAGCGCGTCCTGACCGCCGACGCGGCGGTGGAGGGCCTCGCGCTCATGGAACGGCTCGGGCTCACCGCGCAGGTCCTCCCGGAGCTGGCCGGCCTGCACGGCGTCGAGCAGAACCGCTACCACCACCGCGACGTCCACGACCACACGATCGAGGTGCTCGAGGCGGCCATCGCGCTCGAGCGCGACCCTGGAGCGGTCTTCGGCGCCGAGCTGGCGGATCCGGTCCGCGCCTACCTGGCCCAGCCCTTCGCCGACGAGCTGACGCGCGGCGGCGGCCTGCGCTTCGGCGCGCTGCTGCACGACATCGCCAAGCGCGAGACCCAGGCCCACAACCCCGACGGGACGGTCCTGGGCTTCCCCGGCCACTCCCAGGAGGGCGCCCGCGTGGCGCGCGAGATCCTCACCCGCCTGCGGGCCAGCGAGCGGCTCCGCGCGCACGTCGCCGCGATGACGCGCCATCACCTCGACCTCGGCTTCCTCGTGCACCGGGAGCCGCTGACCCGCCGCGGCATCCACCGCTACCTCGTCGCCACGCATCCCGTGGAGGTCGACGTGTCGCTGCTGTCGGTCGCCGACCGCCTGGCGACGCGCGGGCACAAGGGCGAGGAGTCGATCGCCAAGCACGTCGCGGTCGCGCGCGAGGTGCTCCCGCAGGCGCTGGCCTTCGCCGAGGTCCGCGCGCAGCCGCCGCTGATCCGCGGCGACGAGCTGGCCCACGAGCTGGGCCTGCGGCCCGGCCCGGCGCTCGGCGAGCTGCTGGCCGAGCTCGCGGAGGCCCGCTACGCCGGCGAGATCGCCACCCGCGACGACGCCCTGGCCCTCGCCCGCCGCCTGCAGGACGCCCCCGATGCCCCCACGGACGCGTCGAGGGACGACTGAACCACCCCTGGGGTGGTTC
>DASTWY010000048.1:0-53241 GCA_035765735.1 Baekduia sp. | reverse complement strand
CGTTCAGCCGGGGGCTGAACGAATCGTCCCTCGACGCTCCGGGGGTGATGGCAGGATGGCCCCATGACCACCGTCCGGGAGGCCGCGCTGGAGCTCTTCGCCGCGCGGGGGATGACCACGATCTTCGGCAACCCCGGGTCGACGGAGCTGCCGATGCTCGCCGACCTCCCGTCGGAGTTCCGCTACATCCTGGGCCTCCACGAGGGCGTCGTCGTCGGCATGGCCGACGGCTTCGCCCAGGCGTCGGGCCGCGTCGCGCACGCCAACCTCCACACGGCGCCCGGCCTCGGCAACGCCATGGGCGCGATCTTCAACGCCCAGGCCAACAAGGCCCCGCTGCTCATCACCGCCGGCCAGCAGGTGCGCCCGCAGGTGACGATGCAGGCCAACCTGACCAGCCACGACGCCACGCGCGTGCCGCACCCCTACGTCAAGTGGAGCTTCGAGCCGCCGCGCGCGCAGGACGTCCCAGCCGCGCTGGCGCGCGGCGTCGCGCACGCCGCGCTGCCGCCCGCGGGCCCCGCCTTCGTCTCGATCCCGATGGACGACTGGGGCGCCGAGGTCGACGACGCCGAGGTCTCGCGGCTCGTCGCGCGCTCGGTGTCCGGCCGAGCCGGCGCCGATCCCGAGGCCGTCCGCGCGCTCGCCGCTCGGCTGCGCGCCGCCCGGCGCCCGGCCATGGTCGCCGGGCCGGGCATCGACGCCGCCGGGGCCTGGGACGCCGCCGTCGCCCTTGCCGAGCGCCAGCGCCTGGCCGTCTGGGCGACGCCCGCGCCCGGCGGCGGGCGGCTCGGATTCCCCGAGTCGCACCCGCTGTTCCGCGGCAGCCTCCCGCCCGCCATCGGGCCGCTCGCCCAGGCGCTGGAGGGCCACGACCTGGTGCTCGTCGTCGGCAGCTCGGTCTTCCCCTACTACCCCTACCTGCCCGGCCCCGCGCTCCCGGAGGGCACCGAGCTGGTGGCGATCACCGACGACCCCGCCGAGGCCGCGCGGGCGCCGATGGGCGACGCGCTGGTCGCCCACGTGGGGCTGACCCTCGCCGCCCTGGCCGAGGCGGCCGGCGACGCGCCGGCGGAGCGCGCGACGCCGGAGCCGCTGGCGGGCCCGCCGGCGTTCGACATCCCGGTCGCGGCGCCCGGCGAGGACGGCGGGGCGCCGGACGCCGGCGACGTCCATGCCGTGCTGGCGTCGGTGCTGCCCGGCGACGCCATCGTCGTGCTGGAGTCGCCGTCGAGCACGCTCGCCCTGCGCAACCGCCTGCGCCTGTCGCGCCCGGGCAGCTACTACTTCGGCGCCGCGGGCGGCCTCGGCTTCGGGCTGCCGGCCGCGATCGGCGTGCAGCTCGCCCAGCCCGGCCGCCCGGTCGTCTGCGTCCTCGGCGAGGGCTCGGCGCAGTACGCGATCACCGGCTTCTGGACGGCGGCCGCCTACCGCGTGCCCGTCACCTTCCTCGTGCTGCGCAACCACGAGTACGCGATCCTGAAGTGGTTCTCCCAGCTGGAGGGCGTCACCGGCGCACCGGGTCTCGACCTGCCCGCGCTGGATGTCGCGGCCACCGCGGCCAGCTACGGCGTCGCCGCCGAGCACGTCGACAGCCTCGAGGCGCTGCGCCACGCGCTCGGCGGCGCGCTGGCCGCCGGCGACGGCCCGCGGCTCGTCCAGGTCGACGTCCGCCCGGGCATGGCCATCGCCTGAGCGGGCGGCGACGCGCCGCCGCCGCCGCGGCCGTAGGCTGCCGCGCCGTGCCCTCCCCGTCCCTGCTCGCCGGCCGCGCGGCCGCCGCCGCGTCCGGCGTCTCCGGCCGCCTGCTGTTCGCCCTCCCCCCAGGCGTCCTGCGCCGGATCGCCGGCACGCCGCCGCCGCCGGCCGAGGAGCTCGACCCCGAGGCCTGGCTGCTGGCCAAGCTCAGCCGGCGCGGGCCGGAGCTGACACGCGACGAGATCCCCGTGCCCGAGCAGCGCCGCCGGCTCGAGCTCACGGCGCGCCCCATGGGGCTGCGGGCGCCGCTGCCGCTGCGCACCGAGGACGTCGCGATCCCCGGCGCCGCCGGGTCGATCCCCGGCCGGCTGTACGTGCCCGCCTCGGCCGCCGCGGTCGACGGCCCCGGCCCGGGCCCGCTGCTCGTCTACTTCCACGGCGGCGGCTGGGTGCAGGGCTCCATCGCCAGCCACGACCGGTCCTGCCGGCTGCTCGCCCACCTCGCCGGTGTGCGCGTGCTGTCCGTCGACTACCGGCTGGCCCCCGAGCACCGCTTCCCGGCCGCCGCCGACGACGCCCTGACCGCCTACCGCTGGGCCGTCGCCGAGGCCGATCGGCTCGGCGCCGATCCGCAGCGGATCGCCGTCGGCGGCGACAGCGCCGGCGGCAACCTCGCGGCCGTCACGGCGATCGCCGTCCGCGACGCCCGCCGCGCCGGCGACCCGCTCCCCCCCGTCGCGTTCCAGCTGCTGCTCTATCCCGTCTGCGACATCTCGCAGAAGTCGGCGTCGGTCAGGCGCTTCGCCGACGGCTTCTACCTGACCGAGCGCAACATGGACTGGTTCAGCGACCAGTACGTCCCCGACCGCGCGCAGCGCAGCGACCCGCGCGTCTCGCCCCTGCTGGCGCCCGACCTGTCCGGCCTGCCGCCCGCGCACGTCACCACCTGCGCGACGGACCCGCTGCGCGACGAGGGCGAGGCGTACGCCCGGCGCCTGCGCGAGGCCGGCGTTGCGGTCGCCGTGCAGCGCCACGGGCAGCTCCACGGCTTCTTCAACACCACCGTGATCCGCAGCAGCCGGGAGCGCTTCGGGCAGATCGCCGGCGCCCTGCGACAGGGCCTCGCGGCCCCTGCGTCGCCGCCGGAGCCGGCGGTACAATCCTGAGAATGAGTCGCACCCGCTCAGGCTCGGGCGCCGCCGCCCGAGCGGGCGGCGAAGCCCCGGTCCCCTGCATGGAGCTCACGGAGGGCGAGGCGCGCTACCTGCTGGCGCTCCGCGACCTCAACGCCGGTGGCACCCCGCCCTCGCAGGCGGCCGTGGCGCGCAAGGTCGGCGTCTCGCATCCGACGGCGCTGGAGATGATCCGGCGGCTGCGCGGGCTGGACCTCGTGGCGCCCGACGCGCTCACGCTCACCGCCAACGGCACGAGCGCCGCCCTGGTGCTCACCTCGCGCCGCTACGCCGCGCGCGTGCTCGCCCACGAGGTGCTCGGGCTCGACGACGAGCAGTCCGCCGCGGAGGCCGACGCCCTGGCCACGAGCCTCTCGCCCGTGCTCGCCCGCCGGCTCGTCGCCTGGCGCGCCCGCCGCGGCGAGGGCTGACGCGCAGCGGTCCGGACCACGGGCCGAAGATGAGACTGGTTCCTGTTAGAGTGGTGGGCCGGTGCCGGCGCCCTTCGACCTCCCCTTCGTGCAGCGCGGCGTCGTGGAGGTGCTGCTGCTCGCGCTCGGCTCCGGCGTCCTGGGCACCTGGATCGTCCTGCGCGGGCTGAGCTTCTACGCCCACGCCGTCGGGACGGCGGCCTTCCCCGGGCTCGTGCTGGCCGACGGCCTGGCCTTCTCGCCGCTGCTCGGCGCGGCGGCCACGGCGGGCGCCGTCGCGATCGGGGTCGCGGTGCTCACGCGCCGCGAGCACGGCGAGGGGCACGACGCCGCCACCGCGCTCGTGCTCGCCGGGGCGCTGGCCGCCGGCGTGATCCTCGCCAGCGACGTCTTCCACTCGCAGGGCAGCGTCGAGCGGCTGCTCTTCGGCAGCCTGCTGGCGATCGACACGACCGACCAGCTGGTGGCCGCCGCGGCCGCCGCCGCGGCGCTCGTCGGGGGAGTCGTGCTCGGGCGGCGCTGGCTCGTGAGCGGCTTCGACCCCGTTGCGGCGCGCGCGCTCGGCGCCCAGTCGTCGCTGCCCGACGCCGTCCTGCTCGTGCTCGTCGCGGCCATGGCCGTCGCCGCCCTGAACGCGATCGGCGCCCTGCTGGCGACGGCGCTGCTCGTCGTCCCGGCGGCCACGACGCGGCTGCTCGTCGACCGGCTCGCGCGCTGGCAGGTCGCGACCGTGGGCCTGGCCGCCGCCGAGGGGGTCGTCGGGCTGTGGCTGTCCGTCGAGCTCAACGCCCCGCCCGGCGCGACGATCGCCGCGCTGGCCGCCGCCGTCTTCGGCGTCGTCGCCCTCGCCCGGGCGCTGCGCCCCCGCCGCGTCGCCGTCGCCATCGCCGCGGTCGCGCTGCTCGCCGCCGCAGCCGTCGCGGCAGGGTGCGGCTCGACCACCGGCTCCACGGCGCCCGACGGCCGGATCGCCGTCGTCGCCACCACGACCGAGCTCGGCGATCTCGTCCGCGAGGCGGGCGGCCGCGCCGTCGCGGTCACCCAGCTGCTGCAGCCCAACTCCGACCCGCACGACTACGAGCCGCGCCCGCACGACGTCGAGGCGGTGGCCCGCGCCCAGCTCGTCGTCACCAGCGGCGACGGGCTCGACGCGTGGATGGACGAGGTGCTGCACGACGCGGGCGGCGACCCCATCGTGCTCGACGCCGGCGAGGACCGCCCGATCGCCCTGCCCGGGCCCGCCTCCGGCGCCGACGCCGGGACGTTCGACCCCCACTGGTGGCACGACCCGCGCAACGTCCGCTCGGCCGTGACGCGGATCCACGACCAGCTCATCGCGCTCGAGCCGTCCGCCCGCCCGGAGGTCGACCGGGCGACCACCGGCTTCCTCACGCGGCTGCGCGCGCTCGACCGCGGGATCCGGGCGTGCATCTCCCGCCTTCCGGCCGCCGACCGCGAGCTCGTCACCGACCACGACGCGTTCCGCTACTTCGCCGCCCGCTACGGCCTCCGGATCGTCGGCGCGGTCATCCCCTCGCAGACCACCCAGGCGCAGCCATCGGCAGGAGACCTCGCCGAGCTCGCCCGGCTCGTGCGCCGCGAGCACGTCCGCGCGATCTTCCCGGAGCACGCCGTCAGCCCCGCGCTGGCCCGGGCGCTGGCCCGCCAGACCGGCGCGACGGCCGACGCCGCGCTCTACGGCGACACACTCGGGCCGGCGGGCTCGCCCGGGGCGACCTACCTCGGCATGGAGGCCGCCAACGCCGACGCGATCGTGCGCGGGCTGTCCGGCGGCCGCCGGCGCTGCCACCTGCCCACCGAGGTGGCGCGATGAGCTCGGCCCCGCTGCTGGAGGTCGAGGGCCTGGCGGCCGGCTACGGCGGCGGCCCCGTGCTGCACGACGTCAGCTTCGCCGCCCGGGCCGGCGAGCGCATCGCGATCCTCGGCCCCAACGGCGGCGGCAAGACGACGCTGTTCCGTGCCCTCCTCGGCGAGCTGCGCCCGCTGGCCGGCGCGCTGCGGCGCCCGCCCCGGATCGGCGTGGTGCCCCAGACCGAGCGCTCGCGCCTGGACTTCCCGGTCAGCGCGCTGGACGTCGCGCTGATGGGCACGCTGACCACGCTGCCGTGGTGGCGGCGCCCCGGCCGCGCCGAGCGGGCGCGGGCGCGTGCTGCGCTGGCCGAGGTGGGTCTCGCCGACCGCGCCGACCGCACCTTCGGCGACCTCAGCGGCGGCCAGCGCCAGCGCGTGCTCGTCGCGCGGGCGCTCGTCCAGGACGCGCCGGTGCTGCTGCTCGACGAGCCCTACGTCGGGCTCGACGCGCCGAGCGCCGAGCTGCTCGACGACCTGCTCGCGCGGCTCGCGGCCGGCGGCCGCGCGCTGCTGGTGGCCACCCACGACGTCGACCAGGCGCGTGGCTGGGAGCGGGTGCTCTGCCTCAACCGGCGCCAGCTCGCCTTCGGCGCGCCCGACGAGACGCTCACCCGCGCTGTCCTCGAGGCCACGTACGGCACCGAGATCGTCGAGCTGACCGGCGAGCGCTGCGTCCTGCCGCCGCACCACCACGACCACGCGTGATGCTCGCGACGGTCTGGCACGTGCTCGCCGAGCCCTGGCAGTCGGGCCTGGACCGCCGGGCGCTGCTGGAGGTCGCGCTGCTGGGCGTCGCCGGCGGCGCGCTGGGGTGCTGGATCCTCTTCTACAACCTCAGCTACGCGACCGAGTCGCTGGCGCACGCCCTCCTGCCCGGCCTCGTGCTCGCGGCGCTCACGGGCCTGCCGCTCGTGCTCGGCGGTGCGGCGGGCCTCGCGGTCGCGGCGGTGGCGATCGCCGCCGCGGCACGCACGCCGGCGATCGGGCGCGACACGGCCGTCGCCGTCGTGGTCACCGGGCTGCTCGGCCTGGGCGCGCTGCTGGCGCTGTCCCCCGACACGCCCGCCGGGCTGAGCACCCTGCTGTTCGGCGACGTGCTGGCCGTCGGCGACGGCGAGCTGGCCGCGGCGGCGGGGCTGGCCGTGGCGGTCCTCGCCGCGCTGCGCGTGCTCCACGGCCGGCTGCTGGTCGTGGGCTTCGACCGGCTCAACGCTCCGGCGCTCGGCGCGCGGCCCGCCGTGGTCGACGCCGCGCTGCTGCTGCTGGTGGCCGCGGCGCTGCTGGTGGCCGTGCAGGGCCTGGGGAACCTGCTGGTGATCGCGGTCCTCGTCGGCCCGGCCGCGGCCGCGCGCGCGCTGACGCGGCGGATGCCGGCGATGATGGCACTGGCCGCCATGATCGCCGTGGTGGCGGCCGGCGGCGGGCTCTACCTCTCGTACTACGCGCGGACCGCGGCCGGGGCGTCGATCACGGCGGTCGTCGTGGGCGCCTACGCGGCGGCGCTGGGTGTCGCGGCGCTGCGCTCGCGCGCGGGCGCCGCCTGAGCCTCGGAGCCCGAGGCGCCCTGGCAGTCGGCGCACGCGCCGTGCAGCACGACGTCGTGCTCGGCGACGGCGAAGGTCACGCGGCGGGCCAGGCGCGAGATGCTGCGCTCGAGCTCGGCGTCCTCGAACGGGATGACCCGGCCGCAGTCGTCGCAGACCATGTGATGGTGATGGCCTTCCTCACGGGCGGCCTCGAACCGGGCGAGCCCCTGCCCGACCTCGACACGCGTGACGAGCCGCAGGCCCTCGAGCTCCTCGAGGATGCGGTAGACGCTCGCTCGCGCCACCGGGCGGCCGTCGCGCCCGCGCAGCGCATCCTCGATCTCGGCCGCCGACAGCGCGCAGCGCTGCTCGTCGAGCAGCGTGATCACCGCGGCGCGCGCGCCACCGCGCCGGTAGCCGGCGGCGGCGAGCGCCTCGGCGGCCGCCTCGGCCCAGCTGGCGTCGTGCTTCGTGGGACCCATTCCTGTCAAGCGTAGCCGCGGCCCGCGCCCGCGGGGTCACGCCTCCCCGCCGACCTCGATCGTCCCCGTGGCCGCCCGTGTCGGGCGCCCTAACACTCGATCACCGGTCGAGGCTCCTCGCGGTCCCCCGCGCCGGGTCGCGCGTTGCCGCCGTCGGGGCCGGGCACTAGGTTCGCTCGATGCCCCCCACGGTCCAGGAGCACACGCTCGGCCTCACCTGGGTCATGGACGACCCGATGCGCCGCGCCTGCCACGCGCTGATCGACGACGACGAGCGTCTCTGGCTCGTGGACCCCGTCGACGACGGGCACGCCGTCGAGCACGCCGTCGCCCTCGGCCGGCCTGCCGCCGTGCTCCAGCTGCTCGACCGCCACAACCGCGACTGCGCGGCGGTCGCCGCCCGCCTCGGGGTCCCGCACCTGAAGGTCCCCGACGCGGTGCCCGGCTCGCCGTTCGTCCTGCAGCGGCTGATCCGCAACCGGCTCTGGAACGAGGTCGCGCTCCTGTGGCCCGAGCGGCGGGCGCTGGTCGTGGCCGAGGCGCTCGGCACCGCGCCCGGCTTCGCCGTCGGCGACGGGCCGGTCGGCATGCACCCGATGCTGCGGCTGCTGCCGCCGCGGGGCCTGCGCGGCGACAACCTGCGCCACCTGCTCGTCGGCCACGGGCGGCCCTTGCACGGACGCGAGGTGCCGGGCGCGATCGATGGCGCCGTGGCCAACGCCCGGCGCGACCTCCCGCGGCTGCTGCGCCAGCTGCCGGCGATGGTGCGTGCGGTGCGCTGACGACGCCTCGTATGCTCCGGCGCCGTGGCCGCCCCGCCGGCGACGGCGCGTCGCCACGCCACCACGACCCGAGGAGCCCCAGCCCGTGCCCGAGCCCACGCTCTCCCCCGTCCTCGACGCCTTCCGCCTCGACGGGCGCGTCGCCGTCGTCACCGGCGCCTCCTCCGGCCTGGGCGTCGCGTTCGCCCGGGCGCTGGCGGAGGCGGGCGCGGACGTCGCCCTCGGCGCGCGCCGCGCCGACCGCCTCGAGGAGACCCGGCGCCTGGTCGAGGCCGCCGGCCGCCGCGCCATCACCGTCGCCACCGACGTCGCCCGGCCCGAGGACTGCCAGGCGCTCGTCGACGCCGCGGTGCGCGAGCTCGGCCGCGTCGACATCCTCGTCAACAACGCCGGCGTCGGGACCGCCGTGCCGGCGACCCGCGAGACGCCCGAGCAGTTCCGCGCGGTCATCGACGTCAACCTGAACGGCTGCTACTGGATGGCGCAGGCGGCCGGCCGCGTGATGGAGCCCGGCAGCAGCATCATCAACATCTCCAGCGTCCTGGGCCTCACGACGGCCGGGCTGCCGCAGGCCGCCTATGCCGCCAGCAAGGCCGGCCTGATCGGGCTCACGCGCGACCTCGCCCAGCAGTGGACAGGGCGCAAGGGGATCCGCGTCAACGCGATCGCCCCCGGCTTCTTCGCCTCCGAGATGACCGACCAGTACCCGCCCGGCTACCTCGAGGCCCAGCAGCAGCGGATCCCGGCGGGCCGCAAGGGCGACGACCGGGAGCTGGCGGCGACGCTCGTCTTCCTGGCCAGCCCGGCCGCCGGCTACATCATCGGGCAGACGCTCGCCGTCGACGGCGGCATGACCATCGCCTGACGGGGAGCCGACGATGCCCGAGAGCGCCCGGCAGATCCACGCACGCGCGGCCGGCGCGCTGCGGATGCCGCCGCTGGAGACCTGGGAGACGTGGCCGTTCGAGGGCGATCTGCGCCCCAAGGCGCTGGCCGCTCCGGCCCCCGAGCCGCGCCGGGCGGGCGAGGGCGGGGTCGACTGCCGAGCATGCGAGGCGGCCGACAGCGAGTACGTCTGGACCGACGAGCACTGGCGGCTGCAGGCCCTCCCGCCCGACGGCCTGCCGGTGGTCCTGCTGCTCGAGCCGCGCGCGCACTACGACGGCCCGGGCGACCTGCCGGAGGAGCTGGCACGCGAGCTGGGCGTGCTGCTCGGACGCGTCGAGCGCGCCGTCCTGTCGGTCGGCGAGATCGGCCGCGTCCACATCGGCCGCTGGGGCGAGGGCGCCGAGCACCTGCACTGGTGGTTCATCGCACGGCCCGCCGGGATGCCGCAGCTGTACTCGAGCTTCGCGGAGATCTGGAGCGACATCCTGCCGCCGACGCCCGAGGAGATCTGGCGCGACAACGTCGCCCGCGTCGTCGCGGCGATGAACGCCTCGTGAGCCTGGCGTCTCGAAGGGCGGCGCTCCTCGCCGCCGGGCTCGCGCTGCTGGCCGCCGGCTCCGCGCAGGCCGCCGTCCTGCACGTCGGCCCGGGGCACCGCTACGCCCGGCCGTGCCGGGCGATCGCGGCCGCGCACTCCGGCGACACGGTCGCCATCGACGCCCGCGGCAACGGCACCTACGACGGCGACGTCTGCGCGTGGTCGACCGACCGGCTGCGGATCGCCGGCGTGCACGGGCGCGCGCGGATCGACGCCGCCGGGCGCCTCAGCGAGGGCAAGGGGATCTGGGTCATCGGCGGCGCCGACACGCTCGTCGACCGCGTCGAGCTCTCGGGCGCGACGTCGCCGAGCGACCGCAACGGCGCCGGCATCCGCCAGCAGGGCCCCGGCCTGACCGTGCGCCGGAGCTTCCTGCACGACAACGACGACGGCATCCTCGTCGACGCCGACCCACGCAGCGACATCACCATCGTCGCGACCGAGCTGGCCCGCAACGGCTTCGGCGACGGCTACTCCCACAACCTGTACGTCGGGCACGTGCACCGGCTGACGCTGCGCGACAGCTGGTCGCACGACGCGCGCGTCGGCCACCTCGTCAAGTCGCGCGCCGACGTCAACCGCATCCTGCAGAACCGCCTCACCGAGCAGCACGGCACCGGCAGCTACGAGCTGGACCTGCCCGACGGCGGCCGCGCGTACGTGGCCGGCAACGTGTTCCAGCAGGGTTCGCGCTCGGAGAACCCGGCGCTGCTGAGCTACGGCGCCGAGAGCCTGGCCAACCCGCGGTCGCGGCTCTCCGTGGTGCACAACACGTTCGTCGACGGACTCGGGCGGGGCGCCGCGATCCACGTGGCGCCGGCCGCGGCGGCGCGCGCCCGGATCGCGGGCAACCTGAGCACCGGCAGCTCGGCGCTCGTCGACCAGCCGGCCGCGCGCGTGGTCGCCAACTGCGTGCCCGCCCGCCCGCGCTTCGTCGCACCGGCGCGCTACGACTACCGCCTCCGGCGCCGCTCGCCGTGCGTCGACGCGGTCCGCCGACCGGATCGCGCGCCGGCCCGCCAGTACGCGTACGACCTGCGCCACGAGCGCCGCCGGGTCGTCGGGCGCGCTCCGGACGCGGGCGCGTTCGAGTGGCGCCCGCGCCGGCGCTGAGACCGCCGGCGCTCAGGCCGGCGTCGGCGCCGGCACCCAGCCGGCGGGGAACGCGCCGGCCGGCAGCACGCCGGCGCGGTCGGCGAACCACTTGCGCGCGACCTGCTCGGCGGGCCGGCCCTCGATCAACGGGCGGACGTCGCCGAGGCTGAGGAGGACCGAGAGCGTCGAGCCGATCTGCAGGTCGGCGGCGTTGGGCGTTTCGCCGGCGAGCACGCCGTCGGCGACGAGGCGGTCGACGTGGTCGAGCTTGGCGCCGAGGCCCGCGAGGTCCTCGGCGAGCCGGGCGGCGGAGATGCCGTGGTACTTCCACGTCGCGCGGATCATCCGGATCGCGAAGTCCGTGCCCGCCGGGTCGAGCGGACCGCCGCCGGCGATCAGCCCCAGCTGCTCGGGCCGGAAGTGCAGCGCGCCCCACGGCAGGCGCCGGCCCAGGTCCTGCAGCTCCTCGTCGCCCCAGGCGGCCGCCTCGCGCACCTCGTCGGCACGGTCGGCGGGATAGAGCGGCGGCTCGGGCGCGAGCTCGTCGAGGCGCTCGAAGATCGCGTTCGAGCCGTGGACGGGCTCGCCGTCGACGAGCATGCCCGGCACGGTGGTGCGGCCCGCGCCGTAGATGCGCGCCATCTCCTCGACGTGCTGGCCGGGCTGCAGCTCGACGCGCTCGTGCTCGAGGCCCTTGAGCCGCAGCGCGGTCTCGACGGCGATGCACGGATGCGAGATCGTCAGCAGGTGCAGGACGAGGGGCGGCTGGCCGGACATGGGCGCATCCTATGGGTCGGCCGCGCCTCCGGCCACGGCTGTCGCCCGCGGCGATGCGCCGCCGGCGCGGGAAGCCGGGTGCGCGCCATCGGTGCCGCGGCGCACCGGTCAGCCGATGACCTGCAGCTCCTTGGGCAGGCTGGTCAGCACCTCGCAGCCGTCCTCGGTCACGACCACGAGATCCTCGATGCGGACCCCGATCGCGCCGGGCACGTAGACGCCGGGCTCGACGGTGACGACCTGGCCGGGCGCGAGCGTCGACACGCTGCGCTGCGAGAGCCGCGGCCCCTCGTGGACCTCGGCGCCCACGCCGTGGCCGAGGCCGTGGCCGAAGTGCTCGCCGTGCCCGGCGGCGGTGATGATGTCGCGCGCCACCGCGTCCACCTCGCGGCCGCCGGCGCCGGCGCGCACCGCCGCCAGCGACGTGCGCTGGGCCTCGAGCACCAGCTCGTAGATCTCGCGGTCACGGGGATCGACCTCGCCCGTGGCGTACGTGCGGGTGCAGTCGGAGGCGTAGCCGTCCAGCACCGCGCCCCAGTCGATCGTCACCAGCGTGCCGCGCGGGATCTCGACATCGCGCGGCTCGGCGTGCGGCAGCGCGCTGTGGGCGCCGGAGGCGACGATCGGCGGGAACGACACCCCCTGCGCGCCGGCGCGGCGCATCGTCATCTCGAGGTCGAGGGCGACGTCGCGCTCGGTGCGGCCGGCCAGGCCGCGGCCCAGCACCTCGGTCAGGGCCTCGTCGGCCAGGCGCGTGGCGGCGCGGATGCGCTCGAGCTCCTCGGCGTCCTTGACCAGGCGCAGCTCCTCGACCAGCCCGCCGGCGGGCACCAGCTCGATGCCCTCGGCCAGGCGGTCGCCCAGCGCGGCGTGGTCGCGCACCGCCAGGTGGGCGTCGTCGAAGCCGACGCGCAGCCTGTCGCCGGCCAGCTCCCGCAGCCCCGCGGCGGCGGCGGCCTGCAGCTCCGGGACGACCTGGCGCTCCCAGCCCTCGTCGAGCTGCTCGGCGGACTGGCTGAGGTAGCGGAAGTCGGTCAGGAAGCGACGGATCCCGTCCTTCCCCGCGCCGACGACAGCGAGGCCGTTGGAGCCGGTGAAGCCCGTGAGCCAGCGCACGTTGACCAGGTGCGTGATCAGCAGCGCGTCGAGCTCGCGCTCGGCCAGCGCGGCGGCGACGCGGTCGGGGCGGTCCATGCTCATCGGTGTGCTCCTCGAGTCACGACGCTCACGCGAGCGCCTGCTTCAGCCGGGTCAGGGCCTCGCGGTACCCCTCGACCCCCTGGCCGCTCACGGTGGCGACGCACAGGTCGCGGATCACCGAGACGCGGCGGAACTCCTCCCGGGCCATGACGTCGGACAGGTGCACCTCGACCGTGGGCAGCGCGGCGATCTCCAGCGCGTCGCGGATCGCCCACGCGTAGTGGGTCCACGCCCCCGGGTTCATCACGATGCCGTCGGCCAGGCCCTCGAGGCGGTGCAGGTGCTCGACGAGCTCGCCCTCGTGGTTGGTCTGGAAGAACTGCGGCTCCAGGCCGAGCTCGCGCGCGAAGCCCTCGATCTGGACCTCGAGCTGGTCGAAGGTGAGGTCGCCGTAGTGCGAGGCGGGCCGGCGGCCGAGCATGTCGAGGTTCACGCCGTGGATCACGGCGACGCGGCTGCGGGCGCTCACGGGCGCAACTCTCGCACGGCGGCGAGCACGTCGTCGTCGGCGACGTCCTGGCCGTGGACGACGTCGCCGGCGGCGCGGACGAGCACGAACGGGGTACGCGCCTGCGACGTGCGCTTCTTGTCCAGCCGCGTCGCGCCGACGATCGCCTCGGGGTCCACGCCCCCGGGCGTCCGCGTCGGCAGCCCCGCCGCCTCCAGCAGCTGCTCGCACTGCTCGCGCAGCTCGGGCTGCCCGCTGAGCCGCAGCGCCGCCAGCAGGCCGAGGCCGACCGCCTCGCCGTGGCGCAGCGTGCCGTAGCCGAGCACCGTCTCGAGCGCATGGCCGACCGTGTGCCCGAGGTTGAGCACCTGGCGACGGCCGCCGTCGCGCTCGTCGGCGGCGACCACGGCGAGCTTCGTGCGCGCGCAGGCGAGGATGACGTCGTCGTCGACGGGCGCCCCGTCGGCGATCCGCTCCCACAGCGTGCCGCCGGCGATCAGCGCGGTCTTGAGCACCTCGGCGTAGCCCGCGGCGTGCTCCTCGGGCGGCAGCGTGGCCAGGGTGGTGGTGTCGGCCAGCACCGCCGCCGGCTGGTGGTAGGCGCCGACGTAGTTCTTGGCCTCGGGCAGGTCGACGCCGGTCTTGCCGCCGTAGGCGGAGTCGACCTGGGAGACGACGGTCGTCGGCGCCTGGACCACGGCGATGCCGCGTTGGAAGCACGCGGCGCAGAAGCCGGCCAGGTCGCCGACGACGCCGCCGCCCAGCGCGACGAGGTGGTCGGCGCGCGTGACGCCCTGGGCGGCCAGCGCGCGCCAGACGCGCTCGGCCGTCTCCAGCGTCTTGTGCTCCTCCCCCGGCGGGATCTCGATCACGCCGGAGAGGCCGGCGAGGCTGCCGAGGTGGTGCTCGGCCACCGCCTCGTCGGTCACGCAGACGGCGCGGCCGGCCAGCCCCGGAGGTCGCACGCGCAGCGCTCCGGCGCCGACGAACACGGGGTACTCGCCGGAGGCGGCGTGCGCCCATGCCAGGCGGACGGGCAGCCCGTCGGCCCGCGCCTGCTCGAGCGCGCGCAGCGCCGGGTCGGCGCGGACCACGCAGTCGACGTCGGCCTGCGGCAGGAAGGCGTCGGCGAGGCGCTCGTAGAGCGGCGCGCGCTCGGCGTGCAGGCGGGCGAACGCGTCGCGGTCGCGGGCGAGCGGGCGCTCCGGGGCGCCGGCGGCCGTCGCGCGGGCCCATGCCTCGTCGACGCCGATGTCGACCAGCACCGTGGTGCAGCCGGCCAGGGCGGACTGCACCCGCTCGGACCGCACGGCACCGCCGCCGAGCGAGACGACGACCTCGTCGCCGCGCTCGAGCAGCTCGGCGACGACCTGCTCCTCGGCGCTGCGGAACGCCGCCTCGCCGTCGGTGTCGAAGACCTCTTGGATCGGGCGCCCGAGCCGCTCCTCGACCAGCGCGTCGGCGTCGAGGTGCGCGACGCCGCGGGCGGCGGCCAGCCCACGAGCGGCGGTCGTCTTGCCCGCCCCCATGAAGCCGATGAAGGCGGTCAGCCGCGCCACTCGATCCGCTCGCGGTATCGCTGCACCGCCTCGCGCACGTCGTCGATGTGGTCGCCGCCGAACTTGCGCCGGTAGGCGTCGGCCAGCACGTAGGAGAGCATCGCCTCGCCGACCACGCCGGCGGCCGGGACCACGCACGAGTCGGTGCGCTCGCGCAGCGCCTGTGCGGGCTCCTTGGTCTCGATGTCGACCGAGCGCAGCGGCTTGGTCAGCGTCGGGATCGGCTTCATCGCCACGTGCGCGTTGAGCGGCAGGCCGGTGGTCATGCCGCCCTCCAGGCCCCCCGCGTGGTTGGTCTCGCGGTAGTAGCCGCGCTCGGCGCTGTGGAAGATCTCGTCGTGCGCGCCGGAGCCCGGCGTCCCGGCGAGGTCGAAGCCGTCGCCGAACGCGACGCCCTTGGCCGCCTGGATCGAGCACAGCGCCCCGGCGACGCGCCCGTCGAGGCGCTCCTCCCAGCTGACGTGGGAGCCCAAGCCCGGGACAAGGCCGAAGGCGATGACCTCGAAGACGCCCCCGATCGACTCGTTGGCCTTTCGCTGCACGTTGATGTGCGCGACCATCGCGCGGCTGGCCTCGGGGTCGAGGCAGCGGACGGGGTCGTCGTCGACGGCGTCGAAGTCGTCCAGCGCCGGGGGCTGCTCGCGCGGCGGCACGCGGACGTCGCCGATCTGGACGACGTGGCTGCGGACCTCGACGCCGAGCGCCGACAGGAACGCGCGGCACAGCGCGCCGCCGGCGACGCGCGCCGCGGTCTCGCGGGCGCTGGCGCGCTCGAGCACGTTGCGCACGTCGGTGAAGCGGTACTTGTGGACGCCGACGAGGTCGGCGTGGCCCGGACGCGGCAGGTGCACCTCCGGCACCTCGGCCTCGACCGGCCACGGATTCATCCGCTCCTCCCAGTTCGCGTAGTCGCGATTGGGGACCTGGAGCGCGATGGGGCCGCCGAGCGTGCGGCCGTGGCGGACGCCGGCGGTGACCTGCGCGTGGTCGCGCTCGATCTTCATCCGCCCGCCGCGGCCGTGGCCCAGCTGGCGCCGGGCCATGTCGCGGTCGATGGACTCGCGGTCGAGCTCGAGTCCCGCGGGCAGGCCCTCGACGATGCACGTCAGGCCCGGCCCGTGGGACTCCCCGGCTGTGATCAGGTTCAGCGCCATGCGGCGCCGAAGTCTATGGACCTCCTGGCCGTGCGGGCCTACTGGGCGGGCGCGACGGGCACCGTCATGACCGTCATGGTGCCCTCGGGCGCCTCGCCCTGGGCGGCGGCCGCCACGGCGGCCGGCACGTGGCCGACCTGCTCGTCGACGCCCTGCTTCTCGACCACGAGGCCGTGCTTGCGGTCGAAGCTCCAGCCCTGCAGGCGCTGCGGATCCTCCGCCATGACCTGGCGCAGGTAGTCGCGGCCGGCGCGGGACTCGCGGGCGCGGAGCTTGGCCGCGGTGGCCGCGGTCTTCGCCGTGCCCTTGCGGATGCCGGTGATCTCCAGCTGGTACTGCACGACGCCCGCCGTGCCGGTCTGCAGGTCGAAGTACTCCAGGTCGTGCTTCTGCAGCGTGACCTGCCGGCAGAGGTCCGTGCTCGGATGGCACGTGCCGTCACCGGTCGGCTCCGCGTCGGACGAGACCAGGAAGACCGCCGACTTCTTGTCCTCGGTGACGCCGAGGAAGATGAAGAACGGGTTGTCGGCCGAGGGCAGCGGCGTCAGGCGGGCGATGTCCTTGTAGGTCTTCATCGCGCCGTCCTCGCCGAACTTCAGCGACACGCGGTAGAGGTCCTTGTCGTCCTGCTGGCTGTCGGGAGCCGGCGCGGGGCCCGGCTGCGGCACCGGCGAGGTCGACGGCGTCGGGACCGGGATCGGGCCGTGGCTGAGCGACGACGAGCCGCCGCCGAGCGCCGACACCAGGCTCTGAGCGGCCGAGACGGCGTGCGAGGCCGTGGTCCCGGCGCTCGTGCCCGACGTGGTCTGGGGCTTCTCCGGCTTGGGCTGGTGGTGCTGGACGAACGGGTTCAGGAGCTTGCCCTTGCGGTGCACGGGCTTGCTCGTCGTCGGCTCGACGAGCTTGACGACCTTGTCGGCCGGCACCGGGACCGCGGCGCTGGACGGCACCACGGGCGCAGCGGCGAGCTCGTCGGTGCCGGCGTCACCGCCGCTGCCGCCGAGGACGACCGGCACCGCGACCAGGGCGATCAGCAGCGCGACCGCGACCGGCCACAGCCGCTTCTCGACGAGGTCGTGCAGGACGTTGCGCAGGAAGGTCACTGGTCACTCCCGATGAGGGCGCTGGCCGGGGCCGCGCTCGTGCTGGACGTGGTGGACGCGGTGGCGGTGGCGCCGCCCGGGCCGGCGGGCGACGCGCCCGCGGTCAGGCCCTCGTCGGCCGGCACCAGGTAGGCGGTCGCGGCCACGGTGGCCTCGACCTTCGGGAAGCCCTCGGGGGCCGCGGCGAGGCTGACGCCGTCGACCGTCAGCAGCCGACCGTTGACGTCGATGCTCTTGCCGTGGATCGCGGTCAGCCCGTTGATCGACCGCAGGAAGCGCTGCATGTTGAAGTACGAGCCGCGGAAGTCGAACGTGAACGGCATCGTCGGGAAGCCGGCGGCGCCCACGGTGGCTCCGGGCGGCAGCGCGGCGGCGATGGCGCTGGCGCCGGTCGCCGAGCTGGTCGCACTCGACGTCGACGACGACGGCGCGGCGCCGGTCGAGCTGGCGAGCTTGATGCTGCGGAAGTCGATGTGGTTGGCCTGCGCGGTGCTCTGGAGCTGGTAGACGAGCGACGGGACGTCGTCCTCGACGGGCACGGCCTTGCCGAGCCGCGCGACGGTCGCGTAGTCACGCTCGTAGCGGCCACGGGCCGCCGCGGCGTCGGAGGCGCTCTGGCGCGCGACGTCCAGCCGCTGCTGCGCCGTCTGGATCTGCGTCGTCAGCGCGTCGGCGTCCTTGCGCTTCGGGCTGATCGCCAGGAACCAGAAGGCGGCGATCGCGGCGGCGACCGCCAGGACGATCAGGACGGTGCGGTCACGCGCGGTCACTTGGTGGTCCCTCCGGAGGCGGGGGCGGACGTGGTGGGTGCCGGGGTGGTGGTCGAGGCCACCGCGGCGGCCGTGGTGGCCGTGCCGGGGGCCGCGGCCACCGGCGCCGCCGCCTGGCTGAAGAAGACGACCATCGAGAACTGCGGGAACTGGGCGTGGCCGCCGCGGCAGTCGCCGCTGCCGGCAGAGCCGGTCGACGTCCCGCCGCTGGTGTCGCCCTTGGCGGCGTTGTCGAGCGAGACGCGCTCCACCCCGTCGATCAGGCGCATCCGGGCCATCATCTTGGCCACCGACCGCTGGCTGGTGGTGCAGCCCGCGACCTCGATGGCGGGCACCGCGAGCGCGCCGCGCAGCCCGCTGGCGCCGGAGCCGACCGAGACCCCCGGCGACGACGTGGCCGTCAGGTTGGTCAGCCAGGCGTTCTCCGGCAGGACGCGCGCGACCTCGTGCAGGGCGTGGGCCCAGTCGAAGCGGCTCTCGGCCAGCTGGGAGACCGTCTGCACGCGCTTGGCGCGCACGGCGGCGAACTTCGTGTACGAGGCCAGCGACTGCGCCTGCGCCTCGGCCTGGTCGGCCTGCTGGCTGATCCGGTCGAGCTGCGCCTGCTTGTCGTCGAGCCCGTTGCCGGTCACCACCCAGGCGGACGCCATGGCCACGGCGACGGCGAGCCCGCCGAGGACGGCGTAGGCGCCGCCGCCCGAGCGGCCGGCGGCGCCGCCGGCGCCGCGGCGGTCCTCGGCCGGGATGAGGTTGACGGCCCTCATGCGTTCGGTGCCTCCTCGACGGCCAGGCCGGCCGCGACGCTGAGCAGATGGGGATCGAAGCCCTCGGGGGCGCCCGGCACCACGGCGGACTCGACCGGCAGGCCGAGCTCGGCCGCGAGGGCGTCGTCGAAGCCGGGCACGCTGGCCGCCGGGCCGGTGAGCACCGCACGCTGGACGCGCAGGCTCATGCCCTCCTGGGCGTGGTGGAAGTCGAGCGAGTTGCGGACCTCGCCGCCGATGCGCCGGACGCCGTCGAGCAGGACCGTGCGGACCTCCTCGACGATCTCGTCCTGGTCGTCGGACTCGATCTCGGCCAGCGGCGTGACGAGGCCGACGTGGCGCAGCCACCCGCGGGCGTGCTCGAGGGTCAGCGCCTTGCGCTCGGCGAGCTCGACCGCGATGGCCTCGAGGCCGCCGCCGACGACGCGGGTGAACAGGCAGGTCGTGCCCTCGGCCACCGCGATGTTCGTGAGGCCACCGACCGACAGGTAGAGCACCGGCTCGGTGAGGCCGTCCGCGGCGGGGCGGTGCAGCGCCCGGATCATCGCGAAGGCCGAGAGGTCGATGCCCTCGGGCTTCAGCCCGGCCGCCCTGGCCGCCGCGAGGACACGCTCGACCATGTCGCGGCGGGCGGCCACGATCAGCACGCGCTGGCGCGGACCCTGGTCGGTCTCGACGAGTCCCAGGGGCTGGAAGTCGATGACCGCGCTGTCGAGCGGCATCGGGATCTGGTCCTGGGCCTGGAAGCGGACGGCCGCCTCCAGCTCCTTGGGGTCGGGGATCGGGGGCAGCTCGAGGACGCGGACGACGATCTTCTGGTTCGCGACGCCGATGCGGACCTTCTTCTCCAGGCCCTTGTTCTCGCGGTACAGCGAGCGCAGGGCCTCGGCGAGGCCGTCGACGTCGTTCACCTCACCGTCGCGCACGATGCCCGGCTCGAGGGGAGCGACGGCCGCGGTCCGCACCTCGACGCGACCGTTGACGGTCACCGACGCGGCGTGGATGGCGGCGGGCTCGATCTCGAGGCCGACGATGGTGGATGCGCGCTTGGCCATGGGTTCTCGGACGAGTGGTTCGGCGGTCCGGCTCGGCGCCTGAAGCGCGGAGCCCCGCTCAATCCGTTGTTCGTCCAGACGGAGGCCGTCTTGAGGCCGCGAGGCGCTGCTGAGACCGGCCTAGAACCGGTCGAGGTAGCCGTCGACGATCGCGTCGCCGGCGAAGATGGCCACGAGCGCCCCCGCGGCGAGGAACGGCCCGAACGGCACCTTGGTGCGCCGGCCCTCCGACACGCCCTTGGCGGCGATGATGGCGGCGCCGACGACGACGCCCAGCACGAGGCCGATCATGACGGCCGGCGCCACGCCGCGACCCAGGTAGAGCCCGAGGACGCCGGCGAGCTTGACGTCGCCCATCCCCATGCCCTTGGAGTGCACGAGCGCGGGCAGGTAGAAGAACAGCAGCGCGGCGGCGCCGGCGATCAGCTGCTCGGGCAGGTACGACGGCTCGATGATGGCCCCGAGCGCGATCGCCAGCACGGCCGCCGGCCCGGTGAGCCGGTTGGGGATGATCTTGTGGTCGAGGTCGATGACCGCGATCGGCACCAGGAAGCTGACGAGCACCAGCCCGAGGACCATGCGCAGCGTGTCGTCGTGCGTGGCGGCGACCACGCCGACGTACAGCGTGGCGGTCACGGCCTCGACGACGGGATAGCGCGCCGAGATCCGCTCGCCGCAGCCGCGGCAGCGGCCGCGCAGCAGCAGCCACGACAGGATCGGGATGTTGTCGTACGGCTTGACCGCGGTCCCGCAGCCCGGGCACTTCGAGCGCGGCTTGACCAGCGACTCGCGCCGCGGCACGCGCCAGGCGACGACGTTGAGGAACGAGCCGATGATCAGGCCGAACAGCGCGGCCGGTGCGAGCGCGGGTGCCATGCCCCCGTAGTCGGCAGGGACCCGCGTTCGCTTGACGGATGCGGTCTTCGGCCTTGGGCGGCGTTCGGAGCGCTAGGCGCCGGGAGTGATCTCGCGCCAGCTGTTCTGGATGATGCCGGCGCCGGCGTAGCTGCGGACGGCGTCGTAGCCGTGGTCGTCGAAGAAGATGTTCGGCGCGGCGCTGGAGCCGGCCTCGACGCGGCCAGGTCCGTCGATCAGCACGCCGCCGAAGATCTTGGCGTTGCCGTCGAGGCTGACCAGGGTGCCCGTCGACTGCGTGGCGGACCCGACGATCGGCGCGTTGCCCATGTTGGCGTGGTAGACGACGCCGTAGAAGGTCCTCGTACCGCCCAGCGACAGCGACGAGGAGGCGTTGAGGAAGATCACGAACCCCGGGTCGGACTGGGTGTTGAACGATCCGTTGCCGTTGTAGCTGCACTGACCGGCCACGTCGACGACCACGACCTCGCCGGTGAGGGTGCTCGGGCAGGACGTGTAGTAGGTGCCCTCCGCCCGCGCCGTGTTGAGGAAGCGGTTGACCTGGTCCTGGCTGAACAGCGGGTCCGGGTCGTAGCCGGGCTGGTAGCCGCCGAAGCCCTCGACCTGGCTGTTGAGCAGCGCATTCCACCTGTCCTCGGTCCTGGTGCTGCCGACGCCCTCGGGCTGGCCCATGCAGGGCGTCGAAGAGCTCTCCGAGACGGTGGGCGTCCACGGCGGGGGGCTGCAGCGGGTCGCGAGCAGGCCGCCGTTGGTGTCGATGATGACATTGCCGCCGTGCTGGCCGTTGTTGGTGATCGACAACGAGCCGGCGATGATCGCGGCGTGCGGCACCGACTCGGCCTGCGTCTGCTGCTGCACGAGCGACACGATCGTGCGGAGGTGGCCGCGGACGGTCGCCTGCGACCGGACCCACACCTTGCCGTCGTTGTTGAAGTCGCAGCCGCACTGCGTGCCGACGCTGGCGTCGGAGAAGTAGCTCTCGAGCCCATCTGAGTTGTCGAAGACCTGCGTGCGCCAGTCGACGGGCTGCTTGGTGTCGGCGCTCGGGATCATCGAGGTGAGCTCGGTCGAGTCGGGGCAGTAGCTGCCCCCGGGGCACGGCGTGAAGGGCGTCGCCGCGCCGGTGCTGCCGTTGATGCCGATCCAGTGGTGCGCGATCTGGGTGACCTGCGCGTTGAGCGCCGCCTCGGCGACGTTGAACGAGGTCTCGCGCTGGCGCTGCTTGGCGGTCAGCGAGGACTGCGAGTCGCTCAGCTGGATCGCCGCGAGGCCGATCGTGAGCATGAAGAACATGAGCAGCATCGCGACGACGAGCGCGATGCCGTCCTCGGCGCGGGGGTCGGGCAGGCGACGTGACGTCATGGGATGGTGATGGTCCTGGTCGGGCTCGTGCTGGGCAGGCCGCTGGGGTCGGTGACCGTCAGGTAGATGCTGTGCTGCGTTCCGGCCGGGTCGACGCGGTAGCGGAAGTACGTCGCGTCGGAGATGCTGTGGGCGCCGCAGTCGCCCACGGTGCCGGTCGCCGCGGTGTCGTACCAGCAGTACGTCAGCGGGTCGTTGTCCGGGTCGGTGGACGTGCTGCCGTCGAGCACCGCGACGCCGCCGCCAGGGGTCGTGACCGTGAACGATGCCGTCGGCGCGCGGTCCTGGTTGCGCAGCTCGACCCCGGTGGTCACCTGCTGCTCCGCGGGCCCGCTCGTCGGATCCGGATCGACGTACAGGTCGGCGCGGATGCGGCGGATGTTGTCGCTGATGGTCGAGTCGAAGGTGAAGACCGGCCTCGAGGCGGAGCCGTGGACGTTGACGATCGACTGGGCGACGGCGCGGACGTTCGACCAGCCGGCGCCCGGACACCCGGTCCCAGTCGGCGGCGTCGTGCTGGCCGTGATGCTCGCCGGCGGCAGCTCCA
Organism: Baekduia sp.; assembly: GCA_035765735.1. Taxonomy (GTDB): domain Bacteria; phylum Actinomycetota; class Thermoleophilia; order Solirubrobacterales; family Solirubrobacteraceae; genus Baekduia. The sequence continues at coordinate 31,082 of DASTWY010000048.1, read as the reverse complement.
TCGTCCAGAAGGTGAGCGTCGCGGCGTCGAGGCAGTAGCGGACGAACTCGATGTTCTGCGGGTTGCCGGCGGGCGGCGCCCCGCCCGGCGCGACGGTCTCGAAGATGAGGTCGTACGGCTGGGCGCGGGCCACCGCGTTGGGCTGCAGCGCCGTCGGCGTGGCCAGGTTGCGCATCTGCCGCGCCATCGTGTCGCTGGCGTTGCGGGCCCGGTCGGTGGCCTCGTTGCGGACCTGGCTGTCGCGCGCGTTGCGGTTGAACACGTCGAACGCCGTGAAGGTCGCCATCAGGACGACCAGGAAGATGACGATGGCGACCAGCAGGCCGACCAGCGTGAACTCGCCGCGCTCGGAGCTCATGGTGCCGGGTAGTGGACGGGCCCGACCTTCGGGCCGGTGATGCCGCCGGCGATCGCCGCGACCCAGTAGTCGTGCGTCTCCGACGACTTGATCTTCTCCGTGTACGTCGCGCCGTTGGAGGCCTGGACCGTGGCCCAGGGCGTCGCCGTGGAGTCGCGGTAGATGGCGTAGTCGGTCACCGCCGGCGAGAACGAGACCGCCGGCCAGGTGAGCGTCACCCAGACCCGGCCGCCGTTGGCGGCAGCGGTGCCGAGCGAGAGGCTCGCCGGCGCCGGCGGCGGGCTGGCCGAGTTGCCCGTCGACACCGGTACGACGTTCGAGGACTGGCCCTCCCGGTTCGCTCCGCTCACAGGGTCGCGGTCGAGCGCCTTGACCCAGTAGTTCGTGGTCGGCGCGCTGGACGGCGTGTGGGTGCACGGGCTGGCCGTGCAGGTCACGTAGTTGCTGCCCGAGCCGTTCTGCCAGTAGAGGCGGTAGCCGACGATGTCCTGGTCGGCCGGCGCCACCCACGTCGCCGTGACCGTGCCGCCGGCGTCGATCGTCGCCGACAGGTGCTGGGGCGGGAACGGGATCCGCCGGTTGAGCGTCACCGTCGTGTCGAGCTCTGCCCCGTGGATGCCGCCCGCGTCCTGGACGCGTGCGCCGACGGTGTAGCTGCCGTCGACGACTTCCCCCTCGGCCCGCGCCGTCTCGCTTGCCGGCGCGTCGTTGCCGAGGTTCCAGGTGAAGGTGCCGGTCGAGCCCGACCAGGTCGCAAGGCCCATGTCGGTGCCGTCCAGCAGCCAGTCGACCTGGTTGGCCGGCTCGCTGCTGTCGGCTTCAAAGGTGAGGCTGCTCGGGTTGACGCCCGTTGCGCTGGGACGGACGACGTAGCCGTCGCTCGGGGCTGGGCCAGCGCCCTGCAACTCGACCCGGGTGATCGCCGCGTACGCCGACAGGCCCGGGAAGGACTCGGTGGCCTGCTGGAGGACGAACCGGCTGCCGCTGCCTCGGTCCCACGTCACCAGCACTACGAGCCGCTTGAAGTCGTCGGGCTGCGCGTCACAGGTGCCGGCCTCGACCGACGTGCCGGAGGGGCAGGCGGTGGCGGTGGTCTGCAGCAGCCCGTCGACCTGCCCGTCGAGGTTGCCGTCGATGCCGCAGTCCGCGGCGTCGAGCCCACCCCCGCCGGTGCCGTTGATCTTCGCCGGCGAGCCGATGAGGTTCTTGCAGGTGTCGGCCGTGGCCGCCACGGTCGGCCGGGCGCAGAACGCGCCTGACACGTGGGCGCCGGTGCCGTCCCCCGCGTCGTCGACTGAGCACACGCCGAGCGAGACGCTGTAGACGATGCCGCGACGGCGGATCGTCCAGCCGCTGCCGGCGCCCGCGTTGCCGAGGCCCGGCATGGCCTGCACGGTCGCGACCGCGTTGTCGGGCCGCAGCGCCTGGTAGCGCACCGAGCGCGCGGACTCGATGATCTCCCGAGCCAGGGCGAGTCCCTGCTCGCGCGCCTTGTTGGAGGTGGTCGTCGCGTTCGAGGTGTTGACGATGGTCGCGACGCCGAGGATGCCGACGAGCAGCACGACGGCGGCCACCATCACCTCGATGATGGTGAACCCGCGCTGGTCGCACGTGAAGTCGGTCGCTCGCATCCCACGCCCTGCATCGGCCGTTGCGCGCTGGTTCCGAAGGAGGTTCGGCGGATGGTCGATGGAGGGGGCCGCCGATACACCCGTCGCCATGCGGTTACCAGCTCCCGTTCCGGCAACCGGCGCTGTCGCCGCTGCAACTCCGCAAGAAGGGCGTCATCGTCGACTTCCTGACCTGGAAGGTGCCGCCAGACTTGGAGACGGCGGTGACGACGTAGCTGGTCGGCGTCGTCACCTGGACGTCGACCTGCCCCGCACCGGCGCCGACATCGAGGCCGACGGTGTCGAGCCCGTGGGCGACGTCACACGCGGTGTACCGCTGGTCAACGGTGCTGGCAAAACAGGCCTCGACTGCGGTTGCAAGCTGCCGGGCATTGGACTTGGCATCCGTGTCCTGTGCCTTCTGCCGCTGGCCGAGGAAGGACGGGAGCGCGATGGCGGTCAGAATCCCGATGATCAGGATGACGACGAGCAGCTCGATGAGGGTGAAGCCCTGCTCGTCGCGAAGGGTCGGTGGCACAGGGCCCTCCTTGGCGCGTATGGAATCTCGTGAGAAAGGCGCCCAGGTCAGGTTGCAGCAAGTCCCGGAGCGCACTTCTCCTTTCCCGGGTATCGGCTCGCCCGTCCTGCCATGGAGCCGGGGCCTGCCCGAATGGACCCATGTTTTGCGTCCCTCGCGAAACGCGGCGAGGCGGGCCCGAAGGCCCGCCTCGCGAAGGGTGCTGCCTGGTGTCCTGCAGGGCTACCAGGTGCTGTTGACGCAGCTGCCCTTGCCGTTGGCGTTGTCGGTGCAGGACCGGGTGCTGACGCCGGTGGCGCCGTCCTTGTCGATCGTGAAGACGTTGTCGCTCGCCGACGTCGACGTGACGGTGTAGCCGCCGGAGGCGTTGGTGGCCGCCGTGACGGTGTCCGGCAGGCCCGCGTCGAGCGCCTGGAGATCGACGCAATCGGCGTAGGCCTGCGTGTCCACGTAGCACGACTCGATCTGGCTGACCGCGTTGCGCGCATCGGACTTCGCCGACGAGTCCTGGCCCTTCTTCTGCTGGCCGAGGAACGACGGCAGGGCGATCGCGGCGAGGATGCCGATGATCAGGATGACGACGAGGAGCTCAATGAGGGTGAAGCCCTCGTCCTCGTTCTTGAACCGCTGAAGCAAGACGATCCCTCCATAGGATCCGGATTGGCCTGTGGTGCGAGGCCGAGCCTCCGTGCTCCTCCGGGGTCCTGATCTGATGCAGCAAGCCCCGTACGTTGCCCGGCGTTGTCGTCACCGCACAGCCTTCGTGATCGGCGCGGTCCGGCGGTTCCCACAGAGCGACGCACCGAGTCTTGGACGGCTGTACTACGGTCGCGGCCCCAGGCCGCCGGGCGCGCGGCCGGGAGGTCAGGCCTGCGGGCGGTCGGCGCCCTCGCCCGCGGCGCCCTCGCGCTTTGCGGCCTGGGCGTCGTGATCGGGCAGGAAGGTGCCGGTGCCCTCGCACCAGGCGCACGTCACGGTGGAGGGCGAGCCGCCGAGGTTCGAGATCAGCGTGCCCACGCCGCGGCAGACCGAGCAGGGCTGCGGGTCGTCGACGTCGGGGGTCTCTTCGTCGGTGCTCACGGACGCGCGAGCGTAGCGGCTCGCCGGGCGATAGCGTCGCTGGCCATGCGCGACGAGGTCCGACCATGAAGGTGTTCGTCGCTGGCGCCACCGGGGCGATCGGCCGGCCGCTCGTGCGCCTGCTACTCGCCGAGGGCCACGAGGTGGTCGGCACCACGCGCGACGAGCGCCGGGCCGCCGCCCTCCGGGCCGAGGGGGTCGACGCCGTCGTGCTCGACGCCTTCGACCGCGAGGCCGTGCTCGCCGCGGTGCGCGCCGCGCAGCCCGAGGTCGTCATGCACCAGCTCACCGCGCTGCCCGCCGACCCCGAGCCGAAGGCGATGGCCGCGGCGCTGGCGGCCACGTCCCGGTTGCGCCGGGAGACGGTGCCGACGTTTCTGGAGGCGGCCCGCGCCGCCGGCGCGCGGCGCGCGATCGTGCAGAGCATCTCGTTTGTCACGCGCCCCGACGGCCGCCCCGTCCACGACGAGGACGCGCCGCTCTACCTCGACGCCTTCGCCGGCTTCCGCGACGTCGTGGCGGCCGTGGCCGACATGGAGGCCGCGGCCCGGGCCGCCGAGGTCGAGACGCTCGTGCTCCGCTACGGCTTCCTCTACGGCCCGGGCACGTGGTACGACGGCGACGGCCCGATCGCCGCGATCGTCCGCAAGCGCGGCTACCCGCTGATCGGCAGGGGCCAGGGGCGCACGTCGTTCGTCCACGTCGACGACGCGGCCGACGCGACGGTCCGGGCGATGGACCGCGGCGCCGCCGGCGTCTACAACGTCTGCGACGACGACCCGGCCATGCAGCGCGAATGGCTGCCGGAGATGGCGCGGCTGCTCGGCGCCAAGCGCCCCCGCCGCGCGCCGGCGTGGCTCGCGCGCCGGCTGGCCGGCGACGCGCTCGTCCACTACGCCACGACGCTGCCCGGCAACGCCAACGGCCGCGCCCGCGAGGCCTTCCGCTGGGCTCCGCGTGGCTGGCGCGACGGCTTCGCGGAGGTGTTCGGCTGAGCGCCGCGCGCACCGGGCGCTTCGCGCCGTCGCCGACGGGCGCCCTGCACCTCGGGAACCTCCGCACCGCGCTGCTGGCGTGGCTGTACGCGCGCTCGCAGGACGCCCCGTTCCTGCTGCGCGTCGAGGACCTCGACCGGGGCCGCTCGCGCGTGCACTTCGAGGTCGAGCAGCTCTCGGACCTGCAGGCGATCGGCCTCGACTGGGACGGCGACGTGGTCCGCCAGTCCGAGCGGCTCGAGCGCTACGAGGCGGCGCTGGCGCAGCTGGACGCCGCGGGCGCCCTGTACCCGTGCTGGTGCACCCGCGCGGAGATCCGCGAGGCCTCCTCGGCGCCGCACGGCCCGCTGCCGGAGGGCCACTACCCCGGCACCTGCCGGCGCCTGACCGCCGCGCAGCGCGCCGAGCGCGAGGCGTCCGGCCGACCGCCGGCGCTGCGCGTCGACGCCGGCGCCGCGCGCGTGTCGTTCGCCGATCGCCTCCACGGCTCGCAGGAGGGCGTGGTCGACGACTTCGTCGTGCGCCGCAACGACGGCGCCCACGCCTACAACCTCGCCGTCGTGGTCGACGACGGCGCCCAGGGCGTCGGCGAGATCGTCCGCGGCGACGACCTGCTGGACTCCACGCCGCGCCAGCTCTGGCTCGCCGAGCGACTCGGCCTCCCCCGCCTGACGTTCGCCCACGTGCCGCTCGTGCTGGCGCCCGACGGCGCGCGGCTGGCCAAGCGCCACGGCGCGGTCACGCTCGCCGACCGGGCGGCGCTGGGCGAGACCGCCGGCGACGTGCGCGCGCGCCTGGCCGCCTCGGTCGGGCTGTGCGACCCCGGCGAGCGGCCCTCCCCCGCCGAGCTGATCGCGCGCTTCGACCCGGAGCGCTTCGCGCCCGGTCCGTCCGCGCCGCTGCCCGGGCTGCTCTAGCCAGCCGCCGCGCCGGCGTCCGTCGTCACGACTTGCCGGGTGGGAATGCGGATACCGTCCCCGGCCATGGCGCCCTCCCCCTCGGACATCGCCGCGCGCGCCCGCGCCGCCGGCCGCCTCGGCATCGACACCGAGTTCATGGGCGAGGGCCGGTACCAGCCGCTGCTGTGCCTCATCCAGATCGCCGTCGAGGACGGCGACGGCGGCGCCGAGGTCTTCGTCCTCGACCCGCTCACCGAGGAGTTCGACCCGTCGCCGCTGGCCGACGTGCTCGCCGACCCCGACGTGGAGATCGTCCTCCACGCCGCCCGCCAGGACGTCGCGCTGCTGCGCCGCGACTGGGGCCAGCCCGTCCGCAACGTCTTCGACACGCAGGTCGCCGCCGGCTTCGCGGGCATGCGGGCCCAGCTCGGGTACGAGGCGCTGCTGAAGGACACGGTCGGCGTGCGCCTGCGCAAGTCGGCGTCGTTCACCCGCTGGGACGATCGCCCGCTCACCGAGGAGCAGTTCGGCTACGCGCGCGAGGACGTGCTGCACCTGCTGGAGGTCGCCACCGCGCTGCAGGACCGCCTGCGCGACCTCGGCCGCCTCGAGTGGGCGCGCGAGGAGTGCCGCGCGTTCGAGGCCGTCGACGACCGCCGCGACCTGGACGCGATCTTCGGCCGCCTGCCGCGCGTCAACTCGATGGAGCCCGCCCAGCGCGCGGTCGCCCGCGAGCTCGTCGCGTGGCGCGAGGACGCGGCCAAGGCGGCCAACCGACCGGTCTCGTCGATCCTCAACGACGCCGCGCTGGTGGAGATCGCCAAGCGCCGCCCGCGCGACGTCGACCGCCTGCGCCAGATCCGCGGCCTCAACGACGCCACGCTGCACCGCCGTGGCCGCGGCATCATCGACGCCGTCACACGCGGGCGCGAGCGCGACCCGATCCCCGTCGAGGGCACCAGGCCCTCGCAGGCCGACGCCGAGGACGCGCCGCTCATCGCGCTGAGCGAGGCGCTGGTGCGCACGCGCGCCATGGAGGCCGGGCTGGCCTACGAGCTCCTGGCCGCCCGCGCCGACCTGCAGCGCATCGCGACCGCGGTGCGCGAGGGCGCCGACGAGCCCGAGGTCCGCACGCTGCGGGGCTGGCGCCGCGAGCTGGTCGGCGAGGAGCTGCTCGAGCTGCTGGACGGCCGGCGCACCCTGCGGGTGGGGCCGAACCGGCGCATCGAGGTCAGCGGCTAGTCAGGCGGCGCGGCCGAGCCCGGCCGCGTAGGCGCCGTCCGCCACGCGCACGCGATCGCGGCCGGCCTGCTTGGCGCCGTACAGCGCCCCGTCGGCGGCGGCGAACACGGTCTCGTAGTCGAAGCTCCCGGGCGCCGACGCCCCGACGCCGAAGGAGATGCTCACCCGCAGGCCCGCCACCGGCTCGTCGCCCACGGCGCGGCGCAGCCCCTCGGCCACCTCCGCGGCCTGGCCGGCATCGGCGCCGGGCAGGAGGACCAGGAACTCCTCGCCCCCGAGCCGGTAGGCGAGGTCGTAGGCCCGCAGCGTCGCGCGCAGCCGGTAGGAGACGTCCTTCAGGACGGCGTCGCCGGTGGTGTGCCCGTGGCCGTCGTTGATCGCCTTGAAGCGGTCGAGGTCCCCGACGATCACCGCGACGGGCTCACGCGTGATGGCGGCCTGCTCCGTGAGCTCGGCGATGCGGGTCTGCAGCGCGTTGCGGTTGAGCATGCCGGTCAGCGGGTCGATGACCGCGGAGCTGCGGTGCTCGAGGTCGGAGACCATCAGCGCCGCGGACAGCAGCGCGACGGCGCCGAACAGCGCCACCGGCATGACGACCGACTGCGGGCGGGCGAGGATGTAGCCGGCGTCGACGCCGAAGGTCGTGGCCACCAGCAGCAGCGAGACGAGGATGGCGCCGGCCGCCACGGCGCGGCCCTTGAACCGCGCCGGCAGCGTGACGAGCGGGATCGCCAGCCAGCCCAGCGCGGGGCTGCGCGGGCCGCCCGTGAGCGCGATGCTCGCGGCGATGACCAGCTCGGAGAGGACCCACGCCGCGGCGATGCCGTGCTCCGGATGCCGCGAGACCGCCAGGCGGCGGTCGACGAGCGCGAAGCCGACGATCGCCACGCCGAGCGGCAGCAGCGTCCACCAGCCGACCCAGTGCCCGGTGAGGACCAGCGCAGCCGCGAGCACGACGAACGAGGCGCGCCGGTACGGGCGCAGCCGTTCCTCCATGTCCACCGCGCGGGCGCGGTCGGCGGGCTCCGGGCACAGCCACGTGCCCGTGGCCGTGGGGGCGTCCTCGGACCGGTCCACACCCCCCTGGTCGGCCGTCTGCAGCCTGACTTAAGGTCGACACATCTCGAACCAGGCGCGGACGGCGGCTCGACGGGCGCGTTTGCTTCGCCGCCCACGCGAGCACCCACGAGCGCATGAGCATCGGCACCACAGCGATCCGCGGCGTCGCCGGCCCCCTCTTCGTCGGGCACGGGACGCAGAAGCTCTTCGGCTGGTTCGGCGGCCATGGCCTCGAAGGGACCTCCGGGTTCTTCGAGAGCATCGGCCTGCGACCCGGCCGCCGCAACGCCATCGCCGCCGGCGCGGCGGAAGCCATCGGCGGCGCGCTCCTGACCCTGGGCGCGCTCACGCCGGTCGCCGCCGCCCTCATCACGGGCACGATGACGACGGCGATCCGCAAGGTCCACGCCAAGAACGGCCCGTGGGTGACCGAGCAGGGCTACGAGTACAACGCCGTGCTCATCGCCCTGATGGCGCTCATGGCCGAGACGGGCCCCGGACGCCCCTCGGTCGACGCCCGGCTCTTCCCGTCGATGAAGGGCACGGGCTGGGCGGCGCTGGCCGTCGGCGCCGGCGTCGCCGGCTCGTTTCTCGTCGACGGCCTCTCCGAGGAGGCGCCCGAGGCGATGACGCAGGCCTCGTCCTTCGGCGATCCCGCGTCGCCGAGCACGCAGGAGGCGCGCTTCACCCACGAGTCGCCCACGGCGCGCTAGATCCCACCAACTGGCGGCGCAGCGGCGGCTGGACGTGGGAGGATCGGTGGCCTCGATGGCCACCGCCGAGCCACGTCACGTCGTCGCCCGCCGCCTCCTGCGCGCCCGCGACACCATGGACCGCTGCTATGCCGACGCGCTCGACGTCGAGTGGCTGGCGCGCAGCGTCCACCTCTCGCGCGCGCACTTCAGCCGCGCGTTCCGCGAGGCCTTCGGCGAGCCGCCGCACCGCTACCTCCAGCGACGCCGCATCGAGCGCGCGATGGCGCTGCTGCGCGAGACCGACCGCGCGGTCTCCGAGATCTCGCTCGACGTGGGGTTCGCCAGCCTCGGCACGTTCAGCCGGACCTTCCGCGAGGTCGTCGGCGTGCCGCCGTCCGCCTACCGGCGCCGCAGCCGCGCTGCTCGGGATGCCGCCGATCGCGCCCGCGTGCCGAGCTGCATCGTGATGCGCTGGGATCGCCCATCGAGCACGTTCGGAGAAGCGGCCGCTTCGCAGCGCGACGAGCGTCGCCGGCATGCTCACCGCCATCACCCACCACCAGGTGTGGGTCTTCGACCAGGACGAGGCCCTCGACTTCTACGTCGGCAAGCTGGGCCTCGAGATCACCCATGACGTCGACCTCGAGGTCCTGCGCTGGCTGACCGTCAGCGTGCCCGGCCGGCCCGAGCGGCAGATCGTGCTGATGCTTCCCCAGCCGCCCGCCGTGGAGGCGGGCAAGGTCGAGCAGGTCCGCGAGCTCGTGGCCTCCGGCAACGGCGGGATGTTCATCCTCGCCACCGATGACTGCCGCGCGGAGCACGCCCGCCTGGCCGCCCTCGGCGTCGAGTTCACCGACGAGCCGACCGAGCGCTTCTACGGCATCGACTGCGGCATGCGGGATCCCTTCGGCAACCACATCCGCATGACCCAGCCGGCGCCGCAGCCGGTCGTCCCGCCGGCGCCGCAGTCGGCCGCCACCGGCGCCTGAGGCGCCGCCACGCTCCCCAGCGGCTCAGATCCCCGCCTGCGTCTCCCGGAACGTCTCCCCCGGCCGCGCCGTGTGGCCGCCCGGACGCAGCTCCTCGGGCTGGCGGACGTCGACCTCGCGGTCGGCGTCCGGATGCTCGGTGCCGCCGTCGGCGTCGTCGACGCGGACGGCGCCGCCCTCGGCGCGCTGACGCCCCTCGGACTCGGCCTCCTCGCGGGTGTAGGACTCGAAGACGGGCGCGTCGTCGCCGGCGAGCGTCACCGCCCAGCGGTCGCCGTGGCGGTGGATGTGGACGTCGGGCATGTCGCCGGGCTACCCGCGGCGCGCGGCGCCCGAACGACGCTCAGCCGCCGCCGCGTGCGCCGGCGCAGCCGCGGACGCTGACGTCAGGGCCGCCAGGACGGCCAGGCAGAGGGGCCCGGCACGGGCTTGCGCGCACGTCGGGTGGTCGCAGCTCAACTCGCGGGTGACCGCGTCTCGGGCTCTTCCTGGGCTGTCGAGACCCAGGCGGCGCGGCCCCAGACGGCGTCGCCCAGCGCGACGCCCCGCTCACGGGCACGGCGCACGTGCTGCCAGGACGCGATCGCCTCGCCGAAGCCGAGGAAGAACAGCAGGAACGAGATCAGCGCCGATCCCAGGCACCAGATGCACCAGTGGCCGACGACCGTCGGCTGGACGACGATCAGCGCCACCGAGACGACGGCGCCGGTCGCCAGGATCGCCCCGAGCGACAGGCACACCCACGGCAGGCTGCGCCAGCGGTCGCGGCCGCCGAGCGCCAGCAGCAGCAGCTCGGCGCCGTAGGCGATGACGCCCGCGAAGGCGTCGGGCACCGGATAGGTGGCGTCGAGCACCTTGGGCGAGTCCCATGGCCCGACGATCGCGCTCTCCGGGTAGAGCCGGAACTGGTAGAGCACGAGGTAGATCGCGATCAGCAGCCCCGTGAACGAGAGCCCGCTGAGCAGCAGGCGCCGGCGGTAGGACGTGGGGTTGTGCGACCAGCCCGGGGGAATGGCCCACGCCTCGTCGCCCTCGGCCACGCCGGCCGCGGCCGTCCGCGCAGCGCGGGCGACCTCCTCGGTCGTCGGATGCCCGGGCGCGCCGTCGCGGCGGAAGCGCGCGTCGTCGTCGCGCTGCTCGTCGGCGGGCGTGTCGCGCCCGGTCCAGCGTCGCACCGTGTCCAGCATGCTCGATGGCGTACCCGTGCCCCGCGGCCGGCGCCGGCCGCTGTCAAGCGGGCGACAGCTCGTCGCGCCGGCCGAGCAGGCGCAGTACGACCGCCAGCGAGCGGCCGGGGCCCGGCCAGTGCTCGCGGACGAGGTCGAGCCCGGCGCCGCGCAGCACCGCGCGCAGCACGAGCGCGACGATCAGCGCGTCATCGAGCTGACCGGCGACCGGGATCACGTCCGGGACGAGGTCGAACGGCAGCGCCAGGTACGCGACCAGCGCCCACAGCAGCAGCTTGCGCCGCCGCGGCACCCGCGGATCGCGCAGCAGCCGCCGCACGAGCACGACGCAGTCCGGGATGAACCCGGCCAGCGCCCGTGCCGCCTCGCGCCGCCCGGCGAGCACCAGGACGAGCACGAAGAGCGCGTAGGCCGCGAGCACGACGACGACGGTGAGGAGCTCCCACGCCATTGACCCTGTCACCGTAGCCCGCGGCGCCGCGGGCTACGCCGCGGGTCCCCGCCGCGATGACGAGGCCGTGCCTGGGTACGCCATCTCGCCCGAGACGGCCTCCCGACGGGCGTGCACGCCGGCCGGCAGCCGCCGCGACAGCGCCCCGGCGGCGAGCACGAACGCGGCTGACGCCCACAGGCAGGCCCCGAGGCCCTTCCACTGGTAGAGCGCCCCGGAGAGGACGGTGCCGGCGAGCCTACCGCCGGCGTTGGCCATGTAGTAGAAGCCGACGTTCATCGCCACCTTGTCGCCTTCGGCGTACGCGAGGATCAGGTAGGAGTGCACTGCGCTGTTCATGGCGAAGACCACGCCGAAGATGAGCAGTCCGACCACGACGCTCACCACAGGGTCGGCCCCGACGGCGATGGCGACGGCGATGGCAGCCGGCCAGGCGGCGAGCGTGAAGGCCAGCAGGGTGGCGCTGCGCCCGTCGGGGTCCGCGCCGCGCTCGGCGGCTCGACGGCGCACCAGGCGTGGCGCGAACGCCTGGACGACGCCGTAGCCGATGGTCCACACGGCGAGAAAGCCGCCGGCCAGCCAGAAGCTCCAGCCGTGCTCGGTGCGGAAGAACACCGGTAGGCCCACGACGAACCAGACGTCGCGCGAGGCGAAGAGGAAGATGCGAGCGCCGGCCAGCGTGTTGACGGCTGGGTCGTTGGAGAACATGTGGCGGAATCTCGCCTGGGCGTTGGGCCGCCCCAGCTCGCCGCGCATGAGCAGGAGCACCATCACCAGGGCGAGGAAGACCAGCGCGGCGAGCAGCGCCAATGCCGGGCGGAACCCGACCACCGTGAGCAGCAGCGCGCCGAGGAAGAAGCCGACGCCCTTGAGCGCGTTCTTCGAGCCCGTGAGGACCGCGACCCATCGGTAGAGCGCACCGTCCTGGCCGTGGGGCACCACCAGCTTGACGGCGCTCTTGGAGCTCATCTTGGTGAGGTCCTTGGCGACGCCCGACAGGGCCTGGGCGGCCATCACGTAGGGGACGACCAGCCACGAGGCGGGCACCAGCGCCAGGCTCCCGAGGGCGACGAGCTGCGTGCACAACCCGCCGAGGAGCGTTGCGCGCAGGCCGAAGCGAGCGGCGAGGAAGCCGCCGAACAGGTTGGTCAGGACGCCGAAGACCTCATAGAAGAGGAAGAGCATGGCGACCTTGAACGGGCTGTAGCCGCGCTCGTAGAAGTAGAAGAGCACCAGCATGCGGCTGGCGCCGTCGGCGATGGTGTCGGCCCAGTAGGCGCCGGTGACGATCGCGTAGTTGCGCAGGTCCCCGCCACGGGTCGCCAAGGGTGCCGCGGCGCTCACCGGGGCGCCTCCGTTGGTGCGCCCAGGCCGGCCCCGACCTTGGCGGCCAGCTCGACCAGGCGGTTCGCGTAGCCCCACTCGTTGTCGTACCAGGCCAGCACCTTGACCTGGGTGCCGCCGGTGACCATGGTCGACGGCGCGTCGACGATGCCCGAGCGCGGGTCGTCGACGAAGTCGACCGACACCAGCGGCCGGGTCTCGTAGCCGAGGATGCCGTCCAGCGGGCCGGCGGCGGCCGTCCGCAGCAGCTCGTTGACCTCCTGCACCGTGGTGGGCCGCGACACCTCGAACACCGCATCGGTCAGCGACGCGTTGGTCAGCGGCAGGCGGACGGCGAGGCCGTCGAGCTTGCCGTGCAGCTCCGGGAAGATCAGCCCGATGGCGGTGGCCGACCCGGTGGTGGTCGGGATCAGCGACATGCCGGCCGCCCGAGCCCGTCGCAGGTCCTTGTGCGGCGCGTCGACCACGACCTGCGTGTTGGTGAGGTCGTGCAGCGTGGTGATCGAGCCATGCTCGATGCCCAGGCCCTCGTGGATGACCTTGACCACCGGCGCCAGGCAGTTGGTCGTGCACGACGCGGCGGTGACGACGTCGAAGGCGTCGGGGTCGTAGCGATGGTCGTTGACGCCCATGACGATGTTCAGGGCCCGGTCGTCCTTGACCGGGGCGGCCACGACCACCTTCTTGACGCCCCGTTCGAAGTAGGGCGACAGGGAGTCCATCGTGCGGAACCTGCCCGAGCACTCCAGCACCACGTCGACGCCGTGCTCCTCCCATGCGACATCGCCGGGCGCGGCCTCGGGGGTGTAGGCCATCGGCTGGCCGTCCACCGTCAGCGTGTCCCCCTCGCCCTGAGCCTCGCGGTCCCAGCGTCCGTGCACGGAGTCGAAGACGAGCAGGTGCGCGGCGGTGGCCGCGTCGCCCTTCAGCTCGTTGACGTGGACGACGTCGAGGTCGGGCCGGCCCCAGGCGGCGCGCAGCGCGAGCCGTCCCATCCGTCCGAAGCCGTTGATGCCGATGCGGGTCATGGCGTGTCCTGGTCGAGGGCTTCCAGCAGCAGCCCGACGCGGCGGGCGATCTCATCACGGACCTCGCGGACCGCGTCGAGCGGCCGGCCCTTGGGATCGGCGAGGTCCCAGTCGAGGTAGCGCTTGCCGGGGATGTACGGGCAGGCGTCGCCGCAGCCCATCGTCACGACGACGTCGGCCTGCTCGGCGAGCTCGCGCGTCAGCGGCTGCGGCACGCGCTCGGAGAGATCGACTCCCACTTCGCGCATCGCCTCGACGACCGTCGGATAGACGCGCCCGGACGGATCGGCCTCGCTGCCGGCCGACAGCGCCCGGTGGCGGCCGCCGGCGGCCTGGACGAACAGCGCTTCGCTCATCTGGGACCGCCCGGCGTTGGCCCTGCAGACGAACAGCACGGTGCTCATGCGAGGCGGTCCGGGCGGCTCACGCGGCCTTCGGGTTCTCGGCGGCGTGCACACCGCCGATCGGGTTGCGCCGCACGGCGTCCGGCCCGAACACGCGCGGTCCCGCCCACAGCGCCACGTAGACCAGCGCCACCAGCACCGGCACCTCGATCAGCGGGCCCACGACCCCGGCCAGCGCCTCGCCGGAGGTGGCGCCGAACACGCCGACGGCCACCGCGATGGCCAGCTCGAAGTTGTTCGACGCGGCCGTGAAGGCCAGCGTCGCCGTCTTGGGGTAGTCGAGGCCCAGCCCCTTGCCCACGGCGAACGACGTGCCGAACATGACGAGGAAGTAGATGAGCAGCGGGACGGCGATGAGCGCCACGTCCACGGGCTGGCTGGTGATGGCGTCGCCCTGGATGGCGAACAGCATCACGATGGTGAACAGGAGCCCGTAGAGCGCCAGCGGTCCGATGCGAGGCAGGAACTCCTGCTCGTACCACTGCCGGCCGCGCCGCCGGATGCCCTCACGCCGCGTGACGAACCCGGCCGCCAGCGGGATCCCGAGGAAGATCAGCACGGTGCGCGCCACCTCCCACAGCGACACGTCGAAGCCCTGGGTGTCGAGCCCGAGCAGGCTCGGCAGCCCGGTGAGGTACAGCCAGCCGAGCAGGCTGTAGGCCACGATCTGGAACAGGCTGTTGATGGCGACCAGCAGCGCGGTGGCCTCGTCGTCGGCGCAGGCCAGCTCCGACCAGATGAGCACCATGGCGATGCAGCGCGCCAGGCCGACGATGATCAGGCCGGTGCGGTACTCCGGGTGACCCGATAGGAAGAGCCACGCCAGCCCGAACATGAGCAGCGGCCCGACCACCCAGTTGAGGACCAGCGAGGCGCCCATCATCCGCTTCTCGGCGCGCAGGTGCCCGAGCTCCTCGTAGCGGACCTTCGCCAGCACCGGATACATCATCAGCAGCAGGCCGAGGGCGATCGGCAGCGAGACGGTGCCGACGCGCAGCTGGTCCAGCGCATCGTCGAGGCCGGGGATCAGCGCGCCGAGGGCGAGCCCGGCGCCCATCGCCAGGGCGATCCAGAGCGGCAGGAAGCGGTCGAGGGTCGAGAGCCGCGCCAGGACGGGCGCCTCGCCGGTGGACGTCGCCGACGGCATGCGCCTCAGGTTCCGCCGGCGGAGCGCCGTTCCCCGCGAACGGCCCGGATGATCGCGGAGGCGGCCTGGTCGTGGACGCGGTGGGTCTCGCGGATCTCGATGTCGACGAAGCCGGCAGCCGCGAGGCCGTCCTCGAACTCCGCCCGCGTCAGCGCGCCGGCGATGCAGCCGGTGTAGGCCGCCATGTCCGCCCGCGTCTCCTCGTCCATGCCCGGGTCGGCGACGACGTCGGAGACCGCGAGGCGGCCCCCGGGCCTGAGCACCCGCGCCGCCTCGGAGAAGACCCGGCGCTTGTCGCCGGCGAGGTTGATGACGCAGTTGGAGATGATCACGTCGACCGACTCGTCCGGCAGCGGGATCTCCTCGATGTAGCCCTTGAGGAACTCGACGTTGGCCGCGCCCGCGTCCGCGGCGTTCCTGCGCGCCAGCTCGAGCATCTCGTCGGTCATGTCGAGGCCGTACGCCGTGCCCGTCGGGCCCACGCGGTTGGCCGAGATCAGCACGTCGGCGCCCGCGCCGGAGCCCAGGTCGAGCACCGTCTCGCCGGGGTGCAGGTCGGCCACGGCGGTCGGGACGCCGCAGCCCAGCGACGCTGCCACGGCCGTGGCGGTGGCGCCGTCGGTCTCCGCCCCGGCGTAGAGGGCGTCGCCGAACACCTGCACGCCGTTAGCGTCGGTCACGGCGACCCCGGATCCCCCGCAGCAGGCGCTGCCGCCGGACCGGTCCGCCGCACGGGCGGCCGCCGCGTACTTCGCGCGCACCGTCTCGCGGAGGTCCGCTCCGCGCTGGCCTTCCGAGCAGCCGCAGCTGCCCTCGGCGTGCGCGTCGGCATCGCAGCACGATGCCTTGGCGTCGGCGGCGCAGCAGGACGCCTGGGCCTCTGTCGAACAGCAGGACGGGGTCAGCTCAGCCATGCGGTCAGCTCCTTCAGCGCGTCCGGGTCGATGGAGTAGAAGGCCCACTTGTGGCGGCGCTCGACCACCACGAGGCCGGCGTCTGCGAGCTTCTTGACGTGGTGCGAGAGCGTCGACTGCGGAACGTCGAACAGCGGCAGCAGCTCGCACTGGCACAGGGGCTCGCCGTGGCGGCGGAGCACGTCGAGCACGTTGACGCGCAGCGGCTCGGCCAGCGCCTTGGCCAGCTCGGCGAGGCGCGCGGCGTCGAGCGCCGGGTCGAGCCCGGTCGAGGGCGCGCAGCACGCGGCGGCGGCAGGTCCAGCGGAAGGGTTGGCGGCGACGAGGCTCATATCGACCTTTGTCGTTCTGACCTTAGCGCCGCTGCGTCCTCACATCAACACTTGTCGTTGCGATGGTCGCGCAAGCGGATCTTCCGAGTCCCGCTGCGGCGCACCACGGATGTGGCGGCGCGCGACCAGCCCATAGCGTCCGGTGCGCACCGACAGCGACCCAGCTCACCTTGACGACCGACGAGTCGCCTCGCCGCATTCGAGCTGCTCGAGCGCAGCGTCGTCAAGCACAGGACGGTCTGCAACGCCCTGGCCGCGGTCTGCGACGTCACCGGCGAGATCGTCGCCGTCGCCCCCGAAACCCCGTCGGATGTCGGCCTCGGCAACGTGCCCGGCCGTCCTCCTCCTACTTGATCGAGTCGTACACCTTGAACAGCGGCATGTACATCGAGATCACGATGAAGCCGACCATCCCGCCGACGAGCACGATCATCACCGGCTCGAGGATCGAGGCCAGCTGCTTGACCGCGGCGTTGACCTGATCCTCGTAGAAGTCGGCGATCTTCGACAGCATCGTGTCGAGCGCGCCGGTCTCCTCGCCAACGCCGACCATGTGGCTGACCATGCCCGGGAAGACCGAGGCCTCCTTGAGCGGCGCCGAGATGGTGCCGCCCTGGCGGACGCTCTCGATGACGTCGTTCATCGCGGTCTCGACGCACCAGTTGCCGGCGGTCTTGCCGGTGATCTCCAGTGCCTGCAGCAGCGGCACGCCCGCGCTGACCAGCGCCGACAGCGTCCGCGACCACCGGGCCAGCGCGATCTTCTGGACGATGTCGCCGATCTTCATCGGGATGCGGAGCTTGAAGCGGTCCCAGGCCCGCACGCCGGCGGGCGTGGCCTTCCACTTGCGGAAGCCGTAGACCACCCCGGCGCCGCCCAGGATGAACGCCCACCAGTAGCCGGTCATGGCGTTCGACAGGCCGACGGTGAGCTTGGTGATGGCGGGCAGGTCGCCGCCGAACTCCTTGAACGTCCCGACGAACACCGGCACGAGGAACATGACGAGCGCGATCAGCACCATGAACGCGAAGCCCATGACGACCGCCGGGTAGGCCATCGCCGCGCGCACCTGCCGGCGCAGCGAGTCGGCGGACTCCAGCTGGTCGGCGACGCGCTGCAGCGACGAGTCGAGCACGCCGCCCGTCTCACCCGCCCGCGTCATCGCGACGAACAGCTGGTTGAAGACCTTGGGGTGGCGCTCCAGCGCGTCGGACAGCGGCAGGCCGGCCTCGACGTCCTTGCGCACGGCGCTGATCGTGTCGGCCAGGAGCTTGTTCTCGGTCTGCGCCTCGAGGACGTACAGCGCGCGCAGGATCGTCATGCCGCTGCTGACCATCGTGGCCAGCTGGCGGGTCATGATCGTCAGGTCGGTCGGCTTGATCCGGTTGAGGAAGCCGAGCGAGATCTCCTTGGAGCCGCGCTTGTCGGCGATGTCGAGAACGATCAGCCCGCGCTGCTTGAGCTGCTCGGCGACGACCTGCTTGCTCTCGGCCTCGACCTCGCCGGACGCCTTCGCGCCCGTGAGGTCCATCGCCTTGAAGACGTAGGTGGACATGCGCGCGCTCCTAGGCGGCCATCAGGCCGCCGCCCATGCCGCCGCCCATGAGCCGCTTGAGCTCCTCGGGCGTCGACGAGCGCTGCTCGGCCTGCCGCTGCGTGATCTTGCCCTGGCGCACGAGCGTGGCCAGCGCGTTGTCGAGGGTCTGCATGCCCGTGTTGCCGCCCGTCTGCATCGCGGACACGATCTGGTGCGACTTGCCCTCGCGGATGAGGTTGCGGACGGCCGGCGTGGGCACGAGCGTCTCGCAGGCCACGACTCGCGCCGACCCGTCGGCGGTCGGGATCAGCGTCTGCGTCATCACGCCCTGCAGCGCGACGGACAGCTGGACGCGGACCTGGTCCTGCTGCGAGGCCGGGAAGACGTCGATGATGCGGTCGATCGTCTGCGGCGCGCTCTGGGTGTGCAGCGTGCCGAACACGAGGTGGCCGGTCTCGGCGGCGGTCAGCGCGGTGCCGATCGTCTCGAGGTCGCGCATCTCGCCGACGAGGATCACGTCGGGGTCCTGGCGCAGCGCGGCCTTCAGGGCCGGGCCGAAGCCCGTGGCGTCGCTGCCCAGCTCGCGCTGGTTGACCATGCACTTCTTGTGGCTGTGCAGGAACTCGATCGGGTCCTCGATCGTGAGGATGTGCTCCTCGCGGCTCTCGTTGATCTCGTCGATCATCGAGGCCAGCGAGGTCGACTTGCCCGAGCCGGTCGGGCCGGTCACGAGCACCAGGCCGCGCGGCTTCTTGCAGAACTCGTGGACGACCGGCGGCAGGCCCAGGTCGTCGATCGGGACGATCGTCGACGGGATCAGGCGGAAGGCGGCGCCCAGCGCCGAGCGCTGGAAGTAGGCGTTGACGCGGAAGCGGGCGACGCCCGGCACCGCGTAGGCGAAGTCGATCTGCCACTCGTTCTCGAGGCGCTGGCGCTGATCGTTGGTGAGGATCCCGTAGATGATCTCGCGCGTGTCGGTGGGCGTGAGCTTCGGGTAGTCCTCGAGCGACGTCAGGCGCCCGCGAACGCGGATCTTGGGCTGCGACCCCGCCGTGACGTGCAGGTCGGAGGCCCGACGCTCGAGGACGTCGGTGAGGAGGTTGGCGAAGTCGATCTGCATCGCCACGATGGTCGGCTTCGGAGGCCCTGATCTTGAGCCGTCCAGTGCCCTCTGGACAGTGTGCCGAGGGCGCTAGTTGGTGCCCGTCACTCGGGCGATCTCGGCGATCGACGTGCGGCCCTGCTTGACCTTCTCGAAGCCGTCGTCGCGCAGGCGGCGCATGCCGTCGCGCATCGCCACCTCGGCGATGCGGTCGGCCGGCGCGCGCTCGATCGCCAGGCGCCGGATCTCGTCGGTCACGGTCATGACCTCGTAGAGGCCGATCCGGCCCTTGTAACCCGAGCCGCCGCAGCGCGAGCAGCCCTTCGGCTCGTAGGCCTCCACGTCGACGTGCGACCGGAAGCCGTGGTCCTGCAGCACCTGCGCGGGCAGGATCGTCCGCTCCTTGCAGTGCTTGCAGAGCGTCCGCGCCAGCCGCTGGGCGACGACGCAGTCGACCGCCGACGCGACGAGGAACGGCTCGATCCCCATCTCGACCAGGCGGGTGACCGACGTCGGCGCGTCGTTGGTGTGCAGCGTGGAGAGCACGAGGTGGCCGGTGAGCGCTGCCTCGACGGCGATCTGCGCCGTCTCGCGGTCGCGGATCTCGCCGACCATGATGATGTCGGGGTCGGCGCGCATCATCGCCCGCAGGCCGTTGGCGAACGTCAGGCCGGCCTTCTTGTTGACCTGCACCTGCGTGATGCCCTCGAGCTGGTACTCGACCGGGTCCTCGATCGTGATGATGTTCTTCTCGGGCGTGTTGAGCTCGCCGACCGCCGCGTACAGCGACGTCGACTTGCCCGAGCCGGTCGGGCCGGTCACGAGCACCGCGCCGTAGGCCTGGTGGAACGCCTTGGTGAACCGCGCGGCCTCGGCGTCCCCCATGCCGAGCTTCTCGAAGTCGAAGACGACATTGCTCTTGTCGAGGATGCGGATGACGATGTTCTCGCCGTGCACCGAGGGCAGCGTCACGACGCGAAGGTCGATGTGGCGGCCGTCGAGGTTGATGCCGACGCGACCGTCCTGGGGCAGGCGACGCTCGGCGATGTCGAGGTCGCTCATGATCTTCAGGCGCGAGACGACGCCGTTGACCATCCGCCGCGGCACGGTCATCGTCTCGACGAGCACGCCGTCGATGCGGAAGCGCACGCGCATCGAGCCGTCCTCGGGCTCGAAGTGGATGTCCGACGAGCCCTGCTCGGCGGCCTGGGCGACGATCTGGTTGACGAGCTTGATGACCGGCGCGTCGTCGGCCGACTCGCGCAGGTCGACGATCTCGCCGATGCCGTCGTCGGTCTCGGCCTCGATCTCGGCGTGAGCCGCCATGTGGTCGAGCCGGCTCTGGCGCGAGATCAGCGTCTGCAGGTCCTCGCGGCTGGCGACGGCGACGCGGATGTCGTAGCCGGTCATCAGCGCGATGTCGTCGACGGCGAGGACGTTCGCCGGATCGGCCATCGCGACGAGCAGCCCACGCTCGCCGAGGAACTGCACCGGGACGGCCTCGTAGCGCTTGGCCGCCGCGGGGGCGATCAGGTTGGCCGCCGCCATGTCGACCTGGAAGACGCTGAGGTCGAGGTGCTCGAGGCCGTGGCGCTCGGCGACGGCGCGCGCGAGGTTGTCGAGGCTCAGCGCGCCGCCGTCGAGCAGCACCTGCTCCGGCGTGGTGCCGGTCGCGCGCGCGGCCTCGACGGCCTGCTCGACGCGCGGGCGGTCGACGAAGCCCAACTCGACGATGACGTCGGTGAGGAAGCGGGCGGCGCCGCCGGTGCGGCGTGGCGGGGTGACCCCGTTCCAGTCCGGCGGATGCTCCGACGAGGGCTCCGGCGTCACCGACGGCTCGCCGGCCTGCACCCCATCCAGGGGCGGCACGGCGGCGAGGTGGGACGCAGGTTCCGGGGTCATGTTCGTCGGGGATCGAATCCGCGGGCGCTGTCCCGCATCACGTCGACCGGCGGCTCGAGGCCGGTCCACGCGGCGAGGCTCAGGGCTCCCTGGCGGACGAGGATCTCCAGCCCGTCGACCACCGAGCAGCCGCGGCGTTGCGCCTCCGCCACGAGCCCGGTGCCGCCGGCCCGGTACACCAGGTCCGCCACGGTCGCGTATGTGCCCAGCGAATCGGCATCCAGGGGCAGGTCCTTGAACGTCCCGTCGTCCAGGCCGACACTCGTGCAGTTCACGAGCAGGTCCGCGGGCACCGGCTGCTCCACGGCCTCCACCTCCAGCTCGTCGGCCAGCCGGCGGGCGCGCTCGGGGCTGCGGTTCCAGACGGCCACCCGTGCGGCGCCCGCCTCCCGCAGCGCATAGGCGGCCGCGCGGGCGCTGCCGCCCGCGCCGAGGACGAGCGCGGTGCGGCCGGCCGGCGGCTCAGGCAGGGCCGCCAGCAGCCCGGGCGCGTCGGTGTTGGCGGCATGGATGGCGCCATCGGCGAACGTGAGCGTGTTGGCCGCCCCGATCGCCCGCGCGGCGGCGGTCGAGTGGTCGGCCAGCGCGAGCGCCGCCTCCTTGTGCGGGATCGTCACGTTCGCGCCGACGAAGCCGGTCGCCGGCAGGGCGCGGACCGTCTCCTCCAGGACCTCGGGCGGCACGGGCAGCCGCTGGTAGTGCCAGTCGCGCAGCCCGAGGGCCGCCAGGGCGGCGTTCTGCATGGCGGGCGAGCGGCTGTGGGCGACCGGCCAGCCCAGGACGCCCAGGCGCTTCATCGCCACCGGCTCGTCCGCCCCCGCGCGCCCGGCCGTCAACAGTGCGACGGGTCCTTGCCGCCGAGCTCGTCGCGCTTGCGGTTGTAGGCGGCGACGTCCTGCTCGAACTGCGCGTCGGTCGACGAGAAGGCGTGCGCGCCGTTGCCGCACGGCTTGACCACGTAGAAGAGGTAGTCGACGTTCGCCGGGTCGGCCGCCGCCTGCAGCGACGCGAAGCCGGGGCTCCCGATCGGCGTCGGCGGCAGGCCCTGGCGCGTGCGCGTGTTGAACGGCGAGTCGGACTCAAGCTCGGACTGGCGCAGCGGCCGCGACCAGTTGTGCAGGTGGTAGCGCAGCGTCGCGTCGATGCCGAGCGGCATCCCCTGCTTGAGCCGGTTGTAGATGACCGCGGAGATCAGCCGCCGGTCCTTGGGCACCTGCGCCTCGCGCTCGATCATCGAGGCGATGATCAGCACGTCGTATGACGTCAGGTTCTTGCGCTTGGCCGCCTTGAGGTCGACCGACGCCAGCTCCTTGCGGAACTGGGCGACCTGCTCGGCGACGAGCTGGCGGGCCGTGGCGTGCCGCTCGAGCTCGTAGCTGGCCGGGAACAGGAAGCCCTCCAGCGTCTTGGTGCCCTTCGGGACGTTGAGGCCCTTCAGCGCCTTGACCGAGCGCGGGCTCCGGGACGCCGCGGCGACGTAGCTGCCGCGCAGGCCGGCCTGCTTGACGATCGGCGCCGCCTCCCGGATCGAGAGGCCCTCCGGGATCGTCACGTGCAGCGTCGGCGCGGCCGCGGGGTTGCGCGTGATGGCGTCCAGCGCGTCGGCGTAGGACATGTCGTGCCTGAGCGTGAACGCCCCCGCCTTGATGTCCCCGCGCTTGCCCGAGAGCCGCGCGTGCAGGTTGAAGAGCGTCGCCGAGTCGACGACGCCGCGCTCGGCGAGCAGGTCGGCGACGTCCCCGGCGGAGGCGCCGCTGGGGATCGTGACGCGCACGGTGCCGCTGCCCTCGCCGTGGAAGGGCTGGGCGTAGCGGTAGACGCCGTAGCCGATGGCGACGAGGACCACGAGCAGCAGGAGCGGCAGGACGCGGCGCGTGCCACGGCGCTGGCGCGGCAGCCCGCGCTGCCGGGGACGCTGCGCCGGCTGGGGCGCCGCGACCTCTGGAAGGTCGCGCACCGACGGCGCGCGGCGGCGGCGGACGCCCGCCGGCGCCTCCTCGCCCGGGGACGGCGGCACGGTGACGGGCTGGCGGGCGGTGACCGGCTCGGGCTCGGGCTCGTCGGCCACCGGCTCAGGCGCGTAGGCCACCGGCTCAGGCGCGTAGGCCACCGGGTCAGGCTCGTAGGCCACCGGCTCAGGCTCCTCAACCGGCTGCCAGGCGACGGGCTCCTCGACCGGGGCCGGCGGCTCGTCGAACTCGGGCGTCGCCGGATCCGGTGTGGGCACGGACGGCTCCACGGGCGGGGGCGGCTCCACGGGCACCGGCGGCTCCGCGGGCACCGGCGGCTCCGGATCGAGCGGCGCCTCGGCCGCGGGCTCGGGCGGCTCGGCCGGCGCCTCCGGGAGCGGCCGGCCCTCGCGGGCGGCGCGCCGCCGCTCACGCTCCAGGCGCGCGGCCTCGCGATCCGCGGCGGTCCGCTCCCGCCGAGCGTCGTCCTCGCGGCGGCCGCCGCCGAAGCGCGGCGTCATCCGCGCGCTCCCCCGTGCCGGGCCAGCCAGTCCTCGAGCAGCACCGCCGCGGCCCGCGAGTCCTCGCTGGTCCGCGTGTCGCCCGACCGCGACGCGATCGCCGTCGTGAAGCGCTCGTCGTAGAGCTCGACCGGCACGGGCCGCACGCGCTCGGCGAGCTTCGCGGCCCACTCGCGCGTCTCGCGCGTCTGGTCGGTGTCGGCTCCCGACAGCCCGAGCGGCAGGCCGACGACGACCTGCTGGACCTCGCGCTCGCGCACGAGGTCGGCGACGCGCGCCAGGCCCTTGCGGGTGCCTGGCCGCTCGATGTGGTCGATGGGCGTCGCGAGCGTTCCGGTGGGGTCGCTCAGGGCGCAGCCGCACCGCGCGGAGCCGTAGTCCAGCGCCAGCACGCGCACGAGGCTAGGGGATCGCGGCTCGCAACGGCTTGCTCAGCCGGCGAGCGTCTCCTCGATCGCGCGGCGCGCGGCGGCCAGCGCGTCGTCGAGCTTGGACGGGTCCTTGCCGCCGGCCTGGGCCATCGTGTCGCGGCCGCCGCCTCCGCCGCCGACGACCTTCGCGGCGATCCGGACGATCTCGCCGGCCTTCACGCCGCGCTTCACGAGCGCGGGAGCGACCGAGGCGATCAGGGCCACCTTCCCCTCGGCCGGTGCGCCGAGGACGATCGCGGCGTCGCCGAGGGCGTTCTTGAGATGGTCGGCCGCGTCGAGCAGCGCCTTGGCGTCGGCGCCGGGGACCGCGGCGGTGAGCACGCGCACGCCGTCGACGTCCGTCGCCTCGCGCGCCAGCGCGCCGACGTCGACCTTGCCGTTGGCCTCCCCCGCCTTGGCCTTCTGGCGCAGCTCCTGCTGGAGGTCGGCGACCTTCTTCGGCAGCTGCTCGGGCGACGTCCGCAGCTCGGCGGCGGCCTCGCGGATCAGCGCGTCGTGCGAGCGCAGCAGGCGGACGGCCTCCGGCCCGGTGACCGCCTCGATGCGGCGCACGTTCGAGGCGCTGGAGCCCTCGCTGACGATCCGGAACAGCCCGATCTCGGCGGTGCCGCGGACGTGGGTGCCGCCGCACAGCTCGCGGGAGTAGTGGCCGTCGCCGATCTGCACCATCCGGACGACGTCGCCGTACTTCTCGCCGAAGAGCGCCATCGCGCCGAGCGCGCGGGCCTCATCGAGCGTCGTGGTGATCGGCCGCACGGGGTCGTTGCGCAGCACCCAGGCGTTGACGCGGTCCTCGACGTCGCGCAGCTCCTCGGGCGACAGCCGCTGGCCGTGGGTGAAGTCGAAGCGCAGCTTGTCGGGGCCCACGTACGAGCCGGCCTGGCGAACGTGCGTGCCCAGCCGCTCGCGCAGCGCGGCATGCAGCAGGTGGGTGGCGGTGTGGTTGGCCTGCGTGGCGTGCCGGGCGGCGCGGTCGACGCGCGCGACCACGTGCTCGCCGGGCTTCAGAGAGCCGTCGAGCACCTCGACGGCGATCGCCTGGTCGTCGCCGGAGCGCAGCACCTCGGCGACCGCGACGCGGCAGTCGCCGTCCTCGCACTCGATGACGCCGGTGTCGGACACCTGGCCGCCGCCCTGGGCGTAGAAGGGCGAGGTCGCGAGCTTGACGAAGGTGCGCCCACCCTGCTCGAGCACGCCGGCGACCGTCGTGCGCTCCTCGAGGTGCTCGTAGCCGGTGAACGCGGTCGGCTCCTCGGCCAGCTGGCGGACGATCTCCTGGCGCGCGCCGACGCGCTCCTGGGCGGCCGCGCCGGCGTTGGAGCGCAGGCGCTGCGCCTCCATGCGCGCGTCGAAGTCGGCGAGGTCGACGGGCACGCCGCGCTCCTCGGCGATCTCGCGCGTGAGGTCGATCGGGAAGCCGTAGGTGTCGTGGAGCTTGAAGGCGTCCTCGCCGCTGACCTCACCCCCGGCGAGCAGGTCGTCGAGCATCGACAGCCCCGTCTCCAGCGTGCGGCCGAAGCCCTGCTCCTCGGCGCTGACCCAGCGCTGGATCGTGTCGCGCTCGCGACCGAGCTCCGGGTAGGCGGCGCCCATCGTCTCGAGCACCACGTCGACGTACTTGGGAAGGAACTCGCCCTCGAAGCCCATGCGATGGCCCTGCTGGATCGCACGGCGCATCAGCCGGCGCAGCACGTAGCCGCGGTCCTCGTTGGAGGGCACGACGCCGTCGGCGATCAGGAACGTCATCCCGCGCGTGTGGTCGGCCAGGATGCGCAGGCCCCGCTCGTCGATTTCATCCCCTCCCACCCCGGCCAGCGACCGCCCGAGCTCCATGAGCGGGACGAACTGGTCGGTGTCGAAGACGCTGTCGACGCCCTGCTGGATCAACCCCATGCGGTTGAGGCCGAGGCCGGTGTCGATGTTCTGCTTGGGCAGCGGCGTGAGCGTGTTGACCGGATCCTGGTTGTACTGCATGAAGACCAGGTTCCAGTACTCGAGGAAGCGCTCGTTCTCGCCGCCGGGCAGGTCGTCCTCGGCGCCCCAGCTCAGGCCGCGGTCGAAGTACAGCTCCGAGCAGGGCCCGCACGGGCCGGTCGGGCCGGCCTGCCAGAAGTTCTCCGAGCGGGGGCACAGGACGATGCGCTCACGCGGGACGCCGATCGCCTCCCACGCCGAGATCGCCTCCTCGTCGGGGCCGAGGCCGAGCTCGTCGTCGCCCTCGAAGACGGTGACCCAGATCTGCTCCGGCTTGAAGCCCCAGCCCTCCAGGGACAGCTCCCAGGCGAACTCGATGGCGCCCTGCTTGAAGTAGTCGCCCATCGAGAAGTTGCCGAGCATCTCGAAGAACGTGAGGTGCCGCGTGGTGAGGCCGACGTTGTCGATGTCGGGCGTCCGGAAGCACTTCTGGCAGCTGGTGAGCCGCGGCGCCGGCGGCGTCTCCAGGCCCTGGAAGTACGGCTTGAGCGGGTGCATGCCCGCCGTGGTCAGCAGCACCGACGGGTCGTACGAGGCCGGGACCAGCGAGGCGCTCGGCAGGCGCCGGTGGCCGCGCCGCTCGAAGAACGACAGGTAGGTCTCGCGGATCTCGTCGGACGTCACCCCGCGATCGTCGCACATCCGACGACGACGTCCCCGGCGAGCAGCACCGCCGTCTGCCCCGGCGCGGGCGCGCTGAAGGCCTGCTCGAGCAGGACCTCGTCGCCCTCCATCCGGCACGGGACGGCCGCCGCCCGGTAGCGCAGCTTGACGGCGTCGACCTCGGCGGCCGGGCGGTGCAGCCGCACGCCGCGCAGGACCACGCGGTCGACGTCGAGCGCCTCGCGCGGGCCGACCGTCACCGTGTTGGCCCGGGCGTCGGTGCGCAGCACGTAGAGCGGCTCGGGCGCGTGGACGCCGAGGCCGCGGCGCTGGCCGACGGTGTAGTGGAAGTGCCCGGCGTGGCGGCCGAGGACCCGCCCGTCGGGATCGACCACGTCGCCGGGACGCTCGGCCAGACCGCCGTGGCGGGCCAGGAACCGCTGCCGCCCGGTGCCCGCGAGGAAGCACAGGTCCTGGGAGTCGGGCTTGGCCGCCACCGACAGGCCGTGCTCGCGCGCGAGCGCGCGGACCTCAGGCTTGGTCAGCTCGCCGAGCGGGAAGCGCAGCCGCTCCAGCGTGGCGCGCGAGAGGGCCGCCAGCATGTAGGTCTGGTCCTTGGCCGGGTCGGCGGCCGCCCGCAGCAGGCCGCCGGGCGTGCGGCGGGCGTAGTGGCCGGTGGCCAGCGTCGCGGCGCCGAGGCGGTCGGCGAAGTCCAGCATCGCGTCGAGCCGGACGTGGCCGTTGCAGCGCACGCACGGGTTCGGGGTCAGGCCCTCGGCGTGCTCGGCCAGCCACGGCTCGACGACGCCTGCGCGGAACGCGTCGCGCAGGTCGAGCGTGAAGTGCGGGAGCCCGAGCCGGTGCGCGACCGCGCGCGCGGCCCGGACGGCGCTGGCCGAGCAGCACGATCCCTCCGCGTCGTTCTCGGGATCGCGCCACAGCTCCAGGGTGACCGCGGCCACGTCGGCGCCGCCGGCGTGCAGCAGCAGCGCGGCGACGGCGCTGTCGACGCCGCCGGACATCGCGACCAGCGTGCGGCCCTCGTCCCGGCCGGCCGGCGCCCCGGCGTCGGCGGCGACCGCCGCTCCGAGAGCGCGGTGCAGGGCGTCGGCGGCGAGGTCGGCGGCGTGCAGCTTGCCGACGCTGAGCCCGCCGAGCGCCTCGGCGATCGCCGCGGTGCCCACGCGCGCGGCGTCCAGCACCGGCACGCCGCGGACCAGGTCGACCGCCGCGCTGCCGGCGGCCTGCGCCGCGCCGCAGCCCGAGGCCTCGAAGCCGGCGTCGGCGACCCGGTCGCCGTCGACGGCCACCGTGACGGTCACGAGATCGCCGCAGGCGGCGCCGCCGGCGGCGCCCGCATGGCCGCCCGCGGGCCGGTGGCCGCGGCCGATCGGATGGCGCAGGTGCTCCTCGAAGCGCTCGTCGGGCACGACGGCCGAGTGTAGGCGCGAGGACCGTGCCCCGACAGCTGCGACCGAGCCAGCCGATCACCGAGCGCGGCGCGATCGTCCCTCCGCGCGCCGCCTCCCTCCCCATGTCCCGGATCCGCCTGTCCCTCATCCTCGTGCCGCTGGCGATGATCGCCGTCGCGGTCGGCATGCACCGCGCCGTCGACGCGCAACGGTCGGTCGCGACGCGCGCCGCCGAGCGCACCGACGCCGCGGCGCGGCTGCTCACCGCGCTGCTCGACCAGGAGACCGCGGTCCGCGGCTTCCTGCTCACCGGGCAGGAGGACTTCCTCGAGCCGTACCGTCGCGGCCTCGCCGCCGCGGCGGACGCCGGAGGCGACATCCGGGGCGAGGCCGACGGCGACCCTGCGACGCTGCGCCTCCTCGGCCGGCACGTGGCGCTGGAGCGCAGCTGGAACGCCAAGGCCCGCGCGTCGATCGCGCGCCGCCGCGCGATCCCGGGGTTCCGGCCCAGCCTCCGGCGCGCGCTGTCCCGCAAGCGGCTGATGGACGACCTGCGGGCGGTCAACGCGCGGCTGCAGCGCCGCCTGCGCCAGCGGCGTGACGCCGAGCTGCACGCCGCGGGCGCCCGTGCGACGGTGCTGATCGTCGTGCTCGCCGGCCTGCTCGGCGCGGCCGGCGCGCTGCTCCTGCGCGGCGAGGCGGCACGGCGGCGGCGAGCCGACCGGCTCGAGCTGGCCTACCGCGCCTCGCAGCGCGAGTTCGCCGACGTCCTGCAGGTCGTCCGGTCCGAGCCGGAGGCCCACGACGTCCTCAAGCGCCACCTCGACGCCACGATCGCCGGGGCGCACGCCACGGTGCTGCAGCGCAACACCTCCGACCACGCGACCACGGCGGGCCACACGCGGTGCGAGCCGCTGCTGGTCGGCGGCCAGGTCATCGGCTCGGTGCTCGTCGAGACGCCGGTGCCGCTCTCCGACGACGACGAGCGGCGGCTGACCGAGTCGGTCGCGCAGGCCGCGCCGGTGCTGGCCAACCTCCGCAACCTGGCGCTCGCCGAGCGCCGCGCCGAGACCGACGCCCTCACCGGGCTGGCCAACCGCCGCGCGATCGGAGACCGGCTGCGCCAGCTCGGCGCCCACGCCAACCGCACCGGCGAGCCGCTGACGGTGATGTCGATCGACCTCGACCACTTCAAGGACATCAACGACCGGTTCGGGCACGACATGGGCGACACCGTCCTGGCCCAGGTGGCCGCGGCGCTGACGGCGTCCGTGCGCGGCAGCGACCTCGTCGGGCGGCTCGGCGGCGAGGAGTTCGTGGTGATCGCCCCGGCCACCGACCTCGACGGCGCGCGGACGCTGGCCGACAACCTGCGCACGACGCTGCAGCGCGAGCACGTGGCGGGACTCGACCGCTCGATCACCGCGAGCATCGGCGTCGCCGTGCGCCCGGACCACGGGCTGGCCGCCGAGGCGCTGCTGCGCGCCTCCGACCGCGCGCTGTACGTCGCCAAGGCCGCCGGACGCAACCGGGTCGAGGTCGCGCGCACCGCGCCGGCGGACATCGCCGTCTGACGGCGTCCAGACGCCGACCACGACGGCTCAACCTTGCCCCCTGCCCGGCCGACAACCGTGGCGTGGACCAGGTCAGCCGTCCGTTCCAGATCGCGCTCGTGGCCGTCGTGCTCCTCGCGGGCATGTGGTTCACCGTGCTGCGCCCCAAGAGCGACAGCGGCTCGACCGCGCCGGTCGCGCCCGGCACCGCCGGCCTGAGCACGGCCGTCGACAAGGCCAACGGCGCGTCCGCCGCGTCGGACGCCGCCAACGCGGCCGTGGAGTCCGCCACCGGCGACGCCGCGGCGCCGAGCGCCGACGCCACGTCGGCCGCCGCCCCGGCGAAGGCCGCCAACGCGCCGGGCAAGGCCGCGAAGCCTGCGGCCGCCAAGCCGGCCGGGCCGGCGACCGATCCGTCCACGAAGCTGCTCGCCAAGCTCGGCCACGGCAAGACGGTCGTGCTCCTCTTCCGCGGCAAGGGCGCCGACGACCACGCCGCCGGCGTGGCCGTGCGCCGCGCCACCCGCGGCGACCACCGCGTCGCCGTCGCCTCGGCGCCGATCGGCAAGGTCGGCGACTACCAGGCCATCACCAGCGGCGTCGACGTCCTGACCTCGCCCACGATCCTGGTGATCGACAAGAACCGCCAGGCGATCGCGCTGACCGGCTACGTCGACCAGCGCAACGTGTCGCAGGCCATCGGCGACGCCCGCCGCGCCTCCAAGAAGTAGCCGCCCGCCCCGTTCGGGGGCGAACCGGCAACCCTTGTCGCCTCGACCCCGATATGCGGGGTCTCACCGACATGGGTCTGCACGGGGTCGTGTCTCGGCGCGAGCTGTTGGCCGCCGGCGTCACGTCCAGCGCCATCGAGCGCGCGCTCGCCGGCGAGCGCCTCTTCCGCCGCTATCGCGGCGTCTACGCCATCGGCCGGCCGGAGCTCTCGACCGCCGGGGCACGGCGCGCCGCGGTGCTGGCCTGCGGTCCGAGCGCGGTGCTCAGCCATCGCAGCGCCGCTGGCGCCTGGGCGCTGAGGCCCGATGGTGCCGCCACCTGGGACGTCACCGTGCGCACGACGACGCGCCGGCGACCCGACCGGGCCATCACGATCCACCGCGATCGACTCGCCGATGACGAGGTGACCATCGCGGATGGCCTGCCGATCACGACGGTCGCCCGGACGCTGCTGGATCTCGCCGGTGTCGTCCCCGCCCATCAGCTTCGCCGGACCGTCGAGGAGGCCGACCGCCTCGAGCTCTTCGACCTGCGTGCCGTTGCAGCGGTCCTCGCGGCGCACCCGAGGCGCGCTGGGCGGCGCGCGCTGATCGACCTGCTCGACGATGCGCGCACCCACGGGCTGACGATGACCCGCAGCGACACCGAGGCGGCGATGGTCCAGCTCTGCCTCGACCACCGGCTGCCGCGCCCGCAGGTCAACCGGTTCTCCGAGGGGCGCGAGCTGGACTTCCGCTGGCCGGACCAGCGCCTCGTGGTCGAGGTCGATGGCTGGAGCACGCACCGCGGCCGCCGGGCCTTCTCTCGGGATCGTGCGCGCGACCGCCGGCTCGTCGCCGCCGGGTTCCGCGTCGTCCGCTTCCCGGCCGCGGAGGTCGAGCACGCGCCGCGGCGCGTGGCCGCAGAGCTCGCCGCCCTCCTCGGCGAACCCGTGTGGCCTGGACCCCGGCAGGCGGGGGTGGTCTCAATTGGTCATTGCAACGGATGATGGTTGTTGATGATCAAGAGGAGATGGTGTGGCGGGTCCGATGCGTAAGCACAGGCCGTTGTCGGCGGCGGAGCGGGCGGCGGTGTTGGTGCAGTTGGCCGAGGGG